>NZ_JAHHIU010000199.1 GCF_024539815.1 Streptomyces hayashii
GGTCTGGGCGGCTGGAAACGCCATGTGGGCCCGGGCCTGCTGCCCGTCGTCCTGCTGCCCCGCGGCCACCACGCTCGCGGTGCTGCTGATCGGCCCGGCGGGCGCGGGGAAGACCAGCGTCGCCAAGTTCTGGGCGGACCACCGCCGGGTGCCCACGGCCCACGTCAGCCTCGACGACGTGCGCGAATGGGTCCGCTCGGGCTTCGCCGACCCGCAGTCGGGGTGGAACGACCACTCCGAGGCCCAGTACCGGCTGGCCCGCCGCACCTGCGGCTTCGCCGCCCGCAACTTCCTGGCCAACGGCATCTCCTGCATCCTGGACGACGCGATCTTCCCCGACCGCCCGGCCGTGGGTCTGGGCGGCTGGAAACGCCATGTGGGCCCGGGCCTGCTGCCCGTCGTCCTGCTGCCCGGTCTGGAAGTCGTCCTGGAGCGCAACGCCGAGCGCTCCGGCAACCGCCGCCTCAGCGACGAGGAGGTCGCCCGCATCCACGGCCGCATGGCCGGCTGGTACGGCTCCGGCCTGCCCATCATCGACAACTCCCAACTGGACGTCCCGACGACGGCCAGAGTCCTGGACGACGTGCTGGCCCGGGCGATAGCCAGCCCGCCCAAGTGGTAGCCGGCGGCGCAGGAGACCGTCACGGGCGCGGGTGACGGCTGACGGGTGACGGGCGACGGGTGACGGGCGACGGTGCGAGAGGCCCCCGTCGGCCGGGGGCGGCGCACCGCCGCTGGGCGCGTCCCGTCCCCCGAACGCCTTCCCAGACGGCGCGAACCGGTCGGCGCTCCTACGCTCGTGTCATGTCAGAGGTGCACGAATCCCGCCGAAACCGCCTACGGGAACGTTGCCGCGCGGCAGGCAGCGCGGCAGCGCTGATCTCCCGTCCCGCCAACGTGAGGTATCTCGCGGGCGCCGCCCCGAACGGCGCCGTTCTGCTGCTGGGCGGACGCGAGGACCACCTCGTCTGCTCGGGGCCGCTCGACGAGCGGCCGGGCGAGGGCCGACCGGACGACGCGCTGCGCGTCCACGCCCTGTCGCACGCCGGAGGCGATCCCGCCGTCGCCGCCGCCGACCTTCTCGTGGCCGCCGGCGGGGACTCCCTCGCGATCGAGGAGCATCACCTCACGGTGTCCCGGCACCGCGAGATCCGCTCCGTCGCGCCCCGTCTCCGGCTGGTCGACCTGGGCGGCGCGGTGGAGCAGGCGAGGGTCGTGAAGGACGAGGAGGAGATCTCCTGCCTGCGGATCGGCGCCGAGATCGCCGACCAGGCCCTGGGCGAGCTCCTGGAGTCCATCCTGGTGGGGCGGACGGAACGTCATCTCGCCCTCGAACTGGAGCGACGCCTCGTGGACCACGGCGCCGACGGCCCCGCCTTCGCCACGTCCGTCGGCACCGGCCCGAACTCGGGCCGCCGCGGGCACCGGCCCACCGACCGCCGGGTCGAGGAGGGCGACTTCCTCTCGGTCTGTCTGGGAGCGGCCTACCGCGGCTACCGCTGCGAGATCGGCCGCACCTTCGTGATCGGGAGCTCTCCGGCGGACTGGCAGATCGAGCTGTACGACCTCGTCTTCGCCGCTCAGCGCGCCGGACGGGAGGCCCTGGCGCCCGGTGTGGCCTGCCGTGACGTGGACCGCGCGGCCCGCCAGACGCTGGGTTCCGCGGGCCACTGCGAAGGGCTCCCGGCGCTCGTCGGGCACGGTGTCGGACTCGAAATCGAAGAGGACCCGCAGTTGACTCCCGCGGCCATGGGTAAACTGGACGCTTGCGTGCCGGTCACCGTCGAACCCGGGGTCCACCTCCCGGGTCGGGGCGGCGTCCGGATCGATGACACGCTCGTCGTGCGCCCCGAGGCGGACGGCGGACCCGAGCTACTCACCATTACGACCAAGGAGCTGCTCGCCCTCTAGGCAGGTGCGTGCCCCGGGGTCGTCCACGTCAGTCCAGGAGATTCCGCAACCGTGGCTTCCACGAACGACCTCAAGAACGGCCTGGTGCTCAAGCTCGAAGGCGGCCAGCTCTGGTCCGTCGTCGAGTTCCAGCACGTCAAGCCCGGCAAGGGCCCGGCCTTCGTGCGCACCAAGCTGAAGAACGTGCTGTCCGGCAAGGTGGTCGACAAGACCTTCAACGCCGGCGTCAAGGTCGAGACGGCCACTGTCGACAAGCGCGACATGCAGTTCTCGTACATGGACGGCGAGTACTTCGTCTTCATGGACATGGAGACCTACGACCAGCTCATGGTCGACCGCAAGGCGGTCGGCGACGCCGCCAACTTCCTGATCGAGGGCTTCACGGCCACCGTGGCGCAGCACGAGGGCGAGGTGCTCTTCGTCGAGCTGCCGGCCGCCGTCGAGCTCGTCGTCCAGGAGACCGAGCCGGGCCTGCAGGGCGACCGCTCCACCGGCGGCACCAAGCCCGCCACCCTGGAGACCGGTCACCAGATCCAGGTCCCGCTCTTCATCACCACCGGTGAGAAGATCAAGGTCGACACCCGCACCAGCGACTACCTCGGCCGGGTGAACAGCTAACCGTGGCTGCCCGCAACACGGCCCGCAAGCGTGCCTTCCAGATCCTCTTCGAGGGCGACCAGCGCGGAGCCGACGTCCTGACGGTCCTCGCGGACTGGGTCCGGCTCTCCCGGGCCGACACCCGGCAGCCGCCGGTGAGCGAGTACACGATGCAGTTGGTCGAGGGCTACGCGGAGCACGCGCGGCGCATCGACGATCTGATCTCGCAGTACTCGGTCGGCTGGACGCTGGACCGGATGCCGGTCGTCGACCGCAACATCCTGCGGCTCGGCGCCTATGAGCTGATCTGGGCCGACGAGACCCCGGACGCCGTCGTTCTCGACGAGATGGTGCAGCTGGCGAAGGAGTTCTCGACGGACGAGTCGCCCTCGTTCGTCAACGGCCTGCTCGGCCGCCTCAAGGAGCTCAAGCCGTCCCTGCGGCGCGAGGACTAGTCCCGTCCCGCAGGGCGAGCCCGGGCGCCGCGGGCCGCCACAGGCGGTCTGCGGGCCGTCAGCGGCTCGTGGCGGTGCCCCGCGCCCCTCGGGGGCGTGAACATGCCGGAGGGCCCACAGCGCACGCTGTGGGCCCTCCGGCATGTTCACGCCCCCGACGGCTGTGGCCGGAACCGATGGGTTCCGGCCACAGCGAGGGTACGTTTCTGCTCAGCCGCGAAGCGGCTAGTTCTCCTCGTGGGAGACGGCGCGGCGCGCGTCCGCGTCCAGGACGCCCCAGCTGATCAGCTGCTCGGTCAGGACCGAGGGCGACTGGTCGTAGATGACGGCGAGGGTGCGCAGGTCGTCCTGGCGGATCGACAGCACCTTGCCGTTGTAGTCACCGCGCTGCGACTGGATCGTGGCCGCGTAGCGCTGGAGCGGGCCCGCTTTCTCGACCGGCACGTGGGCCAGTCGCTCCAGGTCGAGGACCAGCTTCGGCGGGGGCTCGGCCGCCCCGCCCGGGGTGGTGCCCGGCAGCAGTTCCTGCACGGGAACGCCGTAGAAGTCCGCCAGCTCGGCAAGGCGCTGCACGGTCACGGCGCGGTCGCCGCGCTCGTACGAACCGACCACGACCGCCTTCCAGCGTCCCTGGGACTTCTCCTCGACACCGTGGAGGGAAAGGCCCTGCTGGGTGCGGATCGCCCGGAGCTTGGCCCCGAGCTGTTTGGCGTATTCGCTGGACATATAGCTCCCCGGCACTGGGTCGACGCGGCACGAGCCGCGTGCTGGTAACTCACTGTGAGGTTACGCAGCGTGATTCTTCTGCGTCAAGCCGAATGGTCCACACCGACTCTTCCGTGGTAGTGACGGCCCATTAGGCCAAGGGGGTGATCGGGGCGCGGCCCCGGCCTGCTACCGTGGATGGCGCAAATCCGACGTCCTTTAAGGTCCGTCCCGTGAGGCGGAGAAGGAGGTCCGTTTCGTATGGACGAGCGTGCCATCGAGCAGGACACCGAGCAGGACCCCCGGCCGGCCGACGCGCGAGCGGTCCTCGAAGGCCCCGACATCGCGCGCGTGCTGACCCGCATCGCCCACGAGATCGTCGAACGCGCCAGGGGCGCCGACGACGTGGTGCTCCTCGGCATCCCGACGCGCGGCGTGTTCCTCGCCCAGCGGCTCGGCGCCAAGCTGGAGCAGATCACCGACCGCAAGATCCCCGTCGGCTCCCTCGACATCACCATGTACCGCGACGACCTGCGCATGCACCCGCCGCGCGCGCTGGCCCGCACCGAGATCCCCGGCGACGGCCTGGACGGCAGACTGGTCGTCCTCGTCGACGACGTGCTCTTCTCCGGCCGCACCATCCGCGCCGCCCTCGACGCCCTCAACGACCTCGGACGCCCGCGCGCGGTGCAGCTCGCGGTCCTGGTCGACCGCGGCCACCGCGAACTGCCCATCCGCGCCGACTACGTCGGCAAGAACCTCCCCACGTCGCTGCGGGAGACGGTCAAGGTCCAGCTCGCCGAGGAGGACGGTCGCGACACCGTGCTGCTCGGCGTCAAGCAGACCCCGTAGCAGACGGATCGCGTGCGCCGAGGCCGTACGCCCCTTCGGCGCGCCCCCGCCTGCCCGGAATCTCCCAGAATCCTGAACTGCCTTACGGAGCCTGACAGATGCAGCGTCATCTCATCTCGGCCGCCGACCTCACCCGCGACGACGCCGTCCTGATCCTCGACACCGCCGAGGAGATGGCCCGGGTGGCCGACCGGCCCATCAAGAAACTGCCGACCCTGCGCGGCCGCACGATCGTCAACCTCTTCTTCGAGGACTCCACCCGCACCCGCATCTCCTTCGAGGCCGCGGAGAAGCGCCTCTCCGCGGACGTCATCAACTTCTCCGCCAAGGGCTCCAGCGTGTCCAAGGGCGAGTCCCTGAAGGACACCGCCCAGACGCTGGAGGCCATGGGCGTCGACGCGGTCGTCATCCGGCACGGAGCCTCCGGCGCCCCCTACCGGCTGGCCACCTCCGGCTGGATCGACGCGGTCGTCGTCAACGCCGGCGACGGCACCCACCAGCACCCCACCCAGGCCCTCCTGGACGCCTTCACCATGCGCCGCCGGCTCGTCGGCCGGGACGCCGGGATCGGGCAGGACCTCGCGGGCAAGCGCATCACGCTCGTCGGCGACGTCCTGCACAGCCGCGTCGCCCGCTCCAACGTCGACCTGCTGCACACCCTCGGCGCCGAGGTCACCGTGGTCGCCCCGCCCACCCTGGTGCCGGTCGGCATCGAGACCTGGCCCTGCGCGGTCTCCTACGACCTGGACAGCACGCTGCCGAAGTCCGACGCGGTGATGATGCTGCGCGTGCAGCGCGAGCGGATGAACGCCGCGTTCTTCCCGACCGAGCGCGAGTACTCGCGGCGCTACGGCCTCGACGGCGACCGCATGGCGCGGATGCCCGAGCACGCCATCGTGATGCACCCCGGCCCGATGGTGCGCGGCATGGAGATCACCGCCGAGGTCGCGGACTCCGACCGGTGCACCGTCGTCGAGCAGGTCGCCAACGGCGTGTCCATCCGGATGGCCGTCCTCTACCTGCTCCTGGGCGGCAACGAACCCGCCGTCAGCCACGCCCGCACCACCGAGGAGAAGTAAGAACATGAGCAAGATCCTGATCCGCGGTGCGAAGGTGCTCGGCGGCGAGCCGCAGGACGTCCTGATCGACGGCGCGGTCGTCGAGGCCGTCGGCACGGGCCTGTCCGCCGAGGGCGCCGAGGTCGTCGAAGCCGCCGGCAAGGTGCTGCTGCCGGGCCTGGTCGACCTGCACACCCATCTGCGCGAGCCGGGCCGCGAGGACTCCGAGACCGTGCTGACCGGCACGCGCGCGGCCGCCTCCGGCGGCTACACGGCCGTCTTCGCCATGGCCAACACCTTCCCGGTCGCCGACACCGCCGGCGTGGTCGAGCAGGTCTACCGGCTCGGGCAGGAGCACGGCTACTGCGACGTGCAGCCCATCGGCGCGGTCACCGTCGGCCTGGAGGGCCGCAAGCTCGCCGAGCTCGGCGCCATGCATGAGTCGGCCGCAGGCGTCACCGTCTTCTCCGACGACGGCAAGTGCGTCGACGACGCGGTGATCATGCGCCGGGCCCTGGAGTACGTGAAGGCCTTCGGCGGGGTGGTCGCCCAGCACGCCCAGGAGCCGCGGCTGACCGAGGGCGCCCAGATGAACGAGGGCGTCGTCTCCGCCGAGCTGGGGCTCGGCGGGTGGCCGGCGGTGGCCGAGGAGTCGATCATCGCCCGGGACGTCCTGCTCGCCGAGCACGTCGGCTCCCGCGTCCACATCTGCCACCTCTCCACCGCCGGCTCGGTCGAGATCGTCCGCTGGGCCAAGTCCCGCGGCATCGACGTCACCGCCGAGGTCACCCCGCACCACCTGCTGCTGACCGACGAGCTGGTCCGCTCCTACGACCCGGTCTACAAGGTGAACCCGCCGCTGCGCACCGAGAAGGACGTGCTCGCCCTGCGCGAGGCCCTCGCCGACGGCACCATCGACATCGTGGCCACCGACCACGCCCCGCACCCGCACGAGGACAAGGACTGCGAGTGGGCCGCGGCCGCCATGGGCATGGTCGGCCTGGAGACCGCCCTGTCGGTGGTCCAGGAGACCATGGTGGAGACGGGCCTGCTGGACTGGGCCGGGGTCGCCGACCGCATGTCCTTCAAGCCCGCCCGGATCGGGCGGGCCACCGGGCACGGGCGTCCCGTCTCGGCTGGTGAGCCCGCCAACCTCACGCTCGTCGACACGGAATACCGTGGGTCCGTGGACCCCGCGGGCTTCGCCTCGCGCAGCCGGAACACCCCGTACGAGGGGCGTGAGCTGCCGGGCCGTGTCACGCACACCTGGCTGCGGGGCAAGGCCACGCTCGTCGACGGGAAGCTCACGTGACATCTGCAGCACTACTGCTCGCGGCCGAGAAGGAATCGGCGCAAGTGACCGACTGGGCCGCGAGGATCGGCTGGGTGGTCGGCCTCGGCCTGTTCGTCGCGCTCGTCTACTGGCTGATGCGCGAGGGCTGGAAGTGGCGCGGAACGCTCCAGGGCGACCTGCCCGAGCTTCCCGCCGCGCCGTCCGAGCCCGGCGAGGCCAGACTGACGGTGTTGTCGATGAGCGGCCGCTACCACGGCTCCACCACCGCGGGGCAGTGGCTCGACCGCATCGTGGCGCACGGCCTGGGCACCCGCAGCCGGGTCGAGCTCACCCTGACGGACGCGGGACTGGACGTCGTCCGCCCCGGCGCGAGCGACTTCTTCGTACCGGCCGCCGCACTGCGCGGGGCGCGGCTCGACAAGGGCATCGCCGGCAAGGTCCTCACCGAGGGCGGACTGCTGGTCGTGACCTGGGCGCACGGCGAGCGGCTGCTCGACTCCGGGTTCCGCTCGGACCACGCGGCCGAGCACGCCGCCTGGGTCGCCGCCATCAACTCAATGACCGACAAGACGGAAACTCCGACGGAAACGGAAGGCGCACGATGACGACCTCCACAAGGGGAACCGCGAAGGTTCCCGCCGTACTCGTCCTGGAGGACGGCCGGATCTTCCGCGGCCGCGCCTACGGGGCCGTGGGGGAGACCTTCGGCGAAGCGGTGTTCTCCACCGGCATGACCGGCTACCAGGAGACCCTCACCGACCCGTCGTACGACCGCCAGATCGTCGTGGCGACCGCCCCGCAGATCGGCAACACCGGCTGGAACGACGAGGACGACGAGTCGGACCGCATCTGGGTCTCCGGCTACGTCGTGCGCGACCCCGCGCGCGTGCCGTCCAACTGGCGCGCCAGGCGTTCCCTGGACGACGAGCTCGTCGCCCAGGGCGTCGTCGGGATCTCCGGCGTCGACACCCGCGCTCTCACCCGCCACCTGCGCGAGCGCGGCTCGATGCGCGCCGGCGTCTTCTCCGGCGAGACGATCGCCTCCGACGGCGAGCTCCTCGCGCGCGTGCAGGCCCAGCCGCAGATGAAGGGCGCGAGCCTCTACGAGGAGGTCGCCACCAAGGAGGCCTATGTCGTCCCCGCGGTCGGCGAGAAACGGTTCACCGTCGCCGCCATCGACCTCGGCATCAAGGGCATGACCCCGCACCGCATGGCCGAACGCGGCATCGAGGTGCACGTGCTGCCCGCGACGGCCTCGGCCGACGAGGTGTACGCCGTCCACCCCGACGGCGTGTTCTTCTCCAACGGGCCGGGCGACCCGGCCACCGCCGACGGTCCCGTGGCGCTGATGACCGAGGTGCTGGAGCGCAGGACGCCCCTGTTCGGCATCTGCTTCGGCAACCAGATCCTCGGCCGCGCCCTCGGCTTCGGCACCTACAAGCTGAAGTACGGCCACCGGGGCATCAACCAGCCGGTCCAGGACCGTACGACCGGCAAGGTCGAGGTGACCGCGCACAACCACGGCTTCGCCGTGGACGCGCCGCTCGACAAGGTCAGCGAGACGAAGTTCGGCCGCGCCGAGGTCTCGCACATCTGCCTGAACGACGACGTCGTGGAGGGGCTTCAGCTGCTCGACCAGCCGGCCTTCTCCGTCCAGTACCACCCCGAAGCGGCAGCGGGTCCGCACGACGCCGCCTACCTGTTCGACCGCTTCGTATCCCTGATGGAGGGCCAGCGTGCCTAAGCGCACCGATATCCAGTCCGTCCTGGTCATCGGCTCCGGCCCGATCGTCATCGGCCAGGCCGCCGAGTTCGACTACTCCGGCACCCAGGCGTGCCGCATCCTGCGCGCCGAGGGCCTCAGGGTGATCCTGGTCAACTCCAACCCGGCGACGATCATGACCGACCCGGAGATCGCCGACGCCACCTACGTCGAGCCGATCACCCCCGAGTTCGTCGAGAAGATCATCGCCAAGGAGCGGCCCGACGCCCTGCTGCCCACCCTGGGCGGCCAGACGGCCCTCAACACGGCGATCTCGCTCGCAGAGAACGGCGTCCTCGACAAGTACGGCGTCGAGCTGATCGGCGCCAACGTGGAGGCCATCAACAAGGGCGAGGACCGCGACCTGTTCAAGGGCGTCGTCGAAGCCGTCCGTGCCAAGATCGGGCACGGCGAGTCGGCCCGCTCGGTCATCTGCCACACCATGGACGAGGTGATCGCCGGGGTCGACGAGCTCGGCGGCTACCCGGTCGTCGTGCGCCCCTCCTTCACCATGGGCGGCGCCGGCTCCGGCTTCGCCCACGACGAGGACGAGCTGCGCCGCATCGCCGGCCAGGGCCTCACGCTCTCGCCGACCACCGAGGTCCTCCTGGAGGAGTCCATCCTCGGCTGGAAGGAGTACGAGCTGGAGCTGATGCGCGACAAGCACGACAACGTCGTGGTCGTCTGCTCCATCGAGAACTTCGACCCCATGGGCGTGCACACCGGCGACTCGATCACCGTCGCTCCCGCGATGACGCTGACCGACCGCGAGTACCAGGTGCTGCGCGACGTCGGCATCGCGATCATCCGCGAGGTCGGCGTCGACACCGGCGGCTGCAACATCCAGTTCGCGGTGAACCCCGAGGACGGCCGCGTCATCGTCATCGAGATGAACCCGCGCGTGTCGCGGTCCTCGGCGCTCGCCTCCAAGGCGACCGGCTTCCCGATCGCGAAGATCGCGGCCAAGCTCGCCGTCGGCTACACCCTCGACGAGATCCCCAACGACATCACGCGGGAGACCCCGGCCTCCTTCGAGCCCACGCTCGACTACGTGGTCGTCAAGGCTCCGCGCTTCGCCTTCGAGAAGTTCCCGAGCGCCGACTCCACGCTGACCACGACCATGAAGTCGGTCGGCGAGGCCATGGCCATCGGCCGCAACTTCACCGAGGCCTTCCAGAAGGCGCTGCGCTCGCTGGAGAAGAAGGGCAGCCAGTTCACCTTCGTCGGCGACCCCGGCGACAAGGACGAGCTGCTGCGCGAGGCCGTGCGTCCCACCGACGGCCGCATCAACACCGTCATGCAGGCCATCCGCGCGGGCGCCACGCCCGAGGAGGTCTTCGAGTTCACCAAGATCGACCCCTGGTTCGTCGACCAGCTCTTCCTGATCAAGGAGACCGCCGACGAGCTGGCCGCCGCCGACCGCCTCGACGGCGAGCTGCTCGCCGAGGCCAAGCGGCACGGCTTCTCCGACGTGCAGATCGCCGAGATCCGCGGGCTGCGCGAGGACGTGGTGCGCGAGGTCCGCCACGCGCTGGGCGTGCGGCCGGTCTACAAGACGGTCGACACCTGCGCCGCCGAGTTCGCCGCCAAGACGCCGTACTTCTACTCCTCCTACGACGAGGAGAACGAGGTCGCCCCCCGCGAGAAGGCGGCCGTCATCATCCTGGGCTCCGGCCCGAACCGCATCGGCCAGGGCATCGAGTTCGACTACTCCTGCGTCCACGCCTCCTTCGCGCTGAGCGACGCGGGCTACGAGACCGTGATGGTCAACTGCAACCCGGAGACCGTCTCCACCGACTACGACACCTCCGACCGCCTGTACTTCGAGCCGCTGACGCTGGAGGACGTGCTGGAGGTCGTGCACGCGGAGGCGCAGGCCGGCCCGATCGCCGGCGTCGTCGTGCAGCTCGGCGGACAGACCCCGCTCGGCCTGGCGCAGGCCCTGAAGGACAACGGCGTGCCGATCGTCGGCACCCCGCCCGAGGCCATCCACGCGGCCGAGGACCGGGGCGCCTTCGGGCGGGTGCTCGCCGAGGCCGGCCTCCCGGCCCCCAAGCACGGCACCGCCACCACCTTCACCGAGGCCAAGGCCATCGCGGACGAGATCGGCTACCCGGTCCTCGTACGGCCGTCCTACGTCCTCGGCGGCCGCGGCATGGAGATCGTCTACGACGAGTCCCGGCTGTCCTCCTACATCGCCGAGTCGACCGAGATCAGCCCCACCCGGCCCGTCCTGGTCGACCGCTTCCTCGACGACGCCATCGAGATCGACGTCGACGCCCTGTACGACGGCGAGGAGCTGTACCTCGGCGGCGTGATGGAGCACATCGAGGAGGCCGGCATCCACTCCGGCGACTCGGCCTGCGCCCTGCCCCCGATCACTCTCGGCGGCTTCGACATCAAGCGCCTGCGGGCCTCCACCGAGGCGATCGCCAAGGGCGTCGGCGTGCGCGGCCTGATCAACATCCAGTTCGCGATGGCGGGCGACATCCTCTACGTGCTGGAGGCCAACCCGCGCGCGTCGCGCACCGTGCCCTTCACCTCGAAGGCGACCGCGGTGCCGCTGGCGAAGGCCGCCGCACGGATCTCGCTGGGCGCGACCGTCGCCGAGCTGCGCGCGGAGGGCCTGCTCCCGGCGACCGGCGACGGCGGCGAACTGCCGCTGGACGCGCCGATCTCCGTCAAGGAGGCCGTGATGCCGTGGAGCCGCTTCCGGGACACCTCCGGCCGCGGCGTCGACACCGTCCTCGGCCCGGAGATGCGCTCCACCGGCGAGGTCATGGGCATCGACTCCGTCTTCGGCACCGCGTACGCCAAGTCGCAGGCGGGCGCCTACGGCCCGCTGCCCACCAAGGGCCGCGCGTTCATCTCGGTCGCCAACCGCGACAAGCGCTCGATGATCTTCCCCGCGCGCGAACTGGTCGCCCACGGGTTCGAGCTGCTCGCCACCTCCGGCACCGCCGAGGTCCTCAGGCGCAACGGCATCAACGCCACGGTGGTGCGCAAGCAGTCCGAGGGCACCGGACCCAACGGCGAGAAGACCATCGTCCAGTGCATCCACGACGGCGAGGTCGACCTCATCGTCAACACCCCGTACGGCACCGGCGGCCGCCTCGACGGCTACGAGATCCGCACGGCGGCCGTGGCGCGGTCCGTGCCGTGCCTGACGACGGTCCAGGCGCTCGCCGCAGCCGTCCAGGGCATCGACGCGCTCAACCACGGTGACGTGGGCGTGCGCTCGCTCCAGGAACACGCCGAACACCTGAACGCGGCCCGCGACCGCGACTAGCAGCGCTGAGGGGGACACCGGAAACGGTGTCCCCCTCTTCACGAGGGAACCATGTACAAGATCTTCTTCAATCTCGTCTTCCAGCGGATGGATCCCGAGCAGGCCCACCATCTGGCCTTCCGCTGGATCCGCCTCGCCGTCCGCGTCCCCGTGCTGCGCACCTTCGTGGCCGCCGCCCTCGCCCCCCGCTACGAAGAGCTGCGCACGGAGGCCTTCGGCCTGCGCATGCACGGCCCCTTCGGGCTCGCGGCCGGCTTCGACAAGAACGCGATCGCGATCGACGGCATGGCGATGCTCGGCTTCGACCATGTCGAGATCGGCACGGTCACCGGCGAGCCGCAGCCCGGCAACCCCAAGCGGCGGCTGTTCCGCCTCGTGAAGGACCGGGCGCTCATCAACCGGATGGGTTTCAACAACGAGGGCTCGCTGGCCGTCGCCGCGCGCCTGGCCTCCCGCACACCCGTCTTCAAGCCCGTGGTCGGCGTCAACATCGGCAAGACCAAGGTCGTCCCCGAGGAGGAGGCCGTCGGCGACTACGTGAAGTCGGCCGAGCGGCTCGCCCCCTACGCCGACTACCTGGTCGTGAACGTCTCCTCGCCGAACACGCCCGGGCTGCGCAACCTTCAGGCCACCGAGGCGCTGCGGCCGCTGCTGAGCGCCGTGCGCGAGGCCGCGGACCGTGTGGTGCGCACCCGCCGGGTCCCGCTGCTGGTGAAGATCGCCCCGGACCTGGCCGACGAGGACGTCGACGCGGTCGCCGACCTGGCCGTCGAACTGGGCCTGGACGGGATCATCGCCACCAACACCACCGTCGCGCGCGAGGGCCTGGGGCTGACGTCCGACCCCGCGCGGGTGAAGGAGACGGGCGGACTGTCCGGAGCGCCCCTCAAGGCCCGCTCCCTGGAGGTGCTGCGCCGGCTCTACGCGCGCGTGGGCGACCGCATCACCCTGGTGGGCGTCGGCGGGGTCGAGGACGCCGAGGACGCCTGGCAGCGCATCCTGGCCGGGGCCACGCTGGTCCAGGGCTACAGCGCCTTCGTCTACGAAGGGCCCTTCTGGGGCCGTGCCATCCACAAGGGGCTCGCCGCCCGCCTGCGGACGAGCCCGCACGCCACCCTCGCCGACGCCGTCGGCGCCGACGTGAGGAAGACGGCATGACCCTGGAGCCCTTCGGCGCGCGACTGCGCCGCGCCATGGACGAGCGCGGTCCCCTGTGCGTCGGCATCGACCCGCACGCCTCCCTGCTCGCCGAGTGGGGTCTGAACGACGACGTCGCCGGTCTGGAGCGGTTCAGCCGTACGGTCGTCGAGGCGACCGCGGACCGGGTCGCCGTGCTGAAGCCGCAGAGCGCCTTCTTCGAGCGCTTCGGCTCGCGCGGGGTCGCCGTCCTGGAGACGACGGTGCAGGAGGCGCGGGCGGCCGGAGCACTGGTCGTCATGGACGCCAAGCGCGGCGACATCGGCTCGACCATGGCCGCCTACGCCGAGTCCTTCCTGCACAAGGACGCGCCGTTGTTCTCCGACGCCCTGACCGTCTCGCCGTACCTCGGCTACGGGTCGCTCTCGCCGGCGGTGGCGCTGGCACGGGAGAGCGGCGCCGGGCTGTTCGTGCTGGCGCTCACCTCCAACCCGGAGGGCGGCGAGGTGCAGCACGCGGTGCGCGCCGACGGACGGAACGTGGGCGCGACGATGCTGGCCCACCTGGCGGCGGAGAACGCGGGGGAGGAGCCGCTGGGCTCCTTCGGGGCGGTCGTCGGCGCCACGCTGGGCGATCTCTCGGCGTACGACCTCGACGTCAACGGTCCGCTCCTCGCACCCGGCGTCGGCGCCCAGGGGGCGACCCCGGCCGATCTGCCGCGGGTCTTCGGGTCCGCGGTGCGCAACGTCGTGCCGAACGTGAGCCGGGGAGTGTTGCGTCACGGTCCCGATGTCGTCGCTCTGCGTGACGCCGTGGAGCGGTTCGCGCGAGAAGTGCGCACCGCCGTGACCTCCGTCTGAGGGGCGCCGGCTTGAGCCTGGATACATCCTCAAATCCGGGGCACTATGTCTTAAATGTCCGGCCCTACGGAGGCTGACCAGGACTTTTCCTCTGTTCTCGCTGACTCTGGCGGAGTTGGCCGCTAGTCTCCGACGGAGAGTGAACGGGCGAGCGTGTTGCCCGGCTCACCTGGTGAGGGGCGACTAGGTTCCTCACCGGTCCGTATCCGACAGTTCGACATCCGAGGTGACGTAGGCGTGGCTCTTCCGCCCCTTACCCCCGAACAGCGCGCAGCCGCGCTCGAAAAGGCCGCCGCGGCTCGCCGGGAGCGGGCCGAGGTCAAGAATCGACTGAAGCACTCCGGCGCCTCTCTTCACGAGGTCATCAAGCAGGGTCAGGAAAACGACGTCATCGGCAAGATGAAGGTCTCCGCCCTCCTGGAGTCGCTCCCGGGCGTGGGCAAGGTCCGCGCCAAGCAGATCATGGAGCGACTCGGCATCTCCGAGAGCCGCCGGGTACGCGGCCTCGGTTCCAACCAGATCGCCTCCCTGGAGCGTGAGTTCGGCAGCACCGGCTCCTGATTCCCGGGTCTTGCCGGTAGGGAGTCCCGGGCACTCCGGGATTGCTGGAATAATCGCTGCATGGCTGCAACATTCCGGGGGACGACCCCCGAGCCCCCGGACGTACGTCCGCGGCTGACCGTGCTCTCCGGCCCCTCTGGGGTCGGCAAGAGCACGGTCGTCGCTCATATGCGCAAGGAACACCCCGAGGTGTGGCTCTCGGTGTCGGCGACGACCCGCAAGCCGCGCCCCGGCGAACGGCACGGCGTCCACTACTTCTTCGTCACCGACGAGGAGATGGACAAGCTGATCGCCAACGGCGAGCTGCTGGAGTGGGCCGAGTTCGCGGGCAACCGCTACGGCACTCCGCGCGCCGCCGTCCTGGAACGCCTGGAGTCGGGCGAGCCGGTCCTGCTGGAGATCGATCTCCAGGGCGCCCGCCAGGTCCGCGAGTCCATGTCCGACGCCCAACTGGTGTTCCTGGCTCCGCCGTCCTGGGAGGAGCTGGTGCGCAGGCTCACCGGGCGGGGCACCGAGCCGCCCGAGGTCATCGAGCGACGCCTGGCGGCGGCGAAGATCGAACTCGCGGCCGAGCCGGAGTTCGACGAGACCCTGGTCAACACCTCCGTCGAGGACGTGGCGCGTGAGCTGCTAGCCTTGATGGATGTTGTGTGATCGCGGATTCGTGCTCTTCGCGGCCTCTGTGATCACGACCGGTCTTTTCCCATCCATCGGAAGGTAGAGCGTGTCCTCTTCCATCTCCGCGCCCGAGGGCATCATCAACCCGCCGATCGACGAGCTTCTTGAGGCCACCGACTCGAAGTACAGCCTCGTGATCTACGCGGCCAAGCGGGCCCGCCAGATCAACGCGTACTACTCGCAGCTCGGCGAGGGCCTCCTTGAGTACGTCGGTCCGCTCGTGGACACCCACGTCCACGAGAAGCCGCTCTCGATCGCCCTCCGCGAGATCAACGCCGGGCTGCTGACGTCCGAGGCCGTCGAAGGCCCCGCTCAGTAATATTTTCGGCTCGCAGTTGGTTTTTCCACAGGCCCGGCAGCACGACTGCCGGGCCTGTGGTGTGTGATGGACTCGTACGCCGGGAGCCACGGCGGACGAAATCGTCGAGGTCCGGGGAGAGACGGTGGACACACCGAAGGTCGTTCTGGGGGTCAGCGGCGGCATCGCCGCCTACAAGGCCTGCGAGCTGCTGCGCCGGCTGACGGAGTCGGGCCACGACGTGCGCGTCGTCCCCACCGCCTCGGCGCTGCACTTCGTCGGCGCCGCCACCTGGTCCGCCCTGTCCGGCCACCCGGTCTCCACCGAGGTCTGGGACGACGTCCACGAGGTGCCGCACGTCCGCATCGGCCAGCACGCCGACCTGGTCGTCGTCGCCCCGGCCACCGCCGACATGCTCGCCAAGGCCGCCCACGGCCTGGCCGACGACCTCCTCACCAACACCCTCCTCACGGCCCGCTGCCCGGTCGTCTTCGCCCCCGCGATGCACACCGAGATGTGGGAGCACCCGGCCACCCAGGAGAACGTGGCGACACTGCGCCGCCGGGGCGCCGTCGTGATCGAACCTGCCGTCGGCCGGCTCACCGGCGTCGACACCGGCAAGGGCCGCCTGCCCGACCCCGGCGAGATCTTCGAAGTCTGCCGCCGCGTCCTGGCCAGGGGCGTACGCGAACCCGACCTGGCCGGCCGGCACGTCGTGATCAGCGCCGGCGGCACCCGTGAACCCCTCGACCCGGTCCGCTTCCTCGGCAACCGCTCCTCCGGCAAGCAGGGCTACGCCCTCGCCCGCACCGCCGCCGCCCGTGGCGCACGGGTCACCCTGATCGCGGCGAACACCGGCCTTCCCGACCCCGCGGGGGTCGACGTCGTACAGGTCGGCACGGCCGTACAGCTGCGCGAGGCGGTCCTCAAGGCGGCCGCCGACGCCGACACGGTCGTCATGGCGGCCGCCGTGGCCGATTTCCGGCCGGAGACCTACGCGGCCGGGAAGATCAAGAAGAAGGACGGCAAGGAACCGGACCCGATCGTCCTCGTGCGAAATCCGGACATCCTCGCGGAGCTGTCCGCCGACCGGGCGCGCGCCGATCAGGTGGTCGTCGGCTTCGCCGCCGAGACCGACGACGTCCTGGCCAACGGCCGGACGAAGCTGCGGCGCAAGGGGTGCGATCTGCTGGTGGTGAACGAGGTGGGCGAGCGCAGAACGTTCGGCTCCGAGGAGAACGAGGCCGTCGTGCTGGGCGCCGACGGCAGTGAAACCCCCGTGCCCCACGGCCCCAAGGAGGCTCTGGCCGAAATCGTGTGGGACCTGGTGACGCAGCGGCTGAGCTGACTGTTTGATGCGCTGCGTCGTCGCCTCCCACCCGGCTCGATTCCGACGCGGCGCCCCTGGCCAAGCGTGCTCGGCCTCCGGCAGAATGCCCGTGCCGCAGGTCACAGCGCTCCCGAGAGGCGAGACGGGTGGGCCGGTGGCGGGGTATGACCGATAAACTGTTCTCGGACGACGCCGGGCGCAGCTCCCGTCGCGTCCGCCAATGATCAGCCAGCAGCCGCTGCAACCCCAGGGAGCGTTGTGTCCCGTCGCCTGTTCACTTCGGAGTCTGTGACCGAGGGTCACCCCGACAAGATCGCTGACCAGATCAGCGACACCATTCTCGATGCCCTGCTGCGCGAGGACCCGACCTCCCGGGTCGCCGTCGAGACCTTGATCACGACCGGTCTGGTGCATGTGGCCGGCGAGGTCACCACCAAGGCCTACGCGCCGATTCCCCAGCTGGTGCGCGACAAGATCCTCGAAATCGGCTACGACTCCTCCAAGAAGGGCTTCGACGGCGCGTCCTGCGGCGTCTCGGTGTCCATCGGCGCGCAGTCCCCGGACATCGCCCAGGGCGTCGACACGGCGTACGAGAACCGCGTCGAGGGCGACGAGGACGAGCTGGACCGGCAGGGCGCGGGCGACCAGGGCCTGATGTTCGGCTACGCGTCCGACGAGACGCCGACCCTGATGCCGCTGCCGATCTTCCTGGCGCACCGCCTGTCGAAGCGCCTCTCGGACGTCCGCAAGAACGGGACCATCCCCTACCTGCGCCCCGACGGCAAGACCCAGGTCACTATCGAGTACGACGGCGACAAGGCGGTCCGTCTGGACACCGTCGTCGTGTCTTCGCAGCACGCGTCCGACATCGACCTGGACTCGCTGCTGACCCCCGACATCCGCGAGTTCGTCGTGGAGCCGGAGCTCAAGGCGCTGCTCGACGACGGGATCAAGCTCGACACCGAGAACTACCGTCTGCTGGTCAACCCGACCGGCCGCTTCGAGATCGGCGGGCCGATGGGCGACGCCGGCCTCACCGGTCGCAAGATCATCATCGACACCTACGGCGGCATGGCCCGTCACGGCGGCGGCGCCTTCTCGGGCAAGGACCCGTCCAAGGTGGACCGCTCGGCCGCCTACGCGATGCGCTGGGTGGCGAAGAACGTGGTCGCGGCGGGTCTCGCGGCCCGCTGCGAGGTCCAGGTCGCCTACGCGATCGGCAAGGCCGAGCCCGTCGGGCTCTTCATCGAGACCTTCGGCACCGCCAAGATCGACGCCGAGAAGATCGAGAAGGCCATCGACGAGGTCTTCGACCTCCGTCCGGCCGCGATCATCCGCGACCTCGACCTGCTGCGCCCGATCTACGCCCAGACGGCGGCCTACGGCCACTTCGGCCGCGAGCTCCCCGACTTCACCTGGGAGCGCACGGACCGCGTGGACGCGCTGCGCAAGGCCGCGGGTCTGTAGGACCGCGCCACCCGCGCAGGACCGGGCGACCTGCGCGATGAACCTCGCAGGACCGGGCCCGGCCGTCGGCGGACCCGCCCCGGCGCCCTCCGGGTCGGGCCGGGCGGTCGCTCGGCCCAGCAGTGCATGGACGTCGGCTCCCGAGACCGGTGACGGTCCCGGGAGCCGACGTCGTCCCGCGTGTACACGAGGGTGGGCGCCGCCGCCGTTTCCCGGCCTCGCGCCTCGCGCCTCGCGCTCCCGGGCTCGGGCGCGACCTGCCGGCGGCCCCGCGGCGCCCGGTGGACCGGCGGCGGCGTCCGGAGCCGGCCGGCGGCCAGGGCGCGCAGGCGAGCGTTGTCAGTGGCGTTTGGTAAGAATGCAGGCGTGAGCAGCGAGAACGGGCAGGGGGGCGGCGCGGCGGCCGGGGAGGGCGCGCCGCCGGAGCAGCTCGCGCTCATCCGGGAGAGCGTGCGGCGGGCCAAGACGCCCCGGGCCAAGCCCCGGACCTGGCGGGGAGCCGCGCTCGCCGGGGAACTGCCGGTCGCGCGGGTCCTCGTCGACAAGGGCGTACTGCATCTGGACCGCTACTTCGACTACGCCGTCCCGGCCGAGCTGGACGCGGATGCGCAGCCCGGCGTGCGGGTACGGGTGCGGTTCGGGGCCGGGCGGGGCCGCGTGCGCGACGGGCGGCGCGAGGGAGGCGGGCTCATCGACGGGTTCCTCGTCGAGCGGCTCGCGGCGTCGGACTACTCGGGGCCGCTCGCGGCGCTCGCCCAGGTGGTGTCGCCCGAGCCGGTGCTCGGCCCCGAGCTCCTGGGCCTGGCGCGGGCCGTCGCCGACCGGTACGCCGGGAGCCTCGCCGACGTGCTGCAGTTGGCCGTGCCGCCGCGCAACGCGCGGGCCGAGCAGCGGCCCTCGCCCGCACCGCTGCCGCCGCCGGGGGCGCCGCAGACCGGCGCCTGGGCCCGGTACGAGCGGGGAGGCGCGTTCCTGGAGTCGTTGGCGTCAGGGGGCGCGCCGCGGGCCGTGTGGAACGCGCTGCCCGGGCCCGAGTGGGGCGAGGAGCTGGCGCGGGCCGTCGCCGCCACGCTCGCCTCGGGGCGCGGGGCGCTGGTCGTCGTACCGGACGGACGGGCCGCCGCCAGGGTCGACGCGGCGCTGACGACGTTGCTGGGGGAGGGCCGGCACGCGACGCTCACCGCGGACGCCGGACCAGAGAAGCGTTACCGGGAGTGGCTGGCGGTGCGGCGCGGGTCCGTGCGCGCGGTCGTCGGAACGCGCGCCGCGATGTTCGCGCCGGTCCAGGACCTCGGGCTGGTCGCGCTCTGGGACGACGGGGACGACAGCCACAGCGAGCAGCACGCCCCGCAGCCTCATGCCCGGGAGGTGCTGCTGCTGCGGGCCGCGCAGGACAAGTGCGGTTTCCTGCTGGGGGGTTGGAGCTGCACGGTGGAGGGCGCCCAGCTCGTCGAGAGCGGGTGGGCGCGACCGCTGGTCGCCGGTCGGGAACTGGTGCGGCGGGCCGCTCCGCTGGTGCGGACCGTGGGTGACCAGGATCTGGCGCGGGACGAGGCCGCCCGGGCCGCCCGACTGCCCACCCTCGCCTGGCAGGCGGTCCGCGAGGGGCTGCGGCACGGGCCGGTGCTCGTGCAGGTGCCCCGGCGGGGATACGTGCCCCGGATGGCGTGCGCGCAGTGCCGGGCCGCGGCCCGCTGCCGGCACTGCTCAGGGCCGCTGGAAGCGCGGGACGGGGCCGCGGCGGGTGCGTTGTGGTGCGGGTGGTGCGGGCGCGAGGAGAGCGCCTGGCACTGCCCGGAGTGCGGCTCGTTCCGTTTGCGGGCCCAGATCGTGGGGGCGCGGCGGACCGCCGAGGAGCTGGGGCGGGCGTTCCCCGCCGTGCCGGTGCGCACGTCCGGGCGTGAGCAGGTGCTGGACACGGTGTCGGCGGCGCCCGCGCTCGTCGTGTCCACACCCGGCGCCGAGCCGGTCGCCGAGGGCGGGTACGCGGCCGCCCTGCTGCTGGACGGCTGGGCCATGCTCGGACGTCCCGACCTGCGGGCCGGGGAGGACGCCCTGCGTCGCTGGATCGCCGCCGCCGCGCTCGTGCGTCCGCAGGAGGCCGGGGGGACCGTAGTCGTCGTCGCCGAGCCGACCCTGCGGCCCGTGCAGGCGCTGGTGCGGTGGGACCCCGTGGGGCACGCGGTGCGCGAGCTCGCCGAGCGGGCCGAGCTGGGTTTTCCGCCGGTGTCGCGGATGGCGTCGGTCTCGGGGACCGCGGAGGCGGTGACGGCGTTCCTGGGAGCGGTCGAACTGCCCCGGGAGGCAGAGCTGCTGGGACCGGTCCCGATCCCTGCCACCCCCGCCGGCCGACCCCGGCGCCCCGGCGCGCCGCCGCCGGGGGAGGTGTGGGAGCGCGCACTGATCCGGGTGCCGCCGGGCCGGGGCGCCGCACTGGCCGCCGCGCTGAAGGCGGCCCAGGCGGCCCGAATGGCCCGCGGCGGCGAGGAAGCGGTGCGGGTGAGGATCGATCCACCGGACATCGGCTGAGCCTGGCGGCCTTGCGACCTGCCTTTGGCCTGCGGCCTGCCTTTGGCCTGCGACCTGGCGGCCTGTGGCCCGGTGGTGGCGTCCGTCCCTGGGGTTCGGCAGCCGTTCGTTCTTGGCGGTGCTCGGCTGCCCGTCCGGCGGTGGGCCCGGGGCTGGGCGCGTCGGGAGGGGGTGTGCGCCGGTGGGGGACATGCGGCTGCCCTCTCGGGTGCGGCCGAGAGGGCAGATGAGGGGTTCGGGGTGGCCTTCAGCCGTTGCGGGGGCCGGGGAAGGCGGTCGGCCTCGCCTCGTCGCGCAGGACCGGGCTGCCGGCCGTCGGCTGGGTCGGCATCGAGCGGGCGGCCGGCACCGTGGGGACCGTGGGGAAGCCCGTGTTCACGCCGAGCGTGCGGGCGACCGCGGGCTCCGTCGGCCGCTCGGCCTCGGCCGTGGCCGTTGCGGCGCCCGAGCCCGCGGCTGTGGCCGTTGCGGCGCCGGTGGCCGTGGCGGTCTGGGCGGTGGCGCGGCGGGCGCCGTAGCGGCGGTGGACCGCCTGCTTGGTGACCCCGAGCGCGGAGCCCACCGCGTCCCACGAGAAGCCGAGTGAACGGTCGAAGTCGACGGCCGCCGTGACCAGCGTCTCCACGCTGTCGCGCAGTTCCTGGGCGAGACGGACGGTCGGGGCGGGGGCCCGTCCGTAGACGACGAAGCCCGTGGACGGGCCGGAACGGCGCGGGCGGTAGACGTTGCCCAGCTGGGCGGTGAGCGTGCGCAGTGCGTCCACCTGCCGGCGGACCCGCTCGATGTCCCGCACCAGCAAGTGCAGGCTGGCCCGGGCCTGGGCGTCGTGGGTTGCATGGTCGGCCATGAACAAGCCTCTCGAACCGGCGTTGAAGAAGGTGTGGTCAACTCTTTCTTGACAACGCGGGTTCGCTCCGCTGGTCACGGTGTGGGGGCGTATGGGCATATGCGTACGCCCCTGGGACAGGGTGCGCGCGGTTCTTCCTGCGCGGGGTTCCCACCGTCGGGGGCCGGCCCCCGCCGGCCGGTGAGAAGCCGTCCGCGGCGGCCGCGGCGGTCGTCATAAACTTGTGTGTTGCCCGCCGTCCGTCCCTCCGAGAGGCACCGCCCACTCATGAAGCTCGTCTTCGCCGGCACCCCCGAGGTCGCCGTTCCCGCTCTGGACGCTCTGATCGCCTCCGGGCGGCACGAGGTGGCCGCCGTCGTCACCCGCCCGGACGCGCCGGCCGGCCGGGGGCGCAGGCTGGTCGCCTCTCCCGTCGCGCAGCGGGCCGAGGAGGCCGGCATCGAGGTGCTGAGGCCCGCCAAGCCCCGGGACCCGGAGTTCCTTGAGCGGCTGAGGGAGATCGCGCCGGACTGCTGTCCCGTCGTCGCCTACGGGGCGCTGCTGCCGAGGGTGGCGCTCGACATCCCGGCGCACGGCTGGGTCAACCTGCACTTCTCGCTGCTGCCCGCCTGGCGCGGGGCGGCTCCCGTGCAGCACGCCGTCATGGCGGGCGACGAGATCACCGGCGCCTCCACCTTCCTCATCGAGGAGGGGCTCGACTCGGGGCCGGTGTACGGGACGGTCACCGAGGAGATCCGGCCCACCGACACCAGCGGCGACCTGCTCACCCGGCTGGCGTTCGCCGGCAGCGGGCTGCTCGCCGCGACGATGGACGGCATCGAGGACGGCGCCCTGAAGGCCGTGCCGCAGCCGGCGGAGGGGATCACCCTCGCGCCGAAGATCACCGTCGAGGCCGCCAGGGTCGACTGGGCCACGCCCGCCCTGCGCGTCGACCGTGTCGTACGCGGCTGCACCCCGGCCCCCGGGGCGTGGACCACGTTCCGCGGGGAGCGGCTCAAGCTCATCCAGGTGCGGCCGGTCGCCGAGCGGACCGATCTCGCGCCGGGGGCCCTGTCCGTCGGCAAGAACAGCGTGCACGTCGGCACGGGCTCGTACGCGGTCGAGCTGGTGTGGGTGCAGGCCCAGGGCAAGAAGCCGATGCGGGCCGCGGACTGGGCGCGGGGCGTCCGGATCGGGGACGGCGAGACCGTCGGGGCGTAACGCTCCTGCACAGGCCGACCGCGAAAGCGGCCGGCCTGTCCGTCCGCCGTCCGCCTCCCGCCCATC
>NZ_JAHHIU010000200.1 GCF_024539815.1 Streptomyces hayashii
GGGCTGGGGCGGGCAGGGCGGACAGGGCGGACAGGGCGGACAGTCCGGCCTTACAACTCGACGCCCACCATCACAGGCTCGTTGACGAGCGTGACGCCGAAGGCCTCACGCACCCCGGCGACCACTTCGCGGGCCAGCTCCAGCAGGTCGTCCGCGGTGGCCGCGCCCCGGTTGGTGAGGGCGAGGGTGTGCTTCGTGGAGATGCGGGCGGGCCCGGCGCCGTAGCCCTTGGTGAAGCCCGCCTTGTCGATCAGCCAGGCCGCGGAGGTCTTGGTGTGTCCCTGTCCCGCCGGGTAGGCGGGCGGTTCCACGGCGTCACCGAGCCGCTCGCGCACACGCGCGTGGAACGCGGCGAAGTCGGCGTCGGTGAGGATCGGGTTGGTGAAGAACGAGCCGGCCGACCAGGTGTCGTGGTCCTCCTCGTCCAGAACCATGCCCTTCCCGGCGCGCAGCTTCAGCACCGTCTCGCGGGCGTCCGCGAGCGGCACGCGGTCCCCTGGCTCGACGCCCAGCGCGCGTGCCGTCTCGGCGTACTTCAGGGGCGCCGACAGCCCTCCCGCGTCCTCCAGCTCGAACCGGACGCGCAGCACGACGTACCGCTCGGGGTCGGCCTTGAAGCGGCTGTGCCGGTAGGAGAAGGCGCACTCCTGGCCGGTGAGGGCGACCGTCTCGCCCGCCCGGCGGTCGTACGCGACGACCTCGGTGATCGTCGAGGAGACCTCCTGGCCGTACGCCCCGACGTTCTGGATCGGCGTGGCCCCCGCCGAGCCGGGGATGCCGGCCAGGCACTCGACGCCGGCGAGACCGGCCTCCACGGTGCGGGCGACGGCGTCGGTCCACACCTCTCCGGCCGCCAGTTCGAGCCGTGTCCCGACGAGTTCGCAGCCGCGGGTGGCGATGCGCAGGACGGTGCCGGGGAAGCCCTTGTCGCCGATGACGAGGTTCGAGCCGCCGCCGACGATCAGCAGCGGCGTGCCGTCGGCGTCGGCCTCGCGCACGACGGCGACCACCTCGGCGTCGGTCGTCGCGGTCACCAGCCTGGCGGCGGGACCGCCCAGCCGGAAGGTGGTCAGCGGGGCGAGCGGGGCGTCACGGAGTTCCTGCACGCGCCCAGCCTACGAGACAGCGCCGGCACCGGTCCGGCCAGGCGTCCGCCGACGGGCCGTCGGATCCGCCGGCCGACCGCCGGGGACGCGTAAGGGGCGTCCTCCATGGAGGACGCCCCTTACGGCACCGCCTGCGCCGGCCGTCCGGCCCGGTCGCCCTCAGGCCAGCCGTACGACGGCCCGGGACATCCCGAGGACCTTCAGCCCACCGCTGGTCACCGTCAGGTCGACCCGCACGGTGTTGTCGTCGAGCTTGGCGCCGACCTTGCCGGACACCTCGACGACCGCGCCCAGGTCGTCGTTCGGGACGACGACCGGCTTGGTGAAGCGGACGCCGTAGTCCACGAGCGCGCCCGGGTCGCCGGTCCAGTCGGTGACGACGCGGATCGCCTCGGCCATGGTGAACATGCCGTGCGCGATGACGTCCGGCAGGCCCACCTCCTTGGCGAACTTCTCGTTCCAGTGGATGGGGTTGAAGTCCCCGGAGGCCCCCGCGTACTGCACGAGCGTGGCACGGTTCACAGGGAAGGACTGGGCCGGCAGCTCGGTGCCGACCTCGACGTCGTCGTAAGCGATCTTCGCCGTCATCGGTTTCCTCACGCCTTCCCGTCGGTCCGCGCCGGGGCTTCCGCGGATTCCGCGGGCTCGGCCGCGCGGGCGACGAGCTTGGTCCAGGCGGTCACGACGTGCTCGCCCGCCTCGTCGTGCACCTCACCGCGGATGTCCAGGATGTCGTTGCCCGCCATGGACTTGACGGCCTCGATGGTCGAGGTGACCGTGAGCCGGTCACCGGCGCGCACCGGGCGCCGATAGGCGAACTTCTGGTCTCCGTGCACCACACGGCTGTAGTCCAGTCCCAGCTGAGGGTCCTGGACGACCTGGCCGGCCGCCTTGAAGGTGATCGAGAACACGAACGTCGGCGGCGCGATCACATCCGGGTGCCCCAGGGCCTTGGCCGCGTCGGGGTCGGTGTACGCCGGGTGGGCGTCCCCCACGGCTTCGGCGAACTCGCGGATCTTCTCCCGGCCGACCTCATAGGGATCGGTGGGCGGGTAGGTCCGCCCGACGAAGGACTGGTCGAGTGCCACGGGCCTCGGCACCTCCTGATTTGCTCTGCGCCGCTCGGGAACTGCGTCGCTCTACTGACCGGTACGAGTCGCTCAACGACACGAGGCCGCCCCCGATCACTCGGGGACGGCCTCGCATACGAGCCTGATTTATCGCGTTTCGCGGTGCGCGGTGTGCGCATTGCAACGCGGGCAGTGCTTCTTCATCTCCATTCGGTCCGGGTTGTTACGCCGGTTCTTCTTGGTGATGTAGTTCCGCTCCTTGCACTCCACGCAGGCCAGCGTGATCTTCGGGCGGACGTCGGTGGCAGCCACAGGAGTGCTCCTTGACGAACGGATGGGACGATTAACGCATAGAAGAGTAGCCGATCGAAGGACCGACCCCACAATCGGCTACTGTCAGTAGCGGTGACCGGACTTGAACCGGTGACACAGCGATTATGAGCCGCTTGCTCTACCGACTGAGCTACACCGCTTTGATGGGATCGGGCCCCGCCTCACGACGGGAACCTCACCCACCAGAGCCCCAATACGGAATCGAACCGTAGACCTTCTCCTTACCATGGAGACGCTCTACCGACTGAGCTATTGGGGCGAGCGATGAAGACATTACACGGTCCGCAGCCGTTCACCCAAATCCGTTTCGCGGGACCCTCCGGGGCCGCCCGGAGGGCCGTCGTCCGAGGTCCCGGCAGCCTCCCGCGCCCCTCCCGCACAGTGGGCCACACCGGTACGACTATTGCGCTCCTCCCCGCCCGCGCCGAACCGCCGCCCTAGGCTCGACTCACTCTGCGTGATCACGTGTCCCTGCGCGACGCCTGCGTCCTCAGCGTGCGCTGCGTCGCCGGCGCAGTCCCGAGCCCCTGGAGCGCGATGCCCGACAGCCAGCCGCAGCCGCCCCACTCGTGGTCGTCCTCGTCCGGCGCCTCCGACCGCTCGACGGACCCGACGGCTCTGCTGCTGTGCGGGGCCCGTCTGACGGACGGCCGGACCGTGGACGTCCGGCTGGGCCGCGGGCGCATCGAGGCGGTCGGCACGGCAGGCAGCCTGACGGCAGGACCGGGCCGCTCCGGCGCGATCGCCGGCGCCCGCGTCGACCTCGGCGGCCATCTGCTGCTCCCGGCCCCGGCCGAGCCGCACGCCCACGCCGACACCGCCCTCACGGCCGACGCCGACGGCCCCGTCTCGTACGCCCCCCTGGACGTCCAGCGGCGCGCCACGGAAGCGGTCCTGGTCCAACTGGGCCACGGCGCGACGGCGCTGCGCGCCCACGTCCACGTGGGCGACGTCCAGGGACTCGGCGCGCTGGCCGCCGTGCTGCGGGCCCGGCGCTCGCTGCGCGGGCTCGCCGAACTGACGACGGTGGCGATGCCCAGGCTGCTGACCGGCGTGGCGGGGGCGGACGGACTCGCCATGCTGAGGGACGCGGTGAAGATGGGCGCCACGGCGGTGGGCGGCTGCCCGGACCTGGACCCCGACCCCACGGGCTATGTGGAGGCGGTGCTCGAAGTCGCCGCCGAACACGGCTGCCCCGTCGACCTGCACACCGACGCCGGCGACCCCGCACGCCTGGCCCGTCTCGCCGCGATGGCCGGAGGGCTGCGCCCCGGCGTCGCCCTCAGCCCCTGCGGCGGCCTCGCCCGCCTCCCCACCGACGCGGCCGGCCGCACCGCCGACCAACTGGCCGCCGCCGGTGTGACGGTGGTCTGCCTCCCCCAGGGCGGCTGCGGAGGCGTCGACCAGCAGGGCACGGCGCCCGTACGGCTGTTGCGCGCGGCCGGGGTGCGGGTGGCGGCCGGAAGCGGGGCGTTGCGGGACGTCGGCAACCCGGTCGGCCGCGGCGACCCCCTGGAAGCGGCCTACCTCCTGGCCTCCCGTCACGGCCTGCGCCCCGAGGACGCCTACGACGCCGTGAGCGCGTCCGCCCGCGCCGCACTGGGCCTGCCCGAGGTACGCGTCGAGGCGGGCTTCCCGGCCGACCTCCTGGCCGTCCGCGGCGACCGGCTGGCGGGCGCCCTGTCACTGGCGTACAGCAGGATCGTCATCCACCAGGGCCGTGTGGTCGCCCGCACGAGCGCGGTCCGCGAGTACTGCGACTCGGCGGTCACCACGGAGTTGGGCCTGCCGAGACAGGGACGCGGTGATCTGCCGTGAGAACGACGACACCGCGGCCGCCGACTCCCGAACGGACGACCACTGGGGGCGGAGGCCTGAGGGTGGAGAGCTGAGGGCGGAGGGCGGAGAGCTGAGGGGCTGTTCCTGCTCTTTTCCTGCTCGGCTCCCGGGTCGGGTGGCTGCTGATCGAATCCGGGTCCGGACCGTGCGGCGGAAGGGGCTCCCGGGGCGTACGGTCGAATGCATGCGCATTGTCATCGCTGGTGGTCATGGTCAGATCGCGCTGCGGCTGGAGCGTCTGCTCGCCGCGCGCGGAGACGAGGTCGCGGGGATCATCCGCAAGCCGGAACAGAGCGACGACCTACGGACGGCCGGCGCCGAACCGGTCGTCCTGGACCTGGAGTCGGCGTCCGTCGAGGAGGTCGCCGAACGGCTGCGGGGCGCGGACGCGGCCGTGTTCGCGGCGGGCGCGGGCCCGGGCAGCGGGGTGGCCCGCAAGGACACCGTGGACAAGGGCGCGGCGGTGCTGTTCGCCGACGCGGCCGTGCGGGCGGGGGTCCGGCGCTTCCTGGTCGTGTCCTCCATGGGCGCGGACCCGAACCACGAGGGCGACGAGATCTTCGACGCCTATCTGCGCGCCAAGGGCGAGGCGGACGCGTACGTGCAGGGCACGGAGTCCCTCGACTGGACGATCCTGCGCCCCGGCGCGCTCACGGACGACGCCGGCACCGGCCTGGTCCGCCTGGAAGCCCGTACGGGCCGGGGCCCTGTCCCCCGTGACGATGTGGCCGCCGTCCTGGCGGAACTCGTCGAGACCCCGGCGACGTCCGGTCTCGTCCTGGAGCTGATCAGCGGCTCCGCCCCGGTCGCAGTGGCGGTGAAGGCGGTGGCGGGGAACTGACACGGGCGCCTCCGGCCCCGATGCAGCCGGGCCGGAGGAGGGACCGAAGGGGAGCCGGAGGCGGAACGCGGGCGAAGCCGGGCCGGAGGCGGAACGGGGTCGGACCGGCCGGGGCGTGGAGAGAGGTGCACGCGAGCCGCGACGAGCCGCGCACGAGCCGCGCACGCTAGAAGAGGGGCAGTTGTCCCGGGAATTCCGGCACGACGTAGCCGTCCAAAGACGGCTGCGCCGCCCCCAGTTGGGCCGGGCTGCGGGAGCCGGGGCAGGAGACCAGGTCCCCGCTCTGCCGCGCCCCCGGCGGGTCGTGCCGAGCGAACCGTCCGGCGACGACGGCGATCTCGCGACGGCACTCCGGACAGGTTCTGCGACGGCTGGACGCGCTGGACATGGGGCCAGTCTGCCCCAGTGGGCCACGCGGGTACCCCTGGCGGGACGCGCCCCGCTCACCGCGCGGAAGTGCGCCCGCCTCCCTAGCATCGCTACACGTGGCACATACCTTCGAGGAACTCGTGCAGAAGCAACGCGCGGCCGACGAGGCACACGCGAGGGTCGAAGAGCTGCGGGACGCCTATGGCGCGCCCACGGCCACTCCCTGGTCGGAGATCCAGACCGACACCTACGAGACCGCATGGCGCGCCTGGCGCGACCTGGCCCGCGATGTCCAGGCCACGGTGACCGAGTACGCCAAGGACGAGAACAAACCGCGCAACGACGTCGAGGCGGAGGTGAAGAGGGCGGCGAAGTCCCCCTCGGAGGAAGCCTGACAGCGGCGGAGGAAGCCCGAGAGTACCCAGCCGTGGCTTGCCTTCCCGGATGTCCGCCGAACACGAAGAAACCCCTCCGCTCTACGTTTCCGCAGTTCGGAGGGGTCACTTCTCTCAGCGTGGCGGCGCCAGGATTCGAACCTGGGAAGGCTGAGCCGGCAGATTTACAGTCTGCTCCCTTTGGCCGCTCGGGCACACCGCCGGGGTTGCTGCCCATTCGAACCGCTTTTCGGCGGTGCTCCCTGGCAACGACGTAAACGATACCTGATGCGCAGGGGTGCTTCGCCACCTGATTCCTCGCCGCCCGGAGGGAGCGGGGTGGCTAGGCTTGTCCGGATGCGGCCCCGGTTCACGCCGGGCTCGGCGGTCACCACCGCGTGCGCCAATTCGCACCCGATACGCACTCTGATACAAGGAGCCACAGGACATGGCCGACTCCAGTTTCGACATCGTCTCGAAGGTCGAGCGGCAGGAGGTCGACAACGCCCTCAACCAGGCCGCCAAGGAGATCTCGCAGCGCTACGACTTCAAGGGCGTGGGCGCCTCGATCTCGTGGTCCGGTGAGAAGATCCTGATGGAGGCGAACTCCGAGGACCGGGTGAACGCCGTCCTCGACGTCTTCCAGTCCAAGCTCATCAAGCGCGGAATCTCGCTGAAGGCGCTGGACGCGGGCGAGCCCCAGCTCTCCGGCAAGGAGTACAAGCTCTTCGCGGAGATCAAGGAGGGCATCTCCCAGGACAACGCGAAGAAGGTCGCGAAGCTCATCCGCGACGAGGGTCCCAAGGGCGTGAAGGCCCAGGTCCAGGGCGAGGAACTGCGGGTCAGCTCCAAGAGCCGCGACGACCTGCAGGCCGTCATCACGCTGCTCAAGGGCCAGGACTTCGACTTCGCCCTGCAGTTCGTGAACTACCGGTAGTCCGCCGGGTGGGCGCCTGCCGGGCGCCCACCTCCTGACTCCGGCCGGCGGCCGCCGGCCGGAGTCAGTCCCGCGAGTTGCCGAACAACAGGCGGTAGACGATCAGGAGCACGAGCGAACCGCCGATCGCCGCGGCCCAGGTCGCGCCGTCGTAGAAGTCCTTGCTGATCGGGTGGTCCAGCCAGCGGGCGGATATCCAGCCGCCTATGAACGCGCCGGCGATGCCGATGACGGTCGTACCGATGAAGCCGCCCGGGTCACGCCCCGGCAGCAGCACCTTGGCGATGACTCCGGCCAACAGTCCCAGGATGATCCAGCTGATGATGCTCATGCCCTGAACCTGCCCTTCCGTGCCGTGCCCGCGCTGTCCGGGCACTGTGATCTCGCTCGCGGCCCGTGCCCGGCTCCCGAGCCCTCGCGCCGCCGTTCCCTGACCGAGGCCAGCTGCCCTCGTCCCCGCTGTCGGCATCGGCACCGGCACCGGCACCGGCGCAGCGGCATCGGTTACTGCGGCCGCTTCGACGTCGGCGCATCGGCATCCATGAGTGCGGCTGCTTCGGCGTCGGCGGTCGATCCGGGTCGGTGGTGGCTTCGGCGTCGTACGAGGTTCGTGCCGTGTTGGCGGGGATGACGTCCCGACGACGTACGCCGGTTCCGTGGATCAGTAGGGTGCGGCGCATGACACAGCCAGGTCCGGTCCCTGAACTACGGCGGACGCTGGGCGTCGGCGACGCCGTCGTCCTCGGGCTCGGCTCGATGATCGGCGCCGGGGTCTTCGCCGCCCTCGCTCCCGCCGCGCATGCGGCGGGCTCCGGTCTGCTGATCGGGCTGGCGCTCGCCGCGCTGGTCGCGTACTGCAACGCCATGTCGTCGGCGCGCCTGGCCGCGTTGTATCCCGCGTCCGGGGGCACATACGTGTACGGACGCGAGCGGCTCGGGGCGTTCTGGGGATACCTGGCCGGCTGGTCGTTCGTGGTCGGGAAAACGGCCTCCTGTGCGGCGATGGCGCTGACGGTGGGGGCGTACGTCTGGCCGGGACAGGAGCACGTGGTCGCGGTGGCGGCCGTCGTGGCGCTGACCGCGGTGAACTACGGGGGCATCCAGAAGTCGGCCTGGCTGACGCGGGTGATCGTGGCGGTGGTCCTGGCGGTCCTCGCTTCCGTGGTGGTCGTATGCCTGGGATCGGACACGTCCGATGCCGGGCGGCTGGAGATCGGGGCCTCACAGGGTTTCGGCGGGGTGTTGCAGGCCGCCGGTCTGCTCTTCTTCGCGTTCGCCGGATACGCACGCATCGCAACCCTCGGCGAGGAGGTGCGGGACCCGGAGCGCACCATCCCCCGGGCGATCCCCCTGGCCCTGGGCATCACGCTTGTCGTGTACGCGTGCGTGGCAGTGGCTGTCCTTTCCGTGTCGGGGGCGACCGAACTCGGGAGGGCCGGCGCGCCGCTGGCGGACGCGGTCCGGACGGCGGGGACTCCCGGAATGGTGCCGGTGGTACGCGTCGGCGCCGCAGTGGCCGCGCTGGGCTCTCTGCTCGCCCTCATCCTGGGCGTCTCACGCACCACGCTGGCCATGGCCAGGGACCGGTATCTGCCCCATGCCCTGTCCGTCGTTCACCCGCGCTTCCAGGTGCCGCACCGGGCCGAACTCGCCGTGGGCGCGGTGGTCGCGATCCTGGCCGCCACGGTGGATGTGCGAGGTGCGATCGGGTTCTCCTCCTTCGGTGTACTGGCGTACTACGCCGTGGCCAACGCGTCGGCCTGGACGCTCGATTCGGCTCCTGGGAAGCGGGCGCTGCCCGCGCTGGGGCTCGTGGGTTGTCTGATTCTCGCCTTCGCGCTGCCTGCGACGTCGGTGGTGGTGGGGGCGGGGGTGCTGGCGGTGGGCGTGGTCGCCTATGGAGTACGGCTGCGGGTGACCGGGCCGACCAGGTGACGCGATCCGTGCGGCGGGGGCGCGACAGCCGGACGGTCTTGCGACAACAGGACGATGCTGGGCGGTGCTGATCGACAGCCGAACAGCGCCTGAGCTCGGTGCGTGAGTTCGGCGCCCCGGTTCGGCGCCTGGGTCACGTCGTCGTTGTCCGGCCTTTCGCCGTGCGTATGCGGAACTGGGTCCAGGGAGTCAGGCTCAGGTCCTCGTCCATGACGTCGTACCAGCCCGTGCCGTCGAGCCATGCGCGCAGCCACTCGGTGAGGCTGGGGGCGTCGACGAACCACGCCTCATCGGGGTCGCCGGGGTTCGGTTCGAAGAGCAGGACGCTCGCCTGCGGGGAGCGGCAGTCCACGCAGGCGTACATGGCGCAGCCCCAGTGGGATATCGGCACTACGCATTCCGGCCACGGCCAGTCCGAGTTCCGCCGTCCGCTCTCGCGGTTGGCCAGATACTGGCGCACGGCAGCGGGTTCACCAGCCGGGGTGCTGTCCAGCAGGGGCAGCAGGCCGTACTCCGGACCGAATCCGCCGTCCCCTATCCGCAGATAGAGGTCGGCGAGCAGTGCGGGCAGGGGGAAGCCGAGGGCGGCCTCGGCCCGGGCCACGGTGGCCCCTTCCACGGGCTCGGGGAGAGAAGACTTGCCCCACGGGCGGACGGCGGCCGCCTTGACCGCCACCCTTTCCAGCAACTGCGCGTTCTGGGTCATGCGTTCATAATGCAAGCCGCCACTGACAACCGGTCCAGCCTGTGGATAACCCGCCGGTTGTGGACAATCCGGCCTACCGGACACCGACCGGCTCGCTGGCCGGCTCGCTGACAGTGGCCGCCGTCAGCGCGATGCGAACGGCTGGTCCGTACGCACGATTTCGCGGCCGAGCGGGAACAGCGAGACGGGGATCAGCTTGAAGTTCGCGATGCCGAACGGGATGCCGATGATGGTGACGCAGAGGAGGAAGCCCGTGACGATGTGGCCGATGGCCAGCCACCAGCCGGCCAGGACCAGCCAGAGCACGTTTCCGAGGCAGGACGGCGCACCGGCGTCCCGGCGCTCGACCGTCGTGTAGCCGAAGGGCCAGAGGGCGAAGATCCCGATACGGAATGCGGCGATGCCGAACGGGATCGTCTTCGAGCGTTCACGATCACGCTACAAGGGCGCTGCGGTTCCGCCTGAAGGCCTGACCGGCTGATACTGGTGGTAGCAGGCATGCCGATGGACCGACCTGGAGAGGTACCGACCATGAAGCTCTTCAACCTGCTGTTGAACATCATCTGGCTCGTCTTCTGTGGCATCTGGATGGCAATCGGCTACCTGATCGCGGCGCTGATCTGCTTCGTCTTGATCATCACCATCCCCTTCGGCATCGCGTCGCTGCGCATCGCCGGCTTCGTCATCTGGCCGTTCGGCCGCACCACGGTGGATCGGCCGGGGGCTGGGGCAGGGTCGTTCATCGGGAACGTGATTTGGGTGATCTTCGCGGGCTGGTGGCTGGCTCTGGCCCACCTGGTCACGAGCATCCCGCTGTTCCTGTCGATCATCGGGATCCCGTTCGGGTGGGCCAACCTGAAGCTGATCCCGATCTCGCTCATGCCGCTGGGGCGTGAGGTCGTACCCACGGACCAGGCATTCGGTGGGCGCTGATCCGCTCTGGGTGAGCGGCTCAACTCATAACCTTGAAGTCACAAAAATGAGGCTATCGACCCTGGCACAAGGGGATCGACGGGCGACCGCGGGTCACCAGATCTGCTCTGCTACATCCAGCCTGCGCCTTGTCCGCCGATTGAAAGCGATGCTCCTGAAGAGTCCCTGATCAGCTTGTCCTGAGGCGTGAGGTGAAGTACCAACCGTCGAGCGTTTAGCTGATGCTGTACGAGCCTCAGCGGGGCGGGTCCTGATCCGCACGTCCTACAGTCCCGCCGTCGGCGAACTCACCCTCAACTGGGGCGCGCAGATCGACACCACTCACTGCATTCCGACGGAGACGGTCCCGATGATGACGCGGTAGCCGCGTACGTGGCCAAGTACGTCACCAAAGGCGCGGACGAGACCGGCGCCGGCACCGACCACAAGGTCACCACGTGGGACGGCATAGCGATCGCTCCCGTGAGCAAGCACGTCCGCACTCTCATGCGGGCCTGCTGGCGGCTCGGCGGCCTCCTGGAGTACGAGCCGCTGCACCTGCGCCTCTGGACCCACACCCTCGGTTACCGGGGCCACATACTCACCAAATCTCGCGCCTACTCCACCACCTACGCAGCACTCCGCGCCGAACGCGCACGACAGGTAGGCCACCACGACGCCCCCGACTCTGTCACTGAACGGCATTGGCGCTACGTCGGCTCCGGCCACTCCCCCGGCGGCGCATTGATCGCTGCGGGCATCGCCGAAGACGTCGCCGTCAATCGAGAGCTAAGCCAGGAGGCCGCACAACAACCGGATGGATCTCATGGCTGACACAGAGTCATCTGGCTCCCGAACAAGACGCTGTCGCCTGCCGAGCGGGCGTTACTCCTGCGCATTCTGTTCGGACCGCAGGCACATCGACGGACAAACTCCAGAAAGCCCGACGGAATGTCAGATATCCGAGCTACCTTAGGAGTTCCGACAAGCGCCCCGGCAGCGGCTGGCACCGCCCCGGGGCTGGCCGACTGACTAGGAGTCGACATGTCTCATGTAAGCACACCCCTGCCTTCAGCCATCGAGACTGCTGCCCGGACGGCTGGCACCCGCTCGCTGCGGGCGGTCGACTACCTGCGCGTATCGACCGAAGAGCAGAAGAAGGGCTACGGCGTTGCCAGGCAGAGCCGTAAGACGACTCGGCATATCGCGCTCAAGCAATGGGCTCATGTCGGCACCTACAAGGACGAGGGCGTCTCGGGCTCCCTGGAAGCGGCTGACCGTGGTGACCTGCAGCGGCTCATGGACGACGCCCAGCAGACTCCGCGTCCCTTCGACATCGTGGTCGTGCCGGACGGCCGTGTGATCGGACGTAAGGGCCGCGCCTTCTGGCGCTGGGTCTGGGCTCTGGAAGACATCGGGGTCTTCGTCGCCGTCGTCGCCGACGACTACGACAACACCACCACTGAGGGGCGCAAGAAGATGCGCCGGGATGCCGACTACGCCGAGACCGAATGGGAGACGATCCGCGACCGCACTCAAGGTGGGTTACAGGAGAAGGCAGAGCTGACGCCAGCCGCTCATATCGGTGGGCGTGCTCCCTACGGATACCGCATCGCCAACAAGGGTACCCCTGGCTCATACCTGGTGATCGATGAGGATGAGGCGAAGGTCATCAAGCACGTGTACGACCTGGTGGTCGGCGAAGGGCTCAACCTTCGCAAGGCCACCGTTCGCCTTGTCAGCGAGGGAATCACAGCCCGTTCCGGCAAGACCTGGACGCGCGACAACCTCCGAGATCGCATCATGTCTACGCCCGTGCTCGACGCCGCACTCGTCTTTCGCGGGAAACATGCCAAGAGGGATGAGAACGACGACCCCATCTGGGGTGACTCGGTCAGGATCGAACTACCTCGGATCCTGACCGAGGAACAGAGTGAAGAGCTACGACGCAAGGTCGCCGAAACCGCGAAGCACAGTAGCGGCCAGCGGTGGATCTACCCGCTGAGCGGTCGGATCGTCAGCCTCTGCGGGAAGAATCACGCGGGGCTCGGCTATGCAGTGGGTCGGGAAGCGGCGCGGTTTTACCGCTGTATCCGCAATGCGCCCAGAGACGTTAGCCGGGAGTCTTGCGGCTGCTCTCGCATCGACGCTGACGCCCTTGAGAAGCATGTCTGGAAGCACGTCACCGAGATCGCGAGCAACAGCGAAAGGCTGCAGGAGCTCGCGGCCGAGTGGGTCGGGATGGCGGCCGGGGACACGGCTGCTCTGGTCGATCGAATCGCCGACCTCGACAAGCAGATCGAGGGCATGAACGCCTCGATGGCGGCCGTCATCGTCGCAGCCGCCAAGCAGAGCAAGTCTTCGGACGCCATCGAGGCAGCGACGACTGTGCTGAACGATGAACTTCAGCAGCTGCTGAACCTGCGCGACGAAGCGGCCGATTGGTTGACTGAGATGGAAGAGTCCGATCAGTACGCCCGTGATCTCATCACGCTGGCGAGCATGGCGAAGAACTCGTTCCCGGACATGGCTCCCGAGCAGCAAGCGGCCATCTTGTCCATGCTGGAACTGAAGATCACCATCACTGGCCCGGTGCCTGACGACCGGCGCGGAGGTGCCCCCTGCACCGTGCGAGCCTGGTACGCCACCGCCGGCCTCACCGTTCCCGCTGCTGCGCTCTCCGACGAGGAGTGGGCAAGGGTCGCTCCCCTACTCCCTAAGGGGCGCGGGGGCACGGTCCGGCGTTCCGTAGACGCGATCTTCTACAAGGCGCGGACGGGCAAGTCGTGGCCCAACGTGCTCAAGGAAACCGGCTCCACGATCCAAGCCTCGAAGCACTTCAACGCCTGGACGTCAGACGACACCTGGAGCCGTGTGAACGCCGCCCTGGCGGACGTGGAACAGGTCCCTCTCCCGGAGCTCCAGCTACTGCCCTCGATGGTTATCGAAGGCCGAGTCGACCCGAGCGCGATGCTGAGTGCAGAAGAACGATCCCGAACGGGATGCCGATAATGGTGATGCAGAGCAGCGCGCCCGCGAGCACGTAGCCGAGGAACAGCCAGAATCCGCTCAGGATCAGCCAGATGACGTTCAGAATGGTCTTCACTGGGGGCGACCTGCCATTTTTTCGAGCCGGGCGATGCGGTCCGCCATCGGCGGATGTGTCGAGAACATTTTGGAGAGTCCCTGACCAGGACGGAAGGGGTTCGCGATCATCATGTGACTCGCGGTCTCGATGCGGGGCTCCGGAGGCAGCGGAAGCTGTTTGGTGCCCGTCTCCAGTTTGCGCAGGGCGCTCGCGAGGGCGAGCGGATCGCCGGTGAGCTGGGCGCCCGAGGCATCGGCCTCGTACTCCCGCGAGCGGCTGATGGCCAGCTGGATGAGACTCGCGGCGAGGGGGCCCAGGATCACGATCAGGAGCATGCCGAGGATGCCGGGGCCGTCGTCGTCGTCGGAGCGGCCGACCGGGATCAGCCAGGCGAAGTTGACCAGGAACATGATCACTGAGGCCAGTGCGCCGGCGACCGAGGAGATGAGGATGTCCCGGTTGTAGACGTGACTGAGCTCGTGGCCGATGACTCCGCGCAGTTCGCGCTCGTCGAGGAGGCGCAGGATGCCTTCCGTGCAGCACACGGCGGCGTTGCGCGGATTGCGGCCCGTCGCGAAGGCGTTGGGCGCCTCGGTCGGGGAGATGTACAGGCGGGGCATCGGCTGGCGGGCCTGGGTGGAGAGATCGCGGACCATCCGGTACAGGGCGGGGGCCTCGAATTCACTCACCGGGCGGGCGCGCATCGCGCGTAGCGCCAACTTGTCGCTGTTCCAGTACGCGTACGCGTTGGTGCCGAGCGCGATCAGGACCGCGACGACGAGCCCCGTGCGACCGAAGAAGCTGCCGATGACGATGATGAGTGCCGACAGCCCCCCGAGGAGTACTGCGGTCCTGAGCCCGTTGTGCCGGCGGTGCACGGTACGCCCTCCAAGTCGTGCAGCAGGGGAACCCTTTGCTTGCGGATCTTGCTGGTCTCCGGTGTCACTGGTGTCGTGATGTCACATCCAGTGCACCCTCCCGTACTGGTCAACGCCAGGCGGGAGGCACGAGTTCCCCTGTGTCTGCGGGCAGGGGTGTGGGCCGTCCGGGTGAGGATGGCGGCGTCCGCGCGCGTGGGTGTCAGAAGAGGCCGGTGTCGGCGAAGCGCAGGACCAGCTGGGGAGCTCCGGAGAGGGCGATGCCGAGGGCCGCTGTGAGGGCGATCGCGGCCGTCAGGGGGGCGGGGACGCGGTGCTTCTCGGACTGGCCCTCGGGCGTCCTGAAGAGCAGGGCCGTCCACTGGAGGTAGTAGTACAGGGCGATCACGACGTTGACGGCCATGACGACCGCCAGCCAGCCGAGACCGGCTTCGACGGCCGCCGAGAAGACGGTGACCTTCGCGAAGAGACCGATGATGCCCGGTGGCAGTCCGGCGAGGCACAGCAGGAAGAACGCCAGCAGCAGTGCCGCCAGGGGGTTCCTCGCGTACAGGCCCCGGTAGTCGGCGATCCGGTTCGCGGCGCTGGCGCGGCCCACCAGGGCGGCCACCGCAAAGGCGCCGAGGTTCACGGCGGCGTACATGAGGGCGTAGGCGACGGTGGAGCCGACGGCGTGCTCGGCGTCGTCGGAGTACGCGGCGGCGGCGATCGGTACGAGGAGGTAGCCGGCCTGGCCGACGGAGGACCAGGCGAGGAGGCGTACGGCGCTGTACGCGCGCGTGGTCTGCTGACGGAGGGCTCCGACGTTGCCGACGGTCATGGTGAGGGCGGCCAGCGCGGCCAGGGCGGGGCCCCAGACGTCGGCGTACGAGGGGAAGGCGACGACGGTCACGAGGATGAGGCCGGAGAAGCCGACGGCCTTGCCCACGACCGACAGATAGGCGGCGATCGGCAGCGGCGCACCGACGTAGGTGTCGGGAACCCAGAAGTGGAACGGGACGGCGGCCGTCTTGAAGGCGAAGCCGATGAGGGTGAGGACCACGCCGGTCTGGGCCAGGGTGTGCAGCTGGCCGTCGACGTGCTGGATCCGGTCGGCGACCTGGGTGAGGTAGAGGGTGCCGGTCGTCGCGTACACGAAGCTGATGCCCAGGAGGCTGACGGTGGTCGCGGTGACGGACGACAGGAAGAACTTCAGGGCCGCCTCGGAGGATCTGCGGTCGCCGTGCCGGATGCCGACTAGGGCGAACGCGGGCAGCGAGGCGACCTCCAGGGCGACGACGAGGGTGGCGAGGTCGCGGGAGGCGGGGAGCAGGGCGGCGCCGGCGGCGGAGGACAGCAGCAGGAACCAGAACTCGCCCTCGGGGAGCCGCCCGCGCGCGTCCTTCAGGGCGGTGACCGACAGCAGCGCTGTCAGCAGCGCTCCTCCGAGTACCAGGAACTGGATGACGAGGGTGAAGCGGTCGGCGGTGTAGCTGCAGGTGTTGGGCTCGCCGGTCAGGCAGAAGGTGGAGCGGTCACCGTCCAGGAGGGGAACGAGGAGGGCCGCGGAGGCCGCGAGGCCGGCGACCGAGAGCCAGCCGAGAAGCGGTTTGCGGGCCTCGCCCACAAAGAGGTCGGCGACGAGGACGACGAGGGCCACGACCGCCGTGAGGGTGGGGGGCGCGATGGCCTGCCAGTCGACGGACTGGACCGCCGACTCGGCCAGGGGCTGCACCGGGTACTGGGCCAGGGAGCTCATCGGGTGCCTCCTGCGAGGAGCTGCTGCACGGCCGGGTCGGTCAGGCCGAGGAGGACCTTGGGCCACAGGCCGGCGACGACGGTGAGGGCGACGAGCGGGGTCCAGGCCGCGAACTCGTAGGTCTGCACGTCGGCGAGGCGGGGGGCGTCCTGCGCGACGGTGCCCATGCAGACGCGGCGGACCACGGCGAGCAGGTAGGCGGCTGTCAGCAGCGTGCCGAACGCGGCGATCGCCGTGAAGGTGAGGTAGGCGGGGCGACTGAGGCCGGCGGCCGGGTCGAAGGCTCCGAACAGCGCGAGCATCTCGCCCCAGAAGCCGGCCAGGCCTGGCAGTCCGAGCGAGGCGACGGCCGCGAAGGCGAGGAGGCCGCCGAGGCGGGGGGTCCTGCCGTACAGCGCGGCGCCGGTCTGCTCGGCAAGGGTGTCCAGGTCGGTCGTGCCGGTGCGGTCCTTCAGTGCTCCGACCAGGAAGAAGAGGAGGCCGGTGATGAGACCGTGGGCGATGTTGGCGAAGAGCGCGCCGTTCACGCCGGTCGGAGTCATGGTCGCGATGCCGAGGAGGACGAAGCCCATGTGGCCGACGGAGGAGTAGGCGATCAGCCGCTTGAGGTCGCCCTTCGCGCCCTGCTTGGCGAGGGCGAGGCAGGCCAGGGATCCGTAGACGATCCCGACGACGGCGAGTGCGGCGAGATAGGGCGCGAAGGTCCGGAAGCCGTCGGGCGCGACCGGAAGCAGAATCCGGACGAACCCGTACGTGCCCATCTTCAGCAGCACGCCGGCCAGCAGGACCGAGCCGACGGTCGGGGCGGCGGTGTGGGCGTCGGGCAGCCAGCTGTGCAGGGGCCACATCGGGGTCTTGACGGCGAGCCCGATCCCGATCGCCAGTACGGCGATGACCTGCACGGACGTGGTCAGCGACCGGCCGTTGTCAGTGGCGAGTGCCACTATGTCGAAAGTGCCCGCCTTGATTCCGATCAGGAGCAGGCCGAGCAGCATGACCACGGATCCGAGCAGGGTGAAGAGGATGAACTTCCAGGCCGCCCGGGTCCGGCCTTCGCCGCCCCAGCGGGCGATGAGGAAGTACATCGGGATGAGCACCATCTCGAAAGCGAGGAAGAACAACAGCAGGTCGAGGACGGCGAAGGTCGCGAGAGTGCCGGATTCGAGCACGAGCACGAGCGCGACGAAGGCTTTGGGGGACGGCCCCTCGGGCTGCTTGAAGTAGGAGTAGAGCGCGCACAGGAAGGTCAGCAGCGCGGTCAGGACCAGGAGGGGGAGTGAGATGCCGTCGATGCCGAGGTGGATGCGCACGTCAAGTGCGGGGATCCAGCTGATGTCCGTGTTGGCCTGCATCTTCGACGGGTGGTCGTGGTCGAAGCCCAGCGCGAGGACGATCGCCGCGACGAGGACCACGCCGGTGACGGTGACGCCGTGCCGTAGCACGGCCTGTTCCGGCGACTTCCCCTTCAGCCCGGGCGGGGCGGGCAGGAGAGCGGCGACGGCCCCGAGGAGCGGGCCGGCCACGATGAACGCCAGAAGGACCTGCATCAGGGACTCGTTGATATCGATCACGCCTGCTCACGTTCCCGAGGCGACGAGCAGGGCGGCGACCGCGAGGACCACGGTGCCGGCGAGCAGCGCGCTCACATAGGTCTGGACGTTGCCGGTCTGGGCACGGCGCACGGCGGCTCCCAGCCAGCGGGGCAGGGCGCCCGCGCCGCGTACGTAGGTGTCCACGACCTCCCGGTCGAGGAACCGTACGAGGCTCGCGGCCGCCTGGACGGGGCGTACGAACAGCCGGCCGTAGACGGCGTCGAGGTGGAAGCCGGCGGCGGCGTGGCGATGCAGTGGGCCGAGGAGGAGCCGTCCGGGGTCGGCGGGGTCGGGCGCGGAGGCCACGTCTCCATAGGCGGGCGCGTGCGTCGCGATGGCCTCGGCCTCGACCTGGGCCGCGTCACCTTCGGGGTGAGCTGCGACCGCGCCCAGCGGAACGCGGGTGGCGACCCCGGTGAGACGGCGCCAGGCGGCGTAGGTGACGAGGCCGCCGACGAGGGCAGCTCCGGTGCCGAGAACGGAGGTGGTGAGGGTCGGCGCGAGATCGTTGCCGTCGAACCAGTCGGGGAGCGTGCGGTAGGCGAACCCTCCGAGGGCGAGCGAGGGGACGGCCAGGATCCACAGCACGACGTTCATGGTCAGGGGCTGGCGGCCGTGGTCGGGGGCTTCGTCCCCTCGGCCGCGGAAGGCCAGCAGCCACAGCCGGGTCGCATAGGCGGCGGTGAGGAGAGCGGTGAGCACACCGGCGACGAGGACGGTCCAGCCCGCGGCGCCGGGGGCGTGCTCGGTGTGGCCGGCGGTGACGTGCTCGGCTGCGCCGAGGACTGACTCCTTGGAGAAGAAGCCGCTGAACGGGGGGATCGCGGCGAGCGCGAGGAGCGCCACGGTCATCGTCCAGTAGGCGTCGGGGACGCGGTCACGCAGGTTGCCCATGCGGGACATGGCTGCCAGCGAGTTGGTGCCGGCGGCGTGGATGATCACGCCGGCCGCGAGGAACAGCAGCGCCTTGAAGGCTCCGTGCGAGAGGAGGTGGAAGACGGCGGCACCGCGGTCGCCGACGGCGAGTGCGCCGGTCATGTAGCCGAGCTGGCCCATCGTCGAGTAGGCGAGCACGCGCTTGATGTCGTCCTGGGCGAGGGCGGCCAGGCCCGAGCCGACCATCGTGACGGCGGCCATCACGGCGAGGACCGTCATCGCGGCCGCGGAGGCCTCGAACACCGGGAGCAGGCGGGCGATGAAGTAGACGCCGACGGCGACCATCGTCGCGGCGTGGATCAACGCGGAGACGGGGGTGGGGCCCGCCATCGCGTCCGGGAGCCAGGTGTGCAGCGGGAACTGGGCGGACTTGCCGGCCACACCCGCGAGCAGCAGCAGGTCGACGACGGTGGGGTGGTCGAGTCCTCCGTGGGCGACCGTGCCGAGAATCCTCGTGATCTCGAAGGATCCGGCGTCGGTGGCGAGGGCGAACAGACCGATCAGGAAGGGGACGTCACCGAGTTTGGTGACCAGGAATGCCTTGATGGAGGCGGCGCGGGCCTCCGGGGTCTCCCAGTAGTGGCCGACGAGGAAGTAGGAGCAGATGCCCATGACCTCCCAGCCGACCAGCAGCACGATCAGATCGCCGGAGTAGACGACCAGGAACATGGCGGAGGTGAAGAGGGAGACGAGCGCGGCGTACGAGGAGTAGCGGGGGTCCTCGCGCAGGTAGCCGGTGGAGTAGATCTGCACACAGGCGGCCACGAGGCCGACGACTACCGCGACCAGGGCGGCGAAGCCGTCGATGTGCAGGGCGAGTTCGATCGGGACCGAGCCGGTGGGGGTCAGTTCGGTGGCCGCGTCGACCGAGGCGTCCCCGCCCTGGCGCACGGCGACGACGGCGGCCAGTACTAGGGCGGCGAGGGTGGGCAGGACGGCCAGCGGGCGCACGAACCCCGGGGCGGTGCGGCCCAGGAGCAGGCCGGCGACCGCGCCGAGGAACGGAAGCAGGGGGACGAGCACGGCGAGGGTGGTCGTGGTCACGCGGTGGCCTCAGCCTTCTCGGCGGCCGCTCCGGTCGCGGGGGCGTCGGTGTCGGGGCCGTCTGCCGGAGAGTCCTCGTGGCTCTCGTGGCCCTCGGCGGTGTCGCGGAGCCGGTCGATGTCCGCGGTACCGCGATTGCGGTGGACGGCGAGGACGATCGCCAGGCCGATGCCGATCTCGGCGGCGGCGATGGCGATGGTGAACAGGGTCAGTGCCTGGCCGGAGTGGAGGGTCTCCTCGGCGGTCTTGCTGAGCCAGACGTCGAAGGCGACCAGGTTGAGGTTGACGGCGTTGAGCATCAGCTCGACCGACATCAGGATCAGGATCGCGTTGCGACGGGCGAGGACGCCGTACAGGCCGGTGCAGAAGAGCAGTGCCGACAGAACGACGGGATAGGCGAGGTGCATCAGCGGGCGCCTTCCTGCTCGGCAGGGCCGTCGTTGCCGCCCTGGTCACCACGGTCGCCCCGTTGATCACGGCCGCCCCGGCTGTCCCGGCTGTCCCGGCCGTCCGTGCCGTCCGTGCCGGATGAGGCGCTCTCGAATTTATTGTCACTTTCCGTGATGCTTCGGGAACTCCTGGTGGCGGGTCGGGAGTTCACAGGGGGAGAGCTCGAATCCGTCTTCGCCTTACGGGAAAGGACGATCGCGCCGACCAGGGCCGCGAGGAGAAGCACGGAGAGGGCCTCGAACGGGAGGACCCAGTTCTGGAAGAGGCTCGCGCCGGTGACCTCGGTCGAGCCGGCGGCCGGGCCGTCCAGGTCGATCCAGGTGGCTCGGAAGGCGTCGACGACCACCCAGATCAGGGCGGTGGCCGCGGCGGCGGCGACGGTGAGCGCGGCCCACCGGTTGCCGGAGTCCGCATCCGGGGAGCGGCCGATGGGGGCCTTGGTGAGCATCAGGCCGAAGAGGAGGAGGACGACGACGGAACCGACGTAGATGAGGACCTGTACCCAGGCAATGAACTCGGCGGTGAGAAGGAGGTATTCGACGGCGAGACCACCGAGCGCGACCACGAGCCACAGGGCCGCGTGCACCAGTTGTCTGGTCGTCACGGTGACCAGGGCGGCACCGAAGGTGACCAGACCGACGAGGAGGAAGGCGATCTCGACGCCGGTCGGGGAGAGGAAGCCCTGCGGGGCGGCGGCGAGACTCACGCAGGTCCCCCTTCGCTTCCGTCTCCGGCGGCACCCGGTCGCGGGGCACCCGGTCCGGACGTGCCGGTTCCCGAGGCACCCGGTCCGGCGGTACCGGTTCCGGAGGCACCCGGTCCGACGGCCGGCGGTTCGGCCGACTCGGCGGACTCTGCGCGGGCGGCCGCGGCAAGCTTCTCGGCCGACTTGCGGGCGGCGGCGATCTCCTTCGGCTCCTCGGCGGCGGGGTCGAGGGCGGGCGGGGCCGGCACGGTCCACATCCACTCGCGGAGCTTGTCACGCTCGTGGGTGAGTTCGTGAATATCGGTCTCCGCGTACTCGAACTCCGGAGACCAGAACAGAGCGTCGAAAGGACAGACCTCGATGCAGATACCGCAATACATGCACAGCGAGAAGTCGATGGCGAAGCGGTCGAGCACGTTGCGGCTGCGCTCGCGGCCGCCCGGGGCGGCGGGCGGGACCGTCTCCTTGTGGGAGTCGATGTAGATGCACCAGTCGGGGCACTCACGGGCGCAGAGCATGCAGACCGTGCAGTTCTCCTCGAACAGGCCGATCACGCCGCGGGTGCGGGGCGCGAGCTCGGGCTGGGCGTCCGGGTACTGCTCGGTGACGGTCTTCCGCGTCATCGTGCGAAGGGTGACTGCCAGGCCCTTGGCGAGGCCACTGCCAGGAAGGGGGGCCATGGTTACCGGATCACCACCTTGACGACGCCGGTGAGGGCGATCTGAGCGAGGGAGAGGGGGACGAGGAGGGTCCAGGAGAGTTTTTGGAGCTGGTCCTCACGCAGCCGGGGATAGGTGACGCGCAACCAGATCACGACGAAGGCGAGGATTGCGGCCTTCAGCAGGGTCCAGACCCAGCCGAGGCCCTCGGCGCCCCAGGGACCGTGCCAGCCGCCCAGGAAGAGGACGGTGGTCAGACCGCACAGGACGACGATCCCGGCGTACTCGGCGAGGAGGAAGAGAGCGAAGCGCAGGCCGGTGTACTCGGTGTACGCGCCGAAGATGATCTCCGAGTCCGCGACGGGCATGTCGAAGGGCGGCCGCTGGAGTTCGGCGAGGCCGGCGACGAAGAAGACGATCCCGCCGACGATCTGCCAGGGCAGCCACCACCACTCGAAAGCGTCGACGATGCCAGGCAGGGAGACCGTGCCGGCCGCCATCGCCACCGAGGCGGCGGTGAGCAGCATCGGCAGCTCGTAGGCGAGGAGTTGGGCGGCTGTGCGCAGACCGCCCAGGAGGGAGAACTTGTTGGCACTGGCCCAGCCGGCCATGAGGGAGCCGAGTACGCCGACGCCCATCACGGCGAGCACGAAGAAGATGCCCGCATCGAGGACCTGCCCGACGGCGCCCTCGCCGGGGCCGATGGGGATGGCGAGCAGGACAAGGAGATACGGCAGGAGGGCGACGGCCGGTGCGAGCTGGAAGATACGGCGGTCCGCGCCTGCGGGGACGATGTCCTCCTTCTGCGCGAACTTCACGCCGTCCGCGACGAGCTGGGCCCAGCCGTGGAAACCGCCCGCGTACATCGGGCCCAGGCGGCCCTGCATATGGGCCATGACTTTGTGCTCGGTCTGACCGACGATCAGAGGGAAGGTGAGGAAGACGACGAACACGACGAGGAGTCGCAGGGCGACGTCGAGAGCGTCGTTCACTGCTGACCTCCTGCGGGGTCCTCGGGGGCGGGGGGTTCGGCGTGGGCGGCGGGAGCCGGCCGGCTGTCGTCGGGCGACGACTTCTCGGTGGGAGCCGCCGGGGCGCGGGCGCCCTCGCTCGCCGGGGCCGGGGCGCCGTCGCTCGGCTCACTTTCCGACCTCGGTCGCCGCTCCGGTGCCTGCTCCCGCTCCGGTGCGTGTGCCTCTGCCTGTGCCTCGGCTTGTTCCTCGGCGTGTACCTCTGCCCCTGCCTCTGGCTCTGGCTGCTTCTGCTCGGGCTCCGGTTCGTCGAAGGCCGGGCGTGCGTGGTGCCACGGGGCGTCGGAGCTGCGGGGGGCCGTGGCGGGGCGCGCAGGGGTGGCGGGCGACG
>NZ_JAHHIU010000201.1 GCF_024539815.1 Streptomyces hayashii
GAGCTCCCCGGGGGGCGGCCGCGGCGGGGCAGCGGGCCGGTGTCGCCGGGCAGCCGGCCCGCCTCCTTCAGGGCCCTCCGCAACAGGAACTCGATCTGCGCGTTGGCGGACCGCAGATCCTCGCCGGCCCACCGGGCCAGCGCCTCGTACACGGCGGGATCCAGCCGCAGCAGCACCTGCTTGCGCTGCGGCCGGCCCTGCGGGGCGGCGCCCCCGGGGGGAACCGTCACTGGTAGAGGGTTCCGGTGTTCAGCACCGGCTGGGGCGCCCGGTCCCCGCACAGCACCACCATCAGGTTGGACACCATCGCCGCCTTCCGTTCCTCGTCCAGTTCCACGATGCCCTGCTCGGCGATCCGGCCGAGCGCGGCCTCGACCATTCCGACGGCCCCGTCCACGATCTCCCGCCGGGCCGCGACCACCGCGCCCGCCTGCTGGCGCTGGAGCATCGCCGAGGCGATCTCGGGAGCGTACGCGAGGTGGGTGAAGCGGGACTCGATGATCCGCACGCCGGCCGCCTCCACGCGCGCGTGCAGCTCCACGGCGAGCTTCTCGGTGATTTCCTCGGCGTTCCCGCGCAGCGAGAGCCCGTTCTCGTCGTGCGAGTCATAGGGGTACTCGATGGCGATGTGCCGGACGGCCGCCTCGGTCTGGGTGGCGACGAACTCCAGGAAGTCGTCCACCTCGAAGGAGGCCTGCGCGGTGTCCCGCACGTTCCACACCACGACCGCGGCGAGCTCGATCGGGTTGCCGTAGGCGTCGTTGACCTTGAGGACGGCCGTCTCGTGGTTGCGGACCCGGGTGGAGATCTTCTCGCGGGAGGTGAAGGGGTTCACCCAGCGCAGGCCGTCCTCGCGGATGGTGCCCCGGTAGCGGCCGAAGAGCTGCACCACGCGGGCCTCGCCCGGCGCCACCGTGTTCAGTCCGCACATCGCGAGGAACGCGGCGAGGGCGACCAGCACGCCGACGACGATCAGCGCCGCCTTGAGGCCGGCCGCGGTCACCGCGGTGGCCGCGGCGATCATCCCGGCGCCGGCCAGCAGCCCGGCCAGACCGGACAGCAGCGCCAGCCCGCCGCCCACGCTGTGCGCGGGGAACTCGGTCACGCGCGGGGCGGGCATCTCGGGTGCGTCGACGGCTTCGGCGACGGCCCGGGCCGCGGCCGAGGGGCCGGGCGTCGAGGAGTCGTGAGCCGAGGGGTCGTGTACGGACATGGCGGGTCCCCGTTTCTCGTCAGCAGCCGTCGGCAGTCTTTTCAGCGATCGGCTGTCTATCTAAGTGATATCACTTAAGCCCGGGATGGCAACCCTGCGCCCCTCTCGAACGTCGAATCGGTGGGGACGTCACGCCGGTTCCGCCGGGCGGGGTGCTGATTCTCACGCCCCCCGAAGGCCGGATCGACTGCGCCTCGTCATAGACAGCGGTGTTAGCTTTCTGAGCTGACCTGCCCCTGCCCCCGGGCACTGGTGTGACTGCCGAGTAGGAAGCGGAGCGAGCGGACTCATGGGACGAGCGGACGAGAGACGAGCGCGACAGCGTGGTGGGCGCCGCGCGGCGCCCAGGAACCGCTCGACGGAGACGGAGTCGCCGGCGCCCACCGCCCGCGAGGCCACCGCCGGGACCGCGACCGCCACCGCCACGGCGCCCGCGCCCGGCGGCCGCGCGGCGGCCCGCAAGAGCGCGAAGAAGGCCGGCAAGGGCACGAAGGGCAACGCGGGCAAGGCCGGCAAGAAGGACAAGAGCTTCATACGCCGGCTCTTCACCTGGAAGAAGATCCTCGGCACGTTCCTCGGCTTCGCCATCGTCGTCATCGGCGCCTTCATCTGGCTGTACGTGAGCACCCCGATCCCCGCGGGCAACCCCGACGCCAACCTGCAGAGCAACGTCTACAAGTACGGCGACGGCGGGATCCTCGCCCGTGACGGCGACGTCAACCGGGAGAACGTCGACCTCGCCACGATCCCCAAGCCCGTCCAGCACACCTTCGTCGCCGCCGAGAACAAGTCCTTCTACAACGACAACGGCATCGACCTCAGGGGCACCGCCCGCGGTGTGCTCAACACCCTGATGGGCAAGGGCGCGCAGGGCGGCTCGACGATCACCCAGCAGTACGTGAAGAACTACTACCTGTCCCAGGAACAGACCGTCACGCGCAAGCTGAAGGAACTCGTCATCTCCCTCAAGCTGGACCGGGAGAAGGACAAGGACTACATCCTCGCCGGGTACATCAACACCAGCTACTACGGCCGCGGCGCCTACGGCATCCAGGCCGCCGCCCAGGCCTACTACCGCGTCGACGCCGACAAGCTCAGCGTCCAGCAGGGCGCCTACCTCGCCGCGCTGCTGCAGGCGCCCAGCCAGTACGACTGGGCCGCCGCCTCCGACACCGGCAAACGGCTGGTCCAGGCCCGCTGGAACTACGTCCTCGACAACATGGTCGGCCAGAAGTGGCTGGACAAGTCCGAGCGCGACAAGATGAAGTTCGAGATCCCCAAGGACCCCAAGGCCGCACCCGGGAAGCAGGGCCAGATCGGCTACCTGGTCGACGCGGCCAACACCGAGCTCGCCAACCAGCTCGTCGCCACGGGCGTCGCCGACGACTACGAGTCGGCCGCGGCCCTGGTCCGCAAGGGCGGCTGGAACATCGAGCTCAACATCGACAAGAAGAAGCAGAAGGCGCTGGAGACCGCGGTCAAGGAGCAGCTCACCAGCAAGCTGAACAAGAAGAAGCGCCCGGTCGACGGCGACGTCCAGGCCGGCGCGGTGTCGGTGAACCCGAAGACCGGCGCGGTCGAGGCGATGTACGGCGGCACGAGCTACACCGAGCACTACCTCAACAACGCCACCCGCACCGACTACCAGCCCGCCTCCACCTTCAAGCCGGTGATCCTCGCCGCGGCCTTCGACGAGAACGCCGTGACCCAGGACGACAAGAAGATCACCGCCAACACGATCTACGACGGCACCAGCAAGCGCCCGGTCGTCGGCAGCGACATCGGCTTCGCCCCGGAGAACGAGGACGACCAGGACTACGGCCCGGTCACCGTCCAGACGGCGCTGAACAAGTCCATCAACTCCGTCTTCGCGCAGATGGGCGTGGACGTCGGCATGGACAAGGTGCTCAAGGTCGCCGACGAGCTCGGCATGCACACCAAGGACCTGAAGGCCGTGCCGGCCCAGACCCTCGGCACCATGGGCGCGAGCCCCCTGCAGATGGCCGGCGTCTACGCCACCCTCGACAACCACGGCATGAAGGTCACCCCGGCGCTCATCAGGTCGGCGGAGAACAGCGCCTACCCGTCCTTCAAGCACACCGCCCCCGTGGGCAAGCGGGTCATCGACCGCGAGGCGGCCGACTCGGTCACCTCGGTGCTCACCGGCGTGGTCGACGACGGCACGGCGAAGAAGTCCGTGCGGGACAACCCGCTGCGCAAGGGCCAGAAGGTCGCGGGCAAGACGGGTACCTCCGACAACAACAAGTCGGCCTGGTTCACCGGCTACACCCCCGATCTCGTCACCTCGGTCGGCCTGTTCGGCGAGTCCGCGAAGGCCCCGCACCCGCAGGTTCCGCTCACCGGCGCGACGAACGGCCTGACCTCGGACGAGGGCCGGGTCAACGGCGGTGGCTTCCCGGCGCAGATCTGGGCGGCCTACACCTTCGGGGTCTCCACCAAGGTCTCCAAGTTCGAGCTGGAGACCGACCAGGGCGCCGCGGTCCAGACGGCGTCCCCATCGCCGTCCTCGTCGCCGTCGCCGAGTTCCTCGCCGTCCTCGTCGCCGTCGCCGAGTTCCTCGCCGTCCTCGTCGCCGAAGCCGAGCACGTCGCCGTCCTCGTCGCCGAAGCCGAGCACCTCCCCGTCCAGCTCGCCGCCGGGCAACACGCCGACGATCCCGAACACCGACGACCCGACCGGATCGGGGGAGCCGGACAACCCGCTCTTCGGGCAGTAGCCCGCCGCCGGCTGCGGCGGCGGGACGGCGAAGGGGGCGCCCGGGATCTCCGGGCGCCCCCTTCGCGCTCTGCTTCTCGTGTCTCGTTCGTGCGTCCGCTTCGTGCGTCCGCTTCGTGCGTCCGCTTCCCGCGTCCGCGCGGGGCCGTCAGCTCCGGTTCAGCTCGAACCAGACCACTTTGCCGGTGCTGAGCCGCGTGGCCCCCCAGCGCCGGGCGAGCCGGTTCACCAGATACAGCCCGCGCCCGCCCTCGTCGGTCGCCCGGGCCTGCCGCAGCCGGGGCAGCTGCGGGACGTCGTCCCCCACCTCGCAGCGCAGCACGTCGGTCCGCAGCAGCCGCAGGGTGACCGGCCGCGTGGCGTACCGCACCGCGTTGGTGACGACCTCGCTCACCAGCAGCTCGACCGAGTCCGACATGTCCTCCATGCCCCAGCGGGACAACGCCCGCCGGGCCAGCCGGCGAGCCCGCCCCGGCGCCGCGTCCTCCGGTTCGAGAATCCAGTACGCCACATCGCTGGGCGCGATCCCGTCGAACCGGGCGGCGAGCAGCGCGATGTCGTCGTCCCGGTCGCCCGGGCCGAGCATGTCGAGCACCTCGTCGCAGAGGGCTTCGAGCGGCGGCGGGTGGTCCGGTCCGGTCAGCTGGGCGGTCGCCGCGAGCTTCTCCCGCAGCTGTTCTATCCCGGTCGCCACGTCCCGCAGCCGGGACTCCACCAGACCGTCGGTGTACAGCAGCAGCGTCGCCCCGGCGGGCGCGTCGAGCTCCACCGCCTCGAAGTCGACCCCGCCGACGCCGATCGGCGCGCCCGGCGGCACCCGCAGCACCTCGGCCCGGCCGCCCAGATGCAGCAGGACGGGCGGGGGATGCCCGGCGTTGGCGATGGTGATGCGGTGCGCGACCGGGTCGTAGACCGCGTACAGGCACGTCGCCATGCGGTCCGTGCCCAGCCGCTGGGCCTGCTCGTCGAGATGGTGCAGGACCTCCTGCGGCGGCAGGTCCAGCCCCGCCAGGGTCTGGGCCGTCGTGCGCAGCTGCCCCATGATGGCCGCCGACGTCATGGAGTGCCCCATGACGTCCCCCACGACCAGCGCCACCCGGCTGCCCGGCAGCGGAATGGCGTCGTACCAGTCGCCGCCGACCCGGGCGGTCTCCGCCGCCGGCAGGTACCGGGACGCCAGCCGCACGCCCGTGGGGCGCGGCAGGGTCTCCGGCAGCATCGTGCGCTGCAACTCGTCGGCGATGTACGCCTCACGGTCGTACAGCACCGCCTTGTCGATGCCGAGCGCGCTGTGCGTGGCCAGCTGGGCGGCCACCAGCAGATCGTCGTTCTCGAACGGCAGCCGCTCGGGACGGCGCAGGAACACCGCGGCGCCGATCACCCGGCGCCGGCCCCGCAACGGCGCCAGAATGGCCCGCTGACCGCCAGGGACGACCAAGGTGCTCTCCTCGCCGAGGAGTTCGGGCAGAGCGGCCCGGGCGGCCGGATTGTCCGCGAACACCGGACGCACCCCGCGCAGCACCTCCGCGAGCGCGCCGCCGGGCCGCACCTCGCACATGTCCCCGACCGACGCCGACAGCTCGGCCGTCAGCTCCCCCGGCTCCGGAGGCGGCAGGGCCAGCGCGGCGAAGCCGGTCTCGGTGTCCCGCTCCTCCGGGATGCGGTCGGTGCGGCGCAGCCGCAGCATGATGCGGTCCGCCGCGGGCCGTTCGTCGCCGACCGGCAGCGGATCGCGCAGATAGACCAGGATCGCGTCGGAGAAGGTCGGCACGGTCGCCCGGCACAGCCCCATCACGATCTCGTCCAGGTCCAGGCCGCGGGCGATCCGCCGGGTCGCCGCGCCGACGAAACGCAGCCGGTCCCCGTCCCGGCGCATCGGTGTGGGCCGGCCGGGCGTCACCGCCACCCCGCCCCGCCGCTCCTGCCCACCGGGCCCCCGCTCCGGGCGCGCCTCGGCGCCCGGCTGGGCCGGGATGGACTCGGGCGCGGGGCGCGGCCGATGCGTGTCCGGTTCGGTGGACGCGGACGGCTGGGAATGCTCGGTCCCGGAGCCCGCCTCCGGACCGGCCTCCGCATCCTTTCCCGCAGCTCCCTGGCCGCCCATGGTGCCCTTTCCGCCCTTTCCGCAGGTCGTCGTACCCGAGCCGTCGGGCGGTAACGCGGCCGCACCCGGCGCGGACGCCGGGGTATGCAGGAGTGCCCCACGGGGGTCCGTGGGGTCGACGCCCTGGGGGCGTTCGTAGGAGATGGGCTGCTCCGTCACGCGTGTCGAATCCGTCCGTCCGGGGCTGCACGCCGCGCGCGCAGTTGGTCCCGCAGGAAATCCGATACCCGGAATACGTGTCCCCGGAACGGAATTCCCGCGTGGTCAGAGGTTGTTCCTGTGTCGCCGGTGGACCTCGCGCGACCCTGGGAGCCTACGTGGAACGTCCCGCCGGTGTTTCCCTCATGCCCCTCGCTCACGCCCTGCCGCCCCTCGGTGACGTTCGGTCAGACCCGGCTTGCGCTCCGGGAGTTACCGCCTGCGGTGCCTTGCGGAGGACGATCCTACGTTTGCTGCCCGGGGGCGCATCAAGGGTCTCATGTGGACATGTGCGCGGGGGTGCGGTCCCAGTCCTCCGGCAGCAACGGTACGGCCCAGGACGGATCCGGGCGCCAATGCTGCCATCCCTCGTCGAACGGCGGCCCCCACTCGCGGATCCTCTCGACGGCCCTGCGGCCCGCCTCGCGCACCCGCCGGGCCACCGTCGCGTCCATCAGCCCGTCCTGCTGGGCCTGTGCGAACTCGTCCTCGTCGCGCCAGCCCCAACTGCGGTCCGGGTAGACGCAGATGTCCAGGAAGTGGTCCTCGGAGTCCACCCCGCCGTCCCAACGGGCCAGCGGCTGCTCCAGGTTGACGTACCAGTTCTTGAACTGCCAGCCCGGCTCCCAGAACAGCCACACCGACCAGGGCTCGCCGGGACGGGCCAGCTTCAGCACACCGGTCCCGAACCAGCGGTCGCGCTGCACGGTCCGCGGCTTGGTGTACCGGGTGCGCAGCGGCTCCTGGTGCAGCGGGGTGCCGTCCGCGAGCACGGGCTTGACGCACTCCGTGCCCGGGGCCATCCACACGGCGAGAAGCTCCTCGTCGTCCCGCACGACGGTGACCGGGCGGGCGATGTGGAAGTGCGTCCCGCCGTTCTCCCGGTAGCGCCACAGGATCCGGTCCCCCGGCTCCCAGAAGGCCGCACCACCCGTTCCCACGCGTCTCACCGCTCCGCCGTCTGCCATGGACAGATATTAGGTGCCATGGCCATACGACGCTGCGGCGCGCGTCACGGTTCTCACGCCGGGGCGCGAAACGTCACGGGCGTGTCATCCGCAGGACATCCAGCGCCTCGTCGAGCTGCTGGAGCGTCAGATCCCCCCGCTCCACGTACCCGCCGTCCAGGACGACCTGCCGGATCGTCGCGCGTTCCGCCAGCGCCTTCTTGGCCACCTTCGCGGCCTCCTCGTACCCGATGTACTTGTTCAGCGGGGTGACGACGGACGGCGAGGACTCGGCGTACTCGCGGGCGCGTTCGCGGTGGGCGACGATCCCGTCGACGGTCCGGTCGGCGAGCAGCCGGGAGACGTTGGCCAGCAGCCGGATCGACTCCAGCACGTTCTTGGCGATGACCGGCAGCATGACGTTGAGCTCGAAGTTGCCCGCCGCGCCCGCCGTGGCCACGGTCGCGTCGTTCCCGACGACCTGCGCGGCGACCATCAGCACCGCCTCCGGAATCACCGGATTGACCTTGCCCGGCATGATCGAGGAGCCCGGCTGGAGGTCGGGCAGACTGATCTCGGCCAGACCGGTGCGGGGCCCCGAGGCCATCCACCGCAGATCGTTGGCGATCTTCGTGAGGCCCACCGCGATGGTCCGCAGCTGCCCGCTGGTCTCCACGATCCCGTCGCGCGCGCCCTGCGCCTCGAAGTGGTCGCGCGCCTCGGTCAGCGGCAGCCCGGTGGCGCGGGCGACCTCCTCGATGACGGCGGCGGAGAAACCGGGGGGCGTGTTGATGCCGGTGCCGACGGCCGTGCCGCCCAGCGGAAGCTCGGCGAGCCGGGGCAGCGAGGCGGTGAGCCGCTCCACGCCGTACCGCACCTGGGCGGCGTACCCGCCGAACTCCTGTCCCAGGGTGACGGGCGTGGCGTCCATCAGGTGGGTGCGCCCCGACTTGACGACGTCGGCGAACTCCTCGGACTTGCGGGCGAGAGAGGCCGCGAGGTGCTCCAGTGCGGGGATCAGGTCGCGTGTGACGGCCGCGGTGGCGGCGATGTGGAGGGAGGAGGGGAAGACGTCGTTGGAGGACTGGGAGGCGTTGACGTGGTCGTTGGGGTGCACGTCCCGGCCCAGGCGCTCGGTGGCGAGGGTGGCGACGACTTCGTTGGCGTTCATGTTGGACGACGTCCCCGACCCGGTCTGGAACACGTCGACGGGGAAGTGCTCGTCCCACCGGCCCTCGGCGACCTCGGCGGCCGCCTCCTGGATGGCGTCGGCGATGTCCTTGTCGACCACCCCGAGCCGCGCGTTCACCTTCGCCGCGGCCCCCTTGATGCGCGCCAGCGCCTCGATGTGGGCGCGTTCGATGCGCTGGCCGGAGACGGGGAAGTTCTCGACGGCACGCTGCGTCTGGGCCCGCCACTTGGCGTCCGCCGGAACGTGTACCTCGCCCATGGAGTCGTGCTCGATGCGGTAGTCGCTCATGCACGGTACAGCGATCGGGGCGGCCCGCTTGTTCCTGACGTGAGCCGCCCGGCCGGCGGGGACGAGGCCGTCCCCGCCGCCCCGGACGCTCACGCCGGGCCGGGACCCCGGACCGGGATGGTGGTGAAGGTGGGCGCGGGCGCCGGGTTTTGGAAGAAGTCGTTGCCCTTGGCGCCGTCCCCGATGGCCGCCCTCGCACTGCTCGGCCCCGGGGGGCCTCACAGGCTTCGGGCGACCGCGCCGGACTCCGTCCGTCGGCCGGTTGCCGCAGGCCGCTTCATGGCCCCGGCCGCCCCGAAGTCGTCACGCGAGCCCAGGCCCCCGGACCGGGATGGTGGTGAAGGTGGGCGCGGGCGCCGGGTCCTGGAAGAAGTCGTTGCCCTTGTCGTCGACGACGATGAACGCCGGGAAGTCCTCGACCTCGATCTTCCAGACCGCCTCCATGCCGAGCTCCTCGTACTCGACGACCTCGACCTTCTTGATGCAGTCCTGGGCGAGGCGCGCGGCGGGACCGCCGATGGAGCCGAGGTAGAAGCCGCCGTGGGCGTCGCACGCGTCGGTGACCTGCTTGCTGCGGTTGCCCTTGGCCAGCATCACCTTGGAGCCGCCCGCGGCCTGGAACTGCTCGACGTAGGAGTCCATGCGGCCGGCGGTCGTCGGCCCGAAGGAACCGGAGGCGTAGCCCTCGGGGGTCTTGGCCGGACCCGCGTAGTACACCGGGTGGTCCTTCAGGTACTGCGGCATCTCCTCGCCCGCGTCCAGCCGCTCCTTGATCTTGGCGTGCGCGATGTCCCGCGCCACGACCAGCGGGCCGGTCAGCGAGAGCCGCGTCTTGACCGGGTACCTGGTCAGCTCGGCGAGGATGTCGTCCATCGGCTGGTTCAGGTCGATCCGGACGACGTCGGACGCCTCGTCGAGGTGCTCGTCCGTGGTCTCGGGAAGGAACCGCGCCGGGTCCGTCTCCAGCTGCTCCAGGAAGACGCCCTCGGCGGTGATCTTCGCGACGGCCTGGCGGTCGGCCGAACAGGAGACGGCGATGGCGACCGGGCAGGACGCGCCGTGCCGCGGAAGGCGCACCACCCGCACGTCGTGGCAGAAGTACTTGCCGCCGAACTGCGCGCCGATGCCGATCCTCTGCGTCAGCTCGAAGACCTTCTCCTCCAGCTCCTTGTCCCGGAAACCGTGCCCGAGCGGCGATCCCTCGGCCGGGATCTCGTCCAGGTAGTGCGCGGAGGCGTACTTCGCGGTCTTCAGGGCGTACTCGGCGCTGGTGCCGCCGACGACGATCGCCAGGTGGTACGGCGGACAGGCGGCCGTGCCCAGCGAGCGGATCTTCTCCTCCAGGAACTTCATCATGGAGGCCTCGTTCAGGACGGCCTTCGTCTCCTGGTAGAGGAAGCTCTTGTTGGCCGAGCCGCCGCCCTTCGCCATGAACAGGAACTTGTACGCGCCCCCGTCGGTGGCGTACAGCTCGATCTGCGCCGGGAGGTTGGAGCCGGTGTTCTTCTCGTCCCACATGGTCAGCGGGGCCATCTGCGAGTAGCGCAGGTTGAGGTTCAGGTACGCGTCGTAGATCCCGCGGCTGAGGGCCGCCTCGTCGCCGCCCTCGGTGAGCACGTTCTGCCCGCGCTTGCCCATGACGATCGCGGTGCCGGTGTCCTGGCACATGGGCAGCACGCCCGCGGCCGCGATGTTCGCGTTCTTCAGCAGGTCCAGCGCGACGAACTTGTCGTTGGCGGAGGCCTCCGGGTCGTCGACGATGCGGCGCAGCTGGGCGAGGTGGGCCGGGCGCAGATAGTGCTGGATGTCGTGGATGGCCTCCTCGGCGAGCTTGCGCAGCGCTTCCGGCTCCACCTTGAGGAACGTCCGCCCGTCGGCCTCGAAGGTGGAGACACCCTCGGAGGTCACCAGCCGGTAGGGGGTGGTGTCCTCTCCCTGGGGGAGCAGATCGGTGTACTCGAACTCAGGCATCGGTGCCCATTCCTCACTCGACAGACGGCGACCGCCTCCATTGGCGGGCGCCCACCAGCGTAGGACCTGCCGCGGACGGCGAGCCTGTGAGGTCGGGCTCAGTACCCGCGGGGAGGGCGGCGGCGGACGGCCGAGAACAGGGGTATCGCGATCTATCGTGTTTCGGTACGCTGCTGTCGTGGACCTTCAGAAGCAGAGCAGCGCCCCTGCCGCCGCCCCCACCACGGCCTCCGCGCCGGTCGCCGAGCTGCGCGCGTCGGACGCCGATCGTGACCGTATCGCCGACATGCTGCGCGAGGCCCTGGCGGAGGGCCGGCTGACGGCCGACGAGCACGCCGAGCGCGTCGAGGGCGTGCTGGCCGCCAAGACGGTCGGCGAGCTGGAGGCGTTCGTCCGGGACCTGCCCGCGGCGCACGCACGGCGCGCGGCTCCCGCCTCCGCCCCCTCCCGGCCCACCGCCGGCGCGATTCCGGCCGACCCCGACGACAGCGTCGTCGCGATCTTCAGCAGCGCGGTCCGCCGCGGGCGCTGGCACGCGGGCCGGCGCATCCACGCCTACGCGGTCTTCGGCAGCGTGGAGATCGACCTCACCGAGGCGCTCTTCGAGTACCAGCAGGTCGTGATCAAGGCGATCTCGGTCTTCGGCAACGTGGAGGTCCGCGTCCCGGAGAACGTGTCGCTGCGCGGGACAGGCGGCGCGGTGCTCGGCAACTTCGAGGTGGACGCGCTCGACTCCCCGCAGCCGGACGCGCCGGTGGTCTACGTGGACGGCTGGGCGGTCCTCGGCAACATCGAGGGCCGGCCGAAGCGGGGCAAGCTCGTCGCGGACATCCTCGACCGGGTGCAGCGCAAGGTCGACAAGGGGCTGCGCAGGCACCTGGACCGCTGAGGGGCGAGAACGCGCCAACTCCGGCGGCGGCGGAGTCCGGCGGTTGCGAACCCTGTGCATAGGCGCGCGTACAGCGGGTAGGCCTTGCTGCATCGTCGCTCGCTCGCGAAGCCGTCGTCAGGAGTAGACCCGTGCTGCAACCGCCGCATTCGTCCCTGCAGGTCGCCGCCGTTCCGGCCCAGCGGGTGCCAGCGCGCGACAGGGACCAAGACGCTCCCTGGCACACCGAGGCGGTGTGCCGCCGGGACGAGGCAGGCCTGTTCTTCGCCCCCTCCAAGGAGCCGACGGCCGCCCGGCTCTCGCGCGAGGAAGCGGCGAAGCGGGTCTGCGCACGCTGTCCCGTGATGGTGGAGTGCCGCGAGCACGCGCTGCTTCAGCCCGAGCCGTACGGCGTCTGGGGCGGCCTCACCGCCGCCGAGCGCCGCGTGGTCCTCGCCCGGCGCCGCCGCCGGGACGTCGAACTGCAGAAGGCGCGGTCGGCGGGCCGCATAGCGCAGGCCGGTTAGGCCACGTCCGGAGCGCGAAAGGGGCGCCCCCCACCGCACCGGGGGGCGCCCGCAGATCGGGACGGAGTCACGGCCGAGCCGTTCACCCGCCAGTTCGGCTTCGCTCGGCGGAGCGACTTCGCCCGCCGGAGCCACATCGCCCGGTGGAGCTACTTCGCCCGGTCGAAGTCGACGGCGCTGTAGGCCCGCAGCTTGCTCAGGCGGTGCTCGGAGTCGATGCGCCGGACCGTGCCGGACTTCGAGCGCATCACGATCGAGTCCGTGGTCGCCGTCTCCGACCGGTACCGGACGCCCCGCAGCAGCTCCCCGTCGGTGATGCCGGTGGCGACGAAGAACACGTTCTCGCCGGTGACCAGGTCCTCGGTGGTCAGCACCCGGTCGAGGTCGTGCCCGGCGTCGATCGCGCGCTGCCGCTCCTCGTCGTCCTTGGGCCACAGCTTGCCCTGGATGACGCCGCCCAGGCACTTCACGGCGCAGGCCGAGATGATGCCCTCGGGCGTGCCGCCGACGCCGAGCAGCAGGTCGATGCCGGTGCCCTCGCGCAGAGCGAGGATCGAGCCCGCGACGTCTCCGTCGGAGATCAGCTTGATGCGCGCACCGGTCGCCCGGATCTCCTCGATGATGCCCGCGTGCCGCGGCCGGTCCAGGATGACGACCGTGACGTCCTCCGGAGTGGCTCGCTTGGCCTTGGCGACCCGCCGGATGTTGACCTCGACGGGCGCGTCGATGTCGACGAACTCGGCCGCCTCCGGCCCGGTGACCAGCTTGTCCATGTAGAACACGGCGGACGGGTCGAACATCGCCCCGCGCTCGGTGGCGGCCAGCACGGCGATCGCGTTCGGCATGCCCTTGGCCGTCAGCGTGGTGCCGTCGATCGGGTCGACCGCGATGTCGACCTCGGGCCCGGTGCCGTCGCCGACGCGCTCGCCGTTGAAGAGCATCGGGGCTTCGTCCTTCTCGCCCTCCCCGATGACGACCACGCCGTTCATCGACACCGTGGACACGAGGGTGCGCATGGCGCGTACCGCCGCGCCGTCGGCGCCGTTCTTGTCCCCGCGTCCCACCCAGCGGCCCGCGGCCATGGCGGCGGCTTCGGTCACCCGGACGAGCTCCAGAGCGAGGTTGCGGTCGGGGGCCTCGGAGGGCACATCGAGTTCGGACGGCAAGTGATGATGCTCGGTCATCGGAGCGCACCTTTCTGACTGATACGACGACGGCCGGATGAGGGTTCGAAGTCCGACTCTATCGTCAGTGCGACAAAATGAGCAGGGGACCCCACGGATGAGCGCGCCAGGCACCTGCGACGATAGGGGGCGTGGCAGGTTCGAACGGCAAACAGAAGACGGCCCGGGACATGATCCTCTCCCTGGGGCTGATCATGATCGCGGCGTGGGTCATCTACCTCTTCATCCCGCACGAGGACCGCGCTCCCGACGTCAAGCGGGTCGACTACCGCGTCGAACTCCTCACCGCGCGCCGCGCGGCGTCGTACCCGGTGGCCGCGCCCGAGGGCCTGCCCGACACGTGGAAGGCGACCTCGGTGCGCTTCAACGGCGACGACTTCGACGCCTGGCACCTGGGCTTCCACGCCCCCGACGGGGAGTACGTGACCATCGAGCAGTCCACTCAGCGCCGCTCGCAGTTCATCGACGAGGCAAGCCAGGGCTCGACCGAGACGAAGGTCACCGAGCAGATCGGCGGCCGCACCTGGACCCGCTACAGCGGCGGCCGCTACGACGCGCTCGTCCTTCAGGACGCCGCCAAGGGCTCCACCACGGTGGTCGCGGGCACGGGCGGCTTCGGACAGCTGACGACGATGGCCGGTGCACTGAAACTGGCGTGAGCGCACCCGAGCGGCAACGCACGCGAAGAGGGCCCCGGCGTATGTGCCGGGGCCCTCTTCGCGCATGCGGTCTCAGACGGTGGTGACGACCTCGTCGTAGGCCAGACGCGGGGAGCGCGGGTACCAGGCGCCCTCGCCGGGCCTGCCGATGTTGACGACCATCAGCGGGGTGTGGTCGTCGTCCAGGAACTCCTTGCGGACGCCCTCCAGGTCGACGCCGGTCATCGGGCCGGCGGCGAGGCCCGCGGCACGGACGCCGATGATGAAGTACGCGGCCTGCAGGGCGGCGTTCAGTGCGGCGGCGCCCTCACGGGCCGGACGCTCGCTGAAGAAGAGGTCCTTGGCCTGCGGGAAGGCCGGGAACAGGGTGGGCAGCTCCTCGTGGAACTCGTTGTCCGCGGAGAGGATCGCGACCAGCGGGGCGGTCGAGGTCTTGGCCTGGTTGCCCTCGGCCATGTGCTGCACGAGGCGCTCGCGGGCCTCGGCGGAGCGGACCAGGGTGATGCGCAGCGGGGTCTGGTTGAACGCCGTCGGCCCGTACTTGACCAGGTCGTAGATCGCCTGGACCTGCTCGTCGGTCACCGGCTCGTCGGTGAAGGTGTTCGCGGTGCGGGCCTCGCGGAACAGCAGGTCCTGGGCGGCGGGGTCGAGAACGAGAGACATGCGTGGACTTCCTCGGGATGCGTCCGGATCCAGTACCGGACCGTGGTCCGGATCGGCTGACGTGGTCGACCGTACGTCAAGGAAGTTCAAGGTTCAACAAAAGGCGGGGTGGAGTGATCCACTTCACAGCAGCCCTGTACGGGCCGCGGGGCGCGGCGCGGCCCATACAGGCCTGAGGCGGGCCGGAGGGGAGGGGTGGCGCCGGTCGGCGGTGGCAAACCGGCCGGGGTGGCCGGGCCGGCGGCGGATCACTCGTCGTCGGCGCCCCCGGTCTCCTCCTCGGCCAGCGCCGCGTCCAGCCGCGCACGGGCGCCCTCCAGCCACCGCCGGCACACCTTGGCCAGTTCCTCGCCGCGCTCCCACAGGGCGAGGGACTCCTCCAGCGACGTGCCACCCGCCTCCAGACGTCGTACGACCTCGATCAACTCGTCGCGGGCCTGCTCGTAGCCGAGCGCCTCGTCCGTCCTGCTCGTCATGCACCCATTCCCTTGCCGATTCCTGCCTCGCCGGACCCTGCCTCGCCGGCCCCTGCCTCGCCGGTCCCGGTCCTGCCGGCCTCTGCCCTGTCGACCTGTGCTCTGTCGTCGGGGCGGGCCGCGCCGCCCGCCTCGTCCGAGCCGCCCGCCGTGTCCGAACCGTCCGTCGCGCGTGCGCCGCCCGTATCGCGCGAGTCGTCGACCCGGACGGTGAACTCGCCCTCGGCGACCCGCGCGCGCAGCACGTCGTCCGCCCGCACCTCGCCGGCATCCCGGACGACATGACCGTCCGCCCGCTGCAGCACGGCGTACCCGCGCTTCAGCGTCGCCGCCGGCGACAGGGCGACCACGCGCGCGTGCGTGTGCGTCAGCTCGGAGTCGGCACGGTCCAGGAGATGTCCGAGCGTGCGCCGCGAACGGTCCGCGAGCGAGGCGACGTGGTCGGCCCGTTCGTCGATCATCCGGTGGGGATCCTGTATCGCGGGCCGCGCGAGGGCGTGCGCGAGCCCGCGCTCCTCCCGCTCCACATACGCCTCCACGCACCTGCGCGCCCGCCCGCGCAGCATCCGCACCCGCTCCAGCTCCTCGCCGACGTCCGGCACCACCTTCTTCGCGGCGTCGGTCGGCGTAGAGGCGCGCAGGTCGGCCACATGGTCGAGCAGCGGGTTGTCCGGCTCGTGCCCGATCGCCGAGACGACCGGCGTGCGGCAGGCCGCGACCGCGCGGACCAGCTGCTCGTCCGAGAACGGGAGCAGATCCTCCACGCTCCCGCCGCCCCGGGCGACGACGATCACGTCCACCTCTTCCAGCGCGTCCAGCTCCTTCACCGCCTGGACGACCTGCGTCACCGCGTGCACCCCCTGCACGGCGACGTTGCGCACCTCGAAGCGGACCGCGGGCCAGCGGTGCCGGGCGTTCTCCAGGACGTCCCGCTCCGCGGCGGAGGCCCGCCCGCACACCAGCCCGATCAGCTGCGGCAGAAAGGGGAGCGGCTTCTTCCGCGACGGGGCGAAGAGCCCCTCCGCGGCCAGCGACTTCTTCAACTGCTCCAGCCGCGCCAGCAGTTCCCCGACGCCGACCGGTTTTATCTCCACGGCCCGCAACGACAACTGTCCGCGCGGCGCGTACCACTCCGGCTTGGCGTGGACGACGACCCGCGCGCCCTCGCCCACGACGTCCGCGACCGCGTCGTACACCTGGCGGTAGCAGGTCACACCCACGGAGATGTCGTGCGAGGGATCCCGCAACGTCAGAAAGACGACGCCCGCCCCCGGGCGCCGCGACAGCTGGGTGATCTGCCCCTCGACCCACACCGCGCCGAGCCGGTCGATCCATCCTCCGATGAGCCGCGAGACCTGGCCGACGGGCAGCGGGGCGTCCGCGGACGTGTTCACAGCCATGCGGTCGAGAGTATCGGCCCCGACCGACAACCCGGGGCCCGCGACCCGGCCCGGCCCGGGGTCCCCGCGGGCCGGGCCGGGGACGACGCCCATCCGAAGCGGAGCAGCGGTCGGCGGCGGGAGCCCCCGGCACGCCGACGGGGGCCGGGCACGGCCTTACGATGGGACGCATGACTGCTTCGCCTGGCCGCCGCCGTGTCCTGCTCGCCGCTCCCCGGGGCTACTGCGCGGGCGTCGACCGCGCCGTGATCGCCGTCGAGAAGGCGCTGGAGCAGTACGGGGCGCCGGTCTACGTCCGGCACGAGATCGTCCACAACAAGTACGTCGTGCAGACCCTGGAGAAGAAGGGCGCCGTCTTCGTCGAGCGGACGGAGGAGGTGCCCCCGGGCAACATCGTCATGTTCTCCGCGCACGGCGTCGCCCCCGTCGTCCACGAGGAGGCCGCGCGCGGGCGTCTCGCCACCATCGACGCGACCTGCCCGCTGGTCACCAAGGTCCACAAGGAAGCCGTCCGCTTCGCCCAGGAGGACTACGACATCCTGCTGATCGGGCACGAGGGCCACGAGGAGGTCATCGGCACCTCCGGCGAGGCCCCGGACCACATCCAGCTCGTCGACGGCCCCGAGGACGTCGCCAAGGTCGAGGTCCGCGATCCGTCGAAGATCGTCTGGCTCTCCCAGACCACTCTCTCCGTCGACGAGACGATGGAGACGGTCGACGCCCTGAAGGAGAAGTTCCCCCAGCTCATCTCCCCGCCGAGCGACGACATCTGCTACGCCACGCAGAACCGTCAGCTCGCGGTGAAGCAGATGGGCGCGGAGGCCGAGCTGGTCATCGTCGTGGGCTCGCGCAACTCCTCCAACTCCAAGCGGCTCGTCGAGGTCGCCAAGCTCGCCGGCTCCCGCGAGGCCTACCTGGTGGACTTCGCGAGCGAGATCGACGAGGCCTGGCTGGAGGGCGTCACCACGGTGGGCGTCACCTCGGGCGCCTCCGTCCCGGAGGTCCTCGTGGAGGAGGTTCTCGCCTGGCTCACCGAGCGCGGCTACGGCGACGTCGAGCTGGTCAAGGCCGCGGAGGAGCACATCACCTTCTCGCTGCCCAAGGAGCTCCGCCGCGACCTGCGCGAAGAGGCCGCGGCGCTGGTCGCCGAGCGTGGCGGAAGCGGCGCTTCCGGCTCCTCGGCTGAGTGACTGTCAGTCGATCGTCGTAACGTAGGGCCATGCAGATCTTCGGCGTGGACATCGGCGGATCCGGGATCAAGGGTGCTCCCGTGGACCTGGACAAGGGCGACCTGGCTCAGGAGCGCCACAAAGTGCTCACCCCGCAACCGGCGACACCCGAGGGCGTCGCCGACGGCGTGAAGCAGGTCGTGGAGCACTTCGGCTGGAGCGGCCCCGTCGGCCTGACGTTCCCGGGCGTGGTCACCGGCGGATCCACCATCCGCACGGCGGCCAACGTCGACAAGAGCTGGATCGACACCGACGCGCGCGCCTTGTTCAGCGAGCGGCTCGGCGGCCTGCCGGTGACCGTGGTCAACGACGCGGACGCGGCGGGCGTCGCCGAGATGTCCTTCGGCGCCGGCCGTGACCGCAGCGGCACGGTGATCATGCTGACCTTCGGCACCGGCATCGGCAGCGCCCTCTTCGTCGAGGGGGCCCTGGTCCCCAACACGGAGCTCGGCCACCTGGAGCTGCACGGCCACGACGCGGAGAAGCGCGCCAGCAGCAAGGCCAGGGAGGACCACGAGCTGACGTGGGAACACTGGGCGCACCGCGTCCAGAAGTACCTCGCCCACGTCGAGATGCTCTTCTCGCCCGAGCTGTTCATCATCGGCGGCGGCGTCAGCCGCAAGTCCGACAAGTTCCTGCACTTCATCGAGGACATCAAGGCCGAGATCGTCCCGGCCCAGCTCCAGAACAACGCGGGAATCGTGGGCGCGGCGATGAGGGCGGCCAAGCCGGAGTAGCCGGACCGGAGGGCGCCTGCGGTGCTCGTGGGTTCGGGGCGACCGCGGACCTGCGGTGCCTGTGAGCCTTCGGCGCCTGCGCTGCCTGCGGGCCTTCGGCGCCTGTGGGCCTTTGGGCCGGCCCGGGTTCTTTTTGACGACTGGCAACCGGTTCCCGGCCCACGGTTCCGGGCCGCGGTTCCGGGCCCCGGGTCCATCTGAGCTCCCGGCACTCGGGCCCGCGGCCGTGGGCGGGGCGGCTAGCCAGGCCGGTCGCGGCTCGCGTCGGCTCGTCGGCGGGTCGCTGCTCGGTGCAGGCCGCGGGTCAGGATGGTCAGTCCGGCCAGCAGGGTGCCGCCGTAGAGCCAGCCGACCTGCGTCGCCAGCGCCGTCACCAGTCCCGCCAGCCGCTCCCCGGCACCGTCGCCGCCCTTGGCCACGGGGAGCAGCCCGAACGCGAAGGCGATCGGCACGACCACCGGCGCGGCGAGCAGTTCGGCCCCCCGCACCCAGAGGCCGGTGAGCACGCACACCGGCAGGAACAGCACGCTGTACACCGTCAGCGAGGCCTCGAACAGCAGCTGGTCCAGGCACCCGAGCACGAACATCAACGCTCCGCTGAACAAGCCGCCGCCCAACCCGGTCAGCCGAGGGTTCGGCAGCCGTCGCACGGCCCCCGGTCCGGTCGGCCCGTCCGGCGCCGCCGGTGCCGCCGGTGCCGGACGCCGCCCGTCGGGGCGTACGGGCCTCGCGGCCGGGCGTGGCGGTCTGCGGTTTCCTGCCCGTTCGGCCTGGGGCGGCAGAGGCCGCTCGCCGGGTCGGGTGCCTTGGTTCGGGGGGCGCGTCCTGTGTTGCTCCACCGGACCAACCTAGGTCGGTTTATGTGCTGAATCGGGTGTCGGACACGCCGTGCGGCGATGCTTGGCCATCCGTTCGACAGGGCCGCCGGGCCGGGGTCGGCCACGCCGTAAACTGGTGGATCGGTCAGCCCTCTGGCCCCTGGCCCTCTCACTCCGGGAACGGGCCCTTTGGCCCTCTCACCCACGGGAAGTCGCAACGTGTCGCTCACGATCGGAATCGTCGGTCTGCCGAATGTCGGCAAGTCGACCCTGTTCAACGCCCTGACCAAGAACGACGTGCTGGCGGCCAACTATCCGTTCGCCACCATCGAGCCGAACGTGGGCGTGGTCGGCGTCCCCGACGCGCGCCTGACCAAACTGGCCGAGATCTTCTCCTCGCAGCGGATCCTCCCGGCCACCGTCGACTTCGTCGACATCGCGGGCATCGTGAAGGGCGCCTCCGAGGGCGAGGGCCTGGGCAACAAGTTCCTGGCGAACATCCGCGAGTCCGACGCGATCTGCCAGGTCATCCGCGCCTTCAAGGACGAGAACGTGGTCCACGTGGACGGCAAGGTCTCGCCCAAGGACGACATCGAGACGATCAACACCGAGCTGATCCTCGCCGACCTCCAGACCATCGAGAAGGTCCTGCCCCGCCTCCAGAAGGAGTCGCGGATCAAGAAGGACGTCGTGCCCAAGGTCGCGGCGGTCGAGGCGGCGAAGGAGATCCTGGAGAAGGGCGACACCCTCTTCTCCGCGGGCATCGTCCAGGGCTCCGGCAACGAGGAGCTCCTGCACGACCTGCACCTGCTCACCACCAAGCCGTTCCTCTACGTCTTCAACGTCGACGAGGACGAGCTGACGGACGAGGCCTTCAAGGACGAGCAGCGCGCCCTGGTCGCCCCCGCCGAGGCGATCTTCCTCAACGCCAAGCTGGAGGCGGACCTCGCCGAGCTGGACGAGGAGGACGCCATGGAGCTCCTGGAGTCGGTCGGCGCGGAGGAGCCCGGCCTCACCACCCTCGCCCGCGTCGGCTTCGACACCCTCGGTCTGCAGACCTACCTGACGGCCGGCCCCAAGGAATCCCGCGCCTGGACGATCAAGAAGGGGGCCACCGCCCCCGAGGCCGCCGGCGTCATCCACACGGATTTCCAGAAGGGCTTCATCAAGGCGGAGGTCATCTCCTTCGCCGACCTGGTGGAGACCGGCTCGGTCGCCGAGGCCCGCGCGAAGGGCAAGGCCCGCATGGAGGGCAAGGAGTACGTGATGCAGGACGGCGACGTGGTGGAGTTCCGCTTCAACGTCTGAACTCCACCACGTCGGTGATCTGGCAAACATGCAGGTTAGAGAGGTTCCGACTCTTCGGAGTCGGACCCTTGGTCTTCTCCCGTGCTGGGATGGAGCTGGGATAGCTGAACCCTCGTCAGGAGCCTGCGGCGACGGTCACCCTCGCGAGTGACGAACGGCACCGGGGCCTCGGGCGTTGCGGGAAGCCACCCCGTCACCCGACCGGTGGCCACTCTGAAAACACTCAGTGAGTACGCGAACGGGTCGGGTCGTCGGATGTCATCGGTTGCTGGATGGTGCGGATGACAGGGGCGGGTTTGATGTCCTGGGCGTCGATGAGGGTGCGGATGTCGTTCGGGTCTGAGGTCCAGATGATGGCGCCGAGGCCGGCTGCCATGGTCACGACGGTGGCGTCGACGATGTCGGAGGTGCCGGCCTTGCCGCAGAGGATGCCTGCGGCTTCGGCGGTTTCGAGGTCGACGGGTACGACGTGGCACCCCGCGAGGAACCTGCCGAGTCTGACCTGGCGGCGGGAGTCCCGCCATGCCTGGCTGACGACGACGGACGGGACATGGATGTCCCGGCCGTCTTCGAGGGCCAGGCTGTGGCGGGCCCACATGCGTCGGTCGTCGTTGTCGATGGCGATGAGTACGCCGGCGTCGTACAGGTAGGGGATGTTCACGCGGCCGAGGCTCCCGGGCTGCTGAGGTACTCGGCATCGGCGGCGGCAAGGTCCGCGCGGGCGGCGGCTAGCTCTTCGGGAGTGAAGGTGCCGTGTTCTGCCTGCCACTCCTGGATGACGGCCCGGCCGGCCCGCAGGCGCAGCTCGCGTTCGGCTGCTCCGGCGACGAGACGGGAGAGCGGGATACCTTCTTCCTCGGCGGCTCCGGCCAGGGCTTCGACCAAAGATTCGTCGAGAGTGATAGTCACCTTCTTGGTAGCCATACATGCACCATGGCGCGGTATGGCCTTCGAAGCCGGTGCACGGATCACACGCATGCAAGCGCGGAGGGCGTGAGCGCATCCGGCGAGGAGGGTCTTGCCGACCCGATGGCCCGCGGGACCGTGGGGGGAGGACGCATGGCACAGGCCAGGGCGCTGTACGAGGACGGGGCGCGGCTGTACGACGCCGCGCGCACCCTGCGCGCCGACCACGCCCGTGCCCTGGAGGCGGTCCGAGCGGCTCACGCCCCGCTCCGGAACGCGTACGTCGCAGAGGAACTCGGATCCATCCCGCTCACCCGGCTGAAGGACGTCACCGAGGGTCGGTTGCGCCTCGCGGCGGTGGAGGCGGCCGGGTTCGCCACGGTGCGCGAGGTCCACGAGGCGAGCCGCCACACGCTCCGGCAGATACCCGGCGTCGGCGCGCAGACCGCCGACCAGGCCCTCGCCGCCGCACGCCAGATCGCCCGCGCCGTCGAGGAGACCGTCTCGGTGCGGATCGACGTCGACCGTCCCGAGCCCCGCACCACTGCCCTGGTCACCGCGCTGTACCGGCTCGTCGAGGCCGGCCCCGACCTGCCCCGCGCGGTGGAGTCCGCCGAGCGGTACGAGACGAGGCTCGCCGAGCTCCTGCCCGCGGCCCGTCCCGCGACCGGTCCGCTGCGACTGGCGGTCGCCGGTCGCCGCCGTCGGGAGGCCGCCCGCGCCGCGCTCGCCGAACTGCGCGAGCTGACGGCCGAGGCCGCCGGGGCGGACGTCCCGCTGCGGCTGGCGCAGGCCACCGCCGACCTGCTGCGCGAACCGGCCTCCGAGATCGAGCCCTGGGTCGATTTCGAGGTCCGCTCGGCCGAGTACTACAGCCGACTGGCGGAGATCTGCGCCCAGCCGACGGACGTGGCCGCCGCCGAGGGCTTCGTGCCCTCCGAGGTGGCCGAGCGCGTGCACGCGCAGCCCCTCGACGACACCCACCGCCGGGTCTCCCTGCGCGGCTACCAGGCCTTCGGAGCCCGGTTCGCGCTGGCCCAGCGCCGGGTGGTCCTCGGCGACGAGATGGGACTGGGCAAGACGGTCCAGGCGATCGCCGCGCTCGCCCACCTCGCGGGCGAGGGACACACCCACTTCCTGGTGGTGTGCCCGGCCGGCGTGCTCATCAACTGGACGCGCGAGGTCGACGCCCGCAGCACGCTCAGGGCGCTGCCGGTGCACGGCCCGGACCGGCGGGACGCGTACGCGGAGTGGCGCGAGCGCGGCGGCGTCGCGGTCACCACCTTCGACGTGCTGCACACCCTGCCCAGCCCCGAGCC
>NZ_JAHHIU010000202.1 GCF_024539815.1 Streptomyces hayashii
CCGCCCGAGAACGGAACAGGCACGACGATGGCGACTCACGGCACCCCCGCGGAGAAGAACACCGCACACCCCGCGCACGAGACACACGACGACCGGACGGAACGCCGTCGGCTCCTCGCCCTGCGGACGGTCATCCGCGTCCTGGTCGCCGGCTGCCTCGCCGCGGTCGGCGTGGCCGTCTGGCAACTGCCCGCCCACCCCGTCCTCGCGGGCGTGTACGTCGGACTGGCCTCGGTGTGCGTGGCCGGGATCGGCGTCTGCGTGACGCTGTATCTGCATCTGCGCCGCGACGGCGCCCGACGCGCGGCCGCCCCGACGTCCGACGCGTGACCCGGTGCGGAACACGTCACAGAAAGAGGGCTGGCGCGCTCGTTACCCACCGGTTAAGCTCATACGAGCGAGTCACCCACTCGCAGCACCTCCTCGTGGCGGCCTGGTGACGCAGTCGCCGCGAGATGTCGGTTCGGTACCGCGTGTACCGCTGTACGACCCGGCCACGGGACAGGGCCGGTCGGATCCGCCGTTCGACCCGGGCGTGTGCACGCCCGCGGCGACGGCACCGGGCGTGTGCGCTCGCAGCCCGGGGACAACACCCGCACTCCTTTTCCGTGCACCCGGTGCGCCCGGGCCTCGCAGAGGTCTCTCCGGCGTACCCGGGCGCGTTCCCAGTCGTCACCCTCATTCCTGGAGTCCCGCGATGGCCGCTCCCCTGTCCGACACCCCTCTGTCCCCGCTCCAGACGATCGCCGTCATCGGCCTCGGCACCATGGGCACCGGCATCGCCGAGGTCCTCGCCAAGGCAGGCCGCGAGGTGATCGGCGTCGACGTCAGCGAGGCCCAGGCCGCGCGGTCCCTCGCCGCGCTGGAGACCTCCACCGCCCGCGCCGTGCAGCGCGGGCGGCTCACCGAGCAGGAGCGCACGGCCGTCCTGGCCCGCGTCCGCGTCTCCACCGATCTGGGCACGGCCGCCGACGCCGACCTGGTCATCGAGGTGGCCCCCGAGTCGTACGAGATCAAGCAGCAGATCTTCCGTGAGCTGGACTCGGTCGTGCGGCCCGGGACCATCCTGGCCACCGGCACCAACGCGCTCTCCGTCACCCGCCTCGCCGCCGAATCGGCCCGCCCGGAGCGGGTGTTGGGCCTGCACTTCTTCAACCCGGCGCCGGCGATGAAGCTGGTCGAGGTGGTCTCCTCGGTGCTGACCGCGCCGGCCGCCGTCGCCGCCGTCACGGAGCTGGCCCTCGACCTCGGCAAGGAACCCGTCGCGGTGGGCGACCGGCCCGGCTTCGTCGCCGACGGCCTGCTGTTCGGCTACCTCAACCAGGCGGCCGCGATGTACGAGGCCCGCTACGCCTCCCGCGAGGACATCGACGCCGCGATGCGGCTGGGCTGCGGGCTGCCGATGGGCCCGCTCGCGCTGCTGGACCTGATCGGCGTGGACACCGCCCGCACGGTCCTGGAGGCCATGTACGCCGAGTCGCACGACCGGCTGCACGCGCCCGCCCCCGTCCTCAAGCAGCTCAGCGAAGCCGGTCTGACGGGCCGTAAGTCCGGCCGCGGCTTCTACACCTACGACGCACCCGGCAGCGCGACCGTCGTCCCGGACGCGCTGACGCCCCTGTCCGGCGGAGCCGGGACCGCGGGCCGCCCGGTCGCCTCGGTCGGGGTCGCGGGCTCCGGCACCATGGCCTCCGGCATCGCCGAGGTCTTCGCCAAGGCCGGCTACGACGTCGTCCTCGCCGCCCGCAGCGAGGAGAAGGCGCAGAGCGCCAAGGCGCGGATCGGCAAGTCGCTCTCCCGCTCGGTCGACAAGGGCCGGCTGACCGCGGAGGCCGCCGCCCAGATCCTGGACCGGATCACCCCGGCCGGCTCCTACGACGCGTTCGCCGACGTCGACCTCGCCCTGGAGGCGGTCGCCGAGGACCTGGAGGTCAAGCAGCAGCTGTTCGCCGCCCTGGACAAGGTCTGCAAGCCCGGCGCGGTCCTCGCCACGACGACCTCCTCGCTGCCGGTCGTCGCCTGCGCCCGCGCCACCTCGCGCCCGCAGGACGTGATCGGGATGCACTTCTTCAACCCCGCGCCGGCGATGAAGCTGGTCGAGGTGGTCCGCACGGTGCTGACGGCCGAGGACGTCCACGCCACGGTCCGCGAGGTGTGCGCACGGATCAAGAAGCACGCCGTCGACTGCGGGGACCGCGCGGGCTTCATCGTGAACGCGCTGCTGTTCCCGTACCTCAACAACGCGATCAAGATGGTGCAGGAGCACTACGCGACCCTCGACGACATCGACGCGGCGATGAAGCTGGGCGGCGGCTACCCGATGGGCCCCTTCGAGCTGCTGGACGTCGTCGGACTCGACGTCTCGCTCGCGATCGAGAAGGTCCTGCACCGCGAGTTCCGCGACCCGGGACTGGCTCCGGCCCCGCTTCTGGAGCACCTGGTGGCCGCGGGCTGCCTCGGCCGCAAGACCGGCCGCGGCTTCCGCGAATATGCCCGCCGCTGACGGGCTCGGCGACCGGCGCCCGGCGCGCGGGGACTGGGGCGGGCTGCTCGGGCCCGGCCCCCGGCCCCGGCCCGCCGGGGGCCGGGGAGGACCCGGACCTGCGCACCGAGCTGCGCACATGCAGTACGTTCAGGTCATGTCCCAGCCCGCCAGGTCCTCACGCACACCCGTCACGTCCGACGCGCCCGAGAGCGCCGCGGGCAGCCGCGCGGCCGCCCAGCGGCTCAAGATGCGCCGAGAACTGGCGGCCGCGGCCATGGAGCTGTTCTCGACCAAGGGATACGAGGCGACCACGGTCGACGAGATCGCGGCCGCGGCCGGGGTCGCCCGCCGCACCTTCTTCCGTCACTTCCGCTCGAAGGAAGAGGCGATCTTCCCCGACCACGACGACACCCTGATCCGGGCGGAGGCCGTCCTCAACGCGGCCCCCGCGCACGAGCATCCGCTCGACACGGTGTGCCGTGGCATCAAGGAGGTCATGAAGATGTACGCGGCCCGGCCGGAGATCTCGGTCGCCCGCTACAAGCTGACGCGCGAGGTGCCCACCCTGCGCGAGGCGGAGATCGCGTCGGTGGCCCGCTACGAGCGCCTCTTCACCCGTTACCTGCTCGGCCACTTCGACGAGCACGCGCACGACGACGACGCCAACGACGACCCACTGCTGGCCGAGGTCGCCGCGTCCGCCGTGGTCACCGCCCACAACCACGTGCTGCGGCGCTGGCTCAGAGCGGGCGGACAGGGCGACGTCGAGGCCCAGCTCGACCACGCCTTCGCGATCGTCCGCCGCACCTTCGGCACGGGCATCGGGGCCGGGCGCAGCGGAGCCGGCGCCCCGCAGCCCGCCCCGGCCGCGGTCTCCGCGCAGGGCGAGGTGCTGGTGACGGTCGCCCGGACCGACGCCTCGCTGGACGAGGTCATGCGCACCATCGAGCAGGCGCTCAAGGAGCGCTGAGACCCGCGGCGGGTCCCGATCGGGTCCGCTTGCCGCTGTGTTGCCGCTGTGATGACGGCCACCCCTCGGGGTGGCCGTTTTGCCATGTCAGGGCACCTTTTGGCGCAGATTTCAGACCGCGTTCGATCGATCATCGCTCATGTGTTACGTAAAGATTTCATCTGAGTGGAAGTTCTGGCACTCAGTGCCTTGCGAGGTGACACGCGGTGTCATACGTTGAAGGTGTCCGGGCGGCCGGCGTGCAGCGACCACACGTACGCCGGCTGTCCCCGCAACCTCATGGATTGCGCGCCCGGACGCCTGCGTCACAGGCAACCTCCCGCGCCACAAAGCGCTGCCGAACAGCACACCGCCGAACCGACGGCACCTTCCACCCCACCCTCAGCAGCACCGCCGTAACCCTCAGCGCCCCTCCCTCAGGGCGTTCACCGCCGGAGGCAACACCGTGACCATGCAGAAGATCCTGGACGCCATCCAGTCGCCGGACTCCAAGCCGGCCAACTTCGCCGCCCTGCCGCTCCCCGAGTCCTACCGTGCGATCACCGTGCACAAGGACGAGACGGAGATGTTCGCGGGCCTGGAGACCCGGGACAAGGACCCGCGCAAGTCGATCCACCTGGACGAGGTGGCCCTGCCCGAGCTCGGGCCGGGCGAGGCCCTGGTGGCCGTCATGGCCTCCTCGGTCAACTACAACTCCGTGTGGACCTCGATCTTCGAGCCGGTGTCGACGTTCTCCTTCCTGGAGCGCTACGGCAGGCTCAGCGAGCTCACCAAGCGGCACGACCTGCCGTACCACATCATCGGTTCCGACCTCGCGGGCGTGGTCCTGCGCACCGGCCCGGGCGTCAACGCCTGGCACCCCGGCGACGAGGTCGTCGCGCACTGTCTCTCCGTCGAGCTGGAGTCCTCGGACGGCCACAACGACACGATGCTCGACCCCGAGCAGCGCATCTGGGGCTTCGAGACCAACTTCGGCGGGCTCGCGGAGATCGCGCTGGTCAAGTCCAACCAGCTGATGCCCAAGCCGGACCACCTGAGCTGGGAGGAGGCCGCCGCCCCGGGCCTGGTCAACTCCACCGCCTACCGGCAGCTGGTCTCCCGCAACGGCGCCGGCATGAAGCAGGGCGACAACGTCCTGATCTGGGGCGCGAGCGGCGGCCTCGGCAGCTACGCCACGCAGTTCGCGCTGGCCGGCGGCGCCAACCCGATCTGCGTCGTCTCCTCGCCGCAGAAGGCGGAGATCTGCCGGTCGATGGGCGCCGAGGCGATCATCGACCGCACCGCCGAGGACTACCGGTTCTGGAAGGACGAGAACACCCAGGACCCCAAGGAGTGGAAGCGCTTCGGCAAGCGCATCCGCGAGCTCACCGGCGGCGAGGACATCGACATCGTCTTCGAGCACCCCGGCCGCGAGACGTTCGGCGCCTCCGTGTACGTCACCCGCAAGGGCGGCACCATCACCACGTGCGCCTCGACCTCGGGCTACATGCACCAGTACGACAACCGCTACCTGTGGATGTCCCTGAAGCGGATCATCGGTTCGCACTTCGCCAACTACCGCGAGGCCTGGGAGGCCAACCGGCTCATCGCGAAGGGCAAGATCCACCCGACGCTGTCGAAGGTCTACTCCCTGGAGGAGACCGGCCAGGCCGCCTACGACGTGCACCGCAACCTCCACCAGGGCAAGGTCGGCGTCCTCGCGCTGGCCCCCCAGGAGGGTCTGGGCGTGCGCGACGAGGCCAAGCGCGCCCAGCACATCGACGCCATCAACCGCTTCCGCAACATCTGAGACACCCGAGGTCATAGATGACTGAGCGTCAGTTCGCCGAAGGAAAGCGGGAGAAGGACCGGCCGTGGCTCATGCGCACGTACGCCGGTCACTCCACGGCCGAGGCGTCCAACGAGCTGTACCGGCGCAACCTCGCCAAGGGCCAGACGGGTCTGTCGGTCGCGTTCGACCTGCCCACCCAGACCGGCTACGACTCCGACCACGTCCTCGCCCGCGGCGAGGTCGGCCGGGTCGGCGTCCCGGTGGCCCATCTCGGTGACATGCGCAGGCTGTTCCAGGACATCCCCCTGGAGCAGATGAACACCTCGATGACGATCAACGCCACCGCCATGTGGCTGCTGGCGCTCTACCAGGTCGTCGCCGAGGAGCAGGGCGCGGACGTCACCCTGCTCCAGGGCACGACCCAGAACGACATCGTCAAGGAGTACCTGTCCCGGGGGACGCACGTCTTCCCCCCGGGGCCGAGCCTCCGTCTCACGACGGACATGATCGCCTACACGGTGTCCCACATGCCGAAGTGGAACCCGATCAACATCTGCAGCTACCACCTGCAGGAGGCCGGGGCCACGCCGGTGCAGGAGATCGCGTACGCGATGTCCACCGCGATCGCCGTGCTGGACGCCGTCCGCGACTCCGGGCAGGTCCCGGCCGAGAAGTTCGGCGACGTCGTCGCCCGGATCTCCTTCTTCGTCAACGCGGGCGTCCGCTTCGTCGAGGAGATGTGCAAGATGCGCGCCTTCGGCCGCATCTGGGACCAGGTCACCCGCGAGCGCTACGGCATCGAGAACCCCAAGCAGCGCCGCTTCCGCTACGGCGTCCAGGTCAACTCGCTGGGGCTGACCGAGGCGCAGCCGGAGAACAACGTCCAGCGGATCGTGCTGGAGATGCTCGCCGTGACGCTGTCGAAGGACGCCCGCGCGCGCGCCGTGCAGCTCCCCGCCTGGAACGAGGCGCTGGGCCTGCCCCGGCCCTGGGACCAGCAGTGGTCGCTGCGCATCCAGCAGGTCCTCGCCCACGAGAGCGACCTGCTGGAGTACGAGGACCTCTTCGAGGGCTCGCACGTCGTCGAGGCGAAGGTCGCCGAGCTGGTCGAGGCGTCTTTCACGGAGATCGAGCGGATCCAGGAGATGGGCGGTGCGATGGCCGCCGTCGAGTCCGGCTACCTCAAGTCGCAGCTCGTCTCCTCGCACGCCGAGCGCCGGGCCCGGATCGAGTCCGGCCAGGAGAAGATCATCGGCGTCAACATCTTCGAGACGACCGAGCCCAACCCGCTGACCGCCGATCTCGACACCGCGATCCAGACGGTCGACCCCGCGGTGGAGGCCCGTGTCATCGCCTCCCTGCAGAACTGGCGCGACACGCGGTACCAGCCGCCCTTCAACCACCCGCGTCCGTGCAAGGCGCTGGAGAAGCTGAAGGAGGCGGCGAAGGGCACCGCCAACCTCATGGAGGCCACCCTGGAGTGCGCCCGCGCCGGCGTCACGACCGGCGAGTGGGCCGGCGCGCTGCGCGAGGTGTTCGGCGAGTTCCGCGCGCCGACCGGCGTGTCGTCGGCGCCGGTCGCGGTGCCGGCGGAGGAGGGTTCGGCCATGGCCGACGTCCGCCGCAGGGTCGACCTGACCGCGAAGGACATGGGCGTCGGCAAACTGCGTTTCCTGGTCGGCAAGCCGGGCCTGGACGGGCACTCCAACGGCGCCGAGCAGATAGCCGTGCGCGCGCGGGACGCCGGGTTCGAGGTGGTCTACCAGGGCATCCGGCTGACGCCCGAGCAGATCGTGGACGCCGCGCTGGAGGAGGACGTCCACGCCGTGGGCCTGTCCATCCTCTCCGGCTCGCACGCGCAACTGGTCCCGGACGTCCTCGAACGGCTCCGTGTGGCCGGTGCCACAGACATCCCGGTGATCGCCGGTGGCATCATCCCGAATGGAGACGCCGAGCAGCTCAGGGCTGCCGGCGTGGCCGCGGTCTTCACCCCGAAGGACTTCGACATCACCTCGATCATCGGCCGCATCGTCGACGAGATCCGCACAGCGAACAAGCTCGACCCCCTGGAGGTCCCCGCATGACTGTCAACCGTCTTCGTCCGCGGCGCTCCTGTCTCGCGGTCCCGGGCAGCAACCCGCGCTTCCTGGAGAAGGCGCAGGGCCTCCCCGCGGACCAGGTCTTCCTCGACCTGGAGGACGCGTGCGCGCCGCTCGCCAAGCCCGACGCGCGGCACACCATCGTCAAGTTCCTCAACGAGGGCGACTGGACGGGCAAGACGAGGGTCGTGCGCGTCAACGACTGGACGACCGAATGGACGTACCGTGACGTCGTGACGGTGGTCGAGGGCGCCGGCCCCAACCTCGACTGCATCATGCTGCCGAAGGTGCAGAACGCCCAGCAGATCGTCGCCCTGGACCTGCTCCTGACGCAGATCGAGAAGACCATGGGCTTCGAGGTCGGCAAGATCGGCATCGAGGCGCAGATCGAGAACGCGCAGGGCCTGAACAACGTCAACGAGATCGCGCAGGCCTCGCCGCGCATCGAGACGATCATCTTCGGCCCGGCCGACTTCATGGCGTCGATCAACATGAAGTCGCTGGTCGTGGGCGAGCAGCCGCCCGGTTACCCGGCGGACGCCTACCACTACATCCTGATGAAGATCCTGATGGCCGCCCGTGCCAACGACCTCCAGGCGATCGACGGCCCCTACCTGCAGATCCGCAACGTCGACGGCTACCGCGAGGTCGCCGGGCGCGCCGCCGCCCTCGGCTTCGACGGCAAGTGGGTGCTGCACCCGGGCCAGGTCGAGGCGTCCAACGAGATCTTCTCGCCGTCGCAGGAGGACTACGACCACGCCGAGCTGATCCTGGACGCGTACGACTACTACACGTCCGAGGCGGGCGGGAAGAAGGGCTCGGCGATGCTCGGCGACGAGATGATCGACGAGGCCAGCCGCAAGATGGCGCTGGTCATCTCCGGCAAGGGCCGCGCGGCCGGCATGCGGCGCACCTCCGCGTTCGAGATCCCGGAGGCCTGAGATGCAGTTCGGACGCACCTACGAGGAGTTCGAGGTCGGGGCGGTCTACAAGCACTGGCCCGGGAAGACGGTCACGGAGTACGACGACCACCTCTTCTGTCTCCTGACCATGAACCACCACCCGCTCCACATGGACGCCAACTACGCCGAGAAGACGACGGACTTCGGCAAGAACGTCGTGGTCGGGAACTACATCTACTCCCTGCTGCTCGGCATGTCCGTGCCGGACGTCTCCGGCAAGGCGATCGCCAACCTGGAGATCGAGTCGCTCAAGCACGTCGCGCCGACGTTCCACGGGGACACGATCTACGGTCAGACCACCGTGCTCGACAAGTGGCCGTCGAAGTCGAAGAACGACCGCGGCATCGTGTACGTCGAGACCAGGGGCTACAAGCAGGACGGCACCCTCGTCTGCGTGTTCCGCCGCAAGGTGATGGTGCCGACCGAGACGTACATCAAGGAGCGCGGCGGCGAGCAGCCCGGCCGCCCGGAACTTCAGGAAGGCTGATCGATGGCCCGCCTCGCCCAGACCGCCGGTCTGACCGACGTCCAGCAGGAGATCCTCTCCACCGTCCGCGACTTCGTGGACAAGGAGATCATCCCGGTCGCGACCGAACTGGAGCACCGCGACGAGTACCCGCAGCAGATCGTCGACGGCCTCAAGGAGTTGGGTCTGTTCGGTCTGATGATCCCCGAGGAGTACGGCGGTCTGGGCGAGTCGCTCCTCACCTACGCCCTGTGCGTGGAGGAGATCGCCCGCGGCTGGATGTCCGTCTCGGGCATCATCAACACCCACTTCATCGTGGCGTACATGCTCAAGCAGCACGGCACACAGGAGCAGAAGGACCACTACCTGCCGAGGATGGCGGCCGGCGACGTCCGCGGCGCGTTCTCCATGTCGGAGCCGGCCCTCGGCTCCGACGTGTCCGCGATCACGTCGAAGGCGGTGAAGGACGGCGACGAGTACGTCCTCAACGGCCAGAAGATGTGGCTGACGAACGGCGGAACCTCGTCGCTGGTGGCCGTCCTGGTGCGAAGTGACGAAGGACACCCCGAGGGCACCGCCCCCCACAAGTCGATGACGACCTTCCTGATCGAGAAGGAGCCCGGCTTCGGCGAGGTCCGGCCCGGCCTGACCATCCCGGGCAAGATCGACAAGATGGGCTACAAGGGGGTCGACACCACCGAGCTCATCATGGACGGCCTGCGCCTTTCCGCCGATCGGGTGCTCGGCGGGGTCACCGGCCGAGGTTTTTACCAAATGATGGACGGGGTCGAGGTTGGGCGCGTGAACGTCGCGGCGCGTGGTTGCGGCGTCGCCCAGCGTGCCTTCGAACTCGGCGTCCGGTACGCCCAGCAGCGCCACACGTTCGGCAAGCCGATCGCCCAGCACCAGGCGATCCAGTTCAAGCTGGCCGAGATGGCTACCAAGGTCGAGGCCGCGCATGCGATGATGGTGAACGCCGCACGCAAAAAGGACTCGGGAGAACGAAACGACCTTGAGGCAGGGATGGCGAAGTACCTCGCCTCCGAGTACTGCAAGGAGGTCGTGGAGGACTCCTTCCGGATCCACGGCGGGTACGGCTTCTCCAAGGAGTACGAGATCGAGCGCCTGTACCGTGAGGCCCCGATGTTGCTGATCGGTGAAGGCACCGCCGAAATCCAGAAAATGATCATCGGGCGCAGATTGCTGGAGGAGTACCGGTTCCAGGGCTGATTGTCCGAGTTGGGGGTGTTTTCTTCGAGAAGAAGATCACACCCTGTCAACTTCACCCGGCCGTCGACTCCGCTTCCTGGCTTACCCAGTTGTGGCCCCGAACCGCTACGATCGCGGAAAGCCGCCGTCCCCCCGTCGAAGCGCGGCATCATCCGCTACGAAGGTCATCCATGCCCCACAGCCAAACCTCTGCACACCGCGACAGCCTGGTAGGCGCACGCCTCGCGCGCGGAGCATCGCCGTGGCTCCTGCCGACCGTCGCCACCGCAGCCGTCAGCCTGCTGCGCGCCCGCCGCTCCGGCGCCGCCAAGGCCGTCGCCGTGCCCGCCACCGCTCTCGCGGCGGGCATGCTGTGGTTCTTCCGCGACCCCGAGCGCGAGATCGCCCCGGGCCGGGTCATCTCCCCCGCCGACGGTGTGGTGCAGAGCATCATGCCGTGGAAGGACGGACGCACCCGGGTCGCGATCTTCATGAGCCCGCTCAACGTCCACGTCAACCGCGCGCCGCTGGCCGGCACCGTGACGTCGGTCGAGCACATCCCCGGCGGATTCGTGCCGGCGTTCAACAAGGAGAGCGAGAACAACGAGCGCGTCGTCTGGCACTTCGACACCGAACTCGGTGACATCGAGATGATCCAGATCGCCGGAGCCGTCGCGCGCCGCATCGTCCCCTACGTCCCCGAGGGCACGAAGGTCGAGCAGGGCGAGCGGATCGGCCTGATCCGTTTCGGCTCGCGCGTCGACGTCTACCTGCCCGAGGGCGTGGAGGTCGCGGTCGAGGTGGGGCAGAAGACCGTGGCAGGGGTGACTCGCATTGACCGTGATTGACCCGGAGACCCAGGCGGGCTGGGTGCCCGAGGCGGACGACGTGGACGACGAGGAGGAGATGCCCCTCTCGCTGCGGCTGTCGATAGCGGACACCCTCACCCTCGGCAACGCCACGTGCGGCTTCATGGCGGTGTACTTCACCACCACCGGCATCCTGATCCCGCACCTCACCGGCAGCCAGGAGTCGGGCATGGCCCGGCACAGCGCCGCCACCGCGGTCATCCTGATGCTCTGCGCGGCCGTCTTCGACCTCTTCGACGGCCTGGTCGCGCGCAAGCTCCGCTCCTCGCCGATGGGCGCCGAGCTGGACAACCTGTCGGACCTGATCAGCTTCGGCCTGGCCCCGGCGTACTTCGTCCTGGTCTACGGCATGGTCGCCGACGACGCGCACCAGCGGGTCGCGGCGGTCGGCGCGATCGTGGTGCTGCTCGCGGTGGTGCTGAGGCTCGCGAGATTCTCGTGCGTGACCGTCAAGGACGGCACCTTCCAGGGCATGCCGTCGCCGTTCGGCGCGCTCACGGTCGTCTCGATCGTGCTGCTGGAGCTGCCCTTCGCGGCGACGCTGATGGCCATCCTGGGCACCGCCTGGCTGATGGTGAGCCGGGTGGAGTACCCCAAGCCGCGGGGCCGCCTCGCCGGCGCGATGCTCGCCTGGATCGTCCTGTCGATGGGCCTTCTGGCGGCCTGGGCGTTCGACGCCCCGAGCGGTCAGCTGCTGCTCCAGACGGGCTGCGCGCTGCAGCTGGTCATGGGCGCGGTCATCCCGCTGTTCGCCACGGCCCGCCGAGTGAACAACTTCCGCGACAACCGACGCGAGGCCCGTGCGGCGCAGCTGCCCTGACCCTCGCCCAGCGCAGAACGGGTCAACCACCTCTCTCCCACACCCGTTTGCAGGGCCCGGGAAAGAAGAGGACCGTGGAACAAGGGGGATTCACAGGGATTCACTCGGACATGTCCCGCGGGTCGGATGTCCGTCCATGGCAGGGACTCCGCCCCGTGCGATGGATCGGAGGACGACCATGCCTGCACACACCCCCACGGACCACTTCGTCGCGCACGTCTCGACGATCCCGGCGAACACCGGCCAGAACGTGAAGCTGTTCGTCCGGGAGTACGACGGCACCAAGCCGGGCCACACCCCCCAGCCCGTCCTGATGCTCCACGGCAGAAGCGTGCCGGCCGTCGCCGGGTTCGACCTCGTGCTCCCCCCGGGGGCCGGCGGCGCACCCACCCGGTACAGCTGGGCGCAGGACCTGGCCGACGACGGCTACGACGTGTTCCTCATGGACCTCCAGGGCAGCGGACGCTCGCCCCGCCCCCAGATGGACAACCCCTGCAACGCCAACCCCGCCCAACAGCAGGACATCCTGGTGCCCAACCCCCTGGCCGTGCCGTGCGCACCCGCCTACCCCCACCAACTGGGCAACTCCGAGAGCGAGTGGGCGGAGCTGAAGACCGTCGTCGAGTTCATCAGGGCGCTGCCCGGCAGGGACCATCCGATCGACTTCGTCGGCTGGTCCGCGGGCGCGTTCGTCATGGGCCCCTACACGCTCCAGCACCCCGGCGACGTCAAGAGCCTGCTCCTGCTCGCGCCGATCTTCCCACCGCAGGGCCGCTGGTCCACGAACCCCGCAGACCCCTTCGGGCGCCCGCCGGAAGCGACGACCCTGCCCCTGTCGCTTCCGGCCGTCACGTTCGGCTACCCGATGAACGTCGGCGGCAGGACCGGCTTCAAGAGCGGCTGGGACAAGGAGCAGAGCGGCCCGACACAGCGCGAACCCGACATCGCGGACAAGGTGTGGGCCGCCATGATGGAGAACGATCCCGTCGGCAGCCAGTGGGGTCCCGAAGTGTCGCCGGGCGTGATCGAGGGCGTCCTGCGGTACCGGAACTCCTACTGGTGGGGATGGAACGAGCAGACCGTCCCGCACAAGGACCCCACCGGCGCCTTCGTCCTCGGCGACCGGGTGCCCGTGCTCATCCTGTACGGCGAGCAGGACACCCAGGCCAACACCTCGGCGACGCTCCCTGCGGTCCTGCACTTCTCCGTCCCGGACCTCTACCGGGCCGTCCCGGGACCGGACAAGCTGATGTTCGAGCTGGCCATCGCGGGCCACTCCGTGGTCTGGGAACGCAACGCCAAGGTCGTGCAGCGCTTCGCCAGGCAGTGGCTCGACAAGGGCAAGGTCGAGGGCCTCACCAGCGGCCGCTACTACCGCGACGAGTACGGCGCCCTGTTCCCCGTCGTCTAGCGCGCCGCGCTCAGGTGAGGAAGTCCCGCCCGATCCGCTCGGCGACCCGTTCCAGGAGAGGGCCCGCGTCCGACACGCACAGGGCGAGGTCCGGCTCGACGTCGGTCAGCGGGTAGGCCCGCCGGATCCCGGCCCGTCCCAGCGCCTCGGGCGGGAGCTTCAGCCGCCCGCACACCGCGACGACCTCCTTGCCGGCCGCGCGGGCGGCCGCGGCGACGCCCGCGGGGGCCTTGCCGTGCAGGGTCTGCTCGTCGAGCGAGCCCTCCCCCGTGATCACCAGCTCGGCCGGTTCCAGCGCCGCCGCGAAGCCCAGCACGTCGAGCATCACCTCGATGCCGGCGCGGAAGCGGGCGCCGACCAGCAGCGCGCCGTAGCCGATGCCGCCCGCCGCCCCGGCGCCGGGCGCCGCGGCGTGCGCGGCCGCCCCGGGCCCCACCTCGGTCTCCAGGATCTTCGCGTAGTGCGCGAGCGCCGCGTCCAGCACCTCGATGTCGTCCGGCGAGGCGCCCTTCTGCGGCCCGTACACCGCCGGCGCGCCCTTCGGACCGGTCAGCGGGTTGTCGACGTCGCTCGCCAGGACCAGTTCCACGGTCGACAGCCGAGGATCCAGCTGCGAGAGGTCGGCCCGCGCCAGGTCCGCGAGGCCGCCGCCGCCCGGCGCCACCGGCTCGCCGTCCGCGTCGAGAAACCGCGCGCCGAGCGCCGTCAGCATGCCCGCGCCGCCGTCGGTGGTCGCGCTGCCGCCGACGCCGAACACGATCGTCCGCACGCCCTCGTCCAGCGCGGCGCGCAGCAGTTCTCCCGAGCCGTACGTCGACGCGGTGAGCGGGGCGAGGACGCCGCCGGGGAGCCGTTGCAGCCCGCTCGCCTCGGCCATCTCCACGACCGCCGTGTCACCGCGCACCGCGAACGCCGCGGCGACCTCCTGCCCCAGGGGCCCGGCGACCCGGATCTCCCGCCGCTCGAAGCCGGCCGCGACCGCCGCGGCCACGGTGCCGTCACCGCCGTCGGCGACGGGCAGGGCCGTCACCTCGACGTCCGGTACGGCCCGGCGCAGCCCCGCCGTCACCCGCTCGGCGACCTCCACGGCCGTCAGCGAGCCCTTGAACTTGTCCGCGGCCACGAGCACCCGTCGGGTGCCCTGCGTTGCAGCGTCCGCCACCTTGCCATCCCCTTGCTCTCCGGGCCCCGCGCACGTCAGGGCCAGTCGCGCCGCTGTGACCTTAACCGCAGGACGCCCCCGCCGTCATGCGACGACCGCACCCTGGACCTTCCCGCAGGCCGTGTGCGGGCCGGGGGAGGCCGGGCGGGCACCGCCGGAATCGGGTAGACCGGAGGAATGACTGCTGTGGGCGACGGACCGGAGCTCGCCGACCGCGTCCTCGGAGGCTGGCTGGGCCGGATCGCGGGCAACATGCTCGGCAAACCGGTCGAGCGGGGCGACGTGTGGACGCGCGAACGCATCGACCGCTATCTGCGGCGGGCCGGCGCCCTGCCGCTCACGGACTACCTCCCCGAGCCGTCCGACGACGAGGACGCCCGGCTGCTGCGTCCGGAATGGCGCAGCTGTGTGCGCGGCCGTGTCCACGGCAGCTGCCGCGACGACGACGTGGACTACGCGATCCTCGGACTCGACCTGCTGGAGACGCACGGCTTCGGCTTCAGCACCGAGCAGGTCGGCGACCTGTGGCTGCTGCGGCTGCCTTATCTCCAGACGTTCACCGCCGAGCGGGCCGCCTACCGCAACCTCACCGCGGGTCTGAAGCCGCCGCTGACGGCGACGTACGACAACCCGTACCAGGAGTGGATCGGCGCCCTGATCCGCGCCGACGTCCACGGCTGGACCTGCCCCGGCCTCCCCCGCCGCGCCGCCTCCCTGGCCCGCCGCGACGCGGTGCTCTCGCACACCGGCAACGGCGTGTACGGCGCGATGTTCGCGGCGGCGCTCATCGCCGCGGCGTTCACCGCGCCGACGGTGCGACACGCGCTGGACGAGGCCCTCGCCGTCGTCCCCGCGAGCAGCCGCCTGGCGCGTACCGTGCGCCGGGTGGTCTCCCTCCACGCCGCCCGCATGAGCTGGGAGGACACCCTCGCCACCATGACGCGGGAGACGGCCGGGCCGGGCTGGATCCACGTCGTCCCGAACGTCGCCGTCCTCACCGCCGGACTGCTGTACGGCGACGGAGACTTCACCGCCACGATCGCGCTCACCGTGCGCGGCGGCCTGGACACCGACTCCAACGGGGCGACGGCCGGTTCGGTGGCCGGAGTCCTCACCGGCGCCTCGGCCGTCCCTCCCCAGTGGACGGAGCCGCTCCACGACACCGTGCGCAGCGCGGTGTTCGGTTTCGACGGCGCGCGCATCAGCGATCTGGCGCGGCGGACCGTACGGCTGGCCGAGGCGCACGGCCTTCCCGGGGAGAACCGGCCGTGGGCGGGACCGGCCGGCGCACCGCCGTCTACCCTTCCCGAATGAGCACTTCCAGCAGCGACTTCGCCGCCTACGTCGCCTCCCTGCCCCGTGTCCTGGCCGGAGCGGCCGCGATCTTCCGTGACGCCGACGGGCGGGTCCTGCTCGTCGAGCCCAACTACCGGGCGGGCTGGGCCCTTCCGGGCGGCACGATCGAGTCCGACGACGGCGAGAGCCCGCGCAGGGGAGCCCGGCGCGAGACGCTGGAGGAGATCGGGCTGGACCGCGAGCTCGGACGGCTGCTCGCCGTGGACTGGGTGCTGGGCCCGGACCGTCCCCCGCTGGTGGCGTACGTGTACGACGGCGGCGTCCTGGACGAGAACGACCTCGCGGCGATCCGGTTGCAGGAGGCGGAGCTGCTGTCCTGGCGGCTGGTGCCGCGCGAGGAGCTCACCGACTTCCTGCTGGGCTCGCTGGGCAGCCGGGTGCTGGCGGCCCTGGACGCCCTGGCGGACGGCTCGACGACCGCCGAGCTGGAGAACGGCCGCCCGGTGAGCTGAACACCCGCCCCGCCGGCCGGTGCGGGAGAGCGGCCTCGGCCGGGACGGGCGGCGCCGGCCGGCGGGGCGATATCCGTTCGCGGCCGACGGCTCCCCCGGCCTACTCTCCCTCTCATGAGCAAGCCCCTCGTCGCCCTCCTCAGCGGCGCCGGGATCTCCACCGACTCCGGCATCCCCGACTACCGCGGTCCCGACGGGCTGTGGCGGCGGGATCCCGATGCCGAGAAGCTCGTCACGTACGCGTCGTACATGGGCGATCCCGAGATCCGTCGCCGGTCCTGGCAGATGCGCCGCCGTGTCGGGGCCCTGACCGCCGGGCCCAACGCGGCGCACCGCGCGGTGACCGAGCTGGAGCGTTCCGGGACGCCGGTGCGCGTGATCACGCAGAACGTCGACGGGCTGCACCAGCTCGCCGGGATGCCGGCCCGCAAGGTGTTCGAACTGCACGGCACCGCACGGGAGTTCGTGTGCACCCGATGCCCTGCGCGGGGGCCGATGGAGGACGCCCTGGCCCGGCTGGACGCCGGTGAGGACGACCCGCCGTGCCTCGATTGCGGCGGCGTCCTGAAGCCGGCGACCGTGATGTTCGGCCAGCACCTCGACCCGGTGGTGCTGGGCCGGGCCGCCGCCGTCGCCAAGGCGTGCCAGGTCTTCCTCGCGGTCGGCAGCAGCCTCCAGGTGCATCCCGCCGCCGGGCTCGTCGGGGTCGCCGCCGACCACGGGGCCCGGCTGATCGTCGTCAACGCCGAGCCGACGCCGTACGACGAGATCGCCGACGAGGTCGTCCGGGAGCCGATCGGGACGTCGCTGCCCGAGCTGCTGCGCGAGCTCGCGGGTTCCGGCACGGTCTGAGGGGCGGCGGGCCCTCGGCGCCCGTTCCTAGAACAGCGTCCCGCCGGATGCGGCGCCCCTCTCGAAGTCGAGCAGGCGCTGCTTGCGGTCCAGGCCGCCGCCGTAGCCGGTGAGACCGCCGCCCGCGCCGATCACGCGGTGGCAGGGCACGATGATGCCGATGGGGTTCCTGCCGTTGGCCAGGCCCACCGCGCGGGAGGCGGCGGGGCTGCCGAGCGCCCTGGCGAGCTCGCCGTAGCTCCGGGTCTCTCCGTACGGGATCTGCCGCAGCCGGTCCCAGACACCGCGCTGGAACGGGGTGCCGTGCAGGCGCAGTTCGAGGGTGAACTCCTTGGACTCGCCGGCGAAGTAGGCGGCCAGCTGCTCCTCGGCCTCGCCGAAGAGGCTGTCGTCGCGGGGGCCGAACCCCTCCTCGGGCGGGCGGTGGCGCTGTCCGGTCATGTAGAGGCCGCACAGGACGCCGTCGTCCGCGACGAGGGTGAGGTCGCCGTAGGGGCTGTCGATGACGGTGTGCTGGTTCATGGAACGTCCTTACACGGGAAGGAAGTTGATGGGGTGGCTGTCGGTCGCCCACAGGTACTGGACGGCGTACGCCCGCCAGGGCCGCCAGGCGGCGGCGCGGGCGGTGAGCGCCGCCGGGGTGGAGGGCAGGCCCAGCTCCTGGGCGGCGCGCCGGATCCCGAGGTCGGTGGGCAGGAAGGCGTCGGGGTCGCCGAGGGCGCGCATGGCGATGACGTCGACCGTCCAGGGACCGAAGCCGGGCAGTGCGAGCAGCTGTTCGCGCGCCTGCGACCAGTCGCTCTCCACCCCCAACCGGAGTTGCCCCTGCGCCAGTCGGCCGACCAGGCCGGTGAAGGTGGCGCGCCGGGTGCGGGGCATCGCCAGGGAGTCGGGGTCGACGGCCGCGAGCGCCTCGGGCGTGGGGAAGAGGTGGGTGAGGCCGCCTTCCGGGTCGTCGACCGGATCGCCGTGGGCGGCGACCAGCCGGGCCGCGTGGGTGCGGGCGGCGGCGGTGGAGACCTGCTGGCCCAGCACGGCGCGGACCGCGAACTCGGCCTCGTCGACCGTGCGCGGCACCCGGCGGCCGGGGGCCTTGTCCACGAGGGGCGCGAGCAGCGGGTCCGTGCGCAGCTGGTCGTCGACGGCGACCGGGTCGGCGTCGAGGTCGAGCATGCGCCGGCATCGGCTGATGGCGACGGTGAGGTCGCGCAGGTCGCTGAGGGTGAGACGGCATCCGATGTGGTCGGGGTTCGGGGTGAGCGCCACGATGCCGTGCCCGTAGGGCAGTCGGAGCGTGCGCCGGAACGCGCCGTCCCGCCACTCCTCCACGCCCGGGACGCCGGTCGCGGCCAGGTGCCCGAACAGGTTGTCGGGGTTGAGGGGGGCGCGGAACGGGAGGCGCAGGGCGAGCGTCCCCGGGGTGGCCGCGGGGAGAGGGGGAGTCCGGTGCGGGGCCCGGGCGCGCAGTGCGCTCGGGGAGAGCGCGAAGACCTCCCGGACGGTGTCGTTGAAGGTGCGCACGGAGGAGAAGCCGGCCGCGAACGCGACGTCCGCCATGGGCAGTTCGGTGGTCTCGACGAGGAGCCGGGCGGTCCGGGCGCGCTGGGCGCGGGCCAACGCCAGGGGCCCCGCGCCGACTTCGGCGAGGAGCTGGCGTTCCACCTGGCGGCTGCTGTAGCCGAGACGGGCGGCGAGGCCGGGCACGCCTTCGCGGTCGACGACGCCGTCGGCGATCAGCCGCATGGCGCGGGCGACCAGGTCGGCGCGCTGGTTCCACTCCGGCGAACCGGGACTGGTGTCGGGCCGGCAGCGCTTGCAGGCCCGAAAGCCCGCCTGCTGGCAGGCGGCCGCGCTCGGCTGGAAGACCATGTTCTCCGGCTTGGGCGGCACGGCCGGGCAGCTGGGCCGGCAGTAGATGCCGGTGGTCAGCACCGCCGTGAAGAACCAGCCGTCGAAGCGCGCGTCCTTGGACCGCACGGCGCGCACACAACGCTCTCGATCGGTGTACATCCCGTTCCGCATGCGTCCAGCATGGCCCCGCGGCCGTCCCGTCGCTGGCGAGAATCCGACATCGACCTCACGTGTGCTGCACCGGCGCGACGTCCTGCCACAGGGCGCGGAGGGGGCAGTCGGCGTCGTAGGAGAGGCGGTCCTGCGGAACGGACCAGAGCTTCACCGGGGTGGCGTCGGCGGTGACCGCGGGCCACCCCGGGTCGCCGCAGGCGGCGAAGTCGGCCCAGGCGCCGAGCATGCGCCGGGACAGGGCCCGGTCCTGTGCGTCGGGGGCGCCGCCGATGAGGAAATCGGCCCCCACCGCGTCCAGGTTGCCGAACGCGAACGGGATGTCGGCGGTGTGCCACGGGCGGACCGGTCCGTCGGCGCCCGCGCGGCGGCGCGCGAAGCGGGACAGGAACGCTCGTCCGCCGGCCCGTGCGTGCCGCTCGGCGAGCCGGCTGCCGTACTCGCCGAACTGCGCGTCGCCGAAGATCGCCAGCCCCAGGTCGAGCACCGGAGCGCCGGGCGTCAGCGCCCGGTACCCGGCGATCAGCCGGGCGGGCAGGCCCAGCGCCTCGGTGAGCGCCACCAGGTGCGCTTCGTCGGTGGCCGCCCGCACCGCGCCGACCTCGTGCAGGAACCAGTACTCCTCCAGGGTGTGGCACACCAGCAGGTCCACGTTCCGGGAGGCGCCCCCGGCCGGCGCGGACAGCGGGTCCGCCGGCAGCACGTCGCCGTCGATCACGGGCTGGAAGAGCACCGGCGCGAACGCCTGGAGCGGGGTCACGGGGTCGCCCGCGCACGCCTCGGCGACCTGGTCGCAGCCGGCCACCAGTTCCCGGGGCGAGAGGGAGCGCAGTCCCGCGGCCGTCGGGGCAACGCCTGCGGCGGCCGCGATCCGCGCGGAGGTCGCGGCGGCGACGTCGGGGGTGAAGAAGGCGTCGGGCGCGCTGTGCGCGACGACCCTGCGCAAGGAGCCGCGGGCCGACTCCATGGACATCAGGCACAGCGCGGAGGCGGCTCCGGCGGAGTGTCCGGCGACGGTGACGTTGCCGGGATCGCCGCCGAACGCGGCGATGTTCTCCTGGACCCAGCGCAGGGCGGCCGCCTGGTCGAGCAGTCCTCGGTTGTCGGGAGCGCCCGGCACATGGCCGAAGCCCTCGAACCCGAGCCGGTAGTTGCAGCTCACCACGACCGGTCCGTGGCGGGCGAGCGCCGCGCCGTCGAAGTCGGGCTGGGCGGAGGAGCCGAAGGCGTAGGCGCCGCCGTGGATCCAGAACAGCACCGGCAGGGGTCCGGGAGCCGACGCGGGCGGCGCCCACACGTTGACGGTGAGGACGTCCTCGTCACCGGGGCGCCACACCGGCGCGCCGGGCAGCCGCGCGGACTGCGGTGCGACCGGACCGAAGGCCGTGCAGTCGCGCACCGTGCTCCAGCCGGAGACGGGTTGCGGGGCGCGGAACCGGTGCGGGCCGAAGGGGGGTGCGGCGTACGGGATGCCGAGGACGGCCGTGACGCCGTCGGGCGCTCGCCGGCCGCGGACCGGGCCCGCCGTCGTGCGGAATTCCGCCCGCGCCGCCGCCTGTTCGCCCATACGGCGAAAGCCTGCCACACCCGGCGACGCGCTCGTCCGCCGGGCGGGGCGCGCACCTCGCGGCCCGGCGCCTCAGGCCGCCCGCTCCGGCTACGACACCAGGGACCGGATCACGAACACGTCGATCGCCATGACGGTGATCGACCGGAGCGGCTCGTACGGCAGGAACAGGAACTGGGCGACGAGGCTCAGCGCCGCGAGGAGGACGCCCGGGCGCCGGGCCCGGGCCACGCCCTTGAGCAGAGCCGCGCCGGTGGCCGCCGTGAGGACGCCGAGGACGAGGTGGATCCAGCCCCAGCCGGTCAGGCCGAGCCCGTGGACGTAGGAGCCGACGCGCGCGTGGACGTCGTCGGCGACGACGGCCGCGATGCCCTGAAGGACGGCGAGGACGCCGCCGCACAGCATCAGGACGCCGGCGACGAGCACGCCGTCGCCCAGACCGCCGCCGGGGGGAGGGGGCCGCCGCGGTCCGCCGCGCGGGACGGACCAGGCGGTGCCGATCTCGCCGTGCGGGCCGGCGGCCGGGTCGCCGTCCGAGGAGGCCGGGCTCATACGGCGTGCTCCCTCCTGCGTGGTCGGTCCGCTGGAGGTCAGCACATCCCGGGCGCGCGGCGACGGCGAGCGCGGCGGGTCCGTCCGGGTGGACGGCCCCGCCGGGCGCGGCATCCGGGAGCTACATGTTGATCATGTGACCGGCCAGGCCGTGCACGGCCTCCTTGACGGCCTCGCCCAGGGTGGGGTGGGCGTGCACGTTGCGGGCCACCTCGTGGACGGTGAGGTCCCACTGCTGGGCCAGGGTCAGCTCGGGGAGGAGCTCGGTGACGTCGGGGCCGATGAGGTGGCCGCCGAGGAGCTCGCCGTACCGGGCGTCGCTGATCAGCTTGACGAAGCCGGTGGCGTCGCCGAGACCGTGCGCCTTGCCGTTCGCGGTGAACGGGAACTTGGCGACCTTGACGTCGTGGCCGAGCTCGCGGGCCTGGGCCTCGGTGTAGCCGAAGCTGGCGATCTGAGGCTGGCAGTAGGTGGCGCGCGGGATCATGACGTAGTCCAGCTCCATGGTCTCCGCGTCCGCGAGGGTCTCCGCGGCGATCACGCCCATCGCCTCGGCGGTGTGGGCGAGCATGAGCTTGGCGGTGACGTCGCCGATGGCGTAGATGTGCGGCACGGAGGTGCGGCAGCGGCCGTCGACGTCGATCGCGCCGCGCTCGGTGACCTTCACGCCGGTCCTCTCCAGCCCGTAACCGGTCACGTTCGGGGCGAAGCCGATCGCCTGCAGGACCTTGTCGGCCTCCAGGACCTGCTGCGCGCCGTCCTTGCCGGTGACGGTGACGCGCACCTGCGGACCGGACTCGTCGATGGACTCGACGCGGGTGGAGGTGAGCACGTCGATGCCCAGTTTCCGGTACTGCTTGGCGAGTTCGGCGGAGATCTCGGCGTCCTCCAGGGGCGCGACCCGGTCCAGGAACTCGACGATGGTGACCTTCACGCCGTAGTTGTGCAGGACGTAGGCGAACTCGATGCCGATGGCGCCGGCGCCCGCGATGACGATCGACTGCGGGAGGTCGTCGGCGAGGATCTGCTCCTCGTAGGTCACCACGCGGTCGCTGCGGCGGGTGCCGGGGAGCAGCTTCGGGGTGGCTCCGGTGGCGATGACGCAGTGGTCGAAGCCGATGGTGCGGGTCTGCCCGTCGGCTCCGGTCACCCGCAGCGTGTGGTCGTCGAGGAAGTCGCCGCGGCCGTCGAACTCGGTGATCTTGTTCTTCTTCATCAGGTAGTGGACGCCCTTGACCCGGCCGTCGGCGACCTTGCGGCTGCGGCCGTAGGCCTCGCCGTAGTCGAAGGTGACCTGGCCCTCCGCCCTGATGCCGAAGGTCTTCGCCTCGCGGGTGAAGATATGGGCGAGTTCGGCGTTGCGCAGCAGTGCCTTGGTGGGGATGCAGCCCACGTTGAGGCAGACGCCGCCCCAGTACTTCTCCTCGACGACCGCGACGCGCTTGCCCAGCTGGGCGGCGCGGACCGCGGCGACATAACCGCCGGGTCCGGCGCCGAGCACCACGACGTCGAAGCGTTCGTCCTGCTCGGGCATGGAGTTTTCCTTTTCCCTGGAGTATCTGGTGTGCATGTTCCGTGGCGTACCTGGTGTACATGCCGACCCTACGAGATGCCGGCGGAGTCCGAGGACGCGGACGGCGGTCGGCGACGGGCCCGGGGCGGTGGCGGGCGACGGACGCGGGGC
>NZ_JAHHIU010000203.1:0-17318 GCF_024539815.1 Streptomyces hayashii
CCCCCCGGCCGAGGCTGCTCGGCCCCGGCCCGGATCCGGGGATCCGCCCCGGAGAAGCGTGATGACCTCCGGATCCGACGGGCAGATCGTCACCTTCTACTCCCAGAAAGGCGGCACCGGGCGGACCATGGCCATGGCCAACGTGGCATGGATCCTGGCCTCCCACGGGTACCACGTGCTGGCCGCCGACTGGGACGTGGAAGCGCCGGGGCTGCAGCGCTACTTCCACCCGTTCCTCGACGCCGCGACCTCGGCCGCCACCACGGGCGTGCTCAACCTGTTCTCCGGCTACGTCACGGAATGGCGCACGAGGCCGGGCACCGAGTCGGCGGCCGACCTGAGGCAGCGCCTCGCCCGGGTCCTGCCGCACGCCGTCTCCGTCGACTGGGCCTTCCCCGACGGGGGGAGCCTGGACTACATGCCCGCGGGGCGGCAGGACGGCGAGTACCTGACGCACCTGATGGACTTCAGCTGGCGCGAGTTCACCGAGCGGTTCGGCGGCGCGCGGTTCCTGGAGGCGCTGCGGCACGACATGAAGAGCCATTACGACTTCACGCTCATCGACAGCCGCTGCGGCGTGAGCGACCTGGTCGGACTGTGCACCATCGACATGCCCGACGTCCTCGTCAACTGCTTCAACCTGAGCTCCCAGAGCATCGAGGGCGCGGCACGCATGGCCCGTTCCATACTCCGCGACGTCCATCCCCGCCCCCTGCGCATACTGCCCGTCGCGATGCAGGTCGCCGACGGCCGCGAAACCCGCCTCGCGGCGGCCCGGGAACTCGTCCGAGTCAGCTTCCAGGAACTGCCGGCCGACTCCAGGACGGGCGTGGAGGTCCCGCACCGGTCGGACTACGCCTACGAGGAGACGCTCGCCACGTTCGGCGACCCGCCGGGCGACCCGCACACCCTGCTGGCCGCCTTCGAGCGGCTGACGGAGCTGATCACCGACGGCCGGGTACGACGGTTCCCGCCCCTCGACGACGAACTGCGCCGACGCCATCTCGCGTCCTTCGTGCGGTCGTCGTCCCCCATCGCGACGCCGCTGCGGCTGTGGTACGCCCCGCAGGACCGCATGTGGGCCGACTGGGCCGACTGGCTGCTCACCGGCGCCGGCTTCGAGGTGATCGCCCCCGGCAGTGACACCGAGCCGGGCGCCCGGGGCGGAGCCCCTCGCACGCTCGCCCTGCTGTCGTCCTCCTTCCTGCGCTCGCCGCAGTCCCGGACTCTGCAGGAGAGCATGGGCGAGCCCGGTTCCGGCTCCTCGGGAGAGCTGATCCCCCTGCGGATCGAACCCGTCCCGCTCATGCCCCCGTTCAGCGAATACGAAGCGGTCGACCTGACCTCCCTCGACGAGCCGCGCGCCGCCGAGACCCTGCTGCGCGGCGTGGGACTGTCCGGCGAGGCGGCCGAGCGGCCGCTGGGCTCGGCCCGGCCGAGGTTCCCGCGCCGGACGCCCGACGTGTGGGAGGCGCCGGCGCGCAACCCCTTCTTCGTGGGCCGGGACCGGCTGCTGGACCAGCTCGACGCCACCTTGAAGGTCAGCCGGCAACGGGCCGTGATACTCCCGCACGCCGATCTCACCGCGACCGGACGCACCCAGCTGGCGGTCGAGTACGCCCACCGCTTCCAGGCGGCGTACGACCTGGTGTGGTGGGTCCGCGCACAGAGCCGGGAGTCTGTCCTGCTGTCCCTGGCACAGCTGGCCGAGCGGATGAGCCTGCGCAACGGCGACGACGTGCCCACGGCCGCGCGCCGGGCCCTGGAGGCGCTGGACTCGGGATCTCCGAGCGGCCGGTGGCTCCTGGTCTACGACAACGCCGGCGGCGTGGCGGCCCTGTCGGGCCTGCTGCCCACCGGCCCCCACGGGCATGTGCTGGTGACCTCCCGCGACCGTGCGTGGAGCGAGGCCATGCATCCCGTATGGGTCGACGTGTTCACCCGGGAGCAGAGCATCGAGCTGCTGCGGCGCAGGGCCCCGGCGCTGTCCGCCGCGGACGCGGACCGGATCGCGGCCGCCGCGACGGACGTCCCGCTGGCCGTCGCGCAGGCCGGAGCGTGGATCGAGCAGTTCCCGTTGGCGCACGAGTACCTGCACCGGCTGACCGCCCGGGGCCACGACCGGACCGGGACGCCGGGAGACGAGCCGGCCTCCCGGGCGATCGCCGCCAGTACCGGTGTGGCCCTCGACGCGCTCTCCAAGCGCGCCCCCGCGGCGCTGCGGCTGCTCGCCCTGTGCAGCAGGCTCGCGCCCCTGCCGCTCCCGCTGCCCATGGTGTACACCGACACGGCGCTGCGTCTGCTGCGTCCGCACGACGCCTCTCTGCGTGAGCCGATGCTGGTCGACCGGGAGGTGCAGGAACTCAGCCGGCTGGGCCTGGCCGAGGTCGACCAGGCCGGCCACACGCTGAAGGTGCACCGGGTCGTGCAGCGCCTGGTGCTGGCTTCCCTGCCCACCGACGACGTGGACGAGGTGAGCCACGAGGCACACCGGCTCCTCATCGCGGTCGCCCCCCGGCGCGACGCCTCCGTCGCCGAGAACGACGACCTGGCGTTCGAGCGGTTGTGGCCCCACCTGGACCACGCCGGCGCGGACGCGTGCCCCGACAGCGACACCCGTGCCGTGCTGCTGGAGCGGGTGCGCCGTACCGCCCAGTACGGCATGCCGGCCCGCGCCCTTGAGCTGGCCCGCCGCCTGGACCGGAGCTGGAGCGCCGTCGACGCGGGAGACGACGACCAGCAGCTGCTGCAACTGCGCAACCACCAGGCGGCCGCCCTGCGGAGCCTGGGAGCCTTCGACGAGGCGTACGGTCTGGACTCCCGCACCCTGACCCGGCAGCGCGGCCTGCTGCCCCCGGGACACGCCCACACCCTGATGACCGCCACGGGGCTGGCGGAGGACCTCAGGGCGCTCGGCCGCTTCGGCGAGGCGCTGGAGCTGGCACGGGAGGTGTACACCGGGTTCCACACCCTCTTCGGCGAGGAGCACCCGCAGACGCTGACCGCCGCCGAGGCTCTCGCCCGGTCGCTGCGTCTGACGGGGGACTACGCGGCCGCACGGGAGCGGAGCCTGGCCACCTGGCAGCGGCAGTGCCGGGTGCTCGGCGAAGGCCACCCCTCGGCGCTGGCGTCGGCCCTGGGCCTCGCCCGCGACCTGCGCGAGCTGGGCGACTACGCCGGCTCCGTGCGCGTACTGCGCCCCGCCCTGGAGACCCTGCGCGCCCAGAACCCCCATGGCGCGCTACGAGCGACGGTCAGCCTGTCGGTCTCCCTGCGGCGCATCGGCGAGCGCCACGAGGCCGACGCGCTCGCCGCGGACGCCGAGGACCGCTACACGGCCGGACGGGACCGCGACGACCCCGACGTGCTGGTGTGCGGCGTCAACCTGGCGGCCCTGACCGCGGACGCGGGCGACCTGGCAGCCGCGCGCACCGTGATCAGCCGTCTCCAGCACGGTGTCGCCCAGCTGCGCGGCTCCGAACACCCGGACAACGCCGTCTGCGACCACAACCTCGCGGCGTGGCTGCGCACCGCGGGGGAGACCGACGAAGCGCTGGCAGCGGCCACTCGTACCGTCCGTTCCTTCGGCAGGTGCCTCGGCGACGAGCACCCCTACACCCTGTGCGGACGGGTGACGATGGCCAACGTCCTGGCAGACCTGCAGCGGTTCACCGCGGCCGAGACCATGGCGAGGGCCTGCGCACAGGCCCTGCGCGCGACGCTCGGGGACGCTCACCCCGACACCCTGATCGCCGAGCTGTGCCTGGCGGTCACCCTGCGCTCGATGGGCCGCGGCGTGGAGGCGGACCGGCTGCGGGGCCGGGCGGTGAGCGCCCTGGACAGGCGACTCGGCTCCGGACATCCCTGGACGGCAGCGGGCCGCGGCTGGCAGCGGGTCGACCGGGACCTGGAGTTCCTGCTGCCCGCCTGAAGCGTGCCGGTTTCGGCCCGCTCGTGAAGTCCCGGTGCGCACCTGGGGCAGCGGTGACGAGAAATCACCGCTGCCGCACAGGGCCTTGCGGTACGCATTGCCCACCGTGCGCGGGGGCTGCGAAGATGGCAGAGGCATGCTTGGCGGAACGTCTACGCACACCGTGTCCACTCCAGCCCCGGACCCTCGCCGTCCCCGGTGTGTGGGAGGGCGGCCCCGAACCAAGGTGAAGCCGACGCAGATGAAGATTTTGGTCACGAAACCCGCAGACAGGCCTCCTACGGAAGTCCCGGCGCCCGAGAGGACCCCGCTCGCGGGGATCCAGGGGGCCGAGGTCGCCACGGCCGTGAGACGAGCGACCCCGGCCCGGGCGGAGGACGGGGTCACGAGGCACAGCACCTTCAACTCCGCCGTCTAGCAAGGGCGGCGGAGGGCACGCGCGGCGCTGTCGGCGAAGGGGCGGACGTGGCGATCCGGGAACTGGTCCTGAAGGTCCACAGCAGATGCGACCTTGCGTGCGACCACTGTTACGTCTACCGGCACGCGGACCAGAGCTGGCGGAGGATGCCGCCGCTGATCGCCGAGGAGACGGCCCGTCAGGTCGCCCGCCGGCTCGGCGAGTACGCGCACGAGGAGCGACTCGCGTCGTTGGCGGTCATTCTGCACGGCGGCGAGCCCCTGCTCGCGGGCCCGGCCCGGCTGCGGTCGATCTGCGCGGAACTCACCCGTGCCCTGGCTCCCATCACCGAGCTCGATCTGCATGTGCACACGAACGGTGTGCGGCTGAACCGCGCACACCTGGAGGTGTTCGGGGAGTTCGGCGTCAAGGTGGGCCTCTCGCTGGACGGCGACCGGGCCGCGAACGACCGGCATCGGCTCGACCACCGGGGCCGCAGCAGTCACGAACGGGTGCGGCGAGGCCTCGAACTGCTCCGCCTTCCCGAGTACCGGCACCTCTTCCAGGGGCTGTTGTGCACGGTCGACGTGGCCAACGACCCCGTCCTCGTGCACGACGCGCTGACCGCACTCCGACCACCGCGGATCGACTACCTCCTTCCCCACGCGACCTGGGACGCGCCACCGCCTCCGGGGCGCCGGGGAGCGTCCACGCCCTACGCCGACTGGCTGCTGACGATCTTCGACCGATGGGACGGGCAGGGGCGTCCGGTGCCGGTGCGGACCTTCGACTCGATCCTCAGCACGCTGCGCGGCGGCCCCGCCCTGACGGAGGCGCTGGGGCTCTCCGCGGGCGGCATCGCGGTCGTCGAGACCGACGGCACGATCACGCGATCCGACTCACTCAAGATCGCCTACGACGGCGCGCCCGCCACCGGGTACGACGTCTTCCGGCACAGTTTCCGGGAGTTCACCGAACGCCCGGAGGTTCCGGCCCGCCCGAGCGGGGTCAGCGAGACCTGCCGGCGATGCCGTGTCGTCGCCAGCTGCGGCGGAGGACTGTACGCACACCGCTACAGCACCGCCCGCAGCTTCGACAACCCGTCGGTGTACTGCACGGACCTGCGCGCCCTGATCGAAGGCGTCGCCGAACGGATCACGCAGCGCACACTGGCTCCGGCGGTGACGAGCGGGCGCGAACTCGGACGGGCGCGCCTGCGGCTCGACCGCGCGCTGCTCGCGGGGGTGAACACCGAGCTGGCAGGCGACGCCGGCTGGGACGAGGCCTGGAGGCTCCTGGTCCGCCTGGACTCCGACGCGACCACGGCCCCCCACCTGGACGCCGTCGTCTCCCATCCCTATCTGCGGCCCGCCCTGACCCGCACCCCGCACGGCACGGCGGAGCTCCCGCGCTTCATGGCGCTCGCCACGGCCGCGGCGCTGCGCGCGGGCGTCGAGGCGACGCTGAGCTGGGAGCAGCCGACCCCTCTGGTCCACCTCCCGACCCTGGGCACCGTACGGCTCTCCCGGCCCGGACGGGTGCACGTCCGGGTCGAGGCAGGCGACTTCCAGGTGCGCGGCGCGGACCGTGCGGCGGGCGTCCCCGCCGGCTCCCCGCTCTCCCTGAGGAGTTGGCGCCCCCTGACGACCCTGCCGCCCGTGCACGGTCTGCCGCTGCTGATCGATGACGCCGACCCGTCGCGCGACTGCTTCTCCGCGGCGGTCGCCCCGCCGCTCGACCCTGGCCCCCTGGACGCGTTCAGAAGCCGGCTGGCAGCGGCGTACGGTCTCCTGGACGAGCGCGCGCCCGGTTGGTGGGAGGGCGTCAACGCTCCCGCGGCCACGACGATCACCCCGCTCACCGCCGGCGCCGGACTGCGCCTGGGCAGCTGCGGCAGCGGCGCGCTGGGGGTGGCGACCGACGTCGACCCCGAGGAGTTCGCCCGCGAGCTGCCCGGACTCGGTCGCAGGGCGAGACTCGCCGCACTGCGCGAGGTCCTCGACCTGCACCTGCCGGGCAGCCCGGCGGAGCGACTCCTGGACCTGGCCAGCGAGTACCTCGGCAGAGCCGCCGGCCCCGCCCCGCAAGCCGGCCCGGCGCGCGCCCTCGCCGACCGCGCCCTGAGCGAGCTGTCCGCCCTCCCGCCGCACGAACTCACGGAGAGCGGCGCCTACTTGACCGAAGAGCTACGGGCGGAATGGACGGCACTCCATGACTGACGGCACTCGACTCGCCCACTTCCTCGGCGACTTGGGCGTCCGGCGCGGCGGCGTCCTGCTGACGCACGCCTCCCTGAGCGGCGCCGGCCTGGCCCCCGCCCAAGTACGCGACGCCCTCCTGCGGGCCCTCGGCCCGGACGGCACGCTCGTCACACCGGCCTTCACCCCCGAGAACTCCGACACCTCCGGCCGCGACCGCGCGCTCACCGCGCACTTGACCGAACAGCAGAAGGCGGCCTACCGGGCGGCCATGCCGCCGTTCGATCCGGACGTCACCCCGTGCCCGGCGGTCGGCGCGCTGGCCGAATGCGTACGAACGACCCCCGGCGCGGTGCGCAGCGGGCATCCGCAGACCTCGTTCGCGGCGCTCGGCCCCCGCGCCCACGACCTGCTCAGCGGCCACGACCCGCACTGCCATCTGGGAGAACGGTCCCCTCTGGCGCGGCTGTACGCGGCGCACGCGCAGATCCTGCTCCTCCGGGTGGGATTCGAGGTCTGCAGCGCGTTCCACCTCGCCGAGTACCGCATGACGCCACCGCCGCCGACACGGGCATACCGCTGTGTGGTGGGCGCCGGCGAATGGATCTCCTACGAGGACATCGTGCTCGACGACAGCGACTTCGCCGCGATCGGGGCGCTGCTACCGCGCGGTCTCCTGACCGAAGGAGAATTCGCCGGAAAAGCGGCCACCCTCGTGGAGATGCGGGACACTGTGGACGCCGCCCAGCGTCAGATGTCCGGATACAGGTGGAGAACGGCGTAGAACCGGCCGCCCGTCGCAGCGCCGGGCGGGCACAGTGTCGGTTCCGGCCACATGACGCCGTCGGGCGACCCCCGGGGCGTCACCCGGCAGGGGGGCGCGTGGAGACGGAACACCGGGGCAGTGCTCAGGACCCCGCCCCCGTCCCAGCCGCCCCAGCAGCGTCAACTCGCAGATCCGGCGCCGCGGTCGCCGTCCCGGGAGGAGGACCGCCATGGGCAATACTCGGACGAGCGTGTCCTCGCGGCCGACGCGCGCACGCTCCCGTAGTCCTCGCAAGCGCGGACGGGCATCCCCCCGCCCCCGTCCCATCGAGCCCGCCAACTCCCTGCCCTACGCGTCAGGGGTCGACAACGGAGGAACAGCATGACGGCGCGCCGGAGTGGACGTATCATCACGTTCTACTCTTACAAGGGCGGTACGGGCCGCACGATGGCCCTGGCGAACACGGCGTGGATCCTCGCAGCCAACGGCGCCCGTGTGCTGGCCGTCGACTGGGACCTCGAAGCCCCCGGGCTCCACCGCTTCTTCCACCCCTTCCTCGACCCCAGCACCCTCGCGGCCACCCCTGGGGTGATCGACATGATCACCGAGTACTCCTGGGCGGCGATCAGCGGCGGCCACCGATCCGGCGCCTGGCACCGGCAGTACGCGCGCGTCGGACTGCACGCCGTCTCCCTCGATCCGGAACCCCTCGGACTGTCGTTCCCCGACGGAGGCACACTCGACTTCCTGTCCGCCGGGCAGCAGAACCGCGCCTACTCCGCCACCGTCTCCTCCTTCGAATGGGACAACTTCTACGACCGCCTCGGCGGCGGCATCTTCCTGGACGCGTTGCGCGAGGACATGAAGGAGTCGTACGACTACGCCCTCATCGACAGCCGCACCGGCCTCTCCGACAGCGCGGACATCTGCACCATCCAGATGCCCGACATCCTGGTCGACTGCTTCACGCTCAGCGACCAGGCCCTGGAGGGCGGCGCCGCCGTGGCCCGCACCGTCGAGGCGGACTACCGCGACCGGCGGATCCGGGTGCTTCCCGTGCCGATGCGGGTCGACGAGGGCGAGAAGGAGAAAGCCGACGCCGGAAGGGCGCTGGCCCGGCTGAAATTCGACGGGCTGCCCAAGGGGAGGGACGGAGAGCCGCTGGACCCGGCGGAGATGAACGCGTACTGGGGCGCGGTCGAGATCCCCTACCGCCCCTACTACGCCTACGAGGAGATGCTCGCGGCCATCGGCGACCAGGGCGGCGTCTCGGCCTCACTGCTGTCCGCCTTCGAGCGCCTCACCGGCGTCGTCTCCGACGGAGCGGTGACCCGGTTGCCGCCGATCCCCGAGCCGGTGCGGCAGCGTTGTCTGTCCGCCTACACCCGGCGCAGGCCGACGACCCTGACAGCGGACGTCTTCGTCGTGTACGCGGGCGAGGACCGCATGTGGGCGGAGTGGCTGGAAGGGATCCTCAAACCCTACTGCTCGCGGGTGACCCTGCACGACGCGTCGATCAGCGTCCCGGAGCGCCCGGACCCCGCCACGCGCACGCTGCTGCTGACGTCGGAGGCCTTCCTGCAGGCCCGGCACGGACGGGCCGCGTGGCGGGCCCTCACCGACTCCGCCCCGGGCCTCCCGCCCGCGGAGGTGACACGGCTGAGGGTGGACCGTGTGCACATGCCCGGCACCGATCCGCAGCACGCCTCGGTGGACCTCAACCGCGTGGACGAGACCGAGTGCGTCAAAATGGTCTTCAGAGCATTGAAACTGACGGCGGAGCGGGTTCCCGCCGGCACGACGAGCGCACGCTTCCCGGGGAACCGGCCGACGATCTTCAACGCTCCCAGTCGCAACACCGTGTTCACGGGCCGCGCCGCCGTCCTGGAACAGCTGCGCACGCAGCTCGGCGAAGGCATCTCCATCGTGCTGCCCCAGCCCCAGACGCTCTACGGACTCGGCGGCGTCGGCAAGACGCAGATCGTCCTGGAGTACGTGCACCGCTTCATCGCCGACTACGACCTGGTGTGGTGGATCTCGGCCGAGCACAAGGACGCCATCATCGCCTCCCTCGCCGAACTCGGCTCGAAGATCGGCGCGTCCGGAGGCGACGACATGGCACTGGCCAGCGCCGAGGTCGTCCAGATGCTCGCGTCCGGCATGCCGACCAAGCGCTGGCTGCTCGTCTTCGACAACGCCGACGACCCCGACATGCTCAAGCGGTACTTCCCGGCCGGCGGCGGCCACATCCTGATCACGTCCAGGAACCAGGCATGGGCACAGCAGGGCACCTCGCTGTCCGTCGACGTGTTCCCGCGTCAGGAGAGCGTCGAGCACCTCACCCGGCAGGCCCCCGGCCTCAGCGTCGAGGAGGCGGACCGGGTGGCGGACGCCGTCGGAGACCTGCCGCTGGCCGTCGAACAGGCCGCGGCCTGGCTCGCGCAGACGGCCACCCCCACCGACGCGTACCTGCGGGAACTGACCGAGCAGACCACCGCGGTGCTCGGCGTCAACCACCCCAAGGACTACCCGCAGCCCGTGGCCGCCACCTGGAACATCTCCATCGCCCGCCTGGGCGAACGCTCGCCCGCCTCGGTACGGCTCCTCCAGCTGTGCGCCTTCATGGCGCCGGAGCCGATCTCCGTCCGCGTGCTCTACAACAAGGAGATGCTGGACGCCCTGCGCGAATGGGACCCGACGCTCCAGGAGAGTCTCCTCCTCGGACGGGTGATCCGCGAGATCGGACGCTTCGCCCTCGCCAAGGTCGACCAGATCAGCGGCAGCATCCAGATCCACCGACTCGTCCAGGCCGTCATCCGCTCACAACTCTCGGACACGGAACAGGAAGAGGCCCGGCACGTCGTGCACACCGTACTCGCGAGCGCCCGCCCCGACGGCGACGAGCCCACCGACAACCCGGCGACCTGGCCGCTCTTCGACTCCATCTGGTCCCACCTGCTGGCCTCGGGCATCCGCAACTGCTCCGAACCCAAACCCCGCCGCCTGCTGATCGACCGGGTGCGGTACCTGTGGAAACGGGGGGACCTCTCCAGCGCCCGGCAACTGGCCGAGGAAGTGCTGGAGCGCTGGAGCGAGAGCCTCGGCGAGAACGACATCCAGTACCTGTACATGCGCTGCCAACTCGCCAACGTGCTCCGCTCGCAGGGGCGCTACCAGCAGGCCCGGGAGATCGACCAGGAGCTGCTGGAACGCCAGCGTCAGGTCCTGGGCCCCAGCCATCCGCACACCTACATCACCGCGTCCAGCCTCTCCAGCGACCTGGCCGCCCTCGGCGAGTACCGGTCGGCCGTGGAACTGGCGAGCGCCGCGCACAAAGGGTTCCGCGACATCTTCCACGAGTCGCACGAGCGGACCCTCAGCGCGGCCAACAACCTCGCCCTCGCGCTGCGCATGGTGGGCCGCTACGACGAGGCCCGGGCCATGGACCAGAGCGTCTACGACCGGCGCACGGTCGTGCTCGGACCCGCCCACCCCTACACACTCGGCTCGGCCTCCAGCCTGGGCCGCGACCTGCGGGAGATCGGCCGCTACGAGGAGTCCGTCACGATCCTCTCCCGCGTCTACGAGGACCACAAACGCATCATGGGCGAGCACTTCCCGCCCACCCTCAGCTGCGCCAAATCCCTCGCCGTGTCGCTGCGGAGAGTGGGACAGGTGGAGGACGCGCTACGGCTGACGACCGCCACCCTGGCGAGATACCGCGAGCAGTACACCTCACCGAACCCGGACTGGCTGGCCTGCGACCTGAACCTCGCGTCCGACCTCTACGCCGCCGGCGAGAGGGAGCAGGCCCGTGAGGTCGCCCGCCAGGCGCTGGCCGGATACATGAAGGTTCCCGGCGAGGCCCACCCGTACACCCAGGGCGCGCTCAACAACCTCGGCATCTTCCACTGGGGCTGCGGAGACGTGGAAGAGGCCGAGGCGGTGTTCCGGAAGGTCCTGCCGCGCATGAGGGAGATGCTGGGCACGGACCACCCGCACACGCTGATCTCGGGCCTCAACCTCGCCAACGTGCTGGCCGACCAGGGCCGCTTCCAAGAGGCCTACGACCTGGAGAACAAGGCCGCCACCGGCTTGAGCACCGTGCTGGGCCCGCACCACCCGGACACCTTGACCGCAGCCGCCAACTCGGCGCTGACGCTGCGCTCACTGGGCAGCGACGAGGCCGACCGCCTGCGCGAGGAGACCCTCGGCGAGTTGGTGCGGCTGCTCGGCGACGACAACACGATCACGAGGTCCGCGCGACACGAACGACGGATCTACCGCGACCTCGAACCGCTGGCGGTCTGAGGCACACCGGTGGACCACTCCTCACCGACCGGGGACGCCTCCTGGGCACAAGCGTCGTCGAGCGACCACCGCAGCACTTCGGGCAGCGCGCGCAGGGCTCCGAAGTGGGCCGCGGACGGCTCGATCACGGACGTGGCCCGCGGGATGCGCTCGGCGAGCCAGGAGGAGTGGGACACCGGTGAGAAGGCGTCACGGGCCCCGTGCCACAGCATCACGGGCGCCTGGATACAGGCCGGATCGAAGCCCCAGGGCGTGGTCAGGGCGAACGCGTCGTCGATCCAGCCGTACGGCGAACTGCGCAGAGCCTCACAGTAGTTGCGCAGCAGCATGGAGCGGACGCCGCTGTCCGAGACGATCTTCCAGTCGTCCGCGGTCATCTCCTTGCGCAGGTCCTCCAGCAGCCGGGCGGGGTCGGAGCGAATGGAGTCGGTGCGCGGGATGAGCCGGGCCTCGAACTGTTCGGGAGCGGAGACCGCCGTGCTGAACTCGTCGATGTTGGAGGGCGCCATCCCGGCGAACCAGTCGAGGCCCTCCGCGTCCCGCGGCGCGAGGGCGACGAGGGCCGCCGCACGGGTCACCCGGTGAGGCAGCAGGGCCGCGCACGCCAGGGCGTGCGGGGCGCCGCCGGAACGGCCGACCACCGCGAAGCGGTCCATGCCCAGGGCGTCGGCCACGGCGGCCACGTCGTCCACGACGTCCGCGACGCGGCGGCCGGGACGCCGGTCGGATCCCCCGTAACCGGGGCGGTCGTAACTGATCAGCAGCACGCCGCGCTGATACAGGTACATGGCGCGCGGTCTGGGGCCGACCCGGCTGCCCGGCGTGCCGTGGAGCAGGAACACCGGACGCCCTCGCGGGTCACCCGAGCACTCGACCCGCAGCCGCCTCCCGTCCGCCGTCCGGACGTGGTCCAGCGTCGACGCCAGGTCCCGCACGATGGTTCCCCTCTCCCTGCCGACAGACCAGGACCCAAGCTGCCGGAACTTGCCCCACTCGTCCAGTCGACACCGTCGCTTTCGGCTCCGCGTCGAACAGCCGTGACGAGGACGGGAACCCGCGCCGCCGCCGGCCCCGGCGCACGGACCAGCCCCCTGCCCGAGCCGGCCGCGCGGCGACCGGCCAGAGCGGAACACCCGGACGAGTGGCGGCGCAAGGCGCGACGACCGGTCCCGTGCCCGGCGCGGGGCGGCGACCACGACTGCCGCCCTCGCGCAACGGCGAGGGGTGAGAGCGGGGAAGGCGCGGAGATCGCCGGACCACGGGCCGAACGCCGCGCGCCCTTCTCCGGAGTCCCAGTGCCGATCGCGGTCTCGCCCACCCGGGCGACCCCACCCGGAGCGAAGAACCGGAGGGAGACATGGCCGAGCGAACACCCGCCAGGCCCGGCGCGATCGCGGCCGTGGCGGTCGCAGTCCCGGCTCTCGGCGGACTCCAGGGCTCGACGGCCGGCGCGCAGACCGTGGAAGCCGTGTCGAGCCCTTCGACAACCTGCCACGGCGCCCAGCCGAAGGACGGCGGCACCGGTGACTGAACCGCCCCGACTCGAATAGAGGCTCGATCTCATGAAAGGAGTTCGAGTCATGGCACGACCTTCCCGTTACCCGCTTGAGCTCCGCCGTCGTGCGGTGCGCAGGCTGACCCGAGTACTGCACTTCCTGCCGCCCTGCTCGTTCGAGTACCCGAGTGTCCGGTCCGCTCGCTGCCGGTTCACCAGCGGGCCTGGGCCGCCGGCTCCGCCCTGCTGGTCGTCCCCAGTGTGCGGCCTGCTCGCTCGATCAGTCCGGTCACCTCGTGCGGGGTCAGGAGCAGGGCCTGGGCTATCTGACGGTCGCTGTGGCCCGCGCGGAGCAGCTCGACCAGCCGGTGTTCGGTCGGAGAGAGGCTCGGGGCCGCCGGTGGTGCCGGTTTCGGACGCACTCCCGCCGCGACGAGCGCTCCACGCACTTGGCCGCCCAGCAGAACGCTGCCGCAGGTGTCCGCGAGGTGGAGCGCCCGGGTGAGGGCCTGCCTGGCCTCGTCGGCCTCACCGTCACGCATGAGGGCGGTTCCCAACTCGTAGTGAGCGCGCGCAAGTTCCAGTCGGGCGGGTGACCGCTTCAGCAGGGCCACGGCCTCCCGCAGGAGGACGCGTCCTTTGCGTCCTCCGTGGACGACGCCCAGGCAGCGCGAGGCCACCCCGATCGCTCGCTCGGTGCCCCACTGGTGTGCCAGCTCCAGTTCCTCGGTGGCCAACTGGAGCGCGTCCGTCCGCTGTCCGAGCGTGAGATGCAGCAAGGCCGCCCGCGACCGCCAGGGCGCCCCGGTCAGGTTCGTGACCTGCGCGCGGTTCTCATCCGCGCCGTACTCGTGCAGGACGGCGAGAGCAGCGGCCGGGTTGCCCCGCGCCGCGTGCAGGCGACTGCGCAGGAGTAACGCCGGGCCCTGCCAGGTCCAGCCCACCCGGTCGAAGTCGGTGTCCGCGGTGAGCGCCGCCGTCGCCGCGGTCAGATCGCACCGCTCGATCAGTGATTCGCCCACCTGGGTCCTCATCATCATCCTGACCCGAGGCTCCACGCCCTGGTCGGTGGTGATGGCGGGGTGTCCGAAGTCAGGGGTGAGCGGGAGCTGTCGGCCACGACGGGCCTGGACGAGCAGCTGCCAGGTCATCGCGGACGAGACCAGCAGGAGTGAGCCCCATCGGCCGCCCGTGTCGGCGACGCGGTCGAATCGCGCGGCCGCGTCGTCGAGACGGTCGGTGGCCACGAAGGCCAGCCCTGCCAGGGTCACGAGCATCTGGGACGTGTCCGCCGCGACCAGGCCGCCTCGCAAGGCCCGGTCGAGGAGGTCGTTGGTGACCTGCGCGCTGGCCTCCCCCGTGGTGGCCGAGGCGGACAGCGCGGCCAGGACCATGCACTCACCAGGGGTGTCACCGGCCAGCTTGTGGTCCCACAGCCGTCGCGCGTGCTGCCGGGCGGCGGGGAGGGTGGACAGTTGGTCGTAACCGATCAACAGCATCTGCGCCTGCAGGAACCACGACACCTCCCGGGCAAGGCCGGTGCCGTCGTCGGTCTGCCGCAGGTCCTCCACCGCACGCGCGAGGATGTCGACGGCTTGCTCGTGCTCATGGCTGAGGAACAGCGCGCTGCCGAGCAGCGAGGCGGCCTCCGCCAGGGAATACGGGTCGGACAGGGCCGCGGAGGCCAGCGTCAGGTGGTGCCTGGCCGCGCCGACATCGACCTGCATCTCGTCCTTGCCCAACTCCAACAGCAGAGGACCACGCTCTTCGACGGACACCGGCTCGCGCAGAGCCCGGCGCAGATAGGCGACGGTGACCTCCGGAGCCCCTCGGCCACGAGTCGCCCTCGCCGCCTGCCGCAAAGCGTCCACCCACCAGCCCTCACCACCCGGTTCGGTCAGCAGCAGATGGGCCGCCACCAGATCATCGGCCGCGCCGTCCCGCCGCAGCAGTCCGGCCGCCCGCGCGTGGCCGGCGGCCAGCTCCACCGGCCCCAGGACGGCTTCGGTCACAGCGGCGCGGACCAGGGAATGACCGAACCGCGCCGACTCACCGGACGCCGACTGACCGGACTCCGGCTCACCGGAGGCCAGCACACCGATCCGCCGCAGCCGTCCGCCGAGCTCCTGTGCCGTCGACTCGCCCAGTCCCGAAAGCTCGGCCGCGACCTTCCAGGTGGCCTCGTCCCCCAGCACCACCAGGGCCCGCGCCAGACGGAGGACCGGCTCCGGCTCGTCGGCCAGCCGCTTGACCACGGTGCGGGCCAGGATCCGGCCCCGGAACTCCTCCACCAGATGGGCCTGATCGTCGGTGGCCCTGACCTGGTTGTCGGCCAGGGTCCGCAGCAACTCGCGCAGCAGCAAAGGGTTGCCCTCGGTTGCCGAGGCGCACGCGGTGGCGAACCGCGGTTCGCAGTACCCCAGGCTCACCCGCACCAGGTGGGTCACGCTGTCGATGTCCAGCCCGGGCAGGTCGACCGGCCGGCCGTACGACTGTCCGGCGATCCGCTCCAGCAGCGGCTCGACGCCCGTCCCGCTGTCCGGCCGCCCTGCCAGCACCAGCAGCAGGGGCAGACCCCGCAAGCGCCGCGCCAGGTACTCCAGCCACCGCACCGACGGGACATCCGCCCAGTGCACGTCGTCCACCACCAGGGCGACCGGCCCCTCGTCGGCGACGTGCACCGTCAGCCAGTACAGACTGTGCAGAAGGCCCAGCGACATCTCGGGGGACAACTCCCCGGTCCCCTCCACACGCAAGGCGTGCGACGCGAACTGCGCCGGACCCGACAGCAGTCGCGCCCGCCCCGCGTCACCGGCTCGGGCCAGCAACGGCTCGACCAGCTGGCGCAGCACCGCGAAGGCGAAGTCCTGCTCCAGCTCCGCGCCGCTCGCGGACACCACCAGGATCTCCCGCGGCTGCTGGACGGCCGCCCAGGTGTCCAGCAGCGCGGTCTTCCCCATCCCCGCGCCCGCCCTGACCAGCACCACGCCGCCCCGGCCCGCCCGGGCCTCACCGGCCGCACGCTCCAGCACCGCCAGCTGGCCCTGACGATCGAGCAGCGGGCCGGGCTTCACCCCACCATCGTCGACAGGAGGACTCACCTGCCGGCCGGAGCGGCTCGCCGCGAGCAACGCGGCGGCGTCGGCGTCACCCAGCCCCAGCCCCAGTGCCGACACCAGCGACTGCACCGTGCGTCGCTGCGGGCGCGCCCGCCGTCCCCGCTCCAGATCCCGGATGGACCGGGCCGTCAACCCGGCGGCCTCGGCAAGCTCCTCCTGCGTCATCTCAGCGGCCCGGCGTAAGGCCAACAACATCTCACCGAACGTCGCCAACTCGCCTCCGCCCCCCGGCCCACCGTCTCCGCCGCAGAGGACGATCCGCTTGAGTCCTGTCCGAACCATCCTGACGAGGACTCCAACTCCGCACTGCCACCGCGCTGTTGACCGGATGGTACCGGGGTGCCTGCACGGCCTGGGTCCTCGCCGCGCGGAGCGCGCCGGAGCCGCTGGAGGGGGATGCCGTCCGAGCCCGCCGGGCGGGGCCGGCTCCGGCGGCACACGCGGCGAGCCGGACGCGCGGGAGGACACGCACGTCCGGCTCGGTTCTGTGGCTCGGGTCAGCCGGCCGGCTCAGCGGCCCGGGGCAGCCGCCCGGGGAACCGTGACGCCGGAAGCGTCGTCACCGCATCCCGAGCCGACCGCGCGACCTCAGTCCTGCGACTTCCAGGTTTCGGACAGCTCGGGAAGCTCGTCCGGGAGCTTCCTGATGGCCTTCTTGCCCAGATCGGTACGGTGGACCTCGCCGCCCCTGATGAACACGTACATCCAGTCGGGGCGGATGAAGGCGGTGCTGACGCCGCCCGCGAAGTGAGTGGGGAGGCTGGGGAACCGGTCGGCGAGCTTCTTGGTGGTGCCGGGAGCCCAGTCGCTGTGATGGACCTCGTCGCCCTTGATGAACCCATGGACGCCGTTGGGCAGGACATAGGCGGCGTCCACACCACGTGTGAAGCTCTTCGGAAGGGTGGGGAACTGGACCGCGAGTCTGCGGGTGGTGCCGACGGCCCAGTCGCTGTGATGGACCTCCTCGTCCTTGATGAACCCATGGACGCCGTTGGGCAGGACATAGGCGGCGTCCACACCACGCGTGAAGCTCTTCGGAAGGGTGGGGAACTGGACCGCGAGTCTGCGGGTGGTGCCGACGGCCCAGTCGCTGTGATGGAC
>NZ_JAHHIU010000203.1:17418-18383 GCF_024539815.1 Streptomyces hayashii
CTCCTTGCCTCTGACGAACCCCTGCTCGCCGCCGGGCAGGGCGTAGGCGGCGGTGATTCCGGTGCCTGCGTCGCAGTCGTCCTCGGTGGCCGCTGACGCGCCGGGCGCGTAGGCCGCTCCGGTGCTCAACGCGATCGTGGCCGCGCCTCCGACCGCGGCGGCCCTGCCGAGCATCTGCCTGCGGCTCAGCGCGGGCCGGTCATCCGACTTCTTCATGTCTGCCTCCTCGTATGGCGATTTTCTGTGGTCGGCGCGCTGTCGCCCCGCTCCGGATGCTCATGGCGTCGCGGTGATCAAGACCTCAAGGTTGCCGTCGGGGCTCATGGCCATGGCGACCGACTGCACTCCGGAAGGGGCTCTGTTGTAGTTCGGCTCCCACCCGTGCCAGTTGCCGTTGCTGTTCTGCCAGTTGTGGTACAGGGTGCCGTCGTCCGTGAAGGCGAAGACCTCAAGGTTGCCGCTGGCGCCTATCTGCGCGGTGACCGACTGCACTCCGGACGGGGCTCCGTCGAAGTTCCCCCGCCATACGTGCCAGTCGCCTTTGCTGTTCTGCCAGTTGTGGTACAGGGTGCCGCCGTACCCGACGGCGAAGACCTCTAGGTCGCCGTCGGCGCCCCTCTGCGCGGTGACCGACTGCACTCCGCTCGGGTACGTGTCTTGGTTCGTCTCCCACCCGTGCCAGCTGCCGTCCCTGCCCTGCCAGTTGTGGTACAGAGTGCCGTCGTCCGTGAAGGCGAAGACCTCGAAGTTGCCGTTGGCGCCCATCTGCGCGGTGACCGACTGCACTCCGGGCGGGGCTCCGTCGTAGTTCGGCTCCCACCCGTGCCAGCTGCCGTCCCTGCCCTGCCAGTTGTGGTACAGGGTGCCGCTGGCCGTGGCGGCGAAGACCTCAAGGTTGCCGTTGGCGCCCATCTGCGCGGTGACCGACTGCACTCCGGGCGGGGCTCCGTCGTAGTTCGGCTCCC
>NZ_JAHHIU010000203.1:18483-22243 GCF_024539815.1 Streptomyces hayashii
ACTCCGGGCGGGGCTCCGTCGTAGTTCGGCTCCCACCCGTGCCAGCTGCCGTCCCTGCCCTGCCAGTTGTGGTACAGAGTGCCGTCGTCCGTGAAGGCGAAGATCTCAAGGTTGCCGTTGGCGCCCATCTGCGCGGTGACCGACATCACTCTGGGCGGGGCTCCGTTGTAGTTCTGCCCCCACCCGTGCCAGCCGCCGTCCCTGCTCTGCCAGTTGCGGTACAGGGTGCCGTCCACTTGCGAATTGTTCACCAGTAGCTGGGAGGCATAGCCGTGGACACCCGCGTACACGTGCATGCCGTCGGTGACGACAGTGGTGCTGTAGTCGCCGCCCGTACTGACGGGAAGAGTCAGGAGCAGACTGTTCAAGAGCTTTCCCGTATCCGGGTCGAATTCGTAGGCGTAGCCGTTGGAGCCCGCGAACACCCGTCCCGCGCCGACGTTCACACTCACCGGGTAGAAGGCGCCGACGCCGCCGACGCCGGCGTTCCACAGCGGTTCATTCCAAGAGTTGTCGAGGCTGATCCCGTAGACGTAGCCGTGCACGCCGGCGAAGAGGTTGAAGCCGTTCGTTGCCAGTGTCGTGGTGTAGTCACCCACCCCGATCTTGTCGGTGACCAACAGGCTGCGCAGGATCTTCCCGGAGGGCGGGTCGATCTGGTAGACGTAGCCGTTCGAGCCGGCGAACACATACCCGTCGGCGACGATGACATCAACCGCGGGTGTGCCCGGTCCACCGACGCCGGCGTTCCACAGCGGTTGCTTCCAGGCCCCGTCGAGGCTGATCCCGTAGACGTAGCCGTGCACGCCGACATAGAGGTTGGTGCCGTCCGTGGCCAGTCTGGTGGTGTAGTCACCCACCCCGATCTTGTCGGTCACCAGCAGGCTGCGCAGGATCTTCCCGGAGGGCGGGTCGATCTGGTAGACGTAACCGTTCGAGCCGGCGAACACCTTCCCGCCGGCGGCCAGGACATCGACCGGAGGTGTGCCCAGTCCGCCGACGCCGGAAGCCCACGCCGGTTTTCCCCAGCCTCCGCCGAGGCTGATCCCGTAGACGTGGCCGTGAACGCCCGCGTAGAGGTAGTCACCGTCCGTGGCCAGTCTGGTGGTGTAGTCACCCACCCCGAGCTGGTCGGTGACCAACAGGCTGTGCACGATCTTCCCCGAGGTCTGGTCGATCTGGTACACGGAACCGTTCGAGCCGGCGAACACCTGACCGTTGGCGACGGCGATCCGAACCGCGGGAAGCGACGTGCTGGAACTGGGGAGGCGCCGGTTCCAGACTGTGGCGAAGTTCTGGTCCCGCGAGACGACCCCGAGCCGGGGGTTGGCAAGTCCAACCAGCAGTTCCTTGAGCTGGGGAACGAAGTTGTCGAACAGACCCAGGCAGGATTTCTTCTGTCCCGTGTTCCAGGACTCCAGATCCGACATGTCCTTCGGCCCGGTTCCCGCTCGGGTCGGGAACCGGTCACGGATGGACCGGATCGTGATGCCGGTCTCTCCTTGGGCGAGGATCTCGCGCAGGGCCTGCTGCGACTGCTGGGCCGCCTTGCTGGTGGCCTCGACGCCGGTCGAGCCGTTCTTGCCGGTCAGGAGGGTGTTGTCGCCCCAGACGGCAAAGGGCTCCGGATGGTCCGTCGAACTCACGTAGACCGACGTGGAGTTGTAGTGGTCGTGCAGCATGCCCGAACCGAGCTGGGCCGCCGCACTGGTGAGGAACGTCAGATAGTTCTGGTACGTGCCACCGAGGCCGAGATCCTTGTCCGCGACGAGGCGGCTGCCCAGGACACGGCGGACGAGGGTGGACGCCTCCTGGGACGCCTGGGGGTCGTTCGACGGCCCGTTGTACGCCGGGTCGTAGAGAGGGAGACCCGCCAGACCGGGCTGCCGCTCCGCGGTCATGTTCTTGATCCGGGCCCAGTCCGCGATCGGCAGCAGGTTCTGTTTGGCCGCCCACTCGATGAACCACTGCATGATGAGGGTCTTGTTGATCAGGTGACCCGCGGCGAACGAGTCCTGCAGGAAGTGGTCGGCGTAGCCGTTGAACATCAGCGCCTGCCGGGCCAGTTCCTTGTCCTTCTTGGCGAGGTACGAGCGCTGGGCCAGGTCCCTTGCGACCGTGTGGAACGTCTGCCAGCGAAACCATGAGTAGGGAGCGAAGTGGCAGGCGTTGCGGGCCAGAAGCCCCTGGTAGTGGTTCTCCCCGAGGAAGCCCAGACCGGAGGTCCACGCGTCGAGCGACGCCGTCTCGACGATGTCGTTCACCAGGCCGAGCTTCCACGGCGCGGAGGCGGCGGCCTCGAACTCGTCGTTGGGCGTCTTGCCCGTCCGGATGCCGGTGAGGTGGTTGAACCCTTCCTGGCGGATGCACTGGAGGACCCCGAGGAGGGTCTCCTTGGGCACCGTGGCGAACGCGCCGGCGTCGGCGAGGTAGTCGGGCAGCGCGTTGAGCTCGCCGTAGGTGACCAGCAGCCCGGCGCCGGGCCCGATACGGAGGGTCTCGATGCCCAGTTTCAGGTCGTCGATCTCCTGTTCCGTCACCGACTCCGGTTTCTTGCGCCACAGTTCCTGCAGCCTGATCTGGGCGTCGAGGATGTCGTTGCGGTTGGGGGCGCCGGCGGAGATCGCGACGAGGTTGTCGGTCGGGGCGTCGCCGAGGATGCGGTGCTCGAAGGAGACGTGCCGCTGGACCGTCGCGGAACAGCCCGGCGGCACGACCACCGGGGCTCCCCCGCGCGTCCGCCCCCGCACCACCGCGTCGGCCCAGCGGTCGGCCTCCTGCTCCCAGGGGTCGCCGGGCTCGCTGACGGTCCACGCTCCGCGTCCGGTTCCGCCGACCTCGCCGCGGGCCTGCTGGACGAGGTGAGCGGCCTCATGGGCCAGCAGCCGGAACCCGGACGGGGAGTGCGGTCGATAGGCGCCTCGCCGGAAGAACACGTGTGATCCGCTGGCGAACGCCTCGGCGCCCAGGCCGCGGGCGAGACGGTCGGCGGCTGGCCCGATGTGGACGCGCATGGCGGACAGGTCGGCCCGCAGGCCGTGCTCCAGGCGGCGCAGGAGCTCCGGTGGCGGGCTCTGCCCGCTGTCCGCCGGGACATGAGGCGTGTCCGTGGTCCGTCTAGTCATGGAACCTCCCATGGGTGAATGCCTGCGAACGTGCTGACGGAGCGGGGAAATCGGCCATGACCGGACCAGGCGCGAGCCTCGCGAACAGAGGTTGTTCGCGGACGACGCCTTCCGCTACTCGAATGAGGAGTTGTGGCCGCTTGACCGTGTACAGCAGAACATCGAGGCGAACAGACGCACCAGGAAAAAGAACGGGACGGACTACCGGAAGATCTGCGCGAGCCGACCCCTTGAAGCCCTGGCCCACCAGGGCCTTCTCCAGTCGCGTCCCGCAGCGTCCGGCGGCCACTGAGGTCCGCTCGGGTCTGCTCGGGTCTGCAGAGTTTGGTTGCACGACGAAGAGGGCCGGGTCCGTTCCTGGGTTCTAGAGGTCGTTGCAACACCCCAGTTCAGGGGATGCAATGGACTTCGAGATCCGCAAGATCCGGGTGGCTCAGGGCCGGTGAAGCTGAACCGGGAGCGGGCGGCATACTCCCGGCTCATGCAGCAGGGCTACAGCAACGCCGAGGCATGACGGATCGTCGGCATCGATGCGCGGACCGGCCGGAAGCGGCGTAACGGCCTTAGACCGTGTCCTACGTGGTGAGGCGGATGAGTCGTTTGTAGCAGCACAGGGCAGCGGCGAGCCCGAGTAA
>NZ_JAHHIU010000204.1 GCF_024539815.1 Streptomyces hayashii
CCCCTGATCCCTGACCCCCTGGAGGACGTCGTGTACGACGACGAGACCGAGGAGAGCTCCCCACGAGCCGTGACGGCGCCCCTGATCCTTCTGGCGGGCGCCGACGAGGACGCCGAGGAGGAGGCGCACATCGTCCGGGGCATCGACTGACACGCCGCGACCAGGCGCGGTCCCGTGCCTCCGTACGCCTCCCGCGGTCTCTGGACGACGGATCGACGCCCGCTCGACAGGCGCTCAAGAAGTCCGGAACGCGGTCCCCCGGCCGAATACGGTTCCTGAACCGAACTCACGTACTGGATGGGAACGGGACTCCGACAGGTCTGGAGGAGACGGTGAAAGTTCGCATTCTGGGTCCCTTCGACGTCATGGTGAACGGAACGTCGATCCTGCCGACGGCGGGCAAGCCGCGTCAGATCCTCGCCCTGCTCTCCCTGCACGCCGGCTCGATGGTGTCGATGCCGACGCTGATGGACGAACTCTGGGGCGCGGAGCCTCCCCAGAGCGCGCTGACCACCCTCCAGACCTACGTCTCCCAACTGCGCAGACGGCTCGACGCGGCGCCGGGGCCGGACACCCCCCGTCCCGCCAGGGACGTCCTGGTCACCTGCCAGGGCGGGTATGTGCTGCGGATCCCGCCGACCGCGGTCGACGTGCACGCGCACGAACAGTTCGTCACGGCCGGCCACGCGGCCTTCGAGGACGGCCGCGACGAGAGCGCGGCGGCCTCCTACCACGCGGCGCTGGCGCTGTGGCAGGGGCCGGCGCTCGGCGGCGTGCCCTGCGGCCGGATCCTGGGCATGGAACGCCGGCGGCTGGAGGTGGCCCGGCTGGTGGCGGTGGAACGGCGCATAGACGTCGACCTGCGGCTGGGCCGCCACAACGAGCTGCTGGCCGAACTCGCCGGACTCGTCACGCACCATCCCCTGCACGAGGGGCTGCACTCGCAGGCCATGGTCGCGCTGTACCGGTCCGGCCGGCGGGCCGCGGCCATCGGCGTCTACCGGCGGTTGCGCAGGCTCCTCGTCGGACGGCTCGGCGTGGAACCCGCACCGCAGCTGCAACGGCTCCACCAGGCCATCCTCACCGTCGACCCGGCCCTGAACGTCGCCGCGGGTCCCCGGCACACGCCGACCTTCGACCTGTACCCGGCCTGAGCTCCCCCGGGATGCCCGGCGCGGGTCCGACCCAGTGGGAACGTGACGAGATGGAATTCAAGCTGCTCGGACCGGTCGAGGTCGTCCACGAAGGACGGCCGCTCCCGCTCGGCGGCAGCAAGCCCAGGACGCTGCTGGCCGTGCTGCTCCTGGCCGAGGGCCGGACCGTGACCGAGACCCGCCTCAGCAGGATGCTCTGGGACAGCCGGCCGCCCCGCACCCGGCGCGCGCAGCTCCATACGTACGCCTCCCGGCTGCGCAAACTGCTCGACCCGTACGCCGACGTCGTGCACACCGGGTCCGGTTACGCGCTGGGCACCCGGCACGGAACCCTCGACCTGACGGACTTCCGTCGGCGCGTCGAGCTGGGACACGACGAGGCCCGCCGCGGCCGCCCCGCTCAGGCCTCCGCCCGACTGGCGGACGCTCTGGCCATGTGGCGCGGCCCCGCCCTCGGCGGGACCACCGACTTCCTCGTGGAGGCGGAGCGGTCGCGACTGGAGGACGCGAGGCTGGCGGCGCTGGAGGAGCGGGTCGGCGCGGACCTGGCGCAGGGCCGGCACGGCCACCTCCTGGTGGAACTGGGCGGTCTGGTGGAGGAGCATCCGCTGCGGGAGCGACTGCGGGCCCAGCTGATGACGGCGTTGTACCGCTGCGGCAGACAGGCGGACGCGCTGGAGGTCCACCAGCGCGGACGCGACCGGCTCGCGGCGGCCGGGGTGCGCCCGGGGCCGGTCCTCGACCGGGTCTTCCACGCCATCCTCGACGCCGACCCCGCGCTCGACGTCCCGTCTCCCGCCGCGCCGCCGGCCGCGCCCGGAGCCCGGCGGCGTGCCGAGGGGCCGAGCCTTCTCCCCCCGGACGTCGCCGACTTCACCGGCCGCGAGGAGTGCCTCGACCTGCTCGGCGTCCGACTGCGGTCCTCGGCCCCCGGCCCCGTGGTGATCTCCGGCGCCGTGGGAGTGGGGAAGAGTGCGCTGGCGGTCCGTCTCGCACACCGGTGCGCCGACCGTTTCCCCGACGGCCGGCTGTACGTCGACCTCGGCGGCATGCCTCCGGGCCGGGAACGCGTGCACCGGGCGGCGGGCCGTCTGATCGAGGCGCTGGAACCGGGACGTCCGCTGCCGGACTCCGCGCAGGAGCGTGCCGCTCTCTACCGCGCCGTCGTCGGCGGAGGCAGGGTCCTGGTGCTGCTGGACGGGGCCGCCGACGAAGCCGAGGTGCGCCCCCTGCTGCCCGGTCCCGGACCGGCCCGGGTCGTCGTGACCGCGCACGCCAGGCTGGCCGCGCTGGGCGACGCGCACCGCGCCGACCTGCGTGCCTTCACCGCCGCGGAGGCGCTGGAGCTGTTCGGCAGGACCGTCGGGGTGCGACGGATCGCGGCCGAACCCGAGGCGGCGGACCGGGTCATGGCGTCGTGCGAGCGCCTGCCGGCGGCGGTGCGCGCGGCCGGCGCCCGGCTGGCGGCGCGTCCGCACTGGACGGTGGCCCGGCTGGCCGCCCGGCTCGCCGATCCCTCCCGCAACAGACTCGACGAACTGAGCGTGGCCGACCTGGATCTGCGCGCCGGCCCGGCCGGGCTGTGCCGCGAACTGTCCGCGCGCTCCCGGCAGACGCTCACCCGGCTGGCCTTCCTGCGCCGGCGGCTGATCACGTCGGGCGAGGCCGCCGAAGCCCTCGGGGCGCCGGAACGCGACGCGGAGGACCTGCTGGAGAGTTTGGCCGACGCCCGCGCGCTGGACGTCGTCTCGGACGCGTCCGGCGCCACCGCCTACGCCCTGTCGGAATTCCTGTCGCTGTATCTGCGTGAACAGTGCGGGAGCGGACGCGACGTATGGGAATGCCTGTCGATCCTCTCGTCACGAGCTCCTCTCTAGCTTTCGTATAGCGCGGGCGGGTTCTCATATAGGGGCTTTCGGCAGTATGGCCGACGACGGGGGCCCGAACGGAACATCGATGTTGCGCTCACTATGCGGTCCCGGCATCACGACGGTAATTCCGTGATAAAGCCGAGGTGGTCGAGTGAAATTCCGCTTGCTGGGAAATCTTGAAGCGCTGTCGGACGAGAGCGGCGAACCTTTGGTGCTCGCTCCGAAACTACGCGCGGTACTCGCCTTGTTGCTCATCTCCAGGGGGCGGACGGTCCCCATGAGCCAGTTCGTCGAGGAACTGTGGCTGGACCGGCCGCCCGCCACGGTCTCGGCCACCATGCAGACCTACATCTACCAACTGCGCAAGCTGCTGGGCGCGGCGGGCGGCGAGGCGGGATCGGCCGCCCTGGCCACGGACTCCGCCGGGTACGCCTTCCGCGCCGCCGTCGAGGACGTCGACGTGCACGTCTTCGAGTCGTCCTTCGACGCGGGCCGGGCCGCCATGCGGAGCGGGGACCACGAGGAGGCCGTCGAGAGCTTCGACCGGGCCCTCGCCGTGTGGCGCTCCACGGCGGTGCTCGCCGACGTGCCCAAGGGGCCCTTCCTGGAGGCGTACGCCGTCCGGCTGGAAGAGGCCCGGATGCAGGCGATCGAGCTGCGCATCGAGGCGTGTCTGCGGCTCGGCCGGGAGCTGGACGTGCTCCCCGAGCTCAGGGCGCTCACCGTCAACCACCCGCTGCACGAGGGGCTCCACGGCAGGCTGATGCTGGCCCTGCACCGGGCCGGGCGGCGGCACGAGGCGCTGGAGGCCTACCGGAGGGTGCGGGGGGCGCTGGCGCAGGAGCTCGGGCTGGAACCGTGCGAGGCCCTCCAGCGGCTGCACCGGTCCCTGCTCGCCGGGGGCCCGGAACTCGACCACGTCGCCGACCCGGCCGGCGCGGCCGCCCCCAGCGTCGTCCCCGCCCAACTCCCGCCGGACGTCGCGGAGTTCTGCGGACGGGATGCGGAGACGGCGCGACTGGAGCGGCTGCTGACCGCGCCGGGCGGCTCCGGCCCGCGCATCGTGGCCCTCAGCGGGATGGCCGGCGCGGGCAAGACCGCGCTCGCGGTGCGCCTGGCGCACCAGGTGCGCAGGAAGTACTCCGACGGCCAGTTCTTCGCCTGCTTCCAGGGGAGCCTCGCGGCCCGCAGCGGTCTCCCCCCGGACCCGTACACGGTGATCGGCTCGTTCCTGCGCGGCGTCGGCTTCCTGCCCCGGCAGATGCCGGACGACCTGGCCGGCCGCAGCCAGCTGTTCCGCAGCTGGTGCGCGGACCGCAGGGTGCTGATCCTGCTGGACGACGTCCGCTCCGCGGAGCAGGTGCGCCCGCTTCTGCCGGCCGGTCCGAACTGCGCGGTCGTGACCACCAGCCGTTCCCCGCTCTACGCGCTCAGCGGCGCCAGGAGCGTCGAGGTCGGCCCGATCGGGCCCGCCGACGCCGTCGAGTTGCTGTCCCGCGTCTCGGGGCGCACCTGGGACGCCCACGACCGGGCCATGGCCCGCTCGATCGCCGACGACTGCGAACATCTGCCGCTGGCGGTCCGTGCCGTGGGCTCGCTGCTGGCGCTGCCGTCGCGCATGCCGTTGCGCCGGGCCGCGCAGCGGATGGCCGACCGCAGGCAGCGCCTGCAACTGCTCAGAAGCGGCAGCGCCGACCTGTGCGCCAGGCTGGAGCACTCCTACGCCTGTCTGGACCCGGCGGCCGGGCGGCTGCTGCGGATCCTCAGCCGGGCGACGGCGGCCAGCTTCACCGTGGACGCCGTCAGCCGGCTGGCCGGTCTGGACGCGGCCGAGGCCGAGGCGGCCCTGGACCGGCTGTACGACGCCCGGTTCCTGCTCGCCCGCGCCGACGAGGAGCTGGGCGCGACCCGCTACGGGCTGATGGAGCTCACCCGTCTGTTCGTCCAGCAACAGGGCTGCGACGACCTCGCCGACGAGCTGCCCGAGGACGCCCAGGACCGTGCCCCGGCGCTCTTCACCGCAGTGTGAGGGTTTCTCTAGAAGCCTTTGTCACGCTCGTTCGCAGCGAACCGCAGGAAAAGAGAAACAGGACTGCTGAGGGGAGAGAGAGCGTGCGGGAATTCACCCTCGACGACCTGGTGGGTCTCACCCGGACCCATGCCGGAGAGGCAGAGGAAGGCGTGCTCGACGGTGACATCGTCGACGTCCTCTTCACACACCTCGGCTATGACTCGGTGGCTTTGATGGAGGTCCTCAGCCACGTCAAGCACGAGTACGGAATCGATCTCGCCGAGGACGCCGTGGACGCACTGAGAACCCCGCGTGCGGTCATCGAGAAAGTCAACGAAGTCATCCGTTCCCAGAGCGACGAACGAAAGAAGGTTGTGTAGTGAGTGAGGCCGAGAAGACTGCCGCGGAACAGTTCCTCCCCAACGACCTGTACGGGCTGCAGCTGGTCCTGCTCGCCTCGGGCGGACGGCTGTTCCAGATCGTCAACGCGCTCGCGGAGCTGGGCATCGCCGACCTCCTGGAGGGAGGGCCGCTGCCCGTCTCGGAGCTGGCCGAGCGTGCGGGCGCCGACGAGCAGGCCCTTCAGCGGGTGCTCCGGGCCACCGCGATGCTGGGCATCTTCGCCGAGGGGCCGACCGGGGTCTTCAGCTCCACGCCGGTCACGAAGTCCCTGACGCAGGACAACCCGCACGGTGTGTTCCCGCTCATCCGCTACAACCACATGGAGCTCACCGCCCGCCCCTTCGAGGACATCCTGCACAGCCTGAGGACCGGAGAGCCGGCCTTCAAGCAGACCTTCGGCACGACGTTCAACGACTACCTGGAGCAGCACCCGGAGGCCGACCGGTTCTGCGACGAGTTCCAGACCTACTGGGCCGAGCAGTTCGCGGAGGAGGAACTCGACCAGTGGGAGCTCGGCCGCTTCTCCAGCATCGCCGACCTGGGCGGCGGTGACGGCTACTTCCTGGCGCAGGCCCTGCGGCGCTACCCGGAGATGACGGCGTACCTGTTCGACCTGCCGTGGATGGCGAAGAAGGGCGAGAAGATCTTCGCGGAGCACGGGGTCGGGGACCGCGTCGAGATCGTCGGCGGCGACCTCCTCAAGGACCCGGTCCCCGCCGGCGCCGCCTGCTACTTCGTCAAGGCCGTGTTCATGCGCTTCTCCGACGAGGAGGCCGAGCAGGCCCTGCGCAACATCCGCAAGGCGGTCGGCGACGACCCCGAGGCGCGTCTGCTGATCGTCGACTCCGTGCTCAAGCCCGGCAACGAGTGGGACCACGGCAAGCTGCTCGACATCGACATGCTCGTGCTGCACGGGGGGCGCAAGCGCACCCTCGACGACTGGAACCAGCTCTTCTCCCGCACCGGGTTCGCGCTGCTCAACGAGCCGATCTACCACTGGGACCTGCTTGAGTGCAAGCCGGTCTGAGACCCCGAACCAGCCCAGCCCCACGGAGGCAGACATGGCGCCGACAGGCGTGACCCGATCGAGGCTGCACGACATCCTCGCCACCCACATCGGCCTGGAGCCGGAGGTCGTCGACGGGGCGACCGACTCCTCGCTCGCCGACCTCGGCGTCGACTCGATCGGCCTCATCGAACTGCAGAAGGCCGTCTCCGACGAGTACGACACGGAACTCCCCGACGAGGCGCACGCCTGGAGCCTCGACCAGATCATCGACCACCTGAACTCGACGACGAGGAAGGCAAGCTGATGGCGAGCAGCACGGACAACTCGGTGCACATCGCGGCTCCCCTGGACACGGTGTGGCGGCTGACCAACGACGTCAGGACCTGGCCGGACCTCTTCACCGAGTACGCCGCGGTCGAGGTCCTCCACGAGGACGGCCCCACCGTCCGCTTCCGGCTGACCATGGTCCCCGACGACGACGGCACCGTGTGGAGCTGGGTCAGCGAGCGCACCACGGACGTCGACACGCACTCCGTCCGCGCCCACCGGGTGGAGACCGGCCCCTTCGTCTACATGCGCATCCACTGGACGTACGAGGCCGACGGCGAGGGCACGAAGATGCGCTGGCGCCAGGAGTTCGAGGCCAAGCCCACCGCTCCCTTCGACGACGCCTCCATCACCAAGCGCATCAACGACAACACCCGCATCCAGATGGCAGTGATCAAGCAGAAGGTCGAGGCGGCCGTCGCGACCTCGGCCTGAGCAGGCCGACGACGCACCGCCAGTTCCGACGACGGCGCCCGGACGGGGAGACGATGAAGGACCGAACGCTGCACGAGTGGTTCGCGGAGTCCGCGGCCCGGCACGGGGACGCGGTCGCCCTGGAGGTCGGCGGCCGGACGCTGACGTACCGACAGCTCGACCGGACGGCGGACCGGATCGCCGGGGAGGTCCTGCGCCGGTGCGCCGGCCGGCCCCGGCGGATCGGCCTGTACGCCTCCCGGTCGGTCGCGGCCTACGCCGGCTACCTGGCAGCCCTCCGGCTGGGCGCCGCCGTCGTACCGCTGAACCCGTCCTTTCCCGTGGCCCGCAACGAGCGGATCGTGCGCTGCGCGGCCCTGGACGCGGTGATCGCCCAGGAGGCCGATCCCGGGCTCCCGGCGCCGGTCGTCGAGGTGGACCCGGCGCGGCCGGCGGAGGAGTCGCCGGGAGCGGCGCCGCCCCGTCCGTCGCCCCGCCCGGGGCCCCGGGAGGCCGCCTACATCCTGTTCACCTCCGGGTCCACCGGGACGCCCAAGGGGGTGCCGGTCAGCCACCGCAACGTCGACGCCTATCTGCGGTACGTCGTCCCGCGCTACGGGCTGGGCCCCGGTGCGCGGGTCACGCAGAACTTCGAACTCACCTTCGACCTGTCGGTCTTCGACCTCTTCGCCACCTGGGGCTCGGGCGCCGCGCTGGTCGTGCCCTCCCGTGGTGAGCTGCTCTCGCCGGCGCGGTTCGTCACCGAGCGGGGCATCACCCACTGGTTCTCGGTGCCCTCGGCCGTGTCCGTCGCCCTGCGTCTGGGGCGGCTGGGCGAGAACTCCATGCCCCGTCTGCGCTGGAGCCTGTTCTGCGGCGAGCAGCTGACCGTCGAGCAGGCCGAGGCGTGGCGGCGGGCGGCGCCGGCCGCCACCGTCGAGAACCTCTACGGGCCGACCGAACTCACCCTCAGCTGCGCCCGGTTCAGGCTTCCGGCGGACCGTCGGGCCTGGCCGGACACCTCCAACGGGACGGTGCCGGTGGGCGAGATCCACCCGGAGCTCGAAGCCCTCGTCGTGGGCGAGGACGGCCGCCCGGCCCCGACGGGAGAACTGTGCGTCCGCGGCCCCCAGCGGTTCGGCGGCTACCTCGACCCGGCCGACAACCGGGGGCGCTTCCTGACCCTCGACGGCGACCGGACGGCGGTCTGGGAGCGGGACGCCCCGCCGCCCGACGCCGCCTGGTACCGCACGGGCGACCTGGTGCGCGACGAAGACGGCTGTCTCGTCCATCTGGGACGCCTCGACCACCAGGTCAAGGTGCAGGGCTACCGGGTCGAACTCGGCGAGATCGAGGCGGTGCTGCGCGGCCACGAGGCGGTCGCCGAGGCGATCGTGGTGGCCGTGCGGGAGGGCGACGGGCCGGTCGTGCTGCACGCGGTGTGCACGGGGGCGGAGGAGGCCGGCGACGCACTGCACACGCTGCTGCGGTCCCGGCTTCCGCAGCACATGATCCCCCGGTCCATCGCGTTCTGGCCCCAACTGCCGCTGAACTCCAACGGGAAAGTCGACCGCAACGCGATCAGGACGGAACTCGCCGACGAGTGAGGCGGCTTCCGACGAGTCACCGCGACGCACACGGACGGAGAACACCACCATGCAGCGAGTCCTTTTCATCGATCGGATGCATCCGCAGGACGCCGACGAGGTCGCGCGGATCTGGCAGGCCCACGACGCCACGGGCCTTCCGCAGGAGATCGGGGTCGCGAACCGGCGCCTCTACCGGTTCCACGGCCTGTACGTGCACCTCGTCGAGGCGCAGGAGGGCGTCGAGGAAGATCTGACCGACCGGATCTTCGCAGCTCGCGACGCCCGGGAGTTCGTCGAGACCCGTGACGCGCTCGCGAAGTTCCTGACGCCCTACTCGCCCGCGTTCAAGAACCTGAAGGCCACCAGGGCCGAGGAGTTCTACCGCTGGCAGGCCTGATCTGCCGCCCGGGCCCGTAGCCGTACGACGCCCGTATGAAGCCCGCCCGGAGCCCGTGACAGGGCTCGAACGAAGAAGGAGAACACCCCTATGTCGGGTCCGGTCAAGATCTCCATGGAGAACGCACCGGTGAGCACGCGGCTGGGCGGGACCATTCGCCCGCTGCTGACGCCGAAGTCGGTCGGGGCGAGTTCGGGATTCCTCGGAACGATGACTCTGGAGCCCGGCGAGTTCATCGCCGAGCACTACCACCCCTATTCGGAAGAGTTCATGTTCGTCGCGCAGGGCGAGATCGTCGTGCGGATCGACGGCGAGGAGATCGTTGCGCGCGCCAACGAGGCCATGCTGGTCCCGAAGTTCGGCTCGCACCGCTACGAGAACCGCGGCTCGGAGACGGCCCTGATCGTCTTCCAGATGGCGCCGCTCGCCCCCAGCCCCGAAGAGGGGCACGTCGAGGTGGAGAAGCCGCCGTTCCCGACGGCGACCCCGCCGGTCGTGGGGCAGTGACCATGCCACGAGCCGTCATCACGGGCCTGGGCGTCGTCGCGCCCGGGGGAGTGGGCGCCAAGCCCTTCTGGGAACAGATAACCTCCGGCCGGTCCGCCACCCGCCCGGTGTCCCTGTTCGACGCGACCGGCTACCGCTCGCGGATCGCCGGCGAGGTCGACTTCGACCCCGTGGCCGCGGGCCTGTCCGCGCACCAGGCCGAGAACCTGGACCGCATGGTCCAGTTCGCCCTGGTCGGCCTGGCCGAGGCGGTCGCCGACAGCGGCATCGAGCTGGAAGCCCTGGACCCCGCGCGGATCGGCGTCAGCGTGGGCACCGCCGTCGGGCTGACCATGGGCCTGGAACGCGAATACGCCAAGGTCAGCCATCACGGCCAGAAGTGGCTGGTGGACCACACCCTGGCCGCCGACACCCTCTTCGACAACTTCATCCCCTCCTCGCTCGCCCGCGAAGTGGCCTGGGCGGCCGGGGCGGAGGGCCCCTCCACCGTCGTGTCCACCGGGTGCACCTCCGGTCTGGACGCCGTGGGCTACGCGCTGGACCTCATCCGCGACGGGTCGGCGGACGTGGTGATCACGGGCGCCACCGACGCGCCCCTGTCGCCGATCACCTACGCCTGCTTCGACGCCCTGCGGGCCACCTCCCCCGACAACCACGACCCGGCGGGGGCGTGCCGGCCCTTCGACCGCACCCGCAACGGGTTCGCTCTCGGCGAGGGCGCCGCCGTCTTCGTCCTGGAGAGCGAGGAGCACGCCCGGCGGCGCGGTGCGCACGTCTACTGCGAACTCGCCGGGTTCGCCACCCGGTGCAACGCCTACCACATGACCGGTCTGCGCCCCGACGGAGCCGAGATGGCCGAGGCCATCCGCGTCGCGATGGCCCAGGCCGGGGTGGCGCGCGACGGCTTCCAGTACATCAACGCCCACGGCTCCGGCACCCGGCAGAACGACCTGCACGAGACCGCGGCCTTCAAGGACGCCCTGGGCGCGGCCGCCTACGACACGCCGATCAGCTCGATCAAGTCGATGATCGGGCACGCGCTCGGCTCCGTGGGGTCCATCGAGATAGCGGCCTGCGCGCTGGCCATCGAACACGGCGTCGTGCCGCCGACGGCCAACCTGCGCGAGCCGGACCCCGAGTGCGACCTGGACTACATCCCGTTGATCGCCAGGGAGATCCCGGTGGACACCGCGCTCACGGTGGGCAGCGGGTTCGGCGGCTTCCAGAGCGCGGCGATCCTGCGGCGGGCGAAGGGCGGACGGAAATGACAGCGCGGATCGTGGTCACCGGGCTCGGCGTCGTGGCCCCCAACGGCCTGGGCACGGACGACCACTGGAAGGCCACGCTCGCCACCCGGAGCGGCGTGCGCACCATCGCCCGCTTCGACGCGAGCGGCTATCCGGTCCGGGTGGCCGGCGAGGTCGGCGAGTTCACCCCGGCCGAGCACGTGCCCGGACGGCTCGTCCCGCAGACCGACCGGACCACGCAGTTCGCGCTCGCGGCGGCCCAGTGGGCCGTCGAGGACGCGGGCGTGGACCTCGCCGCCCTCGGGCCCTACGACGCCGGCGTCATCACGGCGAGCGGGTGCGGCGGCTTCGAGTTCGGCCAGCGGGAGCTGCAGAAGCTGTGGAGCGAGGGTCCGCAGCGCGTCAGCGCCTACCAGTCCTTCGCCTGGTTCTACGCGGTGAACACCGGTCAGCTCTCCATCCGGCACGGCGCCCGCGGCGCCGGCTCGGTGGTGGTGAGCGAACAGGCGGGCGGCCTCGACGCGCTCGCGAGCGCCCGGCGACGGCTGCGGGGCGGGGATCTCACCGTGGTCCTCGGCGGCGGCCTGGACGCACCGCTGTCCCCGTGGGGCCTGACCGCGCAGATCCCCGTCGGCCTGCTCAGCACCCGGCAGGACCCGGACCGCGCGTTCCTCCCCTTCGACGCCGACGCCTCGGGCTATGTGCCCGGCGAGGGCGGCGCCGTCCTGGTCGTCGAGGAGCTGGAGGCGGCCCGCCGCCGCGGCGCGCCCGTGGTCTACGGGGAGCTCGCCGGCTACGCGGCCACCTTCGACCCCCGTCCCGGCTCGGGCCGGCCCCCCGCCCTGGCCAGGGCGATCGTGGGCGCGCTCGACGACGCCGGTCTGCGTCCCGCGGACGTCGACGTCGTCTTCGCCGACGCGAGCGGCGTGCCCGCGCAGGACGCCGCCGAGGCGGCCGCGCTGCGGGAGGTGTTCGGACCGCGCGGCGTGCCGGTGGCCGTGCCCAAGACGATGACCGGCCGGCTCTACGCCGGAGGGGCCCCGCTCGACGTGGCCGGGGCCCTGCTCAGCATCCGTGACTCCGTCGTGCCGGCGGCCGCGAACGTCCGGGACGTCCCCGAGGCCTACGACCTCGACGTCGTGGTGGACGGCCCCCGCGAACTGCCGGTGCGCGCGGCCCTCGTCGTGGCCAGGGGTCACGGCGGCTTCAACTCCGCACTCGTCGTGCGCGCCGTCTGAGAAGGAGACCCCCGACGATGGGAACCATCGCCCGAGAGAACGACTACTACACCCTGGTCAACGTGTTCACCGTGACACCGGAGAACCAGGGCCGCATCTACGACGCCGTCATCGAGGCCACCGACATCATCGAGAAGTTCCCCGGCTTCGTCTCCGCCAACGTCCACAGGAGTGACGACGGCACCCGCGTCATCAACTACGCCCAGTGGCGCAGCAAGGACGAGTTCGACGCGATGCGGGCCCACCCGGACGTGCAGGACCACTTCCGGGCGTGCCGCGCCATCACGGACGACATCGTGCCGATCTTCTGCGAGGTCACACACGTCCACCGGTCCCCCTCGGCCGGGCTCCGCCATGCCGGGTGACCCGCACGGGAAGTGGTTCCTGGGCGGGGCGCCGCCCGCCGACGCCGAGACCGTCCTGTACTGCCTGCCCAACGCAGGCGGCGGCGGCACGCACTACCTGTCGTGGCGGACCCTGCTCCCGAGGAGCGTATGGGTGCAGCCGGTGCAGCTGCCGGGCCGCGAGAACCGGCTGGCCGAGGACCCGCGGTTCGAGACCGGCGAGGTGGCCGACGCCCTGAGGGAACACGCGGACCGGCCGTACGTCCTGTACGGCCACAGCATGGGCGGCGTCCTCGCCTTCGAGGCGGCGGCCGAACTGGCCCGGCGCGGAGCCCGGTTGCCGGAGCGGATCCTGGTCGCGGCCAGCCCCGCGCCGCAGGCCGACGCCGGCTGGGCGCGCCGCTGGGCCGGCCTGAGCGAGCAGCAGCTGCTCGACGAGGTCGTCGCGCTGGGCGGGGTGCCCCGACAGGTGCTCGAACACCCCCGGCTGAGCCGGCGCATCACCAAGGTGCTCGCCTCGGACGTCGCCTGGCTCGCGAACCGGCCTGCCGGGCCCCGCACCGCCCTGCCGGTGCCGATCGTCGCCCTGGCCGGCGAGCGGGACCCCCTGGTCCGCGCCGAGTCCATGACGGACTGGGCCGACTGCACCTCCGAACACTTCCGACTGCACGTGATCGACGGCGGCCATCTCTTCCACACGGAACGGGCCGACGCCGTCACGTCATCGATTCTGCAGAGCTTTTCCGCCGAGAGAGGAGACCTCCATGGGGTCCGTGGACGCTGATGCCGAACTCCAGTCCGTCATGGACATCGCCAGCGGGTTCTGGAGGGCGCGTGCGCTCTTCAGCGCCGTGGAACTGGGGCTGTTCACCCACCTGGCCGAAGGGCCGGCGACACAGGAGGAGATCGAGCGGTCCCTCGGCCTGCACCCCAGCGCCGCGGCCGACTTCCTGGACGCGCTGGTCTCGCTGGGCCTGCTCGACCGCGAGGACGGACGCTACGCCAACACCGCGGCCGCCGCCCGCTACCTGGACAGGACGAAGGACGCCTACGTCGGCGGGTTCTTCACGTTCATGAGCTACGCCCTCTACCCGGCCTGGGGGCGGCTCACCGGGCTGCTGCGCAGCGGGTCGCGCCAGGAGGGCCAGGACGACTTCGGGGACTGGTACAAGGACCTCGACCAGGTCCGCGGCTTCATGGACGCCATGGACAGCGTCTCCGCCCCCGTGACCGAGGAACTCGCCCGGCGCTTCGACTGGTCCGCGTACTCGACGTTCGCCGACCTCGGCGGCGCCCGCGGCAACCTGACCGGCCACCTGGTGCGGGCCCACCCGCACCTGCGCGGCACCACCTTCGACGTCCCGGCGATCAAGCCGCTCTTCGAGGAGCACGCCGCAAGGCTCGGCGTCGCCGACAAGGTGGCCTTCCAGGGCGGCGACTTCCGCACCGATCCGCTGCCCGAGGCCGACGTCCTGATCTTCGGCCACGTCCTGCACGACTGGGACGACGCGACACGGGCCCTGCTCGTCGGGCGTGCCCACGACGCCGTGCGCCCGGGCGGAGCCCTGCTCATCTACGAGGAGCTGCTCGACGACGACCGCCGGGGCCCGGCCCGTTCGCTGCTGATGAGCCTGAACATGCGGCTCGTGCGCAGCGGCGGTTCCGAGTACACGGCGGCGGAGAGCCGCGTCTGGCTGGAGGCGGCCGGCTTCACCGACATCACGGTGGAGGAGCTGACGGCCACCGAGCGCCTCATCGTGGCGCGCAAGAAGTAACGGCCCGGCGCCGCGCGAGGGCCCGGACTCCGATGCGCACCCGGAGTCCGGGCCCTCGCGCGTGCCCGTCCGGCGGCCGGCCGTGGAGAGCGCCGCCGGACGGCGGGCGCGCAGCACGATGCCGGCCCTCGCGAACCAGCGGCAGCACGATGCCGGCCCTCGCGAACGAGGGCCGGCATCGTGACGTGCGCAGGGGGCTGGGTCAGGGGCGGGAGCGGTGCTGGGCCGTGAGCTTCTCCAGGACGGGGACGACGTCGTTGGGGCTGGGCATCCGCGCCACCTCCTCGTGGAGCGCGTCCGCCCCGGCCTGGAAGGAACGGTCGCCCAGGATCCGCTCCAACTGCGCCCGCGCCTCGGTCGCGGAGAAGTCCTCGCTCTCGATGTCGGCCGCGATCAGCCCCGCGCCCCGCTGCTCGACGTACCGGGCGATGTCCATGGACTGGCCCGAGGGGCGCGAGGCGATGAGCTGCGGAGTGCGGTGCGCCACCGCGGCCGCGAAGGTTCCGCCGCTGCCGTGGTGCATGATGGCCGCGCAGGTCGGCAGCAGCTGGTTCAGCGGCACGTAGTCCACCGTGCGGACGTTGTCGGGTATCCGCCGCACGGAGGCCAGCTGGTCGGCGTTGAGCGTGGCCACCAGCTCGATGTCCATGTCGGCCACGGCGTCGAAGAGCTCGGCCATCGGCAGCCTGCTGTCCTGGCCGAAGAACTTGCGGTTGCTCACGCCCAGGGTCAGACAGACGCGGGGCTTGCGCGGCCGCTCGTGCAGCCACTCGGGAACGGCCTGCGAACCGGTGTAGGGCACCCGCCGGACCGGCACGTACTCCAGGTCGACCGGCAGGCGCATGTCCGCCGGCATGGGGTCGACGCTCCACTGACCGACCAGCAGTTCCTCGTCGAAGGAGAGCCCGAGGCGTTCGAGGGTCGGCGCGGTCATCGCCGCCATCAGGTCCTCGCGGGTCCCGTCCGTCGAACCGGACAGCCAGGTGCGGTACTTGCTCCTCGTCCACGCGAAGTAGTCCGGGGCCCACAGCAGCCGGGCGTGCGCGGCGCCGCACGCGCGGGCCGCGACGGCGCCGGGGAAGCACATCGGGTCCCAGAGCACCAGGTCGGGCTGCCAGTTGCGGGCGAAGGACACCAGCGCGTCGGTGAAGGGCCGCTCTCCGGACGCCGGGCCCTCGGCGGGGAAGTGCATCCAGAACGGCGACATCAGGATGTTGCGGATCACCTTCCACAGGCCGGGCTGGGCGGGGTCGACCAGCGGGTCGATGATCGGGTCCAGCCGCCGGTCGGCGGCGCAGTCGTCGACCGCGGCCGCGAGGTCCACGGGGTCGCCCAGCCCGACCGCCGTGAGACCGGCCTCCGTGATGGTGTCGACCATGTCCGGGTAGCTGGCCACGCAGACGTCGTGCCCCGCACCCTGCAGCGCCCACGCCAGGGGAACGAAGGGATGCAGATGGGTGGGGGATGGCATGATCGCGAACAGGACTCGCATCGAAACTCTCCAATTGTTGGTCCCTGGGCGAACACATCATTTTCTCCGGGATATCCGGGCCGATTCAAGCGGTTCGGAAACGGGAATTCCTTTCCCTGTCAATTCTTCAGTGGTTCTCCAGTGATTCTGTACCGGCCGTGGGGAGTATTTCTCGACCCTGTCGGACCTGAATAATCGGAGAGACCTCATGGCGAGCCCGGACGAGAGCAGGAGCGTCATCCTTCGTCTGTACGACGAGGCGCTGAACCAGGGGAATTTCGAGAAGATCACCGATGAGCTGGTGGCGCCGGACGCGGTCATGCATCACGCGCCCTATCACGACCAGACCGGGCCGGAGGTCCTCAAGGCGACCTGGCGCGCGCTGCACGAGGCGTTCGACGATCTGCACTTCGAGGTCGAGTCCCTGCTCGTGGACGGCGACGTCGTGGCCGTGCGCGGCACCACGACCGGCACCCACACCGGGACTTTCGCGGGGACCGGACCCACCGGGCTGCGGGTCTCCGAGCGGGCCCACGTCTTCTACCGGCTCGACGAGCAGGCGAAGGTGACGGAGATCTGGCCCATGGTCGACCGGGCGGGTCTGCTGCAACAGCTGAAGGCCGGCTGACCGGGCCGAAGGCCGCGACCGGCCGGACACACGAGTGAGCCGCCGGCCCGATGGGGCCGGCGGCTCTTCCGTGCGCGGGGTGACGGGGGACGAAACACCCGCGCACGGAGCCGGTGGACCGTCAGTGCGCCTCGGCCGCCTCCTTGCCCGCCGGAGCGTGCGGCGGGACGGCCTGGGCGCGCTTGCGGATGAAGACGGCCGTGCCGAGCGCCGCCACCAGGGCCAGGCCCGCGGAGGCCAGGTACACCGAGGTCAGACCGTGTGCGCCGGCGTCGTGCAGGACGTCCAGGCTGGTGCTGCGCCCACTGGTGAGGGCGTTCTCGGCGGCGGCCGGGTCGTCGACCTTGCCGTCCAGGTCGGCGCGGATGACGTTGGCGAAGACCAGACCGAGCACGGCCACGCCCAGCGCCTGTCCCAGCTGACGGAAGGTGGCCATGGCTCCCGAGCCCATGCCGGCCCGCTGGGGCGGCACCGAGGCGAAGACGGCGGAGCCTGTGGCCGGCATGCCGACGCCCACGCCGACGCCGATGACGAGCAGCCCCGGCAGGGCCGCCACCCACGACGAGTCGCCGTCGATCACGAACCCGTTGACGGCGCAGCCGGCGCCGATCAGGACCAGCGCCGCGGTGATGGTCACCCGCGGGGAGACGTCGTGCAGACGCTTGCCGGTGAGCGTCGAGGCGGCGAACGTCGCCGCGGCCAGCGGCAGCAGCGCCAGACCCGCCTTGATCGGGGTGAGCCCCACGACCGACTGCAGCCACAGCGAGGTGAAGACCAGGCTGGAGAAGCCCCAGGCGGAGGCGATGGTGCTGAGCATGATGGCCAGGAAGGAGGGGTTGCGCATCAGCGAGATGTCCAGCATGGGGCTCGGATGGCGCTGCTCGACGACCACGAAGAGCACGGCGCTCAGGATCGCCAGGGCGAAGAGGCCGAGGGTGAACGGCGAGGTCCAGCTGTCCTCGCCGGCCCGGATCAGACCGTAGGTCAGAGCGCCGGAGGCGAGGGCGAAGGTGATGATCCCGGGGAAGTCGATGCGGGAGCCGCCCGGCTGCCGGGACTCGGTGAAGCACACCTTCGTCAGCAGCATCGTCACCAGGCTGATCGGGATGTTGACGTAGAAGATGGCACGCCAGCTCATGCTCTGGGTGAGCAGACCGCCGAAGATCGGACCGACCGCGGCGGCGACGCCGATGACCGCGGACCACACGCCCATGGCGGCGCCGCGGTCCTTGCCCTCGTACGTCGTGCCGAGCAGCGCCATGCTGGTCACGAACATGGCGGCTCCGCCGATGCCCTGCAGGCCGCGGGCCGCGATGAGCATCTCGGGGTTGGGGGAGAGGGCGCACAGGAGCGAGGCTCCCGCGAACACCGCCAGCGACAGCAGGTAGACCCGGCGGCGGCCGAGCAGGTCGCCCACGGAGCCGGCGCTGAGCGTGAGCGCCGCCAGCACCAGCGTGTAGATGTTCATGACCCACTGCAGGCTCGACAGTGAGGCGTCCAGACCCGTGCCGATCTCGGGCAGCGCGACGGTCACCACGGTGGTGTCCACGATGAGCATGAACGACCCGAGGCACACCGCGACAAGCGGCAACCACTTGCGCATGAGATGTCCTTTCGTTTGCGGGAACACTCACAGAGTGAGGGCGAAGGACCGGGTGCACCTAGCCGGAGAGTCGATCCTGACGGATACCCGCACGAGGCGGGGCCGCGAAGGTGGAAACCGTCGAGTCGATCTCTCTCACAGGAGAGTGGCGTCGCGGAAGGCCTCGCTGGGCAGGGTGGACCCGGCGCGCTTGACGGTGCGGTCGACGGTCGCCATCTCCATGTTGTGGACACCCTCCAGTGACGCCACCCGTTCCGTGAGGTAGCGGTAGAGGTCCGGGTGGTCCTTGCAGATGACGGAGGCCATGAGGTTGGTGGGGCCGGTGGTGATGGCCGCGAAGGAGACCTCCGGGTGCGCGGCCAGCGCCTGGGCCGTCGCGACCAGCTCCGACGGACGCACCGACATCCACAGCCGGGCCTCGGCGCGATAGCCCAGCGCCGACATCGGCAGGTCGACCTCATAGCGCAGGACGCCGGTGCGCCGCAGGTGGTCCATGCGGCGCCGCACTGTCGACTCCGACCAACCGGTGGCGTCCGCCAGTTCCCCGAACGCCGCCCGTCCGTTGCGGGAGAGGACCTCCACGAGGGAGTGGTCCTCGTGCGAGAGGTCCGTCGGGCCGTCGTCCGCGCCGGCCGGCTCCGGACGCAGGGCCTCGGCCTGCTCGGGGGAGAGTGACGTGAGTCCGGACCACTGCGCCGGGCTCGCGAACCCCTGGAGCATGGCGTGCGCGCTGAGCGACACCACGCGCGTGGTGCGCGACAGCTTGTGCAGGAGCAGCGAGTCGCCGCTGCCGCCGCCCGTCCGCGCCTGTGTGCTGCACGAGATCTCGGTGCCGCCGGACAGCAGATGCACCCAGAAGGTGTCGGTGCGGCGAGCGAGCGCGGCGGCGATGCCGCCCGCCGCGTCGGGGGTGCACTGGAGCCGGATGGTCCATGGCACGTACCCGAGCCGGGAGAGGTTCACCGAGGCCACGACCCTCAGCAGCCCGGCCGAGTACAGACGGTGGTAGCGGCGGGCGACCGTGCTGTCGGAGATGCCGAGGACCTCGGCGATCCTGTTGAACTGGACGCGCCCGTCGATCTGCAGCGCGTGCGCGAGGTCGCGGTCGACCTTGTCGAAGACGGTGGAATTCATCTGCCGATGCTATGTGTGCGCAGGGATCCGTCAAAAGAGGCGACCGTGTGCAGTCGCCGGATCGGCGCGACCGCCGTGCGGACCCCGGGCGCCTCAGATGGCCAGGCCGAGGCACATCCCGCCGGTGGCGTCCAGGACGTGTCCGGTCACCCACCTCGCGTCGTCGGAGGCGAGGAAGGCGACGACGTCCGCGATGTCGGCGGGCTGCCCGATCCGGCCCATCGCGGTGGCCGCCGAGACCGCGGCCACCGCCTCGGGGTACTGGCGCAGCAGGGCGATCATGTCGGTGTCCGTGACGCCCGCCGCGACCGAGTTCACCGTGATGCCGCGGGCGCCCAGACCGTGGGCGAGGGTGCGGGCCATGGTGTCCAGCGCGGACTTGGTCATGCCGTAGACGATCTCGTGGGAGACGGCGATCCGGGTCACCGACGAGCTGATGTTGACGATGCGTCCCCCGTCGCTCAGCAGGGGCAGCACCCGCTGCGTGAGGAAGAACGGCGCCCGCAGGTTGACGGCGAAGACCCGGTCGAAGTCCTGCGGGGTGGCGCTGTCGATCGAGCCGGTGTGACCGACGGCCGCGTTGTTGACGAGGATGTCCAGCGGCCGCCCCGACAACCCCTCGCGCAGACCCGCGACCAGCCGGTCGACGTCCCCCTCGGTGCCGAACTCCGCCCCCAGGACGAACCCCTGTCCGCCTGCCGCCTCGATCCCCGCCAGGGCCTCCTTCGCCTCGGCCTCGTCCGTCGCGTAATGGACGGCGACCAGCGCGCCGTCGGCCGCCAGCCGTTCGGCGACGGCCCGTCCGATGCCGCGGGACGCCCCGGTCACCAGCGCCGTCCTGCCCGAGAGATTGCCCATAGCGCGCTCCTGTAGGTGAGTCGACACAGTCGTCCCACCGTCGCCGGGCCGGCTCAACGACCGCTCGGGCGACGCTGAACCCCCGGCCGGCGCGCGCCGCCGGCGTCCACGGCGGCCGACGGCGCGCCCTCCCGGGAGCCGTCGTGACGTGCCGGTTCATCGACTCTTCAGTTCGCGTGGAGCGCGACTCGACATTGTTTCCGCAGCGTATTGGAGAAAATTCGTCGAACGGCACCGGATAGGAAAAACATCATGGCAGACGTTCAGGTTCCGGTTCTGGTGGTCGGCGGTGGAATGTCCGGCCTCGCCTCCGCATTGTTCCTGCGCCAGCAGGGAATCGACTGTCTCGTGGTCGAGCGCAATTCGGGCGTCTCCCAGATGCTGCGCTCCACGCATGTCAGTCCGCGCACCATGGAGTTGTTCCGCACGCTGGGCATCGAGCAGGGAGTGCTCGACGTGGCGGAGAAGTTCGTGCTCGGAAAGCACTGGGCGGACCGGGACCTCCCGCCGCATCACCTGCCGCGCGCCATCCTGCGGGCCCAGTCCCTGGCCCACATCGTCGAAGGCGACGTCGTGGTCATGGCCGAGGGCGAGAACGACTTCCACGACATCGGGCCCTCGGAGGCGGTCTGGTGCGGCCAGGACAAGGTCGAGCCGGTCATGCTGGAGGAGGCGCTGCGGCTCGGCGCGCAGATCTCCTTCCGCACGGAGCTCACCTCCTTCGTCCAGGACGAGGACGGTGTCACCGCGCAGCTGCGCGACCTGGAGACCGGCCGCACCAGCACGGTCCGGGCCCGGTACCTGATCGCCGCGGACGGCGCGCACAGCCCCCTGCGCAAGGAGCTCGGCATCGAGCGCAACGGCCACGGCGCGCTGGGCCACGTGCTGAACATCCTGTTCACCGCGGACATCGACTCCATCCTCGACGGCCGCCGCTTCATGATCCTCTACCTCCAGAACCGTGACGCCCCCGGCATGCTCTTCAAGGTCGACGACGAGCGGTGGATCTACGGCATCTTCGGCGACCCGCGGGTCCTCGACGCCTCGAAGGTCACCCCCGAGGAGTGCGTGGACCTGGTCCGCAAGGCCACCGGAGTGCCCGGCCTGGAGGTGAACATCCTGGAGGCCAAGGGGTGGTGGATCGGGCACGGGATCGCCGACGCCTATCGCGCGGGCCGGGTGTTCCTGGTCGGCGACTCCGCGCACGTGCTGCCGCCGACCGGCGGGTTCGGGGCCAACTGCGGTGTCCAGGACGCCCAGAACCTGGCCTGGAAGCTGGCCGGCGTCCTGCGCGGCTGGGCGGGCGAGGGGCTGCTCGACACCTACGAGACCGAACGCCGTCCCGTGGGCCGGGCCACCATCGACCAGGCGTGGATGCGGCACATGCGCTGGAGCGACCCGCAGGACGCCGATGAGCGCGACGAGCGCGAGCAGACCATCGTGACCACCGCCTACCGCTACACCTCCCCGGTCATTCCCGGCACCGACTTCGACGACCCGCTCAGCCACGAGCTCGTCATCGACGGCCGGCCCGGGATGCGGGTGCCGCACACCTGGCTCACCGACGCACGGGGCGAACGGGTCTCTCCCATCGACCTGACCGGCGAGTCCTTCCTGCTCTTCACCGGCGACCAGGCGGACGACCGGGCCGAGCGGGCGCTGGCCGCGGCCGACGAGCTGGGCGTGCCGCTGAAGGTGCACCGGCTCGTCGCCGACGGCGATGTGCGCGACCCGCACGACGAGTTCCGCAAGGCGAGCGGCATCGGCGCGCACGGGGCCCTGCTGGTCCGGCCCGACGGGTTCGTCGCCTGGCGTCGGCAGGACGCCGAGGGCGCCGAGGGCGCCGAAACCACCGAGCACACCGAGCACACCGAGCACACCGAGAACACCGAGAACTTCGTGGACATCCTCGCCGCCGTCACCGGCCGCACCCTCTGACCTCTCGTCCGCTCGCCCGCCACCCCCGTGACCCCGTGCC
>NZ_JAHHIU010000205.1 GCF_024539815.1 Streptomyces hayashii
GGCGTGGGGAGAGGAGTGGGGAGCGGGACGGGAGCGGGCGCCGGAGTCGGAGCGGGAGCCGGGGCGGGCACGGACTGGGGGAAGATCTGCGCCGCGGCCGGCATCGGCACCCCGGCGCCGTCGGAGGGCGCGGGCTGCGGCATCGCGGCCGCGGGCATCGCCGCGACCCGTCCGGGCGCTCCGGCCCCCATGGCCTGAGCGGCCAGGCCCGGCATGCCCGCACCGTTGGTGACCAGCCGGTCCACCGCCGCCGTGCCCGAGCTGTAGCTGGTCCCGACGCTCAGCTCGGGCACGGCGGCTCCCCTCCTGGTCCCGTAGAGCACCTGTTCCAGGCCGGACACCAGGCGACGCACGTCGACCTGGGGGCGCACCACGAGTCTCAGGAAGCGGCTCGACGAACCGATCTTGTTGCCGCACTCGCGCACCAGGATGCGGTGCTCGGCGAGCAGCCGGTCGCGGACCACGGTGCCCTCGGCGCCCACGGGAAGGCGCACGAAGAGGAAGTTCCCCTGGGAGGGGTAGACGGTCAGGCCCGGCAGCGCGGAGAGCTGGCTCGCCATGTCGAGTCGGTCCCGGCGTATCTGCAACAGGCTCTGCGCGTACTCGGGTCCGTGCTCCTTGAGCATGAACACCACGTACTCGGCGAAGGCGTTGAGGTTCCACTTCGGCAGCATCGAGCGGACCCGCCCGGCCAGCGAGGGGTTGGCGACCATGTAGCCGAAACGGATGCCGTGCAGGCCGAAGTTCTTGCCGAGGCTGCGCAGCACGATGACGTTCGGCCGGATCATCGCCTCCTGCACGACGCTGGGTTCCTGCTCGGCGTCCGCGAACTCCAGGAACGACTCGTCGATGACGATCAGGTCGAGGTCGGCCATGGCGTCCATGAACTGCACGAGCGCGTGCTTGTGCAGGAATCCGCCGTCGGGGTTGTTCGGGTTGCAGATGACGGCGGCCCTCGTGCCGCGGGTCCGGATGAACTCGGCGTACTGCGCGAGGTCCAGGGCGAAGCCGCTGGACTCCTGGAGCGGGAACATGTCGACCCGCTTGCCGGTCTCCATGGGCTGGTCGGTCCAGCGGCCGAAGGTGGGTACGGGCACGGCGAGGGACTCACGGACCAGCAGATGGTCGATCCAGGTGATCAGCTCGGTCGATCCGTTGCCCATGGCCACGGCCTGCGGCGGCAGTTGGAGCAGGTTGCACAGCTCGGCCGTGATCGTGTCGGCGCTGCTCGGGTAGTACGTGATGATGTCCCGCAGCCGGGCGGCCATGGTGTCGATCATCGCCGGGGTGGGGAAGTACGGGTTGCACGGGATGCAGAAGTCCACCGGGCCGACTCCCTCGCCGCCCTCGCGTGTCAGCGCCGCCATCGACGGGCTGTGCGCCGCGCTGTTGCGGAACAACGAGGAGACGTTGTCGGCCATGGAACCTCCGTATGGGGCGGGCCCGGCGGGGACGACCGGGCCCGTCGTCATTGGGTGGCCCGCGCGGGGGAGCGCGGGCCGCTCTTACATACGGAGGTGTCGACGGGGCTGTTCAACCGCTGAGGAATCGGTAGGAAATTGTGGTTTAAACGTGAAGGGGCTCGTCGGGGGCCGGGTCAGACGCCGAACGAATGGACCGTCGTCGTCCGGTAGACCTCGCCGGGGCGCAGCACGGTGCTCGGGAACTCCGGCCGGTTGGGGGAGTCCGGGTAGTGCTGGGTCTCCAGGCAGAGCGCGTCACCCTGGCGGTAGGTGCGGCCGCCGGCGCCGACGAGGCTGCCGTCGAGGAAGTTGCCCGAGTAGAACTGCAGCCCCGGCTCGGTGGTCGCGATCGTCAGCGTGCGGCCGGAGGCGGGGTCGCGCAGGACGGCGGCGGGCTCGGGCCGGGCGGTGAGGCCCTTGTCGAGGACGTAGTTGTGGTCGACGCCCTTGCTGTGCAGCGACTGCTCGTGGGCGACCCGCAGGTCCCGGCCGACCGGTTTGGCCGTGCGGAAGTCGAAGGGGGTGCCGGCGACGTCGGCCGGCTCGCCGGTGGGGATGAGCCCCGCGTCCACGGGCAGGTAGCGGGAGGCGGCGATCTCCAGCTCGTGGTCGTGCACCGAGCCGCTGCCCTCGCCGGCGAGGTTCCAGTAGACGTGACTGGTGAGGTTGACGACGGTGGCCCGGTCGGTGGCGGCCTCGTAGTCGATGCGCCAGTCCCCGTCGGCGGTGAGCGTGTACGTCACGAGCACCTGGAGCGTGCCCGGGTAGCCCATGTCGCCGTCAGGGCTGGTCAGGCGCAGGCGCAGGCCGACGTCCGAACCCTCGGTGAACGGCTCGACCTGCCAGATGCGCCGGTCGAAGCCCTCGGCGCCGCCGTGCAGACTGTGCGCTCCGTCGTTGCGGGGCAGCTGGTGGCTCTCACCGTCCAGGAGGAAGCGGCCCTCGGCGATGCGGTTGCCGAACCGGCCGATCAGCGCCCCGAAGTACGGGCTGCCGGCGACGTAGTCCTCGACGGAGGCGAAGCCGAGGGAGACGTTCGCGTACCGGCCGTGCCGGTCGGGGACCTCCAGGGACTGGACGATCCCGCCGTAGTCGAGGACCTTCAGCCGGGTCCCGCCGTTCTCCAGCGACCAGCTGGAGACCTCGGCGCCGTCGGCCAGCCTGCCGAAGAACGTCTTCACCGCTTTCCCGCCTTCCACTTTCCGTTCCCCTCCGCCCCGGGGGGACGGATCCCGGTCCTGAGAACAGAGCGGGCCCCGCCTTTTGGCGGGGCCCGCTACCGGTTCAGGAACCGGACTTGCGCTTGTTCCACACGTCGAACCCGACCGCGATCAGCAGGGCGAGACCCTTGATGACCTGCTGCCAGTCGGTGCCGACGCTCAGCAGGTTCATGCCGTTGTTCAGCACACCGAGGACGAGACCGCCGATGATCGCACCGAGCACGGTGCCGACGCCGCCGCTCATCGACGCGCCGCCGATGAACGACGAGGCGATCGCCTCCAGTTCGAAGCTGAGGCCGGCCTTGGGCGAGGCCGCGTTCAGCCGGGCGGCGACCACCAGACCCGCCAGGGCCGCGAGCACGCCCATGTTCAGGAAGACGAAGAAGGTGACCTTCTTGTCCTTGACGCCGGACAGCTTCGCCGCCGGCAGGTTGCCGCCGATGGCGTAGATGTGACGGCCGAAGACGGCGTTGCGCATGATGTAGCCGTAGCCCACGACCAGCACGCCCAGGATGATCAGGATGATCGGCGCGCCCTTGTAGCTGGCGAGCAGCATCGTGACCGTGAGGACCGCGGCGGCGATGGCGACGAGCTTGAGCAGGAAGAGGTTCAGCGGCACCACGTCGAGCGAGAACTCCTGCTGGCGCTTGCGGTCGCGGACCTCCTGGAGGACCACGAAGGCCAGCAGGGCGAAGCCCAGCAGCAGCGTGATGTTGTGGTAGTTCGTGTTCGGTCCCACCGCGGGCAGGAAGCCGTTGCCCATCTTCTGCAGGCCGTCGGGGAACGGGCCGAGGGTCTGGCCCTCCAGGAGGATCTCCGTCAGACCGCGGAAGAGCAGCATGCCCGCGAGGGTGACGATGAAGGAGGGTATGCCGAGATAGGCGATCAGGAAGCCCTGCACCGCGCCGGCCACCGCGCCGACGACCAGACACAGCACCAGCGCGAGGGGCCACGCCACGTCGTGCTGCACGGTGAGGACGGCCGCGAAGGCGCCCACGAACGCCGTCACCGAACCGACCGACAGGTCGATGTGACCCGCGATGATCACCAGCATCATGCCGATCGCGAGGATCAGGATGTAGCTGTTCTGCAGGACCAGGTTGGAGACGTTGCGCGGGAGCAGCAGGTCGCCGCCGGTCCACACCTGGAACAGGACGACGAGCAGGCCGAGCGCGATCAGCATGCCGTACTGGCGCATGTTGCGCCGCAGCCCGTCGAGGATCAGATGCAGCAGCCCGCCGCCGGTGGCTGAGCCTCCGCCCTTACCGGGCGGCGCGGCCGCCGGGCTCTTGTCGGTCACGTCGGTGCTCATCGCGATACCTCTTTGTCCTTCGTCATCTGACGCATCAGCACTTCCTGCGTGGCCTCGGCCCGCGGGAACTCGCCCGTGAGCCGTCCGGCGGCCATCGTGTAGATGCGGTCGCACATGCCGAGCAGTTCGGGCAGCTCGGAGGAGATGAAGACGACCGCCTTGCCCTGGGCGGCCAACTGGTCGATGACCGTGTAGATCTCGAACTTGGCGCCGACGTCGATCCCGCGCGTGGGCTCGTCCAGGATCAGCACGTCGGGACCCGCGAAGATCCACTTGCTGAGGACGACCTTCTGCTGGTTGCCGCCGGACAGCTTGCCCACCGGCTCGAAGACGGTCGGGGCCTTGATGTTCATCGACTTGCGGTAGCCCTCGGAGACCTGCCGCTCCTCGTGCTCGTCCACCACGCCCCGCTTGGCGACCTTGTTCAGGGCCGTGAGCGAGATGTTGCGGTTGATCGTGTCGATGAGGTTGAGGCCGTAGTGCTTGCGGTCCTCGGTGACGTACGCGATCCCGTGCCCGATGGCCTCGGCGACCGTCCTGGTACGGATCTCCTTGCCGTCCTTGAGGACCGTGCCGCCCGCGTGCCGGCCGTAGCTGCGCCCGAAGACGCTCATGGCCAGCTCGGTGCGGCCCGCGCCCATGAGGCCCGCGATGCCGACGATCTCCCCGCGACGCACCTGGATCGACACGTCGTCGACCACCTTGCGCTGCTGGTCGATCGGGTGGTGCACGGTCCAGTCGCGGATCTCCAGGGCCGGAGCCGCGCCCTTCTCCGGCTCGTGCGGGGTGCGCTCGGGGAAGCGGTGGTCGAGGTCGCGGCCGACCATGCCGCTGATGATCCGGTCCTCGGTCGTCTCCTCCGACTTCACGTCGAGCGTCTCGATCGAGTGCCCGTCGCGGATGATCGTCACCGAGTCCGCGACCTTGCGGATCTCGTTGAGCTTGTGGGAGATGATGATCGAGGTGATGCCCTGCTTCTTCAACTCCAGGATGAGATCCAGGAGTTTGCCGCTGTCTTCGTCGTTCAGGGCCGCCGTCGGCTCATCCAGGATGAGCAGCTTCACCTTCTTCGACAGCGCCTTGGCGATCTCCACGAGCTGCTGCTTGCCCACGCCGATGTCGGCGACGCGGGTCTCCGGGTGGTCGTCGAGACCGACCCGGCGCAGCAGCTCCGTGGCGTGCCGCAAGGTCTCCCGCCAGTCGATGAACCCGCTCTTGGCGTGTTCGTTGCCGAGGAAGATGTTCTCCGCCAGGGAGAGGTACGGCGACAGCGCCAGCTCCTGGTGGATGATGACGATGCCGTGCTGCTCGCTCGCCCGGATGTCCTTGAACTGGACGACCTCTCCCTCGAAGAGGATGTCGCCCTCGTAGCTGCCGTGGGGATGAACGCCGGAGAGCACCTTCATCAAGGTGGACTTCCCGGCGCCGTTCTCACCGCAGATGGCATGGACCTCGCCCTGACGGACGGTCAGTGTGACGTCCGACAGCGCTTTGACACCGGGAAAGGTCTTGACGATCGAGCGCATTTCCAGGACGGGTCCCGCCATGGTCGTGCCTTCCAATCCGTAAGGTTCGACGCTTACTTGAGCTGGTCCGCCGTGTAGTAGCCGCCGTCGACGAGCTCCTTCTGGTAGTTCGTCTTGTCGACGCTCACCGGCTGGAGCAGGTAGGCGGGGACGACCTTGGTGCCGTTGTCGTACGACTTGGTGTCGTTGATCTCCGGCTTCTTGCCGTTGAGGGTGGCGTCGACCATGTCCGTGGCGACCTTGGCGAGCTTGCGCAGGTCCTTGTAGACGGTCATCGACTGCTGGCCGGCGATGATCGACTTCACGGAGGCCAGCTCGGCGTCCTGGCCGCTGATGACCGGCAGGGGCTTGGCGGCGGAGCCGTAGCCGTCGGACTTCAGCGCGGCGATGATGCCGATGGAGATGCCGTCGTAGGGCGAGAGCACCGCGTCGACCCGGCCGCTCTTGTACGACGAGGTGAGGACGTCCTCCATGCGCTTCTGGGCGGTGGCGCCGTCCCAGCGCAGGGTGGTGACCTGGTTCATCTTGGTCTGGCCGGACTTGACGACGAGCTTCTTGCTGTCGATGTACGGCTGGAGCACGCTCATCGCACCGTTGAAGAAGTACTTGGTGTTGTTGTCGTCGTTGGAGCCGGCGAACAGCTCGATGTTGAACGGGCCCTTGCCGGACGCCAGGCCCAGCTTGTCGACGAGGTAACCGGCCTGGAGCTTGCCGACCTTCTCGTTGTCGAAGGACGCGTAGTAGTCGACGTTCTTCGTGCCGAGGATCAGGCGGTCGTAGGAGATGACCGGGATCTTGGCGTCGGCGGCCTGCTGGAGCACGCTGTTCAGCGACTTGTTGTCGATGGCCGCGATGATCAGCGCCTTGACGCCCTGCGTGATCAGGTTCTCGATCTGCGAGACCTGCTGCTCGGGGTCGTCCTCGCCGAAGACCAGCTTGGTCTTGTAGCCCTTGGCCTTGAGGTCCTTCTCGACGTTCGCGCCGTCGGTGATCCAGCGCTCGGAGGACTTGGTCGGCATCGCGATGCCGATGGTCCCGCCCTTGGCGTCGCCCGAGTCCTCCTTGCTGCCGCCCTCGCCGGACTGCCCGCAGGCGGTCAGGGTCAGGGCGAGGGACGCGGCTCCGGCTATGGCGGCGAGGGCGGCTCTGCGGTTACGCATGATCATCATCCTTGATGTGTGTGCAGTGGTCGGTCTCGCGCTGCGAAGGACGCTTCCGGAGCGAGCGCCGGAAAGACCGAGAAGCGATGTGTGGGATTCTGCGCGCCTGTGTCGGCTTCTGTGAAGCGAGGTTTCCGGAACGTTATGACGCCATGTCGAACCTGTTCAGTTCGCCGGGCAGTCTTGAGCCGAGCGGGGCCATGTCGCCGTCGGCTCCGTGGCGCGCCAGCAGGTCGAGGGCGAGCCGTCCGCGGCGCACCCGCTCGCGCGCGGTGGAGAGCGCGAGATCACGCATGTGGTGGCCGTACGGGTAGATCCCCGGGGCCTTGGACAGGCCGAACTTCAGATAGAGCGGCGCGCCGCGCCGGATCAGCTCGGCGACCTCGTACATGCGGATGTAGCCGCCGAGGTCGTCGGGGGCCTCGATGTACATGTCCATGGGAGCGCCCGACACCCGCCGGATCTCCGTGAGGTGATCGAGCGTCAGGTCGCTGGGCACGTTGACCGAGTCCGCGCCGAGACGCTCGTAGACCGCGTACGCCGCCGGGTTGACGGGACCGATGAGCGCCGACACCTTGAGCGTCGTGTCGGCCGGGATGATGCCCGCCGCACGGGCGCGGTGCAGCGTCCACAGGACCCCCTCGTCGGCGACGAGCAGGCACTTGACGCCCAGCTCCGTCGCCCGCACCGCGTCTTCGACGCACCCGGCGACGGCGTCGTGGCCGCGGGCGCGCAGTCCGCCGCCCTTGGAGTCGGTACGGGTCGAGCCGCCGATGTCCCAGGTGCCGCGCGGGCCGGTGAACAGGCAGAGCTCGATGTCGCGCTCACCCGTGGCCTCGACCATCTCGGTGATCTCGGCGTCGGTCAGCATCCACACGCCGCTGCCCTGGCTGATCCGGTGGATCGGCACGTCGAGGCGCGAGGCTTCCTTCAGGATGACCGCCAGCGCTTCGGGACCCTCACACGAAGGGACCTCGGTGCGCCAGCGGCCGCCGCCCGGGAACTCATGGGGAGAGGCGTCGTCGGGGTCGAGCGCGGGCGCGCCCAGGCCGAGGGTGGTGAGCGCCTGCTCACCGGGTCGGCGGGCTGCCGGGGTGGAAGCGTCGGTGGTCACATGCCGTCCTTCGTGTTCGATATTTCGGTCAAAGTTCGCGGCTCAGGTCGTGCGGGGCTTGGTTGTACGCCGGCACGGGGACCGTCAGGTGCTCCCCGTGCCGGCGTACGGCTCGGAGAGGCCTACGGCCTGAGCAGCACCTTGCCCACCTTCGGGTCGCCGGACCCCACGAGCTCGATGGCCTCGGAGAACTCGGCCAGCGGAAGCTCGTGCGTGACCAGCGGCAGCGGATCCAGCAGTCCCGCCCCGAACACCCGGACGGTGTGCGACCAGGCGTCCGGCGGCGCGCCGAAGACGGTGTGCACCTCCAGCTGGCGTACGACCAGGTCCGTCGGGTCGAGCCCGTCGGCGCCGGCCGCCGGGATCCCCGTCAGCACCAGCCGTCCGCCGCGCCGCAGCAGCGAGGCCGCGGTACGCGCGGCGGACGCCGATCCCGCGGTCTCGATCACGACGTCGAAGTCGTCCGGCAGCTCCTCGTCCCGGGTGCGGAAGTCGGAGGCGCCGAACTGCCTGGAGAGGCCCTCGCGGTCCCGGCGCGTGCCCACGACCAGCAGCTCGGCGGGCGAGCCCGCCTTCAGGAACTGGACGGCGAACATGCCCAGCGTCCCGGTGCCGACGACGGCCACCTTCTCGCCCGGCAGGGCGTGCGCCTTGATGGCGGCGGCCGCGATGCAGGCGGCCGGCTCCAGCAGGGCGGCCGCGGTGAGGTCGGCGTCGTCCGGGAGGGCGTGCAGCAGCCGGGCCGGGAGGGTGAGGGTGGCGGCCATGGCCCCCGGCTGGGTGAAGCCGGTCTCCTCGTACCCGTCCGTGCACAGCGTCGTCTCGCCCGCGTGGCAGCGGTCGCAGACCTGGCAGTTGCGGAAGCCCTCGCCCACCACCTTGCGGCCGACGAGCGACGCGGGGACCCCGGCGCCGACCGCCTCGACCGTCCCCGACCACTCGTGGCCGGGGGTCAGCGGATAGCGGACGTACCCCTCGGGCCGGTTGCCCTGGTACACCTCGCGGTCGCTGCCGCAGATGCCGGTGGCGTGGACGCGCACCAGCGCCTCGCCGGCCTCCGGCCGCCGCGGCTCGTGCGGGACGAGCCGGTGCTCGCCCGGCCCGTCGACGACGACAGCGGTGCTCACTTGCTGCCCTTCGGCTTGCGCTGCTCCCAGCCCTCGGCCCAGAGGTCGAAGCGGGCCTGCTGCTGCGGGAACTCGGCGGCGGCGTCCACGTCCAGCTCGACGCCGAGGCCGGGCTTGTCGGAGAGGTGGAAGTAACCGTCGATCACCTCGGGCGCGCCCTTGACGACCTTCTTGATCTCCGCGTCCGCGAAGTCGTTGAAGTGTTCGAGGATCTTGAAGTTCGGGGCGGTGAAGCCGACCTGCAGGGAGGCCGCGGTGAGCACCGGACCGCCGACGTTGTGCGGGGCGACGAGCATGTAGTGGGTCTCGGCGGTCGCGGCCAGCTTGCGCGTCTCCCAGATGCCGCCGATGTGACCGACGTCCGGCTGGATGATGTCGACGGCCTGGCTCTCGAAGAGCTCGCGGAACTCGATGCGGTCGTGGATGCGCTCACCGGTGGCGACCGGGATGTCGACCTTGGCGGCGACCTTCTCCAGGGCCTTCAGGTTCTCCGGCGGGCACGGCTCCTCCAGCCACGCGGGCTTGAAGGGCGCGAGCTCGTTGGCCAGCCGCACGGCGGTCGCGGGGGAGAAGCGGCCGTGCATCTCCAGCATCAGCTCGGCGTCCGGCCCGATGGCGTCGCGCACGGCCTCGATGAGCGAGACGGCGTACAGGGACTGCTGGTGGTCGAGCTCGAAGTGCCCGGTGCCGAAGGGGTCGATCTTGAGCGCCTTGTAGCCGCGCTCCATGACGCCCTTGGCGGCCTTGTGATAGGCCTCCGGGGTCCGCTCGGTGGTGTACCACCCGTTGGCGTAGGCCTTGACCTTGTCGGTGACCTTGCCGCCGAGGAGCTGCCAGACCGGCACGCCGAGGGCCTTGCCCTTGATGTCCCAGCAGGCCATCTCGACGACGGCGATGCCCGACATCACGATCTCGCCGGCGCGCCCGTAGTCGCCGTACTTCATCCGGCGGGCGAGGTCCTCGACAGCGAACGGGTCGGACCCGAGAATGTGGTTGGCCTCTGCCTCCTTCAGGTACCCGATCAGCGCGTCGGTGTGGCCCAGCATGCGGGTCTCTCCGACACCCGTGATGCCCTCGTCGGTGTGCACCAGGACGTAGGTCAGGTTCCGCCACGGCGTCCCGACGACGTGCGTGCTGATTCCGGTGATGCGCACGGAAGTTACCCTTCGGCTGTTCGAGATTTCGTCACACGTTCGAAATGCTGACCAGACAGTAAAGACGGCGCGCGCGGAGTGTCAATGGGTCGAACAGGTAACGGTTTCGCCAGCTCCGCCGACCGTTTCGCCCACTGAGACGCCGCCGTGTGGGGCAGGTCACTCGACCCGACGTGCCGTATGGCCGGTTTCCCACACAACTTTCACACGCGGACCCCGGAACGCGGCCGTCCGGGAACTTAGTCTCTCCGCGTCATGGACTACTGCCACCCGTGCCGACGGCACCTCAACGGCGCCCTCGCTTGCCCGGGGTGCGGCGCACCCGCCGAACAGCTACGCGCGTATCCGCAGAGCGCGTACGAGCCGGAGCCGCAGCCGTACGACCCGCGGTCGCAGCCTTATGAGTCGCAGCCGTACGAGTCGCAGCCGTACGAGCCGGAGCCCTACGGGTCGGCGTCGTACGAGCCGGAGCCGTACGCGCCCGGGCCGTACGCGCCCGGGCCCGGTGACCCGGCGGACGGGCACGACGGGCACGACGCCGGCGACGAACCCGGCGAGCAAGGCGACCACGGGGACGGCGACGCCGAGGACGACGAGTCGCAGAGCAGGGTCGCGCGCCGCCGTGAGCAGGGGCGCGGCGGGCGGCGGGGTCCCGGCGGCGCCCCGGTCGCACCGGACGCGAGCCGGCGCGACCGCAAGGCCTCCGTACACCGCCGGCGCCGCAAGCGGGTGGTGCTGATCGGCGTCGGCTTCGCCCTGGCCGCGGGCGGTCTCAGTCTGGCCGAACTCGGGGTGGACGCACCGGGGTTCTCCTCGCCGGCCGATCCGGCGGCGGCCGGGGGCGAGTCGTCCGAGCTCGACGGTTCGACGCCGGAGCCGAGCGCGTCCGCGCGTCCGCTGGACGACCGGACGGGCACCGGCTCCGGCAAGGCCTCGCCGTCCCCCGACTCCTCCGCGTCGCCGTCGGCGTCGGTGTCGGCGTCGCCCTCCGCCACGGACGGCACGGGCGCACCGACCCCCGACAAGCAGGCCCGGTCGGGGAACCCCTCCGGTTCCTCCGGGTCGGCCTCCGATGGGACGGGCTCCTCGGACCCGGCCGGCTCGGGCTCCACCCCGACTCCTCGGCCGACGGCGTCGGGCGCGTCCCCGCAGCCCTCGCCGTCCCAGACGTGCACGCGCTTTCTGTGGTGGTGTTCCTAGGGTCGAGGCCGTTCCCCGCGCCGGACGCCGGTCCCCGTGGACGGTTCGTCCAGGGCGATGTGGGCGCCGTCCCGGTGACCGGACTTCACTCGGACCGCGCCCGGATCCGGCGCTGCGAGGGCGTGCGGACCGTCGTCGGGGCGTCGGCCGGCTCGAACGCCCTGGCCCGGGGTCGAGGCTCTGACCAGCAGCAATGGCCAAAGGGCTACGACGCGTTATGGAACCGTGACGACGATTGGCTGCAACCCTCTTGACCGCCATGAATTGTTAGCGCTCACAATGACCTCCGCATTCACCAGTCAACGCCCAACGCCGGCAGGGGAGATGGAGCGTCGTGTCCACATCGCCTCGTCTCGCCTTCTCCGCCGGTGCTGTTGAGCTCTCCGGGATCCCGGAGTGACGTCGGCGGCGCGGAACCGTCCGCCCGCAGCACAGGCCGTGTCGACCAGCGAGAGTCAAGGAGGGGCGCCCGTGGCACACACCCGGCTTCGGCCGCCCACCATGGCCGACGTGGCGCGACAGGCCGGCGTGTCCCACCAGACCGTGTCCCGCGTGCTGGGCGACCACCCCAACGTGCGGGAGGCGACACGGGCCCGGGTGCTGCGTGCGATCGAGGAGATGGGCTATCGCCGCAACTTCTCCGCCCGGGCACTGGCGACCCGGCGGACCCGGACGCTGGGCGTCGTCGCCTCCGACACCACCCTCTACGGGCCGGCCAGCACGTTGTTCGCGCTGGAGGAGGCGGCACGGGCCGAGGGGTACCTCGTCTCGACGGTCAGTCTGCGCAAACTGACCATGGAGAGCGTCTCCGAGGCCCTGGACCACCTCAGCGAGGGCGGGGTCGAGGGGGTGGTCGCCATCGCTCCGCAGCGGTCCGCGGTGGACGCCCTCGCCGAACTGCGTCACCCGTTCCCGGTGGTGATCGTGGGCGGCGGTCCGGGTGTGGACATCGCCGGCGTCAGCGTGGACCAGCATCTGGGGGCGCGGCTGGCCACCGGCCATCTGCTGGCCGCCGGCCACCGCACGGTCTGGCATCTCGCCGGACCCGAGGAATGGCAGGAGGCGGCCGACCGGGCCGCCGGCTGGCGGGACACCCTCAAAACCGCCGGCGTCGAGCCGCCCATGCTGCTGCGCGGCGACTGGAGTCCGCTGTCGGGCTATCGTGCGGGCCAGGAACTGGCCGGCTGGGTGGGCCGGGGGCTGACCGCGGTCTTCGTCGCCAACGACCAGATGGCGCTGGGGGTGTTGCGGGCCCTGCGCGAGGCGGGGGTGCGAACTCCCCAGGACGTCGCGGTGGTCGGCTTCGACGACATCCCGGAGGCGGAGTTCTTCGCTCCGCCGCTGACCACCGTCCGGCAGGACTTCTCGGCGGTGGGCAAGCAGGGCATCGCGCTCCTCCTGGACCTGATCGAGGGCCGGCCGGCCGCCACCGCACCCCGGGTGGCGATCGAACCCCAACTCGTCGTCCGCGCCAGTACCTTCCCCTACGCCGCCCAGCCGGACGGCACACCCCTCTGACGAACCCGTCGGCCGATCTGCCCCGGCAGTGTGGCCGAAATCCCGAACAGTGATCGACAGGCTGGACGCAGTACAGCCGGTCCCGTCAAGTACCAGCAGGTCCGTCCCAGGGCCGGCTCTTCAAAGGAGAAGAACATGCTCAGCAGAAGGAACTTCCTCACCGCGGCGGTCGGAGTGGCGGCGGCGGGCGGTCTGACGGCCTGTGCCAAGAAGGACGACAACTCCTCCAGCTCCTCCTCGGGCGGCAGCAAGACGATCACGCTGGGCTTCTCCCAGGTCGGTTCGGAGAGCGGCTGGCGCAGCGCCAACACCACCTCGGTGAAGGACGCGGCCAAGGAGGCGGGCTACAACCTCAAGTTCTCCGACGCGCAGCAGAAGCAGGAGAACCAGATCTCCGCGATCCGCAGCTACATCGCGCAGAAGGTGGACGTCATCGCCTTCTCGCCGGTCGTCGTCACCGGCTGGGACGCGGTCCTCAAGGAGGCCAAGGCCGCGAAGATCCCGGTCGTCCTCACCGACCGCTCGGTGGAGACCTCCGACGACTCCCTGTACGTCACGCTGGTCGGCTCCGACTTCACCGACGAGGGCCGCCGCGCCGGCAAGATCCTGGAGAAGGTGCTGGAGAAGGCCGGCCACAAGGGCGCGGTGAAGATCGCCCAGCTGGAGGGCACCACCGGCGCCGCCCCGGCGATCGAGCGCGCCAAGGGCTTCAAGGAGGTCATGGACGCCGACCACAAGGACGACTGGAAGATCGTCGTCAGCCAGACCGGTGACTTCACCCGCGCCGGCGGCAAGCAGGTCATGGCGGCCTTCCTGCAGTCCAACCCGGACATCAACGTCCTGTTCGCGCACAACGACGACATGGCCATCGGCGCCATCCAGTCCATCGAGGCGGCCGGCAAGAAGCCCGGCAAGGACATCCTGATCGTCTCGATCGACGGAGTGAAGGACGGCTTCGTGGCCATGTCCGAGGGCAAGATCAACGCCATCGTCGAGTGCAACCCGCTGCTCGGCCCGCAGCTCATGGACACCGTGAAGAAGGTCAAGGCCGGCGAGACGGTCGAGCGCTGGATCAAGACCAAGGAGGGCGACTTCATGCAGGACCAGGCCAAGGCCGCGCTCCCGAGCCGCAAGTACTGAACCGACGCACCCACCGGCAGGGAGCCCGCGGCCGACCGAGCGCCATCGGTCCCGGGGCTCCCTGCGGGCCTGAACCAATCTCATGAGGAGCGCTGCCATGGCAGAGCCGCGGCCCGTCCTGGAAATGGCGGGCATAGTCAAGGAGTTTCCGGGGGTACGGGCTCTGTCGGACGTCGACTTCCGGCTCTTCCCCGGCGAGATCCACGCCCTGATGGGCGAGAACGGGGCGGGCAAGTCCACGCTCATCAAGGTGCTCACCGGCGTCTACTCCCTGGACGGCGGCACGATCACCCTGGACGGCCGGTCCGTGCGGATCGCCAGCCCGCTTCAGGCCCAGCAGGCCGGCATCAGCACGGTCTACCAGGAGGTCAACCTCTGCCCCAACCTGTCGGTGGCGGAGAACATCTTCATCGGGCGTGAACCGACCCGCATGGGCCGCATCCAGTGGAAGCGGCTGCGGCGGGAGGCGGCGGAACTGGTGGACCGGCTCGGGCTGGACATCGACGTCACCGCGCCCCTGTCCTCGTACCCGCTGGCCGTCCAGCAACTGGTCGCCATCGTGCGGTCGTTGAACACCGGCGACGGCGACGGCGACGGTGACGGCGAGGGCCCCGGCACCAAGGTGCTCATCCTCGACGAGCCGACCTCCAGCCTCGACCGGGACGAGGTCCTCCAACTCTTCGCCCTGATGCGGCGGTTGAAGGAGGAGGGCGTCGCGATCCTGTTCGTCTCGCACTTCCTCGACCAGATCTACGAGGTCTGCGACCGGATGACCGTGCTGCGCAACGGCACCCTGGTCGGCGAGCACATGGTGAGCGACCTCGACCAGGTCGGTCTCGTCCAGCTCATGCTCGGCAAGGCCATGGGCCAGCTCGACGAGCTCCACGAGCACCAGCTGCGCTCCGACGCGGGCGAGACCCTCGTCCAGGCGGACGGCCTCGGCAGGACCGGCGGCATCGCGCCCTTCGACCTGGAGATCAGGAAGGGCGAGGTGATCGGGCTCGCCGGCCTGCTCGGATCGGGCCGCACCGAACTCGCCCGGCTGCTCTTCGGCGCCGACCAGCCGGACACCGGCAAGGTGACGATCGGCGGGCGCCAGGTCTCCATGAGCGCCCCCAACGACGCCATCGACGCGGGTGTCGCGTTCTGCTCCGAGAACCGCAAGAGCGAGGGCCTGGTGCCCGACCTGACGGTGCGGGAGAACATCATCCTGGCCCTGCAGGCCTCCCGCGGCTGGACCCGTCCCATCCCGGTCGCCCAGCGCGACGAACTCGTCGCCAAGTACATCAAGGCGCTCGACATCCGCCCGGCCAACCCCGAGGCCAGGGTGGGCCAGCTCAGCGGCGGCAACCAGCAGAAGGTGCTGCTGGCCCGCTGGCTGATCACCCAGCCGAAGCTGCTGATCCTCGACGAGCCGACACGCGGCATCGACATCGGCGCCAAGGCGGAGATCCAGAAGCTCGTCGTCTCGCTCTCCGAGGAGGGCATGTCGGTGCTGTACATCGCGGCCGAGCTGGAGGAGGTGCTCCGGCTCAGCCACACCATCGGAGTGCTGCGCGACCGCCGGCTGGTGGCGCAGATCGCCAACGGGCCCGAGATCACCACGAGCCGGATCCTGGAGACCATCGCGAGCGGAGAGCACCAGTGACCACGTCTTCGACCACCTCGTCCCGGTGGCGGGCGCTGACCCGCCACCACCTGTTCTGGCCGGTGGCGGTGCTCGTCCTGCTGCTGCTCGTCAACGTCCCCTTCACCCCCGACTTCTTCTCGATCAGGATGGCGGACGGCCACCTCTACGGCAGCCTCGTCTCGATCGTGCTGTTCGGCTCGCCCCTGATCCTGGTGGCGGTCGGCATGACCCTGGTCATCGCCACCGGCGGCATCGACCTCTCCGTCGGCGCGGTGGTCGCCATCACCGGCGCGCTGGCCTGCTCGTACATCAGCGACCAGCACGACCAGGACGCGCTGTCCGGAGTGCTGCTCGCGATGGGCCTCGGCCTGGTGGCCGCGGTGGTCTGCGGGCTGTGGAACGGCTTCCTGGTGGCCCGGATGGGCATCCAGCCGATCATCGCGACCCTGATCATCATGGTCGCCGGACGCGGTGTCGCCCAGCTGATCACCGACGGCCAGATCATCACGATCAACAGCGAGCCCTACAAGCTGATCGGCGGCGGCTACTGGCTGACCCTGCCGTTCTCCATCTTCGTGGTGGCCGCCGTGGTGGCCGTCACCGTGGCGCTGACCCGGCGCACGGCGCTCGGCCTGCTGGTCGAGGCGGTCGGCGGCAACGCCGAGGCCAGCCGCCTGGTCGGCATCAGGTCCCGGCGCATCAAGATCATGGTCTATATGTTCTGCGCGCTGTGCGCGGGCATCGCCGGACTGATGATCAGCTCCAACACCTCGGCCGCCGACGGCAACAACGCCGGCCTGTGGATCGAACTCGACGCGATCCTCGCCGTGGTGATCGGCGGCACCTCGCTGCTGGGCGGCCGGTTCTCCATCGGCGGCACGGTGGTGGGCGCCCTCGTCATCCAGACCCTGACCACCACGATCTACACCATCGGCGTGCCGACCCAGACCAACCTGGTCTTCAAGGCCGCCGTCGTCATCGTCGTCTGCCTGCTGCAATCCCCGAAGTTCCGCGCCAAGGTCTTCGGCGCGAAGTTCGCCGCGAGGTTCGCGGCGAAGGGCGGCGCCAAGCCGGCCGCGGCCACGGCCGACCCCGCCGCGGCGACCGAGGCCGCTCCCAAGATGGAGGTGTCGTGATGAGCGCGACCACCCAGAGCCCCACGGCCTCCGACAGCCGTACCCCGTCCTCGTCCCCCTCCCGGGCCGCCCGTCTGCTCGGTGACCGGCGGCTGCCCGTCGCGGTGACGGCGCTGCTCTTCCTGCTGATGTACGGCGGGGGACTGGCCCGGTACCAGTACTACGGGTTCGCCGAACCGCAGGTCTTCCTGAACCTGTTCATCGACAACGGCTATCTGCTGGTCGCCGCGGTCGGCGTCACCTTCGTCATCCTGTCCGGCGGCATCGACCTCTCCGTCGGCTCGATGATCGGCTTCACGACGATGTTCACGGCCTGGCTGGTGGAGCGCCAGGGCCTGCCCCTGCTCGTCGTGGTCCCCATGGCGCTGGCCGTGGGCGCCTTCGGCGGCTTCCTCATGGGCTATGTGATCCACAACTTCGAGATCCAGCCGTTCATCGTGACCCTCGCGGGCCTCTTCCTCTTCCGCGGTCTGTGCCTGGTCATCTCCAAGGAGTCGATCTCCATCAGCGACTCCACGGTCAGCAGCATGGCCCAGGCGCAGGCCTCGCTGGGGGTGGGGTTCCTGTCGATCGGTGCGATCGTCTCGCTCGTCGTCCTCGCCGTGGCGTTCTACGTCCTGCACTACACGCGCTTCGGCCGCCGGGTGTACGCGATCGGCGGCAACGAGCAGTCGGCCATGCTGATGGGTCTCCCGCAGGGCGGCACCAAGATTGCCGTGTACACGGTGAGCGGGTTCTGCTCGGCGCTCGCCGGTCTTCTGTTCACCCTCTACATCCAGTCCGGCGACCCGCTGCACGCGACCGGCATGGAGCTCGACGCCATCGCCGCGGTCGTCATCGGCGGCACGCTGCTGACGGGCGGCTCCGGGTACGTTCTGGGCACCCTGTTCGGCGTCCTGGTACTGGGCCTGATCAAGAGCATCATCCAGTTCGAGGGCACGCTCAGCTCCTGGTGGACGAAGATCGCCACCGGTGTGCTGCTGTGCACGTTCATCCTGGTCCAGCGCTTCATGACGACCCGCAACAAGGCCTGAGCCGCACGCGGCGTCAGGACCGGCCGTCCGTCTTGAAGACCACCCACACCGTCTTGCCGATCGCGTGTTCGGTGACGCCCAGGTCGTCCGACACCTCTCGGGCCAGGTACAGACCCCGGCCCGAGCAGGCGTCCTCGGCCGGGGGGCCCGCGGGGGCGGGGTGGTCGCCGGTGTCGCGCACGGCGAGCCGCAGCAGCGTGCCGTCGAGGCTGAGCGTCACGCAGTACTGCCTGCCCGGAGGCACTCCGTGCAGCAGGGCGTTGGTGGCGAGCTCCGACGCGCACAGTGTGATGTCGTCCAGCCGGTCGAGGCAGTCCCAGTCCGTGAGGGCCTGGTGGACGAAGGTGCGTGCGGCCCGTACCGAGGCGCGCGAGCGGGGAAAACGACGTTGCCGTGACAAGGGCACGGGGGCCACCTCCGTGGTTCAGGGGCGTCCTGCGGCGACACCTTACTGTTATTCGCGAAAGGCAACAAGGAGCTACGGGGTGGCTGAGGGTGGCTTGAGGGTGGCGGTCGACGGACGCGGCAAGTCGCCTACCGTGTAGGGCGGCAGGGTCGAAAGAACGGTCGGCCGTACAGGAGGACGTCGTGGGTGGGAGCGGTTGGGTCAGCATGTCGTTGCCGTATCTGACGCCCCGGCTCGCCGGGCAGGGCGACGCCTGGGCGGCCGAGGCCGCGGCGCGGGGGCGGCGCGGCGCCCAGCGCATCCTGCACGCCGGCGAGACGCCCGCGCCCGCCGAGGTGGCGGAGCTGCTCGGCGTCCCCGAGGGTGAGCCCGTCGTGGTGCGCCGACGCCTGATCCTGCTCGACGACGAGCCCAGCGAGCTCACGGACACCTACTACCCGGTCGCCATAGCCGGCGGCACCCGGCTCGCCGGAACCGCCAAGATCCCCGGCGGCGCCCTCACCCTGCTCGCCGAACTCGGTCACGTCGGCGTCCTCGTCCGGGAGGACGTCACCGCCGGGATGCCGGACCAGGAGGAGCGCGAGGCCCTGCGCGCCGCCCCCGACGAGCCGGTCCTGCGACTGGTCCGGCTCACCCTGGACCGCGACGACCGGCCGATCCAGGTCGACCGTATGGTGATGCCTGCCCTACGGCAGAGGCTGCGCTACCAGATCAGGATCGGATGACCGTGCCCAAGGCAGACCCGGAAGCCGTCGACCGCCGCTCCCTGCACGAGCGCATCGCGGCCGATCTGCGCGACGACATCATGAGCGGAGAGCTCGCCCCCGGCGCCAACCTGCCCACCACCGCCCAGCTCAAGGAGCGCTTCGACGCGTCGAGCGCGACCGTGCAGAAGGCCTTGCAGCTCCTCAAGGACGAGCGCCTGGTGGTCGGCCGGGCGGGCGCCGCAGTCACCGTCCGCGAACACCGCCAGCGCACGGTCCGGCCCGCGTCCCTGATGGCGCCGGGCGGTCCCGGGGAGCCCTATCGCTGGCTCGTCGAGGCGGCCAGGCACGGCACGCACGCCCGCACCGAGCTGCTGGACGTGACCGAGGCCCGCCCGCCCGCCGACGTCCGCGCCGCTCTCGGCCTCCCGCCGGACGGCGCCGCCATGCTGCGCCGCCAGATACTCCTCGTCGACGAGGAGCCCGCCGAGCTCGTCGAGGCCTACTACCCGCTGGACATCGCCCGGGGCACACCTCTGGCCGAGGGGCGCAGGATCCGGGGCGGGGCCCCGGCCCTGCTGGCCGCACTGGGCCACCCGCCCGTGCGCAGCACCGACCGCGTCTCCGCGCGCGTGCCCACCCAGGACCAGTACCGGGCCCTGCGCCTCACCAGCAGCATGCCGGTGCTGCGCACGCTGCGCGTCGTCGACGGCGACGACGGCCGTCCCGTCGAGGTGACGGTGATGGTGAAGGCCGGCCATCTCTACGAGCTGCAGTACGAGTTCACGGCGGAAGAAGGGGGAGGGGCGTGATCGTGCTCCTCCTGGCCGGTGTCCTCGTCCTCGTCCTGGGCGGCTGCGCCTGCGTCTGGCGGGCGGCGCGGGGAGACGCCCCGCGCCCGGTACGCGCGGCGGCGGTCGCGACCCTCGCCGCGGGCGAGCTCCTGCGCCGCTCGAACCGCGGCGGCCGCCCGCCCTCGCAGTCGGACGACTGAGCCGCCTTCTCGCGCGGCGCCGGGCGCTAGGGGCGGCCGCGCTCCGTCGTGAGCATGCGGTGCAGCAGTCCGCGCAGGACCAGCCGCTCCTCGTCGGCCAGCCCCGCCAGCGGCTCACGGGCGAACCGCAGCGACTCGCGCAGCCCTCGGGCGATCCGCCGGCCCTCGTCGGTGGCCGCCGCCAGCTTCACCCGGCGGTCGGCCGGGTCGGGGCGCCGCTCCACCAGACCCCGTGACTCCAGCCGGTCGACGATGCCGGTCACGTTCGACGGTTCGCACTTCAGCTTCTGCGCCAGCTTGCGCATCGGCAGCGGTTCCAGTGAGAGCAGGCTCAGCAGCCGGGCCTGCGCGCCGGTGAGCGAGTGATCGGCGGCGGCGTCCTCGTAGTCTTCGTAGAAGCGGGCCACGACCTCGCCGATCAGCTCGACCACCTCCAGCGTCAGAGCGTCGGGAAGCGTCGTCGGCCCGGCCGGCCCGGTGGGAGCGGTCGGCCCGGTGGGGGCGGTCGGACCCGTCGGCCGGGAGGTCGCGTGAGAGGTCGGACGTGAGGCGGACATGGATCCAGGGTACCCGTTTACTTGACATCCTGAAATATTCAGGCGCATGGTTGTTTCAGGTAGTGAAGCATTTTCGAGCGTGTGAAAGGCAGCCCCTCCCATGACTGACTCGGCCCTCCCCACCACCAGCCGCGAATGGCGTCTGCTCAGCCGCCCCGTCGGCTGGCCGAAGCCCGAGGACTTCGAGCTCGCCGAGGCGGAGATCCGCCGCCCCGGCCCCGGTGAGGTGCTGGTGCGCAACGCGTACGTCTCCGTCGACCCGTACATGCGGGGCCGCATGAGCAGCGCCAAGTCCTACGTGGCCCCCTTCGAGCTGGGCAAGGCCATGCAGGGCGGAGCGGTCGGCGAGGTCGTCGCGTCCGAGGCCGAGGGCGTCTCGGTCGGCGACCACGTCCTGCACTTCGGCGGCTGGCGCGAGTACGCCACCTTCGACGCCAAGCAGGCCGTCAAGGTGGACTCCGAGGCCGCCCCGCTCTCCACCTACCTCGGCGTCCTCGGCATGACGGGCCTCACCGCCTACGCGGGTCTGCTGCGCACCGCCGCCTTCAAGGAGGGCGACGCCGTCTTCGTGTCGGGCGCGGCCGGCGCCGTCGGCAGCCAGGTCGGCCAGATCGCCAAGCTCAAGGGCGCCTCCCGGGTCATCGGCTCGGCCGGCTCCGACGACAAGGTAAAGCTCCTCGTGGAGGAGTACGGCTTCGACGCGGCCTTCAACTACAAGAACGGCTCCGTGGCCGACCAGCTGCGCGCGGCCGCCCCCGACGGGATCGACGTCTACTTCGACAACGTCGGCGGCGACCACCTCGAAGCGGCCATCGGCTCCCTCAACGAGAAGGGCCGCATCGCGATCTGCGGCATGATCTCGGTCTACAACAACACCGAGGCCACCCCCGGCCCGAAGAACCTCGCCCGCCTCATCCAGACCCGGGGCCGCATCGAGGGCCTTCTGGTCGGCGACCACTACGACCTGCAGCCGCAGTTCGTGCAGGAGGTCGGCGCCTGGGTCCGCTCCGGTGAGCTCAAGTACCGCGAGACGGTCGTCGAGGGCATCGAGAACAACCTGGAGGCGTTCCTCGGGGTCCTGCGCGGCGACAACACCGGGAAGATGATCGTCAAGCTCTGACCGCCCGGCGTACGTACGCCGAAGGCCGCACCCCTGGAACCTTGGGTTCTAGGAGTCGTTGCAACACCCCAGTTCAGGGGATGCGATGGACTTCGAGATCCGTAAGATCCGGACGGC
>NZ_JAHHIU010000206.1 GCF_024539815.1 Streptomyces hayashii
GGGGAAGCAAGGGGAAGCACGGGGGAAAGAGGAGGAGCGGGACTGGAGGGCCGGGGGGTCCGTCCAGTCCCGCTTCTTCGTGTGCGCCGGGTCAGACGGTCGTGCGCGCCGTCGGGGTCCGGTCGCCGGACGCGGCGGCGGCCAGCCGGTCCATCGCCTCGTCGCGGTCGCACGCGTACGCGCCCAGCGCGGTCTGGCGGGCCACGATGGAGCGTTCGGCCCGCATCAGGCGCCAGCCGCGGCGCAGCAGGAAGGGCGTCGACTTGCGGCCCTCCTTCAGATCGCGCAGGAAACGACGCCGGAACGTCTTCACCGGCCCGCGGCTCAGACACAGCGCGTCGGCCAGGACGCCCAGCTCCCGGCAACGGGTCACGATCTCGGCGGCGAAGATGCCCTCCGCGATGAACAGCGCGGGCCGCCCGATCCCGACCTCCTCCTCGCCCGTGCGGGCGCTGAGCGAGATGTCGTACACGGGAACGTTCGTACGGCCCGTGGCGCACAGCTCCACGATCGCGGCGACGGCCGCGTCCGCGTCCCACGATCCGGGGTGGTCCCAGTCGATGTCGGAACTCCCCGCGACCAGCGGCAGCGTCGGGTCGTCCCCCTCCTTGTAGAAGTCGTCGAGCCGCAGGACCGGGAGGCCGCAGCGGGCGGCGAGCAGGGACTTGCCGGAGCCGGAAGGGCCGCAGAGCAGCACGACTCGCGTGGGTATGGGCGGAGGGGACGTCACGGGACACCAGTGTGAGGCATCCCCCGGGCCGTCAACGACCCCGCGGGTCGGCTTTGATGCGCGCGTCACACCTCAACTACCCTTCGTGTCGACCTGATCACCTTGCGCAGCAGAAGGCGGCACCGACGATGGCCCGACACGACTCCCCCCAGACCTCCACCGGCCGGCGCGCCCTCGCCGCCCTCGCGACCGCCGGAGTGGCGCTGGGCGCGGGCGCGGGGACCGCCGCCGCGGCCGCCGGCGAACCCGCCGTCGACGTGGTGCGGACGAGGCCCACCTCGATCGGCCAGATCGACCCGCAGGCCGGGCTTCAGGGCGCGCTGGGCTCCCTGTCCTACGTCACCGGCGCGGTCTCCGGCCTCAAGCCCAACCCGCTGGCGGGCACCGGCGTCGACCCCCTCGACAACGGCGTCGGCACCCAGCTGGCCGACTTCCGGCCGCTGACGTCCCAGATGCTGACCGGGCCGGTGGCGCAGGCCCAGTCGATCGGGTCGATCCCGGTGGTGGGCGACGTCACCAAGGTGCTCGGCGGCTGACCGCGCCCCGCACCGCGCACGCACGGAAGCCGCGCCGCCCCCGGACGGAGGGGCGGCGCGGCTTCCGCGTCCGCGGGGGCGCCCGGAACGTGCCGGAGGGCGCCCGGGAGCGCCCCGGAGCGCCTGGGGCGCTCGGGGGCGGCGCCTAGTACGAGGATCCGGACGCGCCCAGCGAACCCGTGGGGTGCCAGACCGTCTTCGTCTCCAGGAAGGCCGTCAGGCGGTCGATGCCCGGACTCGCCGACCAGTCGTCCACAGGCTGTGGACGAAGGATGCGCTTGAGGTTGTCGGCCGCCGCGATCTCCAGCTCCTTGGCCAGCGACTCGTCCGCGCCCGCGAGGTCGATCGCGTTGACGTCCTGGTGCGCGGCCAGCGGCGTCGCGATCTCCGCCGTGCGGCCCGAGAGGACGTTGACGACGCCGCCGGGAACGTCCGAGGTCGCCAGGACCTCGCCCAGGGAGAGCGCCGGCAGCGGGAACCGCTCGCTCGCGATCACGATCGCCGTGTTGCCCGTGGCGATCACCGGGGCCAGCACCGACACCAGCCCCAGCAGCGACGACTCCTGCGGGGCGAGAACCGCGACCACGCCCGTCGGCTCGGGCGAGGAGAGGTTGAAGAACGGGCCCGCGACCGGGTTCCCGCCGCCCACGACCTGGGCGATCTTGTCGGTCCAGCCCGCGTACCAGACCCAGCGGTCGATCGCCGCGTCGACCTGCTCGGCGGCCTTCGACTTCGACAGGCCCTCGGCCTCGGCGACCTCGCGGACGAACTGCGCCCTGCGCCCCTCCAGCATCTCCGCGACGCGGTAGAGGATCTGGCCCCGGTTGTACGCCGTGGCCCCGGCCCAGCCGCCGAACGCCTTGCGCGCGGCGACGACCGCGTCACGGGCGTCCTTGCGGGAGGCCTGCGGCGCGTTGGCCAGCCACGTGCCCTTGGAGTCCGTCACCTCGTACACCCGGCCGCTCTCGGAACGCGGGAACTTCCCGCCGACGTACAGCTTGTAGGTCTTCAGCACGGACAGTCGGTCAGACATCGAGGTACGCCTCCAGGCCGTGGCGGCCGCCCTCGCGGCCGAATCCCGACTCCTTGTAGCCGCCGAACGGCGAGGTGGGGTCGAACTTGTTGAACGTGTTGGACCAGACGACGCCGGCCCGGAGCTTGTTCGCGACGGCGAGGATCCGGGAGCCCTTCTCCGTCCAGACGCCCGCCGACAGGCCGTACGGCGTGTTGTTGGCCTTGGCGACTGCCTCGTCCGGCGTGCGGAAGGTCAGCACCGACAGCACCGGGCCGAAGATCTCGTCACGGGCGACGGTGTGCGCCTGCGTGACGTTCGTGAACAGCGTCGGCGCGAACCAGTAGCCGGAGGCGGGAAGTTCGCAGGCCGGGGACCAGCGCTCCGCGCCCTCCGCCTCGCCCTGCTCGACGAGCGTGGTGATGCGCGCCAGCTGCTCGGCGGAGTTGATCGCGCCGATGTCGGTGTTCTTGTCGAGCGGGTCGCCGAGGCGCAGCGTCGACAGACGGCGCTTGAGCGACTCCAGCAGCTCCTCCTGGATCGACTCCTGGACGAGGAGACGGCTGCCCGCGCAGCAGACCTGGCCCTGGTTGAAGAAGATGCCGCTGACGATGCCCTCGACGGCCTGGTCGATCGGGGCGTCGTCGAAGACGATGTTCGCGCCCTTTCCGCCCAGTTCGAGGGTGAGCTTCTTGCGGCTGCCCGCGACCGTGCGCGCGATCTCCTTGCCGACGGCCGTGGAGCCGGTGAAGGCCACCTTGTTCACGTCGGGGTGCGCCACGAGCGCCGCGCCCGCGTCGCCGTACCCCGGCAGGATGTTGACGACGCCCTTGGGCAGGCCGGCCTGGCGGCAGACGTCCGCGAAGAACAGGGCGGACAGCGGGGTCGTCTCGGCGGGCTTCAGGACCACCGTGTTGCCCGTGGCCAGCGCCGGGGCGATCTTCCACGCCAGCATCAGCAGCGGGAAGTTCCACGGGATGACCTGGCCGGCCACGCCCAGCGGCCTCGGCGAGGCCCCGAACCCGGCGTGCCCGAGCTTGTCGGCCCAGCCCGCGTAGTAGAAGAAGTACGCGGCGACCAGGGGGAGGTCGGCGTCGCGCGTCTCCCTGATCGGCTTGCCGTTGTCCAGCGTCTCCAGGACGGCCAGCTCGCGGGACCGCTCCTGGATGATGCGGGCGATGCGGAAGAGGTACTTCGCGCGTTCGGCGCCCGGCAGCGCGGACCACTTCTCGAAGGCCTTGCGGGCGGCCCGCACGGCGCGGTCTACGTCCGCCTCGCCCGCCTGGGCGATCTCGGAGAGGACCTCCTCGGTGGACGGCGAGACGGTCTTGAAGACCTTGCCGTCGGCCGCCTCGGCGAACTCGCCGTCGATGAACAGGCCGTAGGAGGGCGCGATGTCGACGACCGAGCGGGACTCGGGCGCCGGTGCGTACGCGAAAGCGGAGGTGAATGCGGAAGGCGTGTTTTCCATGTTCATGTGGTCTCAGTCCACCGTCACGTAGTCGGGGCCGGAGTAGCGGCCGGTGGCCAGCTTCTGACGCTGCATCAGCAGATCGTTCAGGAGCGAGGAGGCGCCGAAGCGGAACCAGTGGTTGTCGAGCCAGTCCCCGCCCGCGGTCTCGTTGACCAGGACGAGGAACTTGATCGCGTCCTTGCTGGTGCGGATGCCGCCGGCCGGCTTCACGCCGACCTGGACGCCGGTCTGCGCGCGGAAGTCGCGCACCGCCTCCAGCATGAGCAGGGTGTTCGAGGGGGTGGCGTTGACGGCGACCTTGCCGGTGGACGTCTTGATGAAGTCCGCCCCGGCCAGCATGCCGAGCCAGCTCGCCCGCCGGATGTTGTCGTACGTCGACAGCTCGCCCGTCTCGAAGATGACCTTGAGGCGGGCCGCCCCCGAGGCCTCCTTCACGGCGACGATCTCGTCGTACACCTTCATGTACTTGCCCGCGAGGAACGCCCCGCGGTCGATGACCATGTCGATCTCGTCGGCGCCGGCGGCGACCGCGTCACGCACGTCGGCCAGCTTCACGTCGAGGGCGGCGCGGCCGGCGGGGAACGCGGTGGCGACCGAGGCGACCTTCACGCCGGAGCCGGCGACGGCCTCCTTGGCGACGGCCACCATGTCGGGATAGACGCAGACCGCGGCCGTGGCGGGAGCCGTGCGGTCGGTCGGGTCGGGCCGGACCGCCTTCGCGCCGAGCGCCCGGACCTTGCCCGGGGTGTCCGCGCCTTCCAGCGTCGTCAGGTCGACCATCGAGATGGCGAGGTCGATGGCGTACGCCTTCGCGGTCGTCTTGATGGAACGGGTGCCGAGCGCAGCGGCGCGCGCCTCCAGGCCGACCGCGTCGACGCCGGGCAGCCCGTGGAGGAAGCGGCGCAGCGTGCTGTCGGACGAGGTGACGTCCGAGAGGGTGCGGGCCGCGCTGGGTGCATTGGTGGGCATGGTCACCAGACGAGCATATCTACGCGCGTAGCGGGTGTACACCCCCGGAAGTCGTTCCGGCGCTCATGGCGGCCCGGGGCTCCGCGTATGAGCGGACGGCGGGCGTCGGGCACAATCGGCCCCATGACGAGCCCGGAAGACCAGTCACCCGCATCGCGGCCCTCGGGGCCCTCGGAACCCCCGGGTCCCGAGATCAGGGACCGCGTGTACCGGTCGTCCGCGGGCATCGCCGGCGGTGTGGTGATGCTCGCCCTCGTCGGCTGGCTCGGCGTCGACGCGATCGTCGCGGGCGAGGGGCGCACCCCGTGGCTGGCGCTCGCGACGATGATCCTCCTCGTCCCGCTGATCGTCGCCCTGACCCTGCGGCCCGCCGTGTACGCCGGTCAGGAGCGGATGCGGGTGCGCAACCCCTTCCGGGTGATCGTGCTGCCCTGGGGGCAGATCGCCACGCTGCGCTCCGGCTACTCCAACGAGGTCCTCACCGTGGCGGGGACGAAGTTCCAGCTGTGGTCCATCCCCGTCTCGCTGCGGGCCCGCAAGCGGGCGAACCGCCGGGAGTCGCGTGCGGCGGCCGGGCAGGAGGGCCGGGGCGGCCGGACCGCCGGGCTCGGCGCGTTCGGCGGCGGCCTCGGACGAGGGGGCGCCGCCGCGGCGGACGGCCGCGCCGGCGCCGACCGGGCCATGGACGACCTGCGTGAGCTGTGGGAGGCGCGCGAGAAGGAAGAGAGCGCGCAGGGCGAGGTGAGCGTCCGCTGGGCCTGGGAGATCCTCGGCCCGGCCGCGGCGGGGGCCGTCGTCCTGGCGATCCTGCTCGCGGTGGGCTGAGCGGCGGCGGTCGCTCGGCGGGGGGTGTCCGGCGCCGCGTCGGCTCCTCTGGCGGATCACGGCCGACCGTGAGGGCCTGTGGTTCAACGGGCTGCTGGGGGCTCGCCACCCTCGCCTGGGACCACGTCCGGGCCGTCGAGTGCGAGGGCGTCCGGCTGGGGATACGCGGCACGCGGGCGTCGTTCGACGAGTGGCGGGTGGTCTCGCCCCGCTGGCCGTGGCTGGAGCGCAGGCTCGGTGCGACGCACCCGTACGAACGGACGGCCGCCGAGATCACCGTGTTGTGGCGGGATCCGGCGGCGCGGCCGGCCGGGCAGGCCGACGCGCGGCAGCGCGGGCGGGCGTTGTGGCCGCTGGGGGTCGCCGTGGGGGTCCTGGGGACGGCCGCGGTGTTCCTCCTGCGCTGACGACTGCCGGCCGCGAGGCGGTGACCAGGCGGTTCCGCCAGTGGTCGGCACCCCGGCCCGGACATGAGCCGAGCCGGGCCGGGCCCCGGAGCCGTAGCGCCTGACCCTGAGCCCGCCTCCGGGGCCGTAGCGCCTGCCCCTGAGTCCGGCCCTGGGGCCTGAGCCCGGAGCTGGAGCGCAGGTGCTGGAGCGTCGGTTCCGGGTCAGTGGCAGGGGCCCCGTCGGCCGAGGGTGTCCACGGGGGACGCGTCGGGGCGGGTCCACTGCGGGACCGGGCGGCTGGTCGGACCCCAGGTGGCGTTCCCGTCCGCGTCCGAGCGCCAGTACCAGCACGGGTGCTGTCCCTCGGGCCGGCCCTCGGGGTTGTCCTCCCAGGTCTCGCCGCGGCCGTACGGCGTCATGTCGAGCAGGGCGAACGACCCGCTGAACGGCTCGTTGCCCCGGCCCGTCGTGGTGTAGGTGAGGAAGACGCGGTCGCCGTCGCGCAGGAAGCAGCTGAGGTGGCCCATGCCGCCGCCGATGGGCTCGGCCGAGTCGCGTACCGAGTACCAGGGCTGCGAGTAGCCCATGAACTCGACGTACGTGGCCACCTCGTCCCACGGGCCGGTGGTCAGGACGGCGAACGACACCCCGCGGGCGTTGAGGTAGACGGCGTCCCGCAGGTGCCAGGCGGCCATGGTGCAGCCCTCGCACTGTCCCTGGTGCGGCGCGCCGTCGTACCACATGTGCTGGTAGACGAGGAGCTCGTCGCGGCCCTGGAACAGGTCCAGGATCGGGACCGGGCCGCCGGCGCCGACGACCTCGACCGTTCCGTCGATCTCCACCATCGGCAGCCGGCGGCGGGCCGCGGCGATGGCGTCCCCCTCGTGGGTGTGCGCCTTCTCGCGGATCAGGAGCTCGTCGCGGGCGGCCTGCCACGCGGCCGCGTCGACGACGGGCGGGCGGCCGGGCGGTGTGGCGGTCGGACGGTCCGGCGTGGTGGGCGAGTGGTCCGGGGCGGTCGTCATGGCGTCCTCCGTGGGGTCTGGTGCCGGGCGCCGTCGTGGCACGTCGAACGACGTCCCACGACGGTCACCTGAACAGACCGGAGAAGCGGCCGGAACTCATCGCCGGCGGACCGGGTGCGCGCTCGGCCCGCCCGCACGGGCCGGCACCGCTCGCCCCCGCGCACGCTCCCGTGGCGCGGACCTCGCCGGTACGGGGCCGTCAGATGCCGGCCGCCGCCGACAGGTCCCGCTTGATGGTGGCCAGGACGGCGTCCGCCCGGGTGCGCGCCGCCGGCAGGTCGTCGTGGGCGGCGACCGGGATCACGACCTCCAGGTAGCACTTCAGCTTCGGCTCCGTGCCGCTGGGGCGGACGATGACCCGGGCGCCGTCGAGCGTGTAGCGCAGGCCGTCGGTGGGAGGCAGCGTGTCCGTGCCCTGGGTGAGGTCCTCCGCCCGGGTCACGGCCAGGCCCGCCAGCGAGGCCGGGGGCTGCGCGCGCAGCCGCTCCATCGCGCGGGCGATGACCGAGAGGTCCTCCACCCGCACGGACAGCTGGTCGGTGGCGTGCAGACCGTGCTCCACGGCGAGGTCGTCGAGGAGGTCCAGCAGGGTGCGGCCCTGCTCCTTGAGCTCCGAGGCGAGTTCCGTGACCAGCAGGGCGGCGGTGATGCCGTCCTTGTCGCGCACGCCCTCGGGGTCCACGCAGTAGCCGAGGGCCTCCTCGTAGCCGTAGCGCAGGCCGTCGACGCGGGCGATCCACTTGAAGCCGGTGAGGGTCTCCTCGTGGGGCAGGCCCGCCTTCCCGGCGATGCGGCCGAGGAGGGACGAAGAGACGATCGACTCCGCGAACGTGCCCTGCGCGCCCCGGCGGACGAGGTGGGCGGCGAGCAGCGAGCCGACCTCGTCGCCCCGCAGCATGCGCCAGTCGCCCGCGTACGGGACGGCCACGGCGCAGCGGTCCGCGTCCGGGTCGTTGGCGATGATCAGGTCGGGGGCGTTCGCGCGGGCCGCGGCGAAGGCGAGGTCCATCGCGCCGGGCTCTTCCGGGTTGGGGAAGGCCACGGTCGGGAACTCCGGGTCGGGCTCGGCCTGCTCGGCGACGAGCACCGGCGCCGGGAAGCCCGCGCGGGCGAACGCGGCGAGCAGGACGTCCTTGCCGACGCCGTGCATCGCGGTGTAGACCGTGCGGGCCGTGCGGGGGGACCCCGGGGCGAGCACGGCGTCGGTGCGGGCCAGGTAGGCGTCGAGGACGGCGTCGTCGAGGATCTGCCAGCCCTCCTCGGGGCGGGGGACCTCGTCCAGGCCGCGGATCGCGGCGATCTCCGCGGCGATCTCCGCGTCGGCGGGCGGCACGATCTGCGAACCGTCGCCCAGGTACACCTTGTAGCCGTTGTCGCGGGGCGGGTTGTGGCTGGCCGTGACCTCGACCCCGGCGACCGCGCCCAGGTGCCTTATGGCGTAGGCGAGGACGGGCGTGGGCAGCGGGCGGGGCAGGACGGCCGCGCGCAGTCCGGCGCCCGTCATGACCGCGGCCGTGTCGCGGGCGAAGTCGGCGGACTTGTGACGGGCGTCGTAGCCGATGACCACGAGCCCGCCCTGCTGTCCCTTGCCCTTGAGGTAGGCGGCGAGCCCGGCGGCGGCGCGGATGACGACCGAGCGGTTCATCCGCATGGGGCCGGCCCCCAGCTCGCCGCGCAGGCCGGCGGTGCCGAACTGGAGGGTGCCGCTGAAGCGGTCGGCGAGCTCGGCGACGTCGCCGGCCTCGATGAGCCCGGCCAGCTCGGCGCGGGTCTGCGGGTCCGGGTCCTCGGCGAGCCAGGACCGGGCGCGGGAGAGGAGATCGTCGTGCACGGGAGTCAGCCTCCGGTTGCGTGGGGACGCCGTTCGTCCTCCGGTCCGGGCCGGCGTAGTCCGGCCCGGCTGGAGGTCCCCCCTCAGGGGGGAAGTGGGTGGGAAAGGCCATTCAGGGCCGAAAGCGGAGCTCCGGTCGGGACTCCTGGCCGGAGCTCCCGGTCGGGCCTCCCGGCCGGAGTCCCCGGTCGGGGCTCCCGGTCGCGGTTCCGCTGCGGGGCCCGACGGTGTCGCGGCGTCCCCGCGGGCGCGCGACGCCCGGTGTGGCGCACCGCCGTGCGGTCGGCTCCCCCGAGCGTGCCGGGCGGACCCGGTACACGGGGGAGACTCGGCCTCGCGGTGCGCCGCACCGGCCGCCGCGCGGATCCGACGCGGACCGCCGGACGCCGTCCGGGCCCCGGCGGCGGCGCTCAGATGCGGCCGAGCACCTGTGCCAGCAGCGAGCCCATGCGCGTCGCGCTGTCGCGACCCGCCTGCAGCACCTCTTCGTGGTTCAGCGGCTCGCCCGTCATGCCGGCGGCGAGGTTGGTGACGAGGGAGATGCCGAGCACCTCGGCGCCCGCCTCGCGCGCGGCGATGGCCTCCAGCACCGTCGACATGCCGACCAGGTCCGCCCCGATGGTGCGGGCCATGCGGATCTCGGCCGGGGTCTCGTAGTGCGGGCCCGGGAACTGGGCGTAGACGCCCTCTTCCAGCGTGGCGTCGATCTCCTTGCACAGGGCGCGCAGCCGCGGCGAGTACAGGTCCGTCAGGTCGACGAAGTTCGCGCCGACGACGGGGGAGGTCGCCGTGAGGTTGATGTGGTCGCTGATCAGCACCGGCTGACCGGGGCGCATGCCCTCGCGCAGGCCGCCGCAGCCGTTGGTCAGCACGATCGTCTTGCAGCCGGCCGCCACCGCGGTGCGGACGCCGTGGGCGACGGCGGCGACGCCGCGGCCCTCGTAGTAGTGGGTGCGGCCCAGGAAGACGAGCGCCCGCTTCTCGCCCATCTGGTACGAGCGGATCTTGCCGCCGTGGCCCTCGACCGCGGGCGGCGGGAAGCCGGGCAGCTCGGTGACCTGGAACTCTGCGTCGGGGGCGCCCAGGGCGTCCACGGCGGGAGCCCAGCCGGAGCCCATCACGAGGGCGACGTCGTGGGTCTCGGCGCCGGTCAGTTCGCGCAGGCGTGCGGCGGCGGCGTCGGCGGCGGCGTGCGGGTCGCCCTGGATGTCGTCCGGGAGGAGAGATGCGTTCACGCGACTGAGGGTAGCCGCTTCCGGCCTACGCGCGTAGATGCCGAAGCCGACGGCATGGCGATCGTTGTCTTGTCGTTTCCAACGAGGGACGGTCGGCAGGGGCTCACGCGTCCGGGACGAGGACGTCCTTGTCGTTGAAGACCTCGACGATGAAGATCAGCAGACGGCCGCGGCTGACCGTGTACTCCACGAGGATGTTCTGTGTGAGGCGGATCGTGCGGTCGTCGCCGGTGGACCCTATGGGCCTCGAAACCGAAAGGAACGGGTCGCGGGCCAGCAGGGCGATGCCCTTGTCGAAAGCGGAGCGCTGTAGATCGTCGAGCCGGTCGCGGGCCTCTGCGGCCTGCACCGTGTAGTAGACGTCATACGTGCTGGGGGGCATTGCGGTCTCCCGTTGAATCCGCGAGGGCTTTCGATTCTAGAAGCCGGGCCCCGTCAGCAGGGCCGCTTGCGCAGCTCCATCACGTAATCGTGTGGCGCCCCGGCCGATTCGGCCGCGTCGGCGACCTCGCCCAGGTACCGGGCCGACGGCAGGCCGCCCTCGTAGCCGTTCAGGACGTACATCCAGGCGGACTCCTCGCCCTCCAGCGTGTGCACCCGCACGCGGGCCCGCCGGTAGATGCCGAGGCCCACGCCCTCCCAGCGGTCCAGGGACTCCTCGTCCATGGGGGCGAGGTCGTACAGCGCGACGAAGACCTGCGCGCCGGGGTCCTCCACGACGGTGGCCAGCGCCCCCTCCCAGCCCAGCTGCTCGCCGCCGAACGTCAGCCGCCAGCCGTTCAGCCAGCCGGTGGCGCGCAGCGGCGAGTGGGGAGCGCGGCGGGTCATCAGCCGCGCGTCGAGGTTGCCGGCGTACGCGGCGTAGAGCGACATGCAAGGAGAGTACGGCAGTGGGCGCGGGCGTCACTCTGGTCACAGTCCCGGCGTCCGCGGCCCCCGGGGCGGTACCGGCGCGGCCGGTGCGGGAGAATGGGACACGTGACTCGGATCGTGATCATCGGTGGCGGACCCGGCGGCTATGAGGCGGCCCTGGTGGCCGCGCAGCTCGGCGCGGAGGTGACCGTCGTCGACTGCGACGGTCTGGGCGGAGCGTCGGTGCTGACCGACTGCGTGCCGTCGAAGACCCTGATCGCCACGGCCGAGGTGATGACCACCTTCGACTCCTCGTACGAGGAGCTCGGCATCATCGTCGCCGACGACACCCCGCCGCTGGAGCAGGCAGCGCGGGTCGTCGGGGTCGACCTCGGCAAGGTCAACCGCCGTGTGAAGCGCCTCGCGCTCGCCCAGTCGCACGACATCACCGCCTCCGTCACCCGGGCCGGGGCCCGGGTGCTGCGCGGGCGCGGCCGGCTGGAGGGCATGCAGGCCCTCGACGGCTCCCGCAAGGTCGTGGTCTCCGCCGCCGACGGCACCGAGGAGACCCTCACCGCCGACGCCGTCCTGCTCGCCACCGGCGCCCATCCGCGCGAACTGCCGGACGCCCAGCCCGACGGCGAGCGCATCCTGAACTGGACCCAGGTCTACGACCTCGGCGAGCTCCCCGAGGAGCTCATCGTGGTCGGCTCGGGCGTCACGGGCGCCGAGTTCGCGGGCGCCTACCAGGCCCTCGGCTCCAAGGTCACCCTGGTCTCCTCCCGCGACCGGGTGCTTCCCGGCGAGGACCCGGACGCGGCGGCCGTCCTGGAGGACGTCTTCCGCCGCCGCGGCATGAACGTCATGGCCCGCTCGCGCGCCGAGTCCGCCAAGCGGGTCGGCGACCGGGTCGAGGTCACCCTGTCCGACGGCCGCGTCATCACCGGCTCGCACTGCCTCATGGCCGTCGGCGCCATCCCCAACAGCGAGGGGATGGGGCTGGAGGAGGCGGGCGTCAGGGTCCGCGAGTCCGGGCACATCTGGACCGACAAGGTCAGCCGGACCACCGCCCCGGGCGTGTACGCCGCCGGCGACGTGACCGGGATCTTCGCCCTGGCCTCCGTCGCCGCCATGCAGGGCCGCATCGCCATGTACCACTTCCTCGGCGACGCGGTGGCCCCGCTCAACCTGAAGACGGTCTCCTCCAACGTCTTCACCGACCCCGAGATCGCCACCGTCGGCTACAGCCAGGCCGACGTGGACGGCGGGAAGATCGACGCCCGGGTCGTCAAGCTGCCGCTGCTGCGCAACCCGCGCGCCAAGATGCAGGGCATCCGCGACGGCTTCGTCAAGATCTTCTGCCGGCCCGGCACCGGCATCGTCGTCGGCGGCGTGGTCGTGGCGCCGCGCGCCTCGGAACTGATCCACCCCATCTCGATCGCCGTCGACAACAATCTGACGGTCGAACAGATCGCGAACGCGTTCACCGTGTACCCCTCCCTTTCCGGGTCGATCGCGGAGGTGGCGCGACAGCTGCACACCCGGAAGACGGCGGGCGAGGTCTGACGGCGGAGTCCGGCGACCTTCCGGACTCTGCCCCGGTCATGGGGAGTTGACGGCCCGGGCGCAGCCGGCCGGTGGACCGTGCGGGAGGCATGTGCACCGGAGTTGCGCCTTATACCACTGCCCGTCCCTCTGTGCGAACAACTTCTACTATTCGGCGCAAAGAGCTGAAAGCAGACGGTCGTCCGCGTTACTGTCAGTTTCGTGTTCGCTGCAGAACGTCGTCAATTGATCCTCGAAATGGTGCGAGCGAACGGGGCCGTGTCGCTCCGTGAACTCGCCCGCGTCGTCCAGACCTCCGAAGTGACCGTACGGCGGGACGTGCGCGCACTGGAGGCAGAAGGACTCCTCGACCGCCGGCACGGCGGTGCGGTATTGCCGGGCGGGTTCACGCGAGAATCCGGCTTTCCGCAGAAATCCCATCTCGCGACCGCCGAAAAGACCGCCATCGCGGACCTGGCCGCGGGCTTCGTCGAAGAGGGCGAGGCCATCGTGGTCGGGGCGGGCACCACGACACAGGAGCTGGCCCGCCGGCTCGCCCGGGTGCCCGGACTGACCGTCGTCACCAACTCCCTTCTGGTGGCCCAGGCGTTGGCCCATGCCAACCGGGTCGAGGTCGTGATGACCGGCGGCACCCTGCGCGGCTCCAACTACGCCCTCGTCGGGAGCGGCGCCGAGCAGTCCCTGCAAGGGCTTCGGGTGTCGCGGGCCTTCCTCTCCGGGAGCGGACTGACCGCCGAGCGCGGGCTGTCCACGTCCAACATGCTGTCGGCGTCCGTGGACCGGGCCCTGGTGCAGGCCGCCGCCGAGGTCGTGGTCCTCGCGGACCACACCAAGCTCGGCACCGACACCATGTTCCAGACGGTGCCCACGGACCTCATCACCCGGCTGGTGACCGACGAGCCGCCCGCGCACGACGACCGCGCCGCCACCGAACTCCAGGCCCTGGCGGACCAGGGGGTGCAGATCGCCGTGGCCGGGGCGTCGGGAGGCCAGGGGGGTGACGCGGTCCCGGCGCGCCACCAGCAGCAGCGTCGGGACGTACCGCTGCCGGCCCCCCGGCGGGGCCAGATCCCGGGCGCTCAGGCGGGGCTGCGCGCGGCCTCGATGCTGGGCGAGCAGTCCCCCGGCGGGGAGCGGGCCCGGACGCGGGCCTCGTGAGCCGTGAACGCGGCGAGGCGCCCGCGGGTGCGGGCGCCTCGGCACGGTGAACCGGTGGGGTCAGTCCTTGATCTCGCAGATCGCGGCGCCCGAGGTGATGGACGCGCCGACCTCCGCCGCGAGGCCCTTCACGGTGCCCGAGCGGTGGGCGTTGAGCGGCTGCTCCATCTTCATCGCTTCGAGGACGACGACCAGGTCGCCCTCCTTGACCTCCTGGCCCTCCTCGACGGCCACCTTCACGATGGTGCCCTGCATCGGAGAGGCGAGGGTGTCGCCGGAGGCCACCGGGCCGGACTTCTTGGCCGCACGGCGCTTGGGCTTGGCGCCCGCCGCGAGCCCGGTGCGGGCCAGGGACATGCCCAGCGAGGACGGGAGGGAGACCTCCAGGCGCTTGCCGCCGACCTCGACGACGATCGTCTCGCGGTCCGTCTCGTCCTCGGCCTCGGCATCGGCCGGGGCGGAGAAGGCGGGGATCTCGTTGACGAACTCGGTCTCGATCCACCGGGTGTGGACCGTGAACGGGTCCTGGCTGCCGGTGAGTTCGGGGGCGAACGCCGGGTCCCTGACGACCGCGCGGTGGAACGGGATCGCCGTGGCCATGCCCTCGACCTGGAACTCCTCCAGGGCGCGGGCCGCCCGCTGCAGCGCCTGCTCACGGGTGGCGCCGGTGACGATCAGCTTGGCGAGGAGCGAGTCCCACGCCGGGCCGATGACCGAGCCCGACTCGACGCCCGCGTCCAGGCGCACGCCCGGACCGGTGGGCGCCTCGAAGCGGGTCACGGTGCCCGGGGCGGGCAGGAAGTTACGGCCCGGGTCCTCGCCGTTGATGCGGAACTCGAACGAATGCCCGCGCAGCTCCGGGTCGCCGTAGCCGAGCTCCTCGCCGTCGGCGATGCGGAACATCTCGCGCACCAGGTCGATGCCGGCGACCTCCTCGGTGACCGGGTGCTCGACCTGGAGACGGGTGTTGACCTCCAGGAAGGAGATCGTCCCGTCGAGGCCGACGAGGAACTCCACGGTGCCGGCGCCGACGTAGCCGGCCTCCTTGAGGATGGCCTTGGAGGACGCGTACAGCTCGGCGACCTGCGCATCCGACAGGAACGGCGCCGGGGCCTCCTCGACCAGCTTCTGGTGCCGGCGCTGGAGGGAGCAGTCCCGGGTGGACACGACGACCACGTTGCCGTGGCTGTCGGCCAGGCACTGCGTCTCCACGTGCCGCGGCTTGTCCAGGTAGCGCTCGACGAAGCACTCGCCGCGGCCGAAGGCGGCGACCGCCTCGCGGACGGCCGAGTCGTACAGCTCGGGCACCTCTTCGAGGGTGCGGGCGACCTTGAGACCGCGGCCGCCGCCGCCGAAGGCGGCCTTGATCGCGATCGGCAGGCCGTGCTCCTCGGCGAAGGCGACGACCTCGTCGGCGCCGGAGACCGGGTCGGGCGTGCCGGCGACCAGCGGCGCGCCGGCACGCTGGGCGATGTGCCGGGCGGCGACCTTGTCGCCGAGGTCGCGGATGGCCTGCGGGGGCGGGCCGATCCAGATCAGGTCGGCGTCCAGGACCGCCTGGGCGAACTCGGCGTTCTCCGAGAGAAAGCCGTAGCCGGGGTGGACGGCGTCGGCGCCCGACTCCCGCGCCGCGTTCAGCACCTTCTCGATGTCGAGATAGCTGGTCGCCGGAGTGTCACCGCCCAGGGCGAACGCCTCATCCGCCGCGCGGACATGCAGAGCGTCCCGGTCCGGGTCGGCGTAGACGGCCACGCTCGCGATACCGGCATCCCGGCACGCCCGGGCCACGCGGACTGCGATTTCGCCACGGTTGGCGATGAGCACCTTGCGCACGATTGAGGCTCCCTCCTTGAAACAAGCCGAGTTTAGGGACTGCCGACACGGCTCTACGACCCGTCCCCAAAGGTGAGCTTGCCCACACGGAGCGTGATGTCAGGCTCACTCGACCGCGAAATCCCTTGCAGTACCGCCGTACGCAGCACTCCTGCGGGAAACCCTAGCCCTCCCGTGTGGCCAAGGTCTCTGTGAGAGCGTGCTGCGGCCCACTCCGTTTCTTTGTCGAGTCCCTACGAATGGCCCAATGATTCTTTGCCGCACGCAGAACCCTTGTCCCAACGTTTACCCGTTAGTAGCGTTCCGGGTGTCTCGAACGTACTTGAGGTAACAGCTAGCTTGCCCGATCCCGCTGGGATCCGGCTCGAAAGTGGGTGGGGACCGGTGGTACGCAGACCGGTGGCGTGGGTCGTGGCGATCGTGCTGTTCGCCGAGGCGATCGGCATCGCCGCGCTGAACTGGTTCATGGGCATCGTGGTGGACCGGCAGGACATGTCCCTGGCCGGCCTGGACCCGGACGTCATGTCGACGTCCTCGAAGGTCGGCGGGATCGTCTTCGGCCTCTACTTCGCCCTGTGCGGCGTGGTGGCCCTGCTGGTGGCCCTGCGCGACCGCGCGCCCGCCGGCTTCGGCCGGGTCCTGCTGATCAGCGCGGCCGTCGTGCACGGTCTGCTGGGCGCCTTCGCGTGGGGGCTGCTGGGCGTGCCGCAGTTCGTGTTCATGGTGGTCGTGCTCGCCCTGATCGTGCTGCTGCTGATGACGTACGACGCCCGGCAGCGGCCCGTAGCCGAGACGCCCCAGGACGGGGAGGGCGACGGCGGAGGTTCGCCCGCCGCGCTCCCGCCGACCCCGCCGCGGCCGGTCACGCCCAAGCCGGTCACGCCTCCGACGGCGCCCACAACTCCGTGATGCCGACGCCCAGTTGCGCCAGCAGTCGGCGCACGAGGGGCAGGCTGATGCCGATCACGTTGCCGTGGTCGCCCTCGATGCCGTCGATGAACGGGGCGGAACGGCCGTCGAGGGTGAACGCCCCGGCGACGTACAGGGGCTCGCCCGAGGCGACGTACGCGGCGACCTCCGCGTCGGTCGGCTCGCCGAAGCGCACGACGGTGGAGGCGGTCGCGGAGGTGTAGCGCCCGCTGTCGGTGTCGTAGACGCAGTGGCCGGTCTGGAGCGTCCCGGCCCGGCCGCGCATCGCCTTCCAGCGCGCGGTGGCCTCCGCGGCGTCCGCCGGCTTGCCCAGCGCCTCGCCGTCCAGGTCGAGCACCGAGTCGCAGCCGATCACCAGGGCGCCCTTGACGTCGGGCCGGGCGGCCACGACGGAGGCCTTCGCCTCGGCGAGGGCCAGCGCGAGCTCGGCGGGGGTGGGCGCGGTGACGGCGTCCTCGTCGACCCCGCTCACGATGACCTCGGGCGCGAGGCCGGCCTGGCGCAGCAGGTTCAGCCGGGCGGGGGACTGGGAAGCGAGGACGAGTCGGCGCATGCGGTCAGCCTAGCGGCGCGGGCTATCGGATCCCCAGCACGACCATCGCGATCACCATGGCCAGGGCGAGGAGGAGGCCGAGTCTCCGCAAGGTCTCCTGCATGTCGCGGAGTTCTTTCGGAGGCTCGTTCTCGGGGTCGGACCACAGCATTCCACCAGCGTGCGGCCCGGCGGGGGGTCTGTGCCTGAGTAGGCGTACTCAGATCGCCGGACCGCGGCCGCTCACCTGCCGTGCGGCGGTGCGTCGGCCGCGGGCCGTGGGGGCTCGGCGCACCGCGACCGGGGCCGCGCCGGCACACGCGGCCCCCACCGCCCACTCCGTCGGTCGGTTGTCGCTAGCTCGGCCAGTAGGTGCGGGTCCAGGACGCCCGGCCCGGTTGCGGCACCCGGTGTGCCGCGATGCGGGCCGGGTCGGACCACGCGTCCTTCGGGGTCTCCGCGCCGGACGGCTCCGCCATCGCCGCCGCGGCGCGGGCCCGGACCACCGCCAGGGCGGCGGCGAGCTCCTCGGGGGTCGGATTGCCCCGTACGACCTTGATCGTCACAGCGGCTCCTTAGAGGGGGATGTTGCCGTGCTTCTTCGGGGGCAGGGATTCCCGCTTGGTGCGCAGCTGACGCAGGCCGCGCACGATGTGCCGGCGGGTGTCGGACGGCATGATCACCGAGTCGACGTAGCCGCGCTCGGCCGCCACGTACGGGTTGAGGAGGGTGTCCTCGTACTCCCGGATCAGCCGGGCGCGCACCGCCTCCAGGTCCTCGCCGTTCGCCTCCGCCTCCGCGATCGTGCGGCGGTGCAGGATGTTGACCGCGCCCTGGGCGCCCATGACGGCGATCTGGGCGGTCGGCCAGGCGAGGTTGAGGTCCGCGCCCAGGTGCTTGGAGCCCATGACGTCGTACGCGCCGCCGAACGCCTTGCGGGTGATGACGGTGATCAGCGGGACGGTGGCCTCGGCGTAGGCGTAGATCAGCTTGGCGCCGCGGCGGATGATGCCGTCGTGCTCCTGGTCGACGCCGGGCAGGAAGCCGGGCACGTCCACGAACGTGATGACGGGGATGTTGAAGGCGTCGCAGGTGCGGACGAAGCGGGCGGCCTTCTCGGAGGCCGTGATGTCCAGACAGCCCGCGAACTGCATCGGCTGGTTGGCGACGATGCCGACCGGGTGGCCCTCGACCCGGCCGTAGCCGGTGAGGATGTTCGGCGCGAACAGCGCCTGCGTCTCGAAGAACTCGGCGTCGTCCAGGACGTGTTCGATGACCGTGTGCATGTCGTACGGCTGGTTGGCGCTGTCCGGGACGACGGAGTCCAGTTCCAGGTCCTCCTCGGTGACGGACAGGTCCGCCTCCTCGGGGAACACCGGGGCCTCGGACAGGTTGTTGGACGGCAGGTACGACAGCAGCTGCTTGACGTACTCGACGGCGTCCTTCTCGTCGCCCGCCATGTGGTGTGCCACGCCCGACACCGCGTTGTGGGTGCGCGCGCCGCCCAGCTCCTCGAAGCCGACGTCCTCGCCGGTGACCGTCTTGATGACGTCCGGGCCGGTGATGAACATGTGCGAGGTCCGGTCCACCATCACCGTGAAGTCGGTGATCGCGGGCGAGTACACGGCGCCGCCCGCGCACGGGCCGACGACCAGGCTGATCTGCGGGATCACTCCGGACGCGTGCGTGTTCCGGCGGAAGATCTCGCCGTACGCGCCCAGCGAGGCCACACCCTCCTGGATGCGCGCGCCGCCGGAGTCGTTGATGCCGATCACCGGGCAGCCGGTCTTCAGGGCGAAGTCCATCACCTTGACGATCTTCTGTCCGTAGACCTCGCCGAGCGCCCCGCCGAAGACCGTGAAGTCCTGGGAGAACACGGCGACCGGACGTCCGTCCACCGTGCCGTAGCCGGTGACGACGCCGTCCCCGTACGGACGGTTGTGCTCCAGGCCGAAGTTGGTGGAGCGGTGCCGGGCGAACTCGTCCAACTCGACGAAGGAGTCCTCGTCGAGGAGGAGGTCGATGCGCTCACGGGCCGTCAACTTGCCCTTGGCGTGCTGCTTCTCGACGGCGCGTTCCGAACCGGCGTGCGTCGCTTCCTGGATACGGCGCTGGAGATCCGCGAGCTTGCCCGCGGTGGTGTGGACGTCGATCCCTTGGGACTGTTGGATCTCGTGGCGCTCTTCCGGCTCGGACATCGGGATCGCGGCTCCCTGCCTGCTCAAAAGGGGGGACGGTTACTCATCCGTAGAGTAGTGCTGCCCCTACGGATCGGCAGTGCGGCATTCGACACACCTAGGGTGGCTTGCATGACACCGCGAGATGCATCAGACGCAGGCGGCGGCCGGTGGTCCGATCTGGACCGTCCGCCTCTCAACGTGGCGGCCCTGCGCCGGGGGCTGGTCCGGGAGGGCGGGCTGTGGACCGGCGTGGACGTGGTGCAGCGCACCGGTTCCACCAACTCGGACCTGGTCGCGGCGGCGGGCGCGGGCCGGGCGGGCGAGGGCGCGGTCCTCGTCGCCGAGGAGCAGACGACGGGCCGTGGCCGCCTGGACCGCAGGTGGACGGCGCCCCCGCGCTCCGGCCTGTTCTTCTCCGTGCTGCTCACCCCCGGCGAGGTGCCGGTGGCCCGCTGGGGCTGGCTGCCGCTGCTCACCGGCGTGGCGGTGGCGACGGGGCTGTCCCGGGCGGCCGGCGTCGACACGGCACTCAAGTGGCCCAACGACCTCCTGGTGACCGTCGCAGGAGAGGAACGCAAGGCCGGCGGCATCCTCGCGGAGCGGGCCGGGCGGGCCGACCAGAGCGCGGTGGTGGTGGGCGTCGGCGTCAACGTCTCCCTGCGCGCGGAGGAACTCCCGGTGCCGCAGGCGGGTTCGCTGGCGCTGGCCGGCGCGGTGAGCACCGACCGGGACACGCTGCTGCGCAGCGTGCTGCGGTCGCTGGAGGAGTGGTACGGGCGCTGGCGGGAGGCCGGCGGCGATCCGGCGGAGAGCGGTCTGCAGGAGACGTACGCGGCCGGGTGCGCCACTCTGGGACGAACGGTACGGGCCGAGTTGCCGGGGGACCGGTCGATCGTCGGCGAGGCGGTCGCGGTCGACGGCGACGGACGGTTGGTGATCGCCACGGAAGAAGGGGTACAGGAGCCGGTGGGAGCGGGCGACATCGTCCACCTCAGGCCGGCGTGAGCGTCGGCGGCCGCCGAGGCCGCCTCGGCCTCCGGGGCCCTGACCGCACCGCGCCCCTCGTCGGACCGAACGGAGTGAGCTGGCGCACACCTGCCGTAGAGTTGAGGCCGGTCGATACCTGACCGCGGAAGATCGGAAGGGCAGCAGGCGTGACCGTCGACGACACGGGCTCCGGCGCGGGCGAGGACGGCCGGGGCAACCTGCCGGCCGCCGACCCCGGCGAGCCGGGCGACCCCGGTGAGGACCCGCATCCTCTCGCGCTGCGCCTCGAACAGCTCATCCTCGGCGCCGAGCGCCGGTACACCCCCTTCCAGGCCGCCCGCAGCGCGGGCGTCTCCATGGAGCTGGCGTCGCGCTTCTGGCGGGCCATGGGCTTCGCCGACATCGGGCAGGCCAGGGCGCTCACCGAGGCCGACGTCCTCGCCCTGCGGCGGCTGGCGGGTCTCGTCGAGGCGGGACTGCTGAGCGAGGCGATGGCCGTGCAGGTGGCGCGGTCCACCGGGCAGACCACCGCCCGGCTGGCGGAGTGGCAGATCGACTCCTTCCTGGAGGGCCTGACCGAGCCGCCCGAGCCGGGCATGACCCGCACCGAGGTCACCTATCCCATCGTCGAGCTGCTGCTGCCCGAGCTGGAGGAGTTCCTCGTCTACGTCTGGCGCCGGCAGCTCGCCGCCTCGGCGGGCCGGGTCGTGCAGGCCGCGGACGACGAGGAGATGGTCGACCGCCGGCTCGCCGTCTGCTTCGCCGACCTGGTCGGCTTCACCCGGCTGACCCGCCGCATGGAGGAGGAGGAGCTCGGCGAACTGGTGGAGGCCTTCGAGACCACCTCCGCCGACCTGGTGGCCGCCCGCGGCGGACGGCTGATCAAGACGCTCGGCGACGAGGTGCTGTACGCGGCCGACGACGCGGGCACCGCCGCCGACATCGCGCTGCTGCTGGTCGAGACGATGAGCAACGACGAGACGATGCCCGAACTGCGCGTCGGCATGGCGTTCGGGACGGTCACCACCCGGATGGGCGATGTCTTCGGCACCACGGTCAACCTGGCCTCCCGGCTGACGTCGATAGCTCCCCGCGACGCCGTCCTGGTCGACAGCGCCTTCGCCGAGGAGCTCATCCGCACCGGCGACGCACCCTCCTCCGAGGCGGAGGCCGCGGAGGAGGCGGTCGCCGCGGAGAAGGAGGGCGAGGAGCCCCCGAAGTACCGCTTCGCTCTGCAACCGATGTGGCAGCGCCCGGTGCGCGGTCTGGGCGTGGTCGAGCCCTGGCTGCTCACCCGTCGCGGCGACCCGGACGACTAGACCGCTGCCCTCCGCTGTCCTCATGGGCGCCGCGCGCCTCTCTAGAGCTTCGGCAGGGGGGCTCCCAGCGGGTCCACGCACAGACCGACGACCGGGACGCAGACGCCCGGCTGCCGAGGGCTCCCGGTGTGCGCGGGCTGGGGCGCGGGCGGTGTGGTGGCCGGGGCCGGGGGCTGTGTCGGCG
>NZ_JAHHIU010000207.1 GCF_024539815.1 Streptomyces hayashii
AGATGTGTATAAGGAGACAGGGGGGCGGTCGCGTCGTCCGACCGGCCGGCACGTCTCAGCTCCCCGCTCGTGCTGACCATGCTGCTGCTCCTGATGGTGCTGCTGCAGAGCCCGATCCGCCGCGCGCTGTCCGCGCCGGTGATGCAGAGCTGGATGACGGTGTTCGTGGCCGTGGTGGTGCAGGCGCTGCCGTTCCTGGTTCTCGGGGTGCTGCTGTCGGCGGCCATCGCCGTCTACGTGCCGCCCTCCTTCTTCGCCCGCGCGCTGCCCTCGCGCCCCGCGCTCGCGGTGCCGGTAGCCGGGCTCGCGGGCGCGGTGCTGCCCGGCTGTGAGTGCGCGTCGGTCCCCGTGGCCGGCGCGCTGGTCCGCCGGGGCGTCACCCCGGCCGCGGCTCTCGCCTTCCTTCTCTCCGCCCCCGCGATCAACCCGATCGTGCTGACGGCGACGGCCGTGGCCTTCCCCCGCGACCCCGAGATGGTGCTGGCCCGGTTCGCCGCCAGTCTGCTCGCCGCGTGCGCGATGGGCTGGCTCTGGCAGCGGCTGGGCCGCACGGACTGGCTGCGGCTGCCGACGCACGCTCCGCACGAGGGGGAGACGAAGGGGGCCGCGTTCTGGGACTCCGTCCGGCACGACGTGATGCACGCGGGCGGCTTCCTGGTCGTGGGCGCGATGGCGGCGGCGACGCTGAAGGCCGTCGCCCCGGCGAGCTGGCTGCGCACGGCGGCGGACAACCCGGCGGTGGCCGTCCTGACGCTGGCCGTCCTCGCGGTGATCCTCTCCATCTGCTCGGAGGCGGACGCGTTCGTCGCCGCGTCCCTGACCCAGTTCTCGCTCACGGCCCGGCTCGCCTTCCTGGTGGTCGGCCCGATGATCGACCTCAAGCTGTTCGCGATGCAGGCGGGCACGTTCGGCCGGGGCTTCGCGCTGCGCTTCGCCCCGGCTACCTTCGCGCTGGCCATCGCGTCGGCGCTGCTCACGGGGTGGGTGCTGCTGTGAACCGACAGTCCCAGTCGGCCGTCCTCTTCCTCCTCGGCGCGGCCCTGCTGCACGCGGGCGCCACCGACCTGTACCTGCGCTACGTCAAGGCGGGCCTGCGGCCGCTGCTGCTGGCGGCCGGCGCGGTCCTCATCGTGACGGCGCTGGCGACGGCGTGGTACGAGCGGCGCAGAACGAAACGGCACCGCCAGGAAGCCGCACCGCAGCCTCACGACCACGCCCACCCCGAATCCCGGGTGGCCTGGCTGCTGATCCTGCCCCTTCTGGCGTTGATCCTGGTCGCTCCGCCGGCCCTGGGCTCCTACAGCGCGACCCGCACCGGCACGGCTCTGCAGGAGCCCCTCGCCTATCCGTCCCTCCCCGCCACGAGCCCGCTCCCGCTCGGCGTCGTCGACTACGCGGGCCGGGCCTTCTACGACCACGGCCGCACCCTCGCGGGCCGGCAGGTCCGGTTGACCGGCTTCGTGGCCCTGGGCCACGACGGCACCCCCTACCTGGTCCGCATGGCGCTCAACTGCTGTGCCGCCGACGCGCAGCCGGTCAAGATCGGTCTGACCGGTCGCATCCCTCCGGTGCTCCAGCCGGACGCCTGGCTGACCGTCACAGGCGAATACACCCCGCGCACCGCCCGCGACCCGGTCAACGACGGCCCGATCCCCTTCCTGAAGGTCACTGAGGCCAAGCCTGCGCCGACGCCTGGGGACCCCTACGACGAGTCGTGGAACAACTGAGGGTTCCGGGTGGATCACGATCGGTGCCGGAAAGCGAACGCTCCCCGCGATCAGCCTGGTTAAGCCTTCTTCAACCTCTGGTGGCCGGACGGTGAGCGCCCCATGATGGGGCCATGACGGCGGCCTCGCGTGCCATGACACGACTGGCGATCTGGCCGGACCTCGCGGAGGGCCGGCCCAGCTGCGGCACCGGCCGGGCGTTGCGCTCGGGCCTTGTCGAGATCGTGCACTTCCACTCCGACCGAAGCGTCGACCTGCATCTCACCGCCAAGGCGATCCGCCGGTTCGAGAAGGACCTGAGACATTCCACGGCCATACGGCTGCTGCCCGGCTCGTCGTGGGTCACCGTCCATCTGGAGTGCGAGACGGACATCGACCTGCTCATGACGCTGGTCAGCGCCGCTCTGCAGGCCCACCAGAGGCATCCCGGCGCCGACGACGCCCCCCTCCCGCGATGCAACGACCACCGGGAGGCGACGCTCACCCGCGAGAGCGTCGGCGGCGTCTGAACTCCCCCACCTCGTCGAAGGGTTGCCCAACCGTCCCCTGGGCCTCTTGACCCTGGGCCTCTTAACCCTGGGCCTCTTAACCCTTGAGCCCCTGGGTCCTGAGCCCCTGGGTCCTGAACCCCGGGGCCCAGGGCCCTGTCGTCCTGGACCGGTCACTGGTTACCTGACGGGTCGTCAGTTATCTTCTGCCGAACCGGAACACGTGCCGACGCAGAAGGGGTGAACGCCATGACGGCCGACCCGGACCGTTCGACCCGGCCCCCGCACAGCCCGCAGCCGCCGGGGACCCCCCGCTGGGCGGCGATGTTCCACGACCCGCTCGCCGGGTCCTGGCGGTGCGCCGCCGAATCCCCCGACCGCACGCCCGTGTTGTACGCGATCGGCGAGATGACGCAGGTCAAGCGGGCCAGGGGCGACGACGTGACGGTCGCCCTGTGGGGTCCCGACGGCGGTGAGTGGCAGCGCTTCGAGCTCGCCGCGGCGAACGCCGTCGACGTCCTGGCGCCGGAGCCCGTCGCTCCGCCGACGGCCGAGGGCTCCGCCCGGCCCGGCCATGTCCGGCACACGGAACGTCTGGAGGACCGCCGGCACCAGGTCCTCGTGGCAGGCCTGGCCAAGGCGGGCCTCTACGACCTCGCCCCGGACGACGAGAAGGCCGTGCGGGCCCTGGTCGACCGCGTCGACGAGACCACGCTGCGCCGCATCGCGCACTGGTTGGCCCTGGCGGGAAGGCCGGTTGAGTGACCCGTCCGGCGGGCAGGCAGACCGTATGAGAGTGTCCGTGGACCCCGAGGCGTGTTACGGCTCCGGAGAGTGCGTGCACCGCGTGCCTTCCGTCTTCACCGCGGTGGACGGACTCGGAGCCGTCATACCGGGACGCGAGGAGGCGGGCGAGGATCCCCGGGTGCGGGACATGGCCGAACGATGCCCGTCGCAGGCCATCCGCCTCCACTAGGGGAAACCGTACGGATCGGCCGCCCCTTGCGCCCTATGCGCCCCCGTGCCGCACGGTCGCCGAACGCGTACGTGAGGGGTTCGGGCGTCGATCTGCCGGTGCGCGGCCTGGATCTCCGGTCCCTCGGGGCCGGGGCCGGTGTCGCCGGGCAGCGAAAGACCCGGTCGCTGGCGACGGGGGATGCACCAGCGACCGGGCTATGGCCAAGGCTAACAAGGCGGCTGGTCCGGCGGGAGTCGACTTCTCACCTGCCCAGCCGTTGTGATCGGGATCACTCTCCGCGGCGGGTTCGGGGCCTGCCCGATCCCGAGCGGGCGGACAGGCTTCGTCCGCACCGGCGGTCGACCGAACGGGACCGAATGGGACCGAACGGTCCCGAACAGACTTGAACAGACCTCAACCGGATCGGAACGGGCATTCGGGTCAGGCGTGGCGGCGCGGAGCAGCAGCACGGCCGTGGAGCCGCGGCAGACGACGGGAGCACACGGAGCGCGAGAAGACGCCCGAAGCACACGAGAAGAGGCACGGGCGTGCGACGACGACCGCGGCGCGCGCGGACGACCGGGGCGTGCGACGGCGCTCGTGGCGCGGGACACGCGCGCACGGGACGCGCTCGTGGCGCGGGACGGCGCTGGGAGCAGGAGACGGCGCTCGGAGCATGAGAAGAGACGCCGCCGCTTCACCGTCCACGGAGCGAACGGGCGCAGGGGCGGGTGGGCTTCCGGCTGGGGGCGATCGCCAGGTCCAGAAGCACCGCGCCGGAGTCGTACTGCGTTCATGGCCGGACGGCCCAGGAGGCGGGTCTGCTCGGCATCCCGCCTGAACGGCCGTGAACGTAGCTGTCCGGACTAGCTCGCCCTGCGGCGGGCCGTGCTCGCATTCGAGCCGGACGCGTCCGCGTCGTCGGCTGCGAAGGCCGGGAAAGCCTCGTCATCCCCGAAGTCCGGGGCCTGGAACGGGTTCGTCACAGGAGGCGGCGAGGCCGCGGCGGAGTGCGAGAGGGCCCCCTCCGGGGCGGAGAACAGCGAGGTCAGGTCTATGAGAGGTCTCCCCTTCGATACAGGCCCCACCAGGGGCCTGGCGTGCCGTGACCGGGCACAGCGGTACTACAGCTTGCTCATTTTGGCGTACGGACTCAAGATCCGCAGTTGCGCCGACCCGAAATCCACGAGCGCCGCGATGCCGTCCTCCATGCCGATCACGCGGCCGAGGCCGTACATGTCGTGCGTGACCTGGTCGCCCACCGCGAACTGCTTGGGCGGTGGGGCCACCGGAGCCTTGAAGGGGCTGGTAGGCAAGTAGCGCTTCTGTGCAGCTGGCTTTGTCATTGCCTCCAGTATGGCCTGAGGTGGTCGGTTCGAGGCAGCCGTCCGCGTGCGCTCTTCGGCACGGACCCGGTCGACGTCCACCGCCACGCGGCGGACAACTCGCGGCCGCGCGCCATTGACCTGGGGTTTTGACACCGAGGAAGCGGTCGGCTTCCCGGCTGCTTGACGCCTTGTTTACTTCGACTGATTTTCTGCATCCGGCACACTTTGCGGCGTGAGGACCGGCCGGCGGACCCCCGCAGAGCGGATTTCACTTCGCCGACCGAACCGCTCCCTCGCGCGGGGAGGCCCTCTCCTGACAGGCTCGGACACGTGACGTACGTAGTGACCGTGGACACCTGCATCCCGGAGGGCACTCCGGAGATGGATCCGCTTCAGCGTGCCGGCGCCGTGGCGCTCATCGAGGACGGCTTCGACTCCGTCCGTGCCGTCGAGGGGCCGGACGGCGTGAAGGTCGACCTCCTCGACACCATCGTGTCCGTCCATCCCGGCGGGGCCCTGCTGAAGGTCGTCGTGGACGCTCCGGCGCTGGAGTTCGCGGAGGACTCGGTGCAGGTGCTCGTGGACGAGCTGCTGGAACGCACCGAGCTGCTGGCCGACTGGACGATCGAGCGGTGCGAGGTCGAACTGCACCAGGACCGGGCCCGAGCCAGCCTCGACGCGGCCGAGGGCCCCGACGCACCGCCCGACGACCCGGCCGCCCGCAAGGCCCGCCACACGGCGGCCCCGCCCCCCGAGGACGCCGACGACCGCCACGACACCGGCCCCGACGACGGCGAGAGCGCCACGGCCGTACGGGCCCGGATCCTCGCCATGGCCGACGAGCTGCGCTCCTTCCCCCTGACGGTGTTCGGCGCCCGCGGCGACGACGAAGCCGCCGGCCCCGCCGGAGACGGTTCGGCGGGGGAGGGGACCGAGAACGCCAGACTCGCCGCCGGCGCCCTCGTCTACGCGACCGACATCCTGGTGGAGGAGCTGTTCGAGGACGTCCAGGTCCTGACCCAGGAGGACGCGAGCGTCGCGGAGTGCGAAGGCCCCCTGTGGCACCTGGAACGCCTCCCGGACCGCTACGCCCTCCAGTACGACGCCCGCTTCGCGCGCCGTTTCCTGGTGACGGTGATCGCCCTGACCACCCGCTTCACCGACGGAAGCTTCCGACGCCTGGACTGCGTCGCCGAGGAGATCGCCCTGAGGTTCCTCCTGAACCAGGCGACCACGACCCTGGAGCTGCACGGACTCCTCGACGACGAGGTGTCGGCCGCGCTCGACGCGTTCACGGACAACGTCTACGACGCCTACGAGACCTACGGGGCGCACGAGACCTACGGGGCCCACGGGGTGTACGGGGCCCACGGGGCCCACGGGGTCTACGGGGGCATGGGCCATGAGTGGATCCACGACGACTCGGCCGACGGCGTCGACGAAGCCCCCACCAGAGCCGCACCGGGAGTCGCCTCGACCGCGTTCAGGTCGTGGTTCACGCCGTTCGACGACGGCAGATACGTTCCTCCCCCGACGCCGGGCGAACCGGAGGAGGCCCGCTGAGGCCACGGCGGGCGCCGGGGCCCCGCCACGAAGGGCACGGAGGCGTCCGCCGGCCATGCCCATGACGGCCGCGGCAGGCCGGCCGCCGTCGACGCTCAGCGGGGCGGGGCCGTCGTCCCGCGGACGACGAGACGGGGAGGGACGACGTCCTCCACCGCGGCCGGGACGGCTCCGCCCTCCACCCGGGCGACGGCCCGGCCGACGGCCAGGCGGGAGATGCGGGGGACGTCCTGCCCGACGCTGGTCAGACCGATGTGGGCCAGACGCGCCAGCCGGCTGTCGTCGAAGCCGACGACCGAGACGTCCCCGGGAACGGCGACACCGGTGCGCAGAAAGACGTCGAGCACGCCGCTCGCGCAGCGGTCGTTGAAGGCGAGCACCGCGGTGGGACGCGGCCCCGCCGTCACGAGGGCGCGGGCGGCCGTGGCGCCCGCTTCCTCGGTCGGCCCGCCGGGGAGGATCCGGATGTGCGCGCCCAGGCCGTGCCGGCCCATGGCGGTGCGGTAGCCACGCCGTCGGTCGGCCGCGCCCGGCGCCCGCCCGCCGTCGACGTGGACGACGTCGCGGTGGCCGAGGGCGACGAGATGGTCCACCGCCTGCCGGGCCCCCTCGTCGTCGGCCGTCCGCACGACTTCCGGCCCGCAGCCCGACGGCCGCAACCGCCGGGCCACGGAGACGACCGGCAACTGCCCCGCGAGTTCCGCCAGGCGGGCGGCCGGGGCCTGCGGACCGAGCAGGATCAGCGCCTCGCAGCGGTCGGCGAGCAGCGTCTCGACGGCACGCTGCTCGCTGCGCCCGGCGGTCACCGCGCTCAGCGCGATCTGGTAGCCGGCCGCGTCGGCCGCCGCGTAGACGCCCGCCACCAGGTCGGCGTGGAACGGATGCTGCAGACCGAACTGCACCCCGATCAGCCGGGAACGCCGGCTGCGCAGCAGTCGCGCCCGCGCGTCGGGCCGGTAACCGATCTCCCGCGCGGCCTGGAGCACGCGCTCCCGGGTGGCGGCGCCGGCGCCCTTGGCGTCGCGCATCACGATGGACACCAGAGCCGTGGACACACCGGCTCGTGCCGCGACGTCCGCGAGCGTAGGACGCTTCCCGTCCGGAACGGCGGGGGTGACCGACACCGGCGCTCCCTCCTCCGCATACGCGCGAACCGCATCGTAGCCGCACCGACTATAGAACGTTCTAGGGACTGACGACTCGGCCGGTCGCCGGATCCCAAGGCTTGACAGGGCGGAACGCCGACTGGCGTACTGCTGCACATGAGCGACGCGACTGGAACGTTCTAGCTACTGGAACGTTCCAGCACAAGTCGTCGACAAGGCTCCGGAAGGGTGCTGGGGATGTACGAACTGGCCGTCTGCGCCGAGATGGTCTTCCTGGATCTGCCGATGGACGAACGGGCGCGGCGCGTGCACGACGCCGGGTTCCAGGTGGAGATCTGGGACTGGACCCGGCACGACCTCGACGCCCTGGCCCGCACCCCGGCCGAGTTCTCCTCCCTCACCGGGTACGTCCGGGGCAGCCTGACCGACGAGGCAGGCGCGGCCGAACTCCTGCGCACCGCCGAGGAGTCGGTCCGGGCCGCGGAGCAACTGGGCTGTCCCCGGCTGAACCTGCACGGCACGGGACTGGACGGCCGGGGCCTGCCCGTGTCACCGGTGACCGGGGAGACCACCGGCGCGATGTGGATGGCCGCCCACCGCACGCTCACCCGGATCGCGGAGCTGGGCGAGAGCGCCGGCGTGGTCTTCACACTGGAGAACCTCAACACGGCCGTCGACCACCCCGGAGTGCCGTTCGCGACGGCCGCCGACACCATGGCTCTGGTCCAGGCGGTGGGCCGTCCGGGGCTGCGGATGAACCTGGACCTCTACCACGCCCAGATCGGCGAGGGGAACCTGATCGAACTGATCCGCAGGGCGCACGCGCTGGACCTGATCGGCGAGATCCAGGTGGCCGACGTCCCCGGCCGCCGCGAACCCGGAACCGGGGAGATCAACTACCCCGCCGTGGCCCGCGCCCTGAAGGAACTCGGCTACGAGGGCACGGTCGCAATGGAGGCATGGGCCTCCGACGACCCCGAATCGGCCCTCGCCCGCTTCCGCACAGCCTTCACCACCTGAAGCGCCTGAAGCGCCTGAAGCGCCTGAAGCGCCCGAAGCGCCTGAAGCGACGGCGCCCGGCGATCCGGACACCTGCTGAACTGGGGATACGTGCTCTGGTGTGGGTCACGTCCCCTGTGGTGGTGCCGCGGGGGCGAGTTGATCGCCGCAGGTGCGCGCCCCATCGACCTGCTGCTTCTGTTCTGTATTCCGCCGGCCACACTTGGACCACGACATGACGCACACCATCGGGCTGCTGCACCCCGGCAGCATGGGATCGGCCGTCGGCGCCCAACTGCGCGCCCGCGGCCACATCGTCCTGTGGTGTCCTGACGGACGCAGCGATGCGACCCGCCGCCGGGCCGAGCTCGCGGGCCTCGAAGCCGAGGCGCTGCCCGAGCTCGTCTCCCGCTCCGACGTGCTGATCTCCCTGTGTCCTCCTGCCGCAGCGGAGGAGACGGCCGCCCAGGTGGCCGAGCTCGGTACGGCCGGCGTGGGCACGATCTACGTCGAGGCGAACGCCGTCTCGCCATCGCGTGTGCAGCGCATCGCCGACCGTCTGGCCCCATTGGCGTTCATCGACGCCGCCGTGGTCGGATCGCCTCCGGTGGGCGGCAAGTACCCGACGCTCTATCTGTCCGGCCCTGGCAAGCAGGCCCTCCAGATCGCCGGACTCTTCGCCGGCACCGACGTACGGTCCCACATCCTGGGCGACGGCATCGGAAAAGCCTCCGCGCTGAAGCTCGCGTACTCCAGCTACCAGAAGGCCTCCCGCGTGCTGGCCGCCGTCGCGTACGGGGCGGCTGACTCGTACGGGGTCGCGGACGAGCTACTGGAGATCGCGGCCAAGCGCACCCGCAGCTACCTTGTGGAGATCGACTACATCCCCGAGACAGCTGCCCGCGCGTGGCGTTGGGGCCCGGAGCTCGACGACGCGGCGGCCCTGCTCGCTGACGCCGGGCTGCCCGACGAACTCATGCGCGCCGCTGCCGCGACACTCGCCCGGTGGGACGGCAACAGAGACGAGCGCTTGGACGTCGCCGAGGCGCTGGAAGCTCTGCGTGTCGAAGGTGACAACCCGAGTTGAGCAAGGCGCATGCGGCGGTTCGCTGGTCTCCCGGCCGTCAGGAACGAGGCGACGTGGCCCAGGCGATGCCGTCGATCCTCCGTGCGGCCTCACGGGGCGCCGTCACATCCGAGTCCAGGCGCAGCTCCCAGTGAGCCAGCGGGTGATCCGCAAGATCGGCTTGAGTGGCGTCCCACGCGGCCAGGCGAGCCGCTGTGTCGGTGTCGCCCCGCTGTGATGAGCGCCGGGCGGTGGTCTCCTTGGCGCACCACACCAGGACGCGCACCCAATGCGCCGGGAAGAGGGCGGTCACCTGCTCCACCCCCGCCATCTGGCCGAGATGGACGACAGGAGTCCTGCCGCCCTCCATGGCCCGGTCGAGACCGGGGCGGTCGACGACATAGACGTTGCCGTACCGCTCGTTGCGGTAGATGACCTCGCCGCGTGCTTCCAGGGCGGCCAGCTGCTCCGGTGTACCCATCCGGTAGCCCTGGGTCTTCCCGGCCCCGATCTTCAGCCGGGTGAACGGCACGTACCCCTCGTCGAGTTCGGCCAGTGCTGCCGTGATCGTGTCCTTGCCCGCCGCCGGCGGCCCGTACAACAGGATGCCCCGCCTCACTGGAACACCGCGCATCCGCGAGCGGGAACGCACAGTGCCGGCGCAGTGCCCACAGTCGCTCGATGGGCTGATCACCGCAGCTCCGGGGCACGGCGAGAAACACTCCATCTCGCCTGAGGTCCACCCCCGGGCGGTAACCCGAACGCCGGGGGACGGCTGACCTGGAGCCCCGGTGTAGAAGCCCGCGCCAGGTCTGGCACTGTCGATCGCTGATCAGTGCTTTCGGGGAACCTCGGACGGCCCGGAGTGGGCCCAGACCGAGGCGCCGTTTCTCTCCCCCGGCGGGCTATCGTGCGCCTGTGACAAGCGCAGCGGAGCGTCCCCTCCTCTTCCTCGACGTCGATGGTCCGCTCATCCCCTTCGGAATCCCGTCCGAGCACCCGGAGCCCCCAGCTGCCAACGCCCCGACGCCTGCCGATCAGGGAAACCCCCTGCTGGAGCGGCTCGACCCCGACATAGGGGCGCGCCTCCTGGCCCTGGGCTGCGACCTCGTATGGGCCACGACCTGGATGGAGAAGGCCAACGAGATCGTCGCTCCACGCATCGGACTCCCGAACCTGCCCGTGGCGGAGTGGCCCGACACCCGCGCCGATGCCGAGACAGGCCCGAGCGGCCTGCACTGGAAGACCCGCCACCTCGTCGAGTGGGCCGACGGCCGGCCGTTCATCTGGGCCGACGACGAGATCAGCTCCATGGACCGTCTCTGGGTCGCTGCCCAACATCCTGGGCAGTCGCTGCTCCATCGCGTAGACCCTGCCCGCGGCCTCACAGACCCGGACTTCTCCGCCATGACCGATTGGCTCCGAGCCGTCGTGCCGAGATGAGCGACGGTTCTTGAGTTCGATCAACAGGGCTTCGTAGCGCCGGAGTCGCCGGATGCGGAGGAGGTCAGGGCCCGCGGTAGGCGCTCGGCTTGGAAGTTGCGACCATTGACGGCCGTCGGCGCTGGCCGCGCGGCAAGGCGCAGGACGGTGCCACTGCCGTTTCACTGGGCGGTGTCGGAGTAACCAACGCTGCCCCTGCTCTCGTCCTCGCTCAGATGCGGTAGGCCCCTGCTGGTACACCGTGGGTGACGCCGTACGGGGTCAAGGCGATGACACCGGTTCCCCGTGACGGTGTGTCGGGGCCGATGTGGAGGGGGCTGACGCCGTAGGAGTCGGCGAGGTCGGCGGCGAGGTCGTGCGCGGCCCACCGCCATTCGTCCTCGTCCTCCTGGCTCTCGTGCGCCGCGTCCCAGTCGGGTTGCAGGCCCAGCTCCGTACGACGTGCTCGCTCGTACGGCACGGGCTCTCCGAGGGTGAGCAACTCGTCGTCTCCCTCGCCTGTTTCGCAGTACCGCCGGACCACTACGCCGTTTTCGGCGATCAGCCAGGCGGAGCCGTCGCCCCGCCCGCCGTAGTAGTACGCCTGCGCCTGCCCGTAGCGGGCGCTGAGTTCGGTGCACAGGCGTAGGATGTCATCGCGACGTTCCTCGCCGCACGGGTCGCACCAGGCACCGAGGACGAGAGTCCATCCGTCCAGCTCGGGCGTCACGAAAACCCGTTCGTAGCCGGTGTACGGATCCTCGTCGTCTCCGCAGCCGTGGCCGTCGGCGTCGACGATGTCGTTGCCGAGGGCGAAGGTCACAGGTCTTGGGTCGACCACCCCGAGAGCGCGCATGATGCCGGTCTGGTCACCGCTGGGGACGGCGATCCAGTGATTCCAACAGCCCCACATCCCTTCGGGCCGGTCGTCCGGGAGCTTGACGCGTATGAGCCGTTCGATCGCGGCCACGTCGGCGGCGGACAGTGCGGGCTCGCCGCCCAGGGAGGCGAGTACCGTCAGCGCTCGCGCCCGCCGCTGTCCCGGCCCCACTTCTCGGATGCGCTGGAGCAGCGGAATCACGTGCGGTCCCTGGAAGACCAGGGCGTCCTGTGCCTGGCGGGCGACTTCGTGGTCCGGGTCTCCGAGCAGCGGCAGCAGGGCGGCCGCGGCTGACCGGCCGGCCTCGCCGCAGTACTGGATTCCGCGGACCGCTTCCCGGCGTACGAGCGGCACGGGATGGGCGAGGGCCGCGGTGTAGCGCTCCAGGAAGGCCGGACCGACGTGGGAGAACGCAAGGGCTATGTGCTTGCGGGAGCGCTCATCGGACGCGGAGACGAGAGCCTGAAGCAATCCATCGAAGCCCGGGTCCCCGATCCGCTGGAGGACGTCGGTGATCGGCCGCCAGGGCACGGGGGAATCCGCGGCTGTCAGCGCCCGTATCAGCTGCTCCACTGCGCCGCTCCCGAGCGCGACCAGGGCGTCTGCGGCTGCTTCGCGTCGGTCCGGCACCCCGAGGTCCCGGACCAGGTCGGTGTCCACCACGTTTCTCCAGGAAGTCGACCGGTCCCGGACGGCATCATCGCGCAGGGGTCTGACACCGGCCTCGCACCTGCTCGTACGTCCCTCCGGACTGTTGGTGACCCGTCGTCGGTCGTGGGCTCACACGCTCGGCTTCCGCGCTCACACCCACCGGCAGGCGGAACTGCCGCGTCATACTGTCGTTTGCCGCGCCTGGTCCGCCGGGCTCTGTGGTGTTGACGGAGGGGGATCGGCGATGCCGCTGGAGTTCGGACTGTGGCGTGTGGACGACAAGCCCGTGCGAGTCGCTACGCGGGTGATGCCTTTGGAGTCCCGGCTGGAAGAGCTCATCGAGGCCGATCCCGGCATCCTGGGGCATCCGTTGCTGCTGATCGGCCGGCAGGTGCTCACGCAGTACGGCAAGGTCGTCGACCTGCTGGGTATGGATGCTGAGGGCGGCCTGCACGTTCTGGAGCTCAAGCGAGATCGCACGCCTCGGGACGTGGTGGCTCAGGTCCTCGACTACGGTTCCTGGGTCCAGGAACTCACAAACGAGCAGATCCGCGACATCTACACCTCCTATGCCCGCGGCAGGGGACTGGTGGAGGAGTTGGACGAGGCGTTCGCGGTGCGGTTCGGCGGTACTCCGCCGGAAGCCCTCAATGCGACCCACGCTCTCACCATCGTCGCGAGTGAGATCGATGCCGCAACCGAGCGGATCGTCACCTACCTGGCTTCTGGGTTCCAGGTCCCGGTCAACGTGCTCTTCTTTCGCTATTTCGAGGACGACGGGCGCTCCTATCTGGCCCGCACCTGGTTGATGGACGAGGCCGAGGCCGTGGTGCCGTCAGCCGGAGCGAAGGGCCGTGGCAAGCAGGAGCCATGGAACGGGTCGGATTGGTACGTGTCGTTCGGCGACGAGGCCGGGGGCAGGAACTGGGACGACGCCCTTCGCTACGGATTCGTGTCCGCAGGCGGGGGAGAATGGTTCTCCCGAACACTCCGATCCCTGCCCCTGGGAGCGAGGGTCTTCACGCACATCCCCAAGGTGGGCTACGTGGGCGTCGGCACGGTCGTGGGCGAGCCGCAACCGTTCGACGACGCAGTCCTGAGCATCGAGGGTGAAAGCCGCCGCATGTCCGATCTCCCTTTGGCGGGCGCCTATCGACGTGCTGGGGACAGAGCCGGAAGCAGCGCGGAGGATCCTCGTGAGTGGATCGTCCCGGTCACTTGGGAGCGTGCTGTGCCACGCGAAGAGGCATTGTGGCGCACGGGCTTCTTCGCCAACCAGAACTCCGCATGCAAGCTCCGCGCCCGCTTCACCATCGAAGAGGTCTCCCGGCACTTCGGCATGGATCAAGGCGTCCCTGACGCCTGACACAAGGCGGTCGCAGCCCCGTGCGGCAGCCCCCAGCTCGGCTGCGCAGAAGGCGGCGGACACACCCGGTCGACGTGGAGCGCTCCTCGCGCATATCGCTCCGGAGGCCGCTTGGACCCTGGGCATCGTGGCAGGTCATAGCCCTGGACGGGACAGATCAGGCGGACGGGTCCGCGGATGGTCCATGCCCGGCTGAGCACCGCTTCAGGAGTTCGATCGCTCCTCGGCACTGTCGGGGAGTCACCCGGCCGTGCCGGCTGTGCAGGACCGTATGCGTACAGTAATCAAATAGAACACGATTCAAGTATCGCAAGTATTCCGTGGTTGGTACACCTGGGGGCAACCGGGACGATTGGGAGAATCGATGCCCTTCATTGTCAGACTGGACCGATGGGCTGTATCACGCGATTTTCGCACGCAATCAGGCGCGAAGATCGACACCTCAAGTTTGGCTCAATCGGATTGCCGACGTTTAAATTGACGTGCGAGAGTTCTCCTCGACCGACAAGCGCAGATGCAAGTGGTCTTCCTAGGGGGAAATTTTGAATACTGTTCGTATGGGTGCCAAGGTCACGGCTCTTGCGGTGCTGGCTCTGCCCATGCTCGGGAGCACCGCCTACGCCGCGCCGCAGGACGAGGCCGCTGCTGCTCCGCTGTCAAGCAACCTCGTCTACACCTCGTGGGGCTGCGACAACAAGCCGACGGTGAACCGCTTCAACACGTCGTACGCGCCCGGAAACAATAGCGTCACCGTCTACTACAACAACCACTGCAACCACAGCGTGAAGTACCGTGTGGAGTTCTTCGACACGAAGAACCAGGAGAACCACATGTCGAGCTGTGTCACGGTCGCTGCCGGCGTCAAGAGCCACAAGAAGTTCGACAAGAGCGTCTTCGACAACGTCACGGGCGTCTATAAGTGCTGACGCCGGCTTGATTTCCGCTCGCTCGTCGACGGAAATCAATTGAACGGGACAGACGGCTTTCGCCTGGTGGGTTTCAGTGAAATTCGCCAGGTGAAAGCCGTCTGTCTTCCTGTTCGACCGAGCAGAGGTGATCGGCCGCAGTGATGACTGTCCGGGGCCGGTGGTGGCCGCATGGCTGCGTCAGTGGCGGGCGATGACGTTGGAGCAGAAGGCGGCTGTCGATCAGAGGATGTGGACGCTCTCGGGATGGCTGTACTACTTCGACCCGACGTAATTCTCATGCGTCGGCCTGCGCCATCCCATACGATCCCCTCCCCGCCCGAACACCTGTGCGCATCACAGCATCGTGTGCGGGCATTCAAACGGGAGGGACCACTTGACCCTGTCCTTCGGCGCGCGATCGCGTGCCGTCCTCGCTTCTCTGGGAACCCTCGGCCTGGCAGTGACCGCCGCCGCGTCACCCGCGAGCGCGTCCGGCGGGACACCCACCACGCCCACTCAGCTGTTCACCAACTACCGGAGCTGCTCGACCGACGCGGACCGGCCCACGTACCTATGGGGCGGAGACAATCTTGTCGTCGAGGGCATTCCCGGGACCACCGACGCCAGCGACAACTCCCAGGTCAGCGTGCAGTATCAGGTCTGGCCGGTCACCGACCCGGCGCAGACCACGACGTTCACGCGCGACCACGCCACACCCGGCTTCGAGGCCAGCGGCGTCCTGCCCTCGGGGTCGCTCGCCGAGGGGCAGATCTACGCGTGGCGGGCGCAGACGGTGGCCGGGGGCGCGGCCTCGGACTGGTCGGCCCCCTGTTACGTCACGACCGACAACAGCCGCCCGGCGAACGCCCCTACCGTTTCCTCGCCGAACTACCCGCCGGACAAGTGGGACCAGGGCGGCGAGCCGGTCAAGTTCACGCTGAACGCCAATGGCGTCGACGATGTCACCGGGTTCGAGTACTCCTGGCAGCAGGAACTCCCGGTCATCAGCACGACCATCGGCGACCACGGCATTCCGCAGCCCATCGACCCGTACTCGGACACGGAATACTTCACGCGCGCCGACACCCTCGGCGGTTCGGCCACGCTCAGCCTGGTCCCGCCGAGCGGCTCCGCCGGTCCGATGACCCTGTGGGTGCGAAGCCTGGACCGGTCCTATAGCCCGTCGGAGATCACCCCTTACAGGTTCTACATCAGCTCCACGGCTCCCACCATCACTCCGGCCGTCCCGTCGCCCGAGTTCGGCAAGCCGACCACGTTCACGATCCGGCCCAACTCCGGGCTCCAGTCGACGAGCCCGGTCGTCAGTTACTCCGTGCGGACCACCGGCGGCCAGAGCGACAAGACCGTCGACGTCGCAGCAGCGGCGGACGGCACGGCGAAGGTGAAACTCGCGCTGGACGGCTCCTACGGCGAACGTCTCTGGGTGACCAGCAAGAGCGCGAACGGCTGGGTCAGCGACGCGGCCTCGTGGAGCATCAGCTACGACACCACTCCCACCGTGGCTTCGGACGTCTACCCCGAGAACGGCTCGGGCGGCGGGGCGGGCGTCCCGGGCGCCTTCACGTTCACGCCGAAGGTGAAGGGCGTCGTGAGCTACACGTACTCCTTCAACGGGGACTCGGAGGTCACGGTCGCCGCGGGCGCCCACCACACCGCGAGCATCGACTGGACGCCGCCCTCGGACGGCGTCTACGACCTCACGGTCTACGTGACGACCCGCTCCGGCATACAACTCGCGCCCTACGACTACTCCTTCAACGTGAACTGAGAGAGGTTAGGTCGTCGGGCAGGTGACCTGCGGCTTTTGCTGGCCTGGCGAACGGGCACGGATGCGCCCGCTCGCCACCTCTGCTGACCGTGGTCGACCCCTGTATCTGGCACCGCTGTGGCACACACAGCATGCGGCCAGCCAGTTACGTGAACGGGCAGACGCTGAGCTGTGATCGAGCCGGGTCGCTGTACCGCTTGCGCCCTGGAGCGACCTACTTATGGTCGGCTTCAGTGGCGGGGAGGATGGCCACCAACTCCTCTGGCAGCTCAAGCTTGTAGCGCGCGGCCATGACACCGAGCCGAATTCCGATGACTCGGTCAACGACGTCCGGACGATCCTCCGCAGCGCGCTGACTGATGCCATAGAGCCTCACTTGGTCGGCCGCGAACCTGGAAACGGGGGAGCTGCACGTCCGTCATCAGCTTCAGCGGGTCCGCCGGCGTCTCCTGCACACCGACACAGCCAAGAGAGAGGCGTCAGAGGCGGTGCTTCCGCTGCCGGACATCTGCCTGACCGCTCTCCGCCTGCGACAGGAGGAACAGCAGGCGGCGAAGGAGCGGGCCGAGGATCTCTGGACCGAATCGAACATGGTCTTCACCACCCGCTACGGCACCCCGGTCGAGCCGAGGAACTTCACCCGCGAGTTCGACCGCCGCTGCGAGCGCGCCGGCGTCCGCCGTATCCGCGTGCACGACACCCGGCGCACCTGCGCCTCGCTCCTGGCCGCGCTGGACGTCCACCCGCGGATCGCGATGCAGATCCTTCGTCACTCCGAGATCGCACTGACGATGGAGGTCTACACCCACGTGCCTTCCGCCGACACCCGCCGGGCGCTCCGCAAGCTCGGAAAGGCGCTGCCCGCCCCCGGCGACCTACAGCCCGGCGATCTACAACCCCACCGCCTATGCCCCGGCCTCGGTCCCGGCGGCTCCCGCCTTCAACCGGCCGACGGTCCAACTGACCCCGGGCAGCGTGCTCACTCTCGCCGTCGGCGGGGGAGCGTTGGGCCTGGTCGCCGGCGCGGTCCTTGTCTCCATGCTCCTCGCCGTCGCCATCACTGCCGCTTCCGTGGCCGTCTGCGCCGTCGTCATCCGCTCGATCCTCAAGAGCGACCGCCGCTGACCTCATCTGCGCAGCAAACCGTGCTACTGCGGATGTATTCACGGCAGCGCTTGACCAGGTCGTTCAGGGCCTTCGCCGAAGGATCGCCCTCGAGGCCATGGTGGCGCCACAACTCCTTGAGTAGCTTCTCGGTCAGCTTCCCGACCAAGGCGACCGCGCTCTCGGGATAGCCATCGTTGAGGGATCGTAACGGCCGTTCCAGATCAAGCCCCAGCCGATCGGCGATTCGCGAGTGGTCGTCCAGTTCGCTCCGCAGGCGCCGCAGCCGTTCATCGACCATGGTGCTCACTCGGACTCCCCGCCTCGCCGACCGAGGACGAACACGAACCGGTCCGGAAACACGAGCACAGGCTCTGGATGAGCGACTCGCATCTCCTCGATGCCCTTCTCGATCTCGCTGTCGCTGAATGTGGAGAGCAGGGACACGTAGCGGGCACGCACCATGCCGTGGCTTCCGGACGCGTGTGTCAGCTCGAAAGGGACTCGTCGCTCGACCAGAACGTCGACTTCACGTTCGGCGCTGGCAACTCCTGCTTCGAGTAGTCAGGGCCGTTCGGCTTGCTGGTCGGCTGAGCAACATCGGACTTCTCCACACACGGGGTGGTGACGCTCAGGTGGGCCTGACCATTAGGTGCGATCAGGACTTCGAGCTGGAATCCGTCCTGTGTCTCGAAGTTGGCCGCCAGCCCGTTCTGGCTCGTGGCGACGAGCTTGTAGCCCTTTCCCTTCCAATAGCGTTCCAGCACACCAAGAAAACTGCCCCGCCGTTCGGTCGAGATGATCGTCATAACGGAACGATCGCGGTCCACATAGCAGTCGCCCGGCATGGAGTATGTGTGCGTCCATTGAACGGGAGGCTTGATGGCCGCAAATGTCTCGTCCAGAATCGCGTCCGCCCTGTCAGCCGCCTCTTGCAGGTTCATCTTCGATTGGCTTTCCTTGCTTGAGGATGCGCTACCTGTCGCACCACACCCGGAAATAAGCAGAGCCAGTACCGCGACCGACGCAACCTTTGTTCTCATCGCGGCGTCTCCCTCGTGACGTATCCTGGCTGCCCTGCGACAATGGCAGCGATGTTTCGCGCAGAAACCTTGTCCTTTCCTTCCTCTGGGTTGAAGTAATTACTATGGGCCTCGATATCCATCTTAGAATCCAACACGTTGGGGTAGGAAGGCTGAATCAGCTCCGGTCCGGGCAGCGTCTCGAATCTGTTGGCACCGAACGCTTTACTTGCCGGATCCTTGCCGAACCAGATGTCGTCGTCACCCTGGTCAGCGATCTCCCCTCCCAGGTACGCACCAGCCGGCCCTCCCCCGAAGAATCCCATGGTTCCCGCCACAGCTTCTTTTGACGAAGGGAGCTTGGTGACGATGTCGTTCTCAGCCGCGCCCACCCAGACGTGCTCCTTGCCCACTCCCAGGTCCTCCGCCTTGTCGACTCCGACGCCAGGACTTCCGACGAGAATGATGTCGTCGGCTCCCGGGACCCCTCCTGCCTCCTGCGTGGCAGCCCCTACAAGTCGAGAACCATAGGAATGTCCGATGGCAGTGACATGAGGATCATCATTCTCATTAGTTGCTGAAATTCCACTCATGAAGCTGTTGTACGCCGGGGCGCCGCGCTCAGCATCGGTCGTAGTCATCACGTCGAGCGATTGAGGGGCATCGTAGCCGAGCCATACGATCGCGGATGAGGACGGATCAATTTTCTGGGCGCCTTTAGCCGTATAGTAGGCACGCTTCACTGTACCGTCGGCAAATCCAGAGTCGAGTTTGGTGCCCAGACCAGGCACGTAAGCCGAGACGTTCTTCGAGATGTCCGGGTTCCCGTAGGCGACGATCGCTCTCCCATTTCCTTCGAGACCGATCCCCAGGAGGTACATAGGCGGATGGCTTCCCGCGTTGAGCTTGGTCTGGATACCTTTCAGCCCTTCGAGCTTTTCTTTGGACGCCGCGTCATGCTCGCCTTCTAGCTGTGCGATGAGGAGGTGGATGTTCTCCCGGTTCGCCTCGTCCCGGACCGTTGACGGGATCCCGTCCAAGTTGCCGATGATTTCTGGGAAGGCCGTCTTGTACTCCTCACGCTCCTCGTCACTGAGGTTGTCCCACCACTCCTTGCGGTCGGCGGGTGACTTGTCCAACGGGATGTGGTCCTGAAGGTACTCACTAGCCGCTGAACTCACAGCATCGACATCTGATGCGACGTCCGCCCATGTCTTTGCGTCGACGTTCAGCCCCGGCGCCGCCTTGAGCTTGTTCAGCGCCTTGCTGTACCGATCGTCGATCTCCTGAGCTTCCCGCACGGCGTGGGCGATGCGGTCGGCGATATCCACGGCTGTGGCGTGGTGCGGGTTCGGGTTCTTGAGCTGAGGATTGCTCGGCGTAAGCCCCGGTGACTGAAACCCTGTGTTGTTGCCCGTGATCAGGCCGTTGTTGCCCAGGACTGTGCCTCCGGGAATCGGCTCACCGGTGAGTTCGTTCTCACCGCCGGCGGGATACGTGATGGTGCCGTCCGTGTTGACGGTGTATGCCAGCGCTGCCGCATCGTCCAGTGCCTCAGTCAGGCGCCGCTTGGGAGCGGTGATCTCGGACGAGAAGCCGTCGAGAGCTCCAGTGATCAGGCCACATTCGACCTGGGTGTAGTGGAAGTTCTCCGACAGCTTCCGCAGCTGCTTGAGTGCCGCGTCCGCGGCCTCACCCTCGTTGGCCTTCTGCATGGCCGCGGTGATCTGCTTGTCGATGCGGTTCATGGCCGCATCGGCCATACCGCTGATCGCGCGGTACCCGTCCGCTGCCTCCGCGTACTCGGTCGGCTTGAGGGCCTTGAGCGTCAGGTGGTCCATGTATCCGCGTCACCGCCCCTTGGCCAGGCCGTCGGCGGGCGGGTCCCCGTAGTAGTCGGTCCTCAGCTTGGAGATCTCGGCCCTGATGGCCTCGTCGGTCCGTAGCTGGTCGTTGCCCGCCTTCTCCAGCACGTCGGCAAGCCCGTCGCACACCCCGCCCACGTCCTTGACGTAGCGCTTCCAGCTGTCGTAGACATCCTGCTGGGCCGCCGCGGTCAGGCACCCGGTTCCCTTCTCGAGTCCCGTCTGGCCCAACTCCATCTTCACCCACGCCTTGTCGAGGTCCTCCCGTAAGGACCCGACGTCTTCCCCTGCCTTGGTCCACGCCGCCTTGTCGGACCTTAGTTTGAGGACACCGCCGCCACTGGCACCGGAGCTGGTGGCGCCCTGGTCGGCGGGCAGTTGGTTGAGCTGCATTTGCGTGGTGTGCCGATCGGCGGCTGCGGCCTTGAGCTGCTCCCATTCCTCCCACGCCATGCGCGGTCCCTCCCCGTGTCTTGGTCGTGCGTTGCCGAGCGAATGTGAACCTGTGACCGCAGCGTTGTGGTGGTCGAGACGTACCGTAACGCCCCTACATCACGTGCCCCATCCGTATCGGCCGCCATGACGTCTGAGTATCTGTACTCAGGTGGAGCCCGGTCCTCGATCGGACGGTGTGACGCTGTCCGATGTTCCCGGAGGCGTGTGCGAATGCGGCGTGAACCCTATTGGCGCATGGGTGAGTTGATCGGCGGGGGGCGTGGAGGTCAGAAGGGCGGCCGAACGTGCCCGACGCCTGCGGACGACAGTAAAGACCGCGATTGCGGCTCCCAGGAGTACGACAGCTCCGGTGCCCACCGCGACCCAGGGGGTGCTGCCCTCCGTTGACGCGGATGCCGTCGCGAGGGTGTGTCAATCTAACGGCTGGTCTTGGTTGTTGAGGTTCAGTTGTTGGCCGGGGTGAGTCGGCCCTCGAAGGCGATCTGGAAGGCGTTCAGGGGTGCCTTCCAGCGCATGGTCCACCTCTTGCGGCCTTTGCCGGTCGGGTCGAGGCTCATCAGCGCCATGTAGACGCATTTGAGGGCGGCGGTTTCCGACGGGAAGTGGCCGCGGGCGCGAACAGCCTTGCGTATCCGCGCGTTGACGCTCTCGATCGCGTTCGTGCTGCAGATGACATTGCGGATCTCGACGTCGAAGGAGAGGAAGGGCATGAACCGGCCCAGGCGTCCGACCACAGCTTCACGATCGCCGGATACTTGCGACCCCATGCCTCCTGGAACTCCAGGAACCGC
>NZ_JAHHIU010000208.1 GCF_024539815.1 Streptomyces hayashii
GGGTGGAGGGGGTGGCGCTGGGGATGCTGTGCGCGCATCCCGCGGTCAGGGTGACGAGAAGGGCGGAGGTGACGACCGGCAAGGTCGTTCGGGCGCATAGGTTGATACCTGCCATGTTTGCATTGTGCCAATGTCGGCTGTCGAGCTGGCACCGACCCCGGTCGTGACCGGTGGCACGCGGTGTGTGAACGCGGCGGGCAGCGCTTGCGTATCCCCTCGGGCCAAAGGGTCTGCCGGGCGGAGGGAGGGACGATCATTCAGGGCGAGTGCCGAGCAACCGCGCAGGGACTTCTGTCCCGGCCGGAGACCGGCCGCGTCACGGCCTGTGCCAGGGCCGGGGTGTTCGCCCTGGCCGGGGGCTTGATCGCCGCCCTGGGGCATCACGCGGTCGCCGACGGGGCGGTGCCGTGGCGGCTGGTCCTGCTGCTGGCGGGAGCCCAGTTCGCCGCCGTGTGGCCCGTGGCCCGGCGGCGGTTCTCCCTGGGCTCCGCTCTCGGCTCGGCCCTCGCCGTGCAGGGCGGGGTGCACCTGGTGCTCACCGTCGTGGGCACGTCGGTTCCGGCCCCGGGCGGCATGCGCCGTCCCGTGCTCTCCGCCGCGGCCGAAGGGGACACCTGGCAGCACGCCTCCGCCGCCATGAGCGCCGTCCACCTGCTGTCTGCGCTGGCGGTGATCTGGTTGCTGCACCGCGCCGACGCGGCCGTGGCGGTCGCCCTGGGGATCGCGCGTGCCGTGAGAGGCGTCGCGACCGCCGTCGCTTCCTGGCTTCGTTCACCGTCGGGCGGTGCTCGGGTCCGCCCGCTGCCCGCCGTGCCGCTCACCGGACGCCTCGTACGACCGGTGCGGGAAAGGCCACCGCTCCTCGCGGACGCACTGGTGCGCAGGGGACCACCGGGACACGCCCCCGTCCCGACCGGTCCCTCGTCCGGGCCGTCCCCTCGGGCTGTCCGGCTTCCCCGCAAGGAGCATCCCCGTGTCCATCCACCCTGCCGCCCGCGCGGCGGGCCGTCCCGCCGCGGCCGGAGCCGCCGCGCTGACGGCCGTGCTGACCCTGTCCGATCCCGCCTCCGCCCACGCGGAGGTCGCGGCCGACATCCCGCGTGCCCTGGCCCGGAACGTAACCCTCACCTTCGTCTCCGAGGCGGAGTCCGACAGCGCCGGCTTCCAGCGGGTGCGTGTCGTCCTGCCCGACGGCATCGCACCCGGCGACGTCACGCTCGCCGATGCCCCGAGGGGCTGGAAACTCAAGGCCACATCCGACGGCTACACCGTCGCGGGCCCAGCCCTCACGACCGGGACGAACGCCGAACACAAGGTCAGGATCCGGCGGCTGCCGGACGCCCGGCAGCTCGTGTTCAAGACCGTCGAGACCTACGCCGACGGTGAGATCTCCCGCTGGATCGAACTGCCGACCGGCGGCGCGGCGCCCGAACAGCCCGCTCCTGTCCTGGAGGTGATGGGTGCCACGGAGTCCGCGGCGACCAGCGCGGGCCCCGACCGGAAGAAGGCCACGGGGCGGAGCGGCGGGGCGTCCGCCGGGCTGGTTGCCGTACCGCTGCTCCTGGCGGCGGGGGCCTGGTGGTTGATCAGGCGGCGGGACTCCTCGGGCAGCGGCTGACCGGCATTCGTGCCGCCATGCTGCGTGCCGGACGCGATCAAAGGTGTCCGGCCGCACCCGAGAACCAGCAGCCGATCCGGAGACATGACATGGAACGACGTAGGACCGAACGAAGCGGCCAGGTGACCAGGGCGCTGCTGATCGTGGTCGCCACGCTGGCCGGCGTCCTGCTGGGCGGTGCCGCACCCGCCTCGGCTCACGCGGTGCTGACGTCAAGTGACCCACGAGCGGGCACCGTGCTGAAGACGGCGCCGAAGGAGGTGACGGTCTCCTTCGACGAGTCCGTCGCCCTGGCCGAGGACTCGGTGCGGGTGCTCGACCCCGACGGCCGCCCGGTGACCGCGGGCGACCCCACCCACGCGGACGGCGCGGCGGACACCGCCCGCGTACCGGTGACCGGCGACCTCCAGGAGGGCACGTACACCGTCTCCTGGCGCGTGCTGTCGGCGGACAGCCACGCCGTCTCCGGCGCCTTCACCTTCTCAATCGGAGCAGCGTCGCAGACCCGGGCCGAGGCGACCGCCGAACCGGCCGTGGACCCGTCCGTCAACGTGCTCTACGGCGTCGGCCGCTACGTCGCCTACGCCGGACTGGCCCTGCTCATCGGCGGCGCGGTGTTCGTCACGGTGTGTCGGCCCGGGGCCGCCGCCGTGCAGGCGGCGCGCGGGCCACTGCTGACCGGTTGGTGGGCACTGACGCTGTCGACGATCGCCCTGCTGCTGCTCCGCGGGCCGTACGCGAGCGGGGACGGGCCGGGCGGCGCGTTTGCCCCCGGGCTGCTGCGGGACGCCGTGGGCAGTAAGTCGGGCATCGCCCTGGTGGCCCGTCTGGTCCTGCTCGTGGCGGCCGGGTTTCTGCTGCGGCGGGGGCGGTTCGGGTGGAAGGCGGGCCGGCGTTGGACCGTCCTCGGTGTTGCGCTCGTCCTCGGTCTGGCCGTGACCTGGGCCGTGGCCGAGCACGCCTCCGCGGGGATCCAGGTGCCCGTGGCGATGGTCTCCTCCGTGTTGCACCTGCTCGCCATGGCGGTGTGGCTCGGCGGGCTGACCGCGCTACTCCTCACGTTGTACCGGGCACCGGCCGACGAACCGCTCCCGCCTGCCGCCGTGGCCCGCTTCTCCCGGCTCGCCCTGGCTTCGGTGGCGGTGCTGGCGGCCACCGGTGTCTACCAGTCCTGGCGCGGGCTCGGCTCTTGGGAGGCGTTCGCCACGTCCTACGGCAGACTGCTCGTCCTGAAGATCGGGGCGGTGGTCCTGATGCTGGTGGCGGCGTCGTACTCGAGGAGCTGGACCGAGCGGCTGCGGACCGTGCCCCGGGAGGAACCGGTACTGGTGACCGTGGGGGGTGGGGACCAGAGTCCTCCGACCGGCCCGGTGCCGGGCGGGTCCGGGACCGACACCCACCGGCGCGGGCTGCGTCGGTCCGTCCTCGCCGAGGTGGTGATCGGCGTCCTGGTGCTCGCGGTCACCACCGTGTTGACGGGCAGTCAGCCGGGGCGGGCCGCCATCGAGAGCGCGGCGGCCGAGACGGTCTCCAGGGTTCCCGGCCAGCCAGACGTGAGCCTGACCCTGATCCCGTTCGACACGGGCACGCCCGGCGGGCGCGGCAAGGTACAGGTGACCCTGGAACCGGGGCGGGTGGGACGGAACGTCGTCGAGGCGGTGATCTTCGCCGCCGACGGCAGCCTCGTCGCCATCCCCGAACTGCGCCTCACCTTCACCCACTCCGCCCGCAACGTCGGCCCGCTCGACGCCGGGCTCGCCGACCAGCGCGGCTACTGGGGCAGTGACACCCTCGACCTGCCGCTCGCCGGGACCTGGACGATCCGGGCCACCGTCCGTATCTCCGACATCGACCAGGTCACCGTGTCGAAGAACGTGAAGATCAACCCGTGAGGCGGCGCCGGAGCGTTCGCCGACGCGCATGCGTGAACGTTTTGGTCCGCGGGCCCGTAAGAGACGGGAACCTGTCGGTCTGAGGAGCCACTCGATGCCCCGAACGCACCGCCTGCGCGGTGGCACGCATGGCGGCCACCGGGCGATCGGTGTGCCTGTGAGTGCGGCGGCCGTTCTGCGGCCGGTGCGCGCAGCGCTGTTCGCGGCGGTCTGCGTCGTGACGACGGCGCTGGGGCACGCACTGATGTCCGGTGATCTTCTGCCCTGGTGGGCGGTGGGTGCGGCCTTCGTCGCGACCGCATCGGCGGGGTGGTGGCTGACGCTCCGGGAGCGCGGCGTGGAGACGGTCGTCGGCGCCACGGTCGTGGCGCAGGGGCTGCAGCATCTGCTGTTCACCCTGGCTCCCGGGCTGCTGTCCGCGCGCAACGCGACGGCCGGTGCGCCGGAGGTGTCGAGGGTCTCCGGGACTCAGCACGGCATGGCGGCGATGTCCCACTCGGGCATGCTCGTGCACCACCCCGGCACGATGGGGCAACCCGCCGAAGAGCCGCTGTTGTCCGTGGTGACGCACGGGGGTTCCGGCGGGATGCTCCTGGCTCACCTGGTGGCCGCCGTCGCTTGCGGTGTGTGGCTGTGGCGGGGTGAGGCGGCCGTCCACCGGATCGGCCGCGCCCTCGCCGCAGCCTTGTTCGCACCGCTGCGCCGCGTCTGCCGCGTGCTCTTCCGTACGGCGGCTTGGTGCGAACTCCCGTCGCGCCGGGCCACTGTCGGTGGTCCTGAGCGTCGGCGATCCACTCCCGCCGAGCTGAGACACACGGTCGTCCGCCGGGGGCCGCCCCGCCCTGGTACGGCAGTCTGCCGCCCGTCTTTCCAACCGTTGCTCGTGATCGAGTCCTGAGGACAGACCGATCCCGGCGGTGGCAGAAGACGGGCGCGCGGCCGGTGCGCACGTAAGTGCGCCGGCCTCTCACTCAACTCTTCGGATCGCGCCTGACGTCGTGCCGCGGATGCCGTGCAATCCGCTACGTCGTCCGGGCTCGTCCGCAAGCCAACGATCGGGAGTTCTCCCATGCCACACAGCACATCCGACACCCTGTCCCCGAGCTCCGTGGAGCCGCGGAAGCGCCCGACAGGCCGCCGGGCCCGGCAGACGGCGGCAGCCTGCGTCACCCTGGCGGCGACGGCCGCTCTATTGGCCGGCTGCGGTGGTGACAGCGCCGAGAACACCTCTGCAGAGAAGGCGGCCTCGGCGTCTCCTTCGAAGACCATGGACGGCATGGGTGACATGGCGATGGGCGACCCGTCGGCCACACCGGCCGACAAGGTCCCCGGCGCCGAGGTGGTGAAGGGCGCCTTCGCACTGCTCGACACCCGCCCGCCCGGCATGGACGACGTCACGGGCACCGCCTGGCTGGCACAGGGGGCGCAGGGCACCACCGTGACCGTCTCCCTCACCGGACTGAAGCCCGGCGACTCCTACATGGCACACCTGCACGCCCAGCACTGCTCGGCCGGGAACGGCGGGAAGCACTTCCAGTTCGAGAAGGGCGGTGCGACCGCGCCCCCGAACGAGGTGCACCTGATGTTCACTGCCGACAAGTCGGGGATGGGCATGACGACGGTCAACAACACCCGCAGGACCGGAGAGGACGCCGTCGCGATCGTCGTCCACCCCGCCGAGGCACAGGACAACCGGATCGCATGCGCCGACTTCGACTTCTGAGGGCGCCTGCCGTCCTGTCGGGGTGTCTGGGCGCGCTGCTGTTCCTCGGCGGCGCACCCGCACACGCCCACACCGCGCTGAAGGACGCGACACCGGGACCGGGCGACAAGGTCGCCCCCGGCGTGGACGTCCTCTCGCTGACCTTCGGTCCGCTGAAACCCGGCACCACGCCGAAGATCAGCATGGTCGGCCCCGACGGCACCGCGGTGCCCGTCGGACAGCCCGTCGTCGCCGACGACTCCGTCACCTGCGCGGCGGTCACCCCCCTGCGCCCGGGCGTCAGCACGCTCAGCTACACCGTCTTATCCGCCGACGGAGACACACAGAGCAGCGCCTTCCAGTTCGAGGTCGCGGACGGCGCCGGGACCGTCGCCGTTCCGGCCGCCTGCCAGGGCCTGCACCTGAGCGCACCGGAGACGGGTGAGGCAGAGAACGCGGCCGGGGCCGGGGACACGATTTTGGGACTCGGCCGCGGGACCGCGTTGTCGGCAGGAGGCGCGGCCGTCGTCGTGCTCGCCGGCGGAGGCGTGCTGGCTCGGCGTGCCAGGCGATCGGCGCACGGAAGGAGGCCGGCCGGGTGAGAGCCGTGGGACCCGGCAGCCACCGAGGCCGCCGGGTCCCATCTGCACATGACGGGATCGAAGTGGTCGGCTCGACGGGCAGACCGTCGCCGTTCCGGGCAAAGACGCCGCCGCGTCGAGGACGTTCGCATCGAGCTGTCCCGCGCCGACGCGTTCGCGGCCCCTGGCCGAGCGCCTCGCTCGCACCCTGGCCCCTGATCGGGAGGCGTGTCCCGGCGGGTCGGGGCACACGCCTGGACCGCCGTGGTCCATGACTCCTGGCGTCTGTCCTGTCCGGCGCCACGGGGAGTAGCTTGGTAAAGAAAGCCCCAAGAGGAGGGCGGTTCGATGCCGTGGTTCGTCTGGCTGCTCGCCGCCGCGGTCCTGGGGGCCGCGGAGTTCTTCACCCTGACACTGGTCCTCGGACTCCTGTCGGGCGCCGCCCTGGTCACCGCCGTGGTCGCCGGAGTGGGAGTCGGCGCTCTCGGCCAGGCCGTGGCCTTCGCGGTGACGGCGGCAGCGGGTCTCGTCCTCGTCCGTCCCCTCGCGCTGCGGCTCCTGGCACAGCAACCCCTCATCCGCGAGGGCAGCGACGCGCTGGTCGGCAAGCGGGCCGAGGTCATGCAGGAGGTCACCGCCACGCACGGCCTGATCAAGCTGGCGGGCGAGGAATGGTCCGCCCGCGCCCTCGACGACAGCCTGGTGATCCCGGCGGGAGCGCTGGTGGACGTCATGGAGATCGAGGGCGCCACGGCCATCGTCTACCCCCGTGAACTCCTTCCCTGAACGGCTGAGAACGGCTGAACACACAGCAACGGAGGCACTGTGGACCCGGTTGTCATCGTCACCCTTGTGGCGGCCCTCGTCGTCGTCTTCCTCTTCGCCGCCACGGTGCGAATCGTCCCGCAGGCGCGCCGCTACAACATCGAACGGTTCGGCAGATACCGCCGGACGCTGCAACCCGGCCTGAACTTCGTCCTGCCGGTGGCGGACCGCGTCAACACCAAACTCGACGTGCGCGAGCAGGTGTACTCCTCCGACCCCAGGCCGGTCATCACCGAGGACAACCTCGTCGTGAACATCGACACCGTGCTCTACTACCAGATCACCGACCCACGGGCAGCGGCCTACGAGGTCGCCGACTACCTCCAGGCGATCGACCAGCTCACCGTGACCACGCTGCGCAACGTCATCGGCAGCATGGACCTGGAGGAGACGCTCACCTCCCGTGAAGAGATCAACTCCCGGCTGCGCGCCGTCCTCGACGACGCCACCGGCAAGTGGGGGATCCGGGTCAACCGTGTCGAGATCAAGGCCATCGATCCGCCGGCCACCATCAAGGAGGCGATGGAGAAGCAGATGCGGGCCGAGCGTGACAAGCGCGCGGCCATCCTGCACGCCGAAGGGGAGCGCCAGGCCAAGATCCTCACTGCGGAAGGCACGCGGCAGAAGGACATCCTGGAAGCACAGGGCGCGCAACAGGCCATGATCCTGCGGGCGGACGGCGAGGCCAAGGCGGTGGAGCTCGTCTTCCAGGCCGTCCATCGCAACAACGCCGACCCGAAGGTCCTGGCCTACAAGTACCTGGAGACCCTCCCGCATCTTGCGAGCAGCGACAACAACACGTTCTGGGTGATCCCGGGGGAGCTGACCGAGGCGGTACGGACCGTCACCAGTGCGTTCGGGGACCAGTCCACGGCCGGCCGGCCCCAGCCCGCGCAAGCCGAGGAAGCCGCCGACGCCGACACCCCGCGCGACGGTCGGGTTCCGGAACTCGACGCGGGCTCGGCGGTCTCGCTCGACGCCGCGACGGCCGCTGACGAGGCCGGGAAGCAGGCCGCCGCCGCGGTGAGCGACGCCAAGGCGGAGGCCGAGGCCGCGATGTCACCCCAAGTGCCGCGCCGGGGGCAGACGTCCGGCGACTGAGCGCGCGCCAGGGTCGACGCCAGGAACCACCTGGCGTTCCCGTGTGTCGACCAGCCCGCGTTCCGTCGATCTGGCCCCCGCATCCCGTCTTCCGAGACTCCTGCCTTGGGCTTGCACATCGATTCGTAGACGGCCCCCGAGGTTCCGACGTGATCGCGCAGGCGACGGTTCGTGAACGGCCCGCGGTACTCCAGGCGAGGCGGTCGTACCGTCAAGGGAGCACAACACGGCGGGAGTTCAGGCTTGTACGATGCAAAGGTGCAGGGGGACAAGTATCGCTTCGGGGAGTACGAACTGGACGCGGGGCGGCATCAGCTCCGCCGGGCCGGTGCACTGGTCCATGTGGAACCGCGGGCCATGGACCTGCTGTGCCACCTGGTCGAACACCGCGACCGGGCGGTGCCGAAGACCGAGCTGCTCGACGAGGTCTGGGGCGACCGCTTCGTCAGCGAGGCCGCCATCACCACGGCCCTGCGGACCGCGCGCATGGCCGTCGGTGACAACGGCACCCGGCAGGAACTGATCCGCACCGTGCACCGACGGGGTTACCAGTTCGTGGCGCCCGCCACGGTGATCGGGCCTGCCCCGCCCGCCGTCGCGGACCGGGATGCCGCCCGTGGTCCGGCCTTGCCTGACGGGCCGAGCGGGGCCGATCAGCAGACCATTCGATTCTGCCGGGCCCGCGACGGTGCCCGCATCGCCTACGCCACCGTCGGTTCGGGTCCGCCCTTGCTCAAGGCGGCCAACTGGATGACCCACCTCGACCTGGAGTGGACGACCCCGGTGTGGTCGCACTGGCTGGGAGGTCTCGCTCGCAACCGTCAGCTGATCCGCTACGACGAGCGGGGCTGCGGCCTCTCGGACTGGACGGTGCCCGGCTTCACCTTCGACGACTGGGTCGACGACCTCGACTACGTGGTGGACGCCGCCGGCCTCGACCGCTTCCCCCTCCTCGGCGTATCACAGGGCGGTGCGGTGGCGGTCGCCTACGCCGTGCGTCGGCCCGAGCGGGTCAGTCGGCTGATCCTCGCCGGGGCCTACGCCCGGGGGCGTCAGGTCCGGGCCAAGGACGAGACCGAGTCCGGCGAAGCCGCTCTCGATCTGGATCTGGCCCGGGTGGGCTGGCTGCACCAGGACCCGAGGTTCCTGCGTGTCTTCGCCTCCCAGTTCCTGCCCGAGGCCACGCCGGCGGACTGGGACGAGTTCACCGCGTTCCAGCGGCAGACGACCTCGCCTGCCAACGGGGTCCGCTTCCTTGAGGAGTTCGCCCGGATCGACGTGTCGGACATCGCCCACAGAGTGACCTGCCCGACGCTGATTCTCCATTCCCGCGACGACGAGCGGGTGCCCGTCTCGCAGGCCAAGGAACTGGCCGCGCTCATTCCCGACAGCCGGCTGGTTCTGCTCAAGAGCCGCAATCACCTGCTCACCGCGTTCGAACCGGCCTGGCACGAGTTTCTGTCGTACGTCGACGCCTTCCTGAACGAGTGAGCCGCGCGCTCTGAGCAGTCGACAGCCCCGGAGCCATTGGGCTGGCTGTTGCGCGGGGCGGCGCACCCGGCTGCCGTGGTCAGCGTGCTTCACGCGAACTGTGTCCGGTCGGGGCGCGAGGCATGTCAGGCCGTACACGTGGTTGATCATGCACAGGAGTGATGGCCACGCCCGCAGCCCTTGCCGAACAGGCGTCTTCAAACCGGCTCGCCGAACGAGGGAAGCGCCCTCAGGCCGCCCTCAGACCGTCCTCAGGGACGCCTCAGACCTCCACCAAGCCTTGGCCCGTCGGCGGGTCCGATGCTTGAGCGGTGCCGGGCCAAGGAGCGGTCGGGGGTGTCTCCCCCCAACCCGGCACTGACCTTACACACAAGAGAGAAGGACCGAAGATGCGAATCGACAACACCAGGACGTCCGGCCAGGCCCGGACTCGCCGGGGGCTGGCGCTGCTGATCGCGACCGGGGCCGGGCTGGGCTCCCTGCTGCTGGGCACGCTTCCGGCGCAGGCCAACGACACCACCAAGACGGTGGCGGCGGACAGCCAGTCGATCACGTTCGCCACGAGCGACAGCAGCCGGGACGTCAGCGGCAGCGTCAGCTTCGTGGTGCAGGCGGACGGCAACTGGTCGATCGCGGGAACCGGGCACAACTCGCACCTGCTCGTCCGGACCTTCCACTGGACCTGTGACCTGACGTGGGACGCGGCGGGCGTCACGCACTCGACCGGTAAGAAGGCGGTGCCCGGCAAGAAGACCCGCAGCATCAGCTCGGCGGCGTACGACCCCAACATCCAGGCGGACTTCGCCGACATCGCCGCCCGGGGCAGGGCCGACTGCGACATCGTCATCGGCTAGTCGCCCACTCCTCGCACGGGCCGGCGCCACGTCGGCCCGATGTGATCACCTGCGTCCGCGAAGCCGCGAGTCGGCTTCGCGGACGTCGTGTCAGAACTGCGGGTCTGCCTCCGAGGCGCATCAAAGTGCTCTGCAGGGTTCCGGGGATCACTCGGAGAGGAAGGTGTAGAGGTGGGTCAGGAAGGTGGGCCAGGCGGGGTCGTCCGCGGTGAACAGATGGTTGCGGCTCTCGAGCAGGACCAGTCGGCTGTCGGGGATGAGCGTGGCCAGTTCCAGGGCCTGCGCGACGGGGACCCGCGCGTCCTGGCGGGCGTGGATGATCAGCGTCGGGCAAGTGACCTGGTGGGCGACGTCGGAGACGTCGATGCGGGCGAACTCCTCAAGGAAACGCAGGCCGTTGGCGGGCGAGGTGGTCTGCCGCTGGTAGGCGGTGAAGGCGTCCCACTCCGCGGGGGTGGCGTCGGCGAGGAACTGGGCGGCGAAATACCGCAGGAAACTGCTTTCCTGGGAGCGCCATCCGGCGCGGGCGATGTTCAGGTCGACCTCGGCGGCATCGCGTTCGGCGTCGTCACGGGCCCGCACCTGCTGGCCTCGGGCGTAGGCCGAGGTGAGGATCAGTCGGCTGACCCGCTCGGGACGGCGAGCGGCATAGGCGACCGCCACCGCGCCGCCCTGTGAGACGCCGAGGAGCGGGAAGCGATCGAGGCCGGCGGCGTCGACCACGGAGTCGAGGTCATCGATCAGGTCGTCGAGGGCGAAACGGGGCACGGTCCAGTCGGACAGACCGCAGCCCCGTTCGTCGTAGCGGATGAGCTGGCGACCGCGAGTGAGGCCGTCGAACCAGTGGGCCCACATCGGGGTGGTCCGGTCGAGGTCCAGATGCGTCAGCCAGTTCGCCGTCTTCACCAGCGGAGGGCCGTGCCCGGTGATCGCGTACGCGATGCGGGTGCCGTCGGCGGACCGGCTGAACCGGATGACCTCGTGGTCGGCCTCCGCTCCCGCGGTGGCAGCCGGGATGCCGGACGGTGGCGTCACGGCGAGGGAGGGAACCGTCGTAGGGGCGACGAACTGGAATCCCTGTCGCTCTACCGTGCGGATGAACTGCTGTCGGGTATCGCCGCCGCCGATCGCGTGGAGGGCGGCGCGCACCCAGCCGGCGAGGGCCGCCTCGCCGGTCGTGGGTTCGCAACCGATCGCGCCGAGCAGCTCCTTGATGGGTACGACGCGGTCGCGATGCTCCACGAGATGGCAGAGCAGAGCCAGAGCCCGAGGCTCGAGGACAACCTGCCGGCCGTCGCGGCTGAGCCGGCGACGGTCTGTGTCCAGCTCGTACAGTCCGAAGTGGTAAACGGCGCCGCTCACGCCGCTGACTGTACAACGCTTGTTCGATCCCGTGGAGATTCAGGGGAGATACCGGGGAGTTGGGGACTCGACGACGACTCGTGCGCACCAAGGAGAGGGCACGGTCAGGAGCGCACCGGGCCGCTCTCCCGCAGCAGTCGCCGGAGGATCTTGCCCGAGGCCGCCTTCGGTACTTCCTCGATGAACTGCACCCGACGGATCTTCTTGTACGGGGCGACCTGGCCGGCGACGTGGGCCATCACCTCGTTCGCGGAGATCGGCACCCCGGACACCGGCACCACGAACGCCTTGGGCACCTCGTTGCCTTCCTCGTCATGGACACCGACCACGGCCGCGTCGGCGATGCCGGGATGGCCCACGAGGATCGCCTCGAGCTCGGCCGGTGCCACCTGGTACCCCTTGTACTTGATGAGTTCCTTGACCCGGTCGACGATGAACCAGTTCCCGTCCTCGTCGACCCGGCCGACGTCACCGGTGTGCAGCCAGCCGTCGGCGTCGACCGTCGCGTCGGTTTCCTCAGGGCGGCCGAAGTAGCCCTTCATCACCTGCGGTCCCCGGATCCACACCTCGCCCGGTTCCCCCGGCGCCACGTCCAGCCCGCTGACCGGGTCGACCAGCCGGGCCCGCGTCGACGGGAGCAGACCTCCCACACTGCCGACGGGTTCGTCGAGATCGGCGTCGGCATGGAGATGCGAGACGGGAGACAGCTCCGTCATGCCGTATCCCTGCCCGACCTCCACACCCAGCCGGCCGGCCACCGCCGCCTGCACTCCTGCGTCCAGCGGCGCCGCGGCGCAGATGATCCGCCGCAGCTGCGAGAGGTCCAGGTTCGCGACCGCGGGGTGCTTCGCCAGCGCCAGCATGACCGGTGGGGCGACATACGCGTGGGTGATCCGGTCGCGCTCCAGGCTGGTCAGGAAGGCGTCGAGGTCGAACCGGGCGTGCACGTACACGGTCGCACCGCGCAGCAGCGCGCCGTTGAGCAGCGCGGTCAGCCCGAAGATGTGGAAGAACGGCAGGATCGCGATGACCCGGTCGCCCTCGGCGAGGCGATGCACGGCCGCTATCTGTTCGAGGTTGGTGCACAGGCTGCGGTGCGTCAGCATCACGCCCTTGGGCACGCCCGTCGTACCGCTCGAATAGGGCAGCACGGCGACATCCACCGCCGGATCGATATCTGGCGTGGGCACTTCGCCGTCGCTGAGCAGTCCGAGGACCGGACGGTGGGCCTCGGCCGTGTCGCAGACCAGGACCTCGATGTCCCGGCCGGTCTGGCGCCGGACCAGGCCGACGGCGGCCCGCGCGGTCTCGACGAGGGGTGAGACGCTGACCATCAGCCGAGCCTCGGAGTCGACCAATTGCTTGGCGATCTCGGCCGGCGTGGCCAGCGGCGACAGCGTGGTCACCGTTCCACCCGCGGCGGAGGTGGCGTAGAGCACGACCGGGAAAAGGATCGTGTTCGGTGAGTGCAGCGCGACCACGTCACCTTTGCGGAGGCCCTCGGCGGCGAGTCCCGCCGCGAGTTTGCGCACCAGCCCGTCCAACTCGCCGTAGGACAGCGTGCGTCCGCCGGTCACGTCCACCAACGCCGGCCGCTCTCCGCGCCGTACGGCGTCGGCGAGTATCCGTTCATGCAGGGGGCGGTCGATGACCGCGACATCCGGATACCTGCTCTTGTAGATCATCGAATCTCCGTCTCTCGGCAGGCCGCGTCGATGAGGGCCGCCGCGTGTCGGCCAGGGGTGTTCCATGTCGTCCCGGGCCGAGGCGGACCGGGATCACCCGATCATCGGGCTCGCCGCGGTGGCGCGGCTTGGCGGAACTCTGAGGCTTCCCTGAGGGGAGGCTGAGGGGGATCCGAAGGGCTGTCGCCCGAGGTGGGTCAGCATTGGCAGGCGTTCACCGGTGTCATGAATTCATGTGGATTTCGGTGCTCTGCCAGTTCCCAGTGCATTCGCTCCCTCGAAGTGCTCGTGCCCGTTCCCGCCATGACCACAATGGACGCAGGCGTGTGTCGGCGCTTGTCGCGTGCCGTCCTCTCGCCTGCCGTCCGGTGGCTGCTGATCGCCCTCGTCCTCTGGACCGTGGGCATTACGGTCGGCTAGCGCGCCCCGCCCGCGCGATGTGCTGCGTCGGCCGCCTTTCTCGCCATGCGCGGGAGAACGGCGACCTGGTGCGGCGACGGTGGAAGACTGCGCGGCTTGCCGGTCGGCATCAGCGATTTCGTACGCCGCCCGCCGACTGCTGACGCTGCCTGCGCGATCAAGGTGCTGCTCGCTGAGCATCTCCACGCTGTCCGGACCGGTCCGGCCTTCTTGCGCGGCGATGCCGTCGGAGCGGAAGTCGGTGCGGCCGTCTCATCGTCCCCGCTTCGTCGGCTTTCTCCCGCCGGATGTCTTGACAGTCCGGTAACGATCAGGGTCATCGAACACCTGCACAGTGCAAACGTACATACGATCCACACCATGAACAGAGCTGTGAAGATCGGCATAGCCGGTACCAGTACGGCGCTGCTCGTGCTCGGGGGAATCGGTGCCTACAACATCGTGCAGGCGTTCTCTCCCGGGACGACGGGCAGCGATGAGACCAAGGCGGCGCGCGCGTTCGACCCGGCGGCGGTGTCTAGTGAGCCGCCGTCGGATGCCAAGGCCGTGAAGCTCACCCAGGCTTTCCTGGAAAGCTGGTCCGAGCAGCGCCTCGACCAGGCGGCGAACGACACCGACGACTCGACCACGGCCGCTTCGGCGCTGCGAGAATACGCGAACGGCCTGCACCTGAAGTCGCTGGCCTTCAGGCAGGTCACCTCTGCGGGTCCCTCGACGGTGACGGCGGGCGCCACCAAGGTCACCTTCGACGTGACGGCCAAGGTGGCGGGCGGCACCTGGACCTACCCGAGCGCAGTGGCCGTACGGCAGAGCACCAACGGCCAGTTGGCGGTGCACTGGAACAACTCGGTGCTCTATCCCGGCCTGGGCGACGACCAGTCGCTCACCGCGGGCACCCTTCCCGCGGGCACGAGCACGGCTGAGGTCGTGGCGAGCGACGGCAGGACCGACCTCGCCCGCTTCTCCTCGCTGCACGACATCGTGGCGACGATCCGCCAGAACGCCACCCCGGCCGGCGGCACCACGGGCACGGGCGTCGCGGTGGTCGACGCGACCGGCGCCGGCGTCAAGACGTTGCGGGTCTTCTCCAAGGGCAAGGCCCCGGTCATCAAGACGACCATCGACGCCTCACTCCAGGAGGTGGCCGAGAACGCGGTGAAGGACACACATCTTCAGGGCAAGCCCGCCGGGACGGTCGCGCTCGACTGGAGGACCGGCCACATCCTCGCGCTCGCTCACACCGGGGCGGACGGCGACATCGCCATCAACGGCATCAAGTCACCTGGCTCCACCATCAAGATCCTCACCTCGGCCGCCCTGTTCGACCAGGCGGGCCTCACCCCGAACAGCCCCGGTCCGTGCACGGACTCGCTGACGGCCAACAGTCAGCTGTTCCACAACGATTCCGGGGTACGCCCCAACCCGGGCTCCACGATCGCCCAGGCGTTCACGGTCTCGTGCAACACCTCCTTCATTAAGGAGGGCTTCCACTACCTCGTACACGACGGAGACGCCTCCGCCCTCCACAACGAGGCCGTCGACGTCTTCGGCATGGGCAGCTGGTCCATCGGCGGCGGGGTCGCCACCACCGACCCGAGTATCCCGGCGGACGTCCAGGGCGGCGACCAGGCCGCCCAGTTCATCGGCCAGGGACGGGTGACGGCCACCCCGTTGTTCATGGCGTCCGTGGCGGCCACCGTGCGAGGTGTCGGCTTCAAGCAGCCCGTCATCCTGCCCGGACAGCACCAGGACACAGCGCCCCGGCCCATCTCCGCCCGCACGGCCGGCTACCTTCAGTCGATGATGCGCACCGTGGCCACCAGCGGTACCGCCGCACCACGCCTCGGTGGTCTGATCGGCGTCGGCGCCAAGACCGGCACCGCGGAGGAGGGCGACCACACCAACGGCTGGCTGACCGCGTACAGCTCCCGCATCGCCGTCGCCGCCCTGGTCGAAGGCGGCAGTTCCGGGGTGGACTCCGCCGGGTACGTCGTCCGGCACCTGCTCACCAGCAGCTGACGTGTCGACCGAAACGACAGCCGCGGCACCGACGGTTCGCGGGCCCGCTCGTCCTCACCACGGTTCGGGCTGAAGAGAGCTGCCTGTCGGCACCTCCGCGGAAGGGGCCAGGACCCGAGGACGTACCGGCCGGCTTGAGTGCGTGTGCGTAGCTCTCCTTCGCCGGTCATCCGACCGTCGGAGTGGGCGACGGCGACTGAGCGGCGGTCGGGCCGGTCGGAACTCCGTCCGTCGGCAGCCCGGAGGGCACCGTGAGCGCGACCACCGGCGCTCCCGGTTGCGGCACCGGCGGTGTGACCTGGCCGGCCGGAAGCTTCGGCGGGTTCGTCTCCATGTTGTTGACCTGGTCGAAGTTCACGAGCTCGGTCTTCTCCATCATCTCGATGTGGTCCAGGACCACATCGTTGGCCTGGTCGGCCAGTTGACGGACGAGGGTGTTCTCGGTGGTGGCGCGGATCTTGGCGATCGTGGAGAAGATCGAACCGTGCGTGACGCGCAGGATGTTGGCCAGGTCGGAGTCGAACTGCCTGCCCGTGTCCGACTTGAACTTCTCCAGGAAACCCTGCTGCTGGGGAGTGGGCTGGTTGGGAATGGTGATGTTGAGTTCCGGGGCGATCCTGCGGCAGCTGGCGTCGAGTGCGGCGTGCCCGATGACCAGGTGTCGGCCGGCGTCGCGCACGGCGGCGGTCGTCCCCTTCTCCATGGCCAGTTGCCCGGAGGGGCCCTCCCACAGTCCTGCGGAACGGACGAAGACCACGAAGTTGCGGTCGGCCTCGGTGAGCGGTCCCCACTGGGTGCTGGCGATCACGCGGGACTGGTTGGTGGACGCGTTCTGGACGCCGAGCATGCTCGGGTATGCCAGGGCGGCGAGGGTCACAGTCAGGGTCCCGCCGACAGCGACGGTTCCGATCGTGCTACGGGAAATGGGCATCGGACCTCCTGGGACGGAAAGCGGGTACGCCAACAGGTACGGTGCGCAACGGAAAGAGCACCCTTGCTTAGAGCAAAGATTGCACTATGCCAGATCGATGATCGGTCGCAGGGCCTCGGTGGCGGCCTGCGGGGCGTGGGTGGCCGTACGAGTCGTGGAGGCCATCAGTGAACGTGGAGGCTTCCCCACCCTCGATCGGGGGCGACTTCGGCAATCCGGCTGGGCCGTGCAGGTGGTGGATGGTCGGGAGGGCATGAGTCGTAGCCACCGACGGCAGTGCGAGCGGTCGTCGGAGAGCGTCGAGTTGGCCGTGAGTACAGACCTTGGGGCACTCCACGACAGAATCGCGGGGGCATCTCCCACAGCCGTTGATCGATCCTTACTGCTTGCTCTCCAGCCACTGCCGCCGCACGGCTGCCCGGACTCAGGCGGTGCTGCCGGAGGTGGGGAGTGGGTCGACTCCGGGGCTGTCCTTGAAGGCCAGGCCCATATCGGTCAGCTTTGCCTTGACCTCGTCGATGGACTTCGTACCGAAGTTGCGGATATCGAGGAGGTCGGCCTCGGAGCGGGCGACCAACTCCTCCACGGAGTGGATGCCCTCACGCTTGAGGCAGTTGTACGACCGGACGGTGAGCTCCAGCTCCTCGATCGGCAGCGCCAGATCGGTGGCAAGGGCGGCGTCCGTCGGGGACGGGCCCATGTCGATGCCCTCAGCGTCGATGTTCAGCTCACGGGCCAGACCGAACAGCTCGACCAGGGTCTTGCCGGCGGAGGCCATGGCGTCACGGGGACGCATCGCCTGCTTGGTCTCGACGTCGACGATCAGCTTGTCGAAGTCGGTGCGCTGCTCGACACGGGTCGCCTCGACCTTGTACGTGACCTTGAGGACCGGGCTGTAGATGGAGTCGACCGGCATACGGCCGATCTCCTGGCCCACCTGCTTGTTCTGCACGGCGGAGACGTAACCGCGGCCGCGCTCGACCGTGAGCTCCATCTCCAGCTTGCCCTTGCCGTTGAGTCTGGCCAGGACGAGGTCGGGGTTGTGCACCTCGACAGTGCTCCGTAGGGCGATGTCGGCGGCGGTGACCAGCCCTGGGCCCTGCTTGCGCAGGTACATCACGACCGGCTCGTCATCGTCGGAGGAGAGGACCAGCTGTTTGATGTTGAGGATCAGGTCGGTGACGTCCTCTCTGACGCCCGGCACGGTGGTGAACTCGTGCAGGACGCCGTCGATGCGGATGGACGTGACCGCCGCACCCGGGACCGAGGAGAGGAGCGTACGACGCAGGGAGTTGCCGAGGGTGTAACCGAAGCCCGGCTCCAGCGGCTCGATCACGAACCGGGAGCGGAATTCGTCGACGACCTCTTCGGTCAATGACGGACGCTGGGCAATCAGCATGAGGTAGAGCCTCCACCTATTCGTCGCCCGGCACTGGGCGTCATGGGGATCAAAACGTGGGAAATCCTTTGGTCTCGTTCAGGGGCGGGAACGGCGTCGCGACCCTCGACGGAAGCCCGCCCCGGGCACGCGCGCCTCGTCGATGCGCGGCATCACCTTGGGAACGGCCACAGGCCGCACAGCCGCTCTGGGCGAGTGCAGAGCTTGTGTCCCAACTGGCCGCACAGTTTTCCCCTCCGGCCGTTCACGGACCGACGAAAGGCGTCCGTGGCCCCGTTGTTGCGTTCTTACTCCTTCTTTGGTCAAGCTTTGCATGATGCAAAATAGCATGCTGGTGCCAGCAGCCGCCGACTGGATATGCGTAGCGGGAGCCCTGTGGCTGCCGCGGCGCGGACTCGGTCGGGTCGCGGCGCATGGGAGAGGCGGCGGCTCGATCCCCAGCAGCTCTGGCCTTGCTGCCGTCCTCCTCGTACAACCGCACGATGTGTGCGCTATCGGTCGCTTCGCGGCGCGGAACTCTGCCCCGGGGTGCCGCAGCGCGGTCAAGATCTCAGTGGTGCCCGGCACCAGTGCAGAGCCTCCGAGAGGCCGTCGCGCCGCACGTCGATGCTGATATGCGCGGAAGACGTCGACGCCTTCGGCGGCTGCCGAGGTCGGTGCCCTCAGACGCGCTCGCTGGACTGCTGAATCAGGTGCAAACCGGCTCGGAGCATCTCGTGATTCCGCTGACGGCCGTCCACGCGTTGCTCGTGTGGTGCTAGGTACGCACCCTGCTCACCGAAGACCTCGACCTGTCTTGCGGCACGCTTCAGGTCTGTCGGCGCTGCCGCTGAGCACGGGAAATCTGAAGGACTTCACCCACCAACTTGCCGCCGATTGGTGCGATTACCGTCACCGCTGCTGGCCTGGCTCTGCCAACCGTCATCTACTGGGCGGTCATTGCTCGGTGCTCGATCAGGAGCGTCCTCCGGTGTCCATCAGAACGATCCGGATTTTTGTCCCGAAGGCCGTGAGATAGAGGGGCTGTGTCAGGACCGCATCTCGGACGATGGCGATGGCCGAGGCGAGGCTGCGAGCGACTGCAGTTGCCAGAGCTGACCAACGGCGGAGGGGGGCGGCCGAGCCGTCCCCAATGCTTTTCAGCCCCGCTCACTTGTCGTCCCCATGTCTTCACCTCAGGCGATCGCCTACGGGCTCATGCCTCAGGTCCTCGGTGACGGGGTGCGTTCCAGCATCTCAGCAGGCCGAAGCGCGAACCACCACACCCTCTGTGAAGGGACAGGCAGCTCGATCTGCGCCTGGGTGCCGAAGTACCCGGTCCTACGGATTCAGCCAGGTTTCGACACGGGTGTGTGGCCTGTGCATGTACCGGAAAGGACCTCAACCACTCATTCGATCATCATATGTAGGAGCGTTGCGCGTGCGAGGAAGACTGCTTCCTGCCCTGTCCGCAGCCATAGCCGCCGTTGTCCTACCGCTGACCACCGCGTCCCCGGCGGCGGCGAGCCCGCCGACGACCAGCTGTCAGATCGAGCACGAAGCGTCGATCATCTTTTGGGGTGTCGCCTGCACTCAGCCGGGAGAACCGGTGATCGGCGCCTTCGCTACTTGGCGAAACACACCCATCACGTTCACCAGCGGCTCGACCGGCGACACGACCGTGTCTGCGGCCAACTACCTCACGATGACGCCCAACACCGAGGGCGGCCTCTTCGCCAACTACGTCCAGGTCGGTCTCTACGCCGAAAAGACGGGCGCATCAACATCCACCTACGGCCCGCGGTGGACGGAGCTGGGTGACAGCGGCGGTCGCACGGAAGCCATCACGGCCGGCACCAATCCCTCGACGCCGGACGGAACGAACCACACGTACATGGTGCTGCGCCAGGACAACACCGACCAGTGGGACGTGCTCTACGACTTCAACTGGGTCGGCTCCACCACCGACCAGCTCGCCGTACCACGGGGCAACGCGAACCGGATCGACATCGGCCTGGAAGTGATGGGCCCTCAGTACCTCACAGTTCCGCAGATCGCCAACCGCGTGCAGTACATGGCCGAGAACAAGACCTGGTACCGCGCCGCGACCGCCAACACCGCACAGGTCGCTTCCCTCGGCCTCTGCGGTCAGGGCAGCACCGCGCCCTACTGCTTCGACATGCAACTCACCGACAACACCACCTTCACCCAACTTGCCGTGGCCAAGCCAGGACCGACGACGCTGCAATCCCTCGACGGCTCGGCCGGCCTCGAACAGGGCCTACCCGGCGGGCAGCCATCCTCAGCAGGAACCACGCCGTTGGCGACGGACAGGACCTACAACGGGGTCGACCAGACGGCGCTCGCCGCATGCATGACGCAGGACCCGGACAACTGTCTGACCACCGTTCCGGGACTGGCGCAGTGCGTCCAGACCGTTCAGCGTTGCAACGCAGCCGCGCTGACGACCAAGGACACGGACGCAGCCCGGATGTCGGCCTCCACCGTCTTCGGCGCCAGCCGCGAGCAGATCCTGGCACGGGCGGCCGCGTCCTTCGACGTCCCCGCCCAGGAACTGGACATCACCGCCGCGAAGAGCACCGCCACCCCGCCCTCCGCGGCCGGCTCCGGCGCCACGGACGCTGTCTGGACCGTCGATTCCTCGTCCCCGACGCACGGCCTGGAGCAGCGAGGTCACCTGTTCCACGGCTTCCGGGCCACCTACTCGGCAGTGACCGGCCGACTCCTCGACGCCTGCTGGGGGACGATGTGCAGCTGATACGACTCCGCACAAACCGTCGCGTCACTTCCCGGTCTGCGGGCCGAATATCTGGCCTCGCCCACGGGCCAAGACCGATCACCACGGTACTGGCCGCCTTCGCCACCCTCGTGGCGATCCTGGGACCGACGTCGACAGCAGAAGCGGCGACGGCCGCGCCGCTGCGGCAGCCGACGACTGCCGCGCTGGCTGCCGAGGCCGATGACCTCCGCACCGAATGCGCCGACCATCCCGAGGCCAACTCGCAGACTGGCTGGGTCAAGAGCCGCTTCGAGACCTGCGTGCACCAGCCTGTCAACCTGACTCTCAAGAGGGCCAACGGGGAGATTCTCGGCCACCTGACATTCGATCTGTGGGTCCTCGGCTTCGCCTACGACGGCTCCCGCCGAGTGGACTACGTGAGCAGCATCGAAAACATCGTGCCGGTGTCCGTCAGCGGCGACGACCCCGCCACCTGGGTCCTCAGCCAGCAGTACTCCGACACCGTCAACCTCGGAGACTCCGGCACCAACCCCGTCATCACCCCGCCCACAGACACCCTGCGCAGCGCTCCGCTCGCCGAATGGGTGGCCGTACCGCAGTGGACCGTCACCTTGAGCTGCACTGAGATTTGTGGAGTCCCTGATGCCAGGGTTACGGTCCTGGCGAAGGAGATCCACCAGCACCA
>NZ_JAHHIU010000209.1 GCF_024539815.1 Streptomyces hayashii
TCGGTGAAGTCCAACATCGGTCACACCCAGGCCGCCGCCGGTGTCGCCGGCGTCATCAAGATGGTCATGGCGATGCGCCACGGCGTCCTGCCCCGCACCCTGCACGTGTCCGAGCCCACCTCGCACGTCGACTGGTCGGCAGGAGCGGTCCGGCTGCTGACCGAGGCCGAGCAATGGCCGCGGAGCGAGGCTCCGCGCCGGGCCGGCGTGTCGGCCTTCGGCATCAGCGGGACCAACGCGCACGTGATCGTCGAACAGCCCCCCGCCGCCGAGGACGCCCGCGACACCGCCGCCACCAAGCCGACCGGCGTCGTGCCGTGGGTCGTGTCCGGGCGCGGCGCGGAGGCCCTCCGGGACCAGGCCGCCCGCCTGGCGGAACGGATAGGGGTGGATCCGGGGGCCACTGCGGTCGATGTGGGGTACTCGCTCGCCCACGGCCGCTCTACGTTCGATCATCGTGCGGTGGTGTTCGGCGCCGACCGCGCCGCGCTGGAGCGCGGTCTGACAGCGGTAGCACGAGGCGGTGAGGCACCGGATGTGGTGCGCGGCACAGAGACCGAGGGACGCACGGCGTTCCTGTTCTCCGGACAGGGCAGCCAACGAGCCGGCGTGGGGCGCGAGTTGTACGACGCCCACCCTGCCTTCGCCGACGCTCTCGACGAGGTCTGCGCGCACTTCGACGGACTGCTGGAGCGGTCGTTGAAGGGCGTGCTGTTCGCCGAGGCCGAGGACGAGGCCGGTCTGATCGACCGGACCGAGTACACGCAGCCGGCGTTGTTCGCGGTCGAGGTGGCGTTGTTCCGGTTGCTGGAGTCGTGGGGCGTCACGCCCGATTTCGTGGCCGGTCACTCGATCGGCGAGGTCGCTGCCGCGTATGCGGCGGGGGTGTGGTCGCTGGAGGACGCGTGCGCGCTGGTGGCGGCGCGTGGGCGGTTGATGGGTGCGCTGCCGGAGGGCGGTGCGATGCTGGCGGTGGAGGCGTCCGAGGCGGACGTGCTGCCGCTGCTGGACGAGCGGGTCGTGATCGCGGCCGTCAACAGCGTCTCGTCGGTGGTCGTCTCCGGTGCGGCCGACGCCGTCGCCGAGTGGGAGACGCGCTGGCGTGAAGAGGGCCTGCGGGTCAAGCGGTTGACGGTCAGTCACGCGTTCCACTCGCCGTTGATGGACCCGATGCTGGACGACTTCCGTGCGGTGGCCGAGGGGTTGTCGTACGAGGCTCCGCGCATCCCGGTCGTCTCCAACCTGACCGGCGAGGTCGCGAGGGCCGAGGAGCTGTGCTCGCCGGACTACTGGGTCCGCCACGTCCGCGAAGCCGTCCGCTTCGCCGACGGGATCGAGACGCTGAGCGCCCAGCGCGTGGTGACCTTCGTCGAGGTGGGTCCCGGCGCGGTGCTGTCGGCCCAGGCCCCGGCGGGTTCCGCAGTGGCCTCGCTGCGGGCGGGACGGCCGGAAGCCGAGTCGCTGCTCGCCGCAGTCGCCGGTGCGTTCGTCAGGGGTACGGCGGTGAACTGGGCGGCGCTGTTCGCCGGGTCCGGCGCACGGCGGGTGGATCTGCCGACGTACGCCTTCCAGCGCGAGCGGTACTGGCCCGAGCAGGCACGGCCGCTCGGCGCCCCGGTCCCCGAGACCGACACGGTGGACGCCCGGTTCTGGGAGGCCGTCGAACGCGAGGACCTGGACTCCGTCGCGGCGGCCCTGCGCCTGGACGACACCGACGCGCTCGGGGACGTCCTTCCCGCGCTCACGGCGTGGCGGCGCGACGGCCGGCAGCGGCAGCTGACCGACAACTGGCGCTACCGCATCCGGTGGCAGCCCCTCGTCCTGACCTCCGCCGCCTCCCTCACCGGCACCTGGTGGGTCGTCGCCCCCGCCGGAGGCTCCGCCTCGGACACGGTGCCGGCCGCGCTGACCGCCCGCGGGGCCGACGTACGCCTCGTCGCGGCCGCACCCGGCGTCGAGCGCGACGACCTCGCGGAACTGCTGCGCCGCACGGCGCAGGACGGCCCGCAGCCCACCGGCGTGCTGGCCCTGCCCGTCGGCCCGGACGACGACGGCGACACGGTCGCCACGACCCTGGCCCTGGTCCTGCTCCAGGCGCTCGGCGACGCCGGCGTCACGGCCCCGCTGTGGTGCGCCACCGAAGGCGCCGTGGCGGCCGGTGCGGAGAACGCGCCCGCCCGGCCGCGCCAGGCCGAACTGTGGGGCCTCGGCCGCGTCGCCGCCCTCGAACACCCGGAGCGGTGGGGCGGTCTCGTCGACCTGCCCGCCCGGCCCGACGAAACGGTCGTCGACCGGCTCTGCGCGGTGCTCGCCCGGAGCGACGGCGGCGACATCGTGGAGGACCAGGTCGCGCTGCGTCCCTCCGCCGCCTACGGCGCCCGCCTGGAACGCGCGCCGATCGACGCGGCCGAGGACACGGCGCCCTGGAAGCCCTCCGGCACGGTCCTGGTCACCGGCGGCACCGGCGCCCTCGGCGGGCATGTCGCCCGCTGGCTGGCCGCGAACGGCGCCGACCGGGTGGTGCTGGCCAGCCGCAGCGGCCCGGCCGCCCCGGGCGCGGCGAAGCTGTGCGCCGAACTCGCGGCGTCCGGCGCCGAACCCGTGGTGGTGGCCTGCGACACGGGTGACCGTACGGCGCTGGCCGCGCTGCTCGACGGCATGGCGGCGGACCGCCGCCCGCCGACCGCCGTGGTACACGCCGCCGGTGTGCTGGACGACGGTGTCCTCGACGCGCTCACGCCGCGGCGGCTGAAGACGGTCCGCGCGGCCAAGACCGAGGCCGCCTGGCACCTGCACGAGCTGACCCGCGACCTCGACCTGTCCGCGTTCGTGCTGTTCTCCTCGATCGCGGGCACCCTCGGCGCGGCCGGCCAGGGCAACTACGCCGCGGCCAACGCCGGCCTCGACGCCCTCGCCCAGCACCGCAGGGCCGCCGGACTGCCCGCCACCGCCGTCGCCTTCGGCCCCTGGGCGGGCGCGGGCATGGCGGCGACCGGCCCCGCCGCGACCGACGCCCGCAGGGAGCGCGGCGGAGTGTCCGCCATGGCGCCCGAGGCGGCCGTGGCCGCCCTGCACCGGGCGCTGGACCACGGCGACACCGTGCTCACCGTCGCCGACATCGACTGGGCACGTCTGGTCACCGCCCAGGCCTCCGCCCGGCCCAGCCCGCTGATCAGCCGCATCCCGGAGGCACGTGCGGCCGTCGAGGAGCTGGCCGCCACCGCCGCCGCCGAGGCCGACCGGGCCACCGCGCTGCGCACCGAACTGGCCGGCCTCACGCCCGGCGAACGCGAGCGCGCACTGCTCACCCTGGTGCGCACGCAGGTGGCCGTCGCGCTCGGCCACGCCTCGGCCGAGTCCGTCGAACCCGGCCGCAGCTTCAAGGACCTGGGCTTCGACTCGCTCACCGGGGTCGACCTGCGCAACCGGCTCGGCACGGCCACCGGCCTCGCCCTGCCCGCCACCCTCGTCTTCGACCACCCGACCGCGGCCGTCCTCGCCGCCCACCTGGGCGCCGAACTCCTCGGCGAGGCGTCCGGCACCGCCGCGGGCGCCACGGCGGGCGGCCCGCCCGCCGTGCGCGCGGCCGACGACGAACCCATCGCGATCGTCGGCATGGCCTGCCGCTTCCCCGGCGGCGTCGACACCCCGGAACAGCTGTGGGAGCTGGTGCTCGGCGGCCGGGACACCGTCACCGAGTTCCCGGCCGACCGCGGCTGGGACCTGGAGTCGCTGTACGACCCGGACCCGGACCGGCGCGGCACCTCCTACGCCCGTACCGGCAGCTTCCTGACCCAACCGGGCCTCTTCGACGCCGACTTCTTCGCGATCTCCCCGCGCGAGGCCCTCGCCATGGACCCGCAGCAGCGGCTCCTGCTGGAGACGGCGTGGGAGGCCGTCGAACGCGCCGGACTCGACCCGACCGGTCTGCGCGGCTCCCGTACCGGCGTGTTCGTCGGCTCCAACGGCCAGGACTACATGGGCCTGTTCCTCGGATCGCCCGAACTGGCCGAGGGCTACGGAAGCACCGGCAGCTCCGCCAGCGTGGTCTCTGGACGCCTTTCCTACGTCCTCGGCCTGGAGGGCCCGGCGGTCACCGTCGACACGGCCTGCTCCTCCTCGCTCGTCGCCCTGCACCTGGCCGCCCAGGCCCTGCGGGCGGGGGAGTGCGACATGGCGCTGGCCGGCGGCGTGACCGTCATGTCGACGCCCGGCGCGTTCGTGGAGTTCTCCCGGCAGCGCGGGCTCGCGACGGACGGCCGCTGCAAGGCCTTCGCCGCGGCGGCCGACGGCACCGGCTGGGGCGAGGGCGTCGGCCTGCTGCTCGTGGAGCGGCTGAGCGACGCCCTGCGTGACGGCCACCCCGTGCTGGCGGTGGTCCGTGGCTCCGCCGTCAACCAGGACGGCGCCAGCAACGGCCTCACGGCGCCGAACGGTCCGTCGCAGCAGCGCGTGATCCGGCAGGCCCTGGCCAGTGCGGACCTGACCCCCGCCGACGTCGACGCGGTGGAGGCGCACGGCACGGGCACCTCGCTCGGCGACCCGATCGAGGCACAGGCCCTGCTCGCCACGTACGGCAAGGACCGAGAGCCCGAACGGCCCCTGCTGCTGGGCTCGGTGAAGTCCAACATCGGCCACACCCAGGCCGCCGCCGGTGTCGCCGGCGTCATCAAGATGGTCATGGCGATGCGCCACGGCGTGCTCCCGCAGACCCTCCACGTCGACGAGCCGTCTCCGCACGTGGACTGGACGGCGGGCGCCGTGGAGCTCCTCACCGAGGCGCGGGAGTGGCCGCGGGCGCAGCGTCCGCGACGCGCGGCGGTGTCCTCCTTCGGCGTCAGCGGCACCAACGCCCACACCATCCTCGAACAGGCCCCCGACGTCACGGCGCGACCCGCTGCCGCCGACCCCCTGCCGCCGTTCGCGGCCGGTCGCGCCCCGCTGCCGTGGATCGTCACCGGCCGCACCCGCGAGGCTCTCGCCGAACAGGCCGCCAGGCTCAGCGAGTTCGCCGCCACCGCGGTCGACGCCGATCCGCGGGCCGTGGCCCGCGTGCTGGCCGCGGGACGGACCCGGTTCGCCGAGCGCGCCGTGCTCCTCGGCGATGGCCTGACCGAACTGACCGCACACGCCCGGTCGTTGGCCCAGGGCGCCGAGATCGACGAGGGCGCCACCGGTACCGTCGCCGGGACCGGCGTGGTGTTCGTCTTCCCCGGCCAGGGCGCGCAGTGGGCCGGCATGGCCCGCGAACTGCTCGCCGCCAGCCCGGTGTTCGCGGCGGCGATCGCCGACTGCGAGGCGGCCCTCGCGCCGTACGTCGACTGGTCGCTGACCGCCGTCCTCACCGGCGACGGCGCCGAACTGGCCCGGGTGGACGTGGTCCAGCCGGTGCTGTGGGCGGTGATGGTCGCGCTGGCCGCGCTGTGGCGCTCGACGGGCGTGCGCCCGGCCGCCGTGGTGGGACACTCGCAGGGCGAGATCGCCGCCGCCTGCGTGGCGGGCGCGCTCTCCCTGGACGACGGCGCCCGCGTCGTGGCGCTGCGCGCCCGGGCGATCCTGCGGCTGGCCGGAACAGGCGGCATGGCCTCCGTGTCCGCGTCCGAGCCCCGGGTGCGGGAACTGCTGGACGGCCTCGGCGGCGCCGTGGGAGTCGCGGCCGTCAACGGGCCGGAGTCCGTCGTGGTCTCCGGCGAGACCCGCGCTCTGGAGGACTTCCTCGCCCACTGCGCCGAGCGAGGCGTCCAGGCCCGCAAGGTCGCCGTGGACTACGCCTCCCACTCGGCCGGCGTGGAGGTGCTGCGCCCCGGCATCCTGTCGGCGCTGGCCCCCCTCCGCCCCCGCGCCGCCGACGTGCCGATGCTGTCCACGCACACCGGCGACTGGATCGACGGCACGGAACTCGACGCCGCCTACTGGTACGACAACCTGCGCGACCCGGTGCTGCTGCACGACGCCGTACGCCGCCTCGCCGACGCCGGCCACAAGGTCTTCGTCGAGATCAGCCCGCACCCGGTGCTCATCGCGGCCGTCCAGGACACCCTCGACGCCGACCCGACCGGCGCCGTCGCCGTCGCCACCCTGCGCCGCGACCACGGCGGCGCCGACCGCTTCCTCGCCTCCCTCGCCCAGGCCTTCGTGCACGGCGCCGAGGCGGACTGGACGACCCTGCTCCCGGCGACCGACGCCGGGCACGTCGACCTGCCGACCTACGCCTTCCAGCGCAGGCGGTACTGGCCGCAGCCGTCCGCCGTCGCCCTCGGCGGCGACATGACGGCGGCCGGACTGCGCCCCGGGGACCACCCGATGCTCGGCGCAGCCGTCGAACTCCCCGACGGCGGGCTGCTCTTCACCGCGCGCCTCACCGCCGACGGACACCCCTGGATCGCCGACCACCGGATCATGGGATCGGTGCTGCTGCCCGGCACCGCCTTCCTCGAACTGGCAGGCCACGCCGGTGACCAGGCGGGCTGCGGCACCGTCGAGGAACTGACCCTGCACACCCCGCTGGTACTGCCCGACCGCGGCACGGCACGCCTCCAGATCGCCGTCGGCGCCCCGGACCCGGACGGCCGCAGGACCCTGGAGGTGCACTCCGCCCGCCCCGACGCCACCGACCCGGACGGCCGGCCCGTATGGACCCGGCACGCCGCCGGGTCGCTGGCCCCCGCCCAGGTCACCGCCGTACCCGGACTCGGCGACACCGCCTGGCCCCCCACCGGGGCCGAACCGGTCGACGTCACCGGCCTGTACGAGGAACTCTCCGGCCGGGGCTACGGCTACGGGCCGTCGTTCCAGGGCCTGCGGGCGGTGTGGAGGCGCGGCGAGGAGGTGTTCGCCGAGGTCGCCCTGGACGACGAGCACCGCGAGTCGGCCACCGCGTACGGACTGCACCCGGCACTGCTCGACGCGGCCCTGCACACCATCTGCCTCGACGAGCGCACCGGCCTCGTCGACCCCTCCGGCGGGCCCCGCGCCCTGCTTCCCTTCGCCTGGACCGGCATGACCCTCCTCGCGACGGGCGCCACCGCCCTGCGCGTGCGGCTCGCCCCCGCGGGCCCCGACACCGTCACCCTCCAGGCGTACGACACCACCGGCGCCGCCGTCGCCACCGCCGAGTCGCTGATCCTGCGCGCCATCGCACCCGAGCTCCTGACCGCGGCGTCCGCCGCGGACGACACCGTCCGCTCGCTGTACCGCATGGGATGGACGCCCGTGACGGCCGAGGCGACGCCCACGGCCGTGGCCGTCGGCCTGCTCGGCTCCGACCCGCTCGGCCTCGCCGCCCTGCTGGCCGCGACCGACGCGACGGTCACCTGCCACGCCGACCGGGACGCCCTGTGCGCCGACGGCGGACCGGCGGCCGGCATCGTCGTCCTCCAGCCGGCCACCGGCCCGGTCGGCGCCGATCCCGCGACCCGCGCCCACACGGCGGGCAGGGAGCTGCTGGACACCCTCCAGCAGTGGCTGTCCGACGACCGGCTCGCCGACACCACGCTGGTCCTGGTCACCTCCGGGGCGCTCGCCACCGGCCCGCAGGACACGGCGCCGGACCCGGCCGCCGCCGCCCTGTGGGGCCTGGTCCGCTCCGCCCAGTCGGAGAACCCGCTGCGCCTGAGGCTGATCGACCTCGACCCGGCCCGGCCCGCCGGAACCGGCGAACTGCTCGCCGCCCTGCACGGCGACGAACCCCAACTCGCCCTGCGCGCGGGCGAACTCCTCGCACCGGCCCTCGCCCACGCCACGTCCGGCGACCTCCTCGCCGTACCCGAGGACACCACCGCGTGGCGGCTCACCGCCGCCCCGGACCACACCCTGGACGGACTCGCCCTGCAGCCCGTCGAGGACGGCGACGCCCCGCTGCGCCGCGGCGAGGTCCGCATCGCCGTGCACGCCGCGGGCGTCAACTTCCGCGACGTGCTCATGGCGCTGGGGCTGCCCAGCGGCCCGCCCACCCCGCTGGGCGGCGAGGCCTCCGGCGTCGTCGTGGCCACCGGGCCCGGCGTGCGCCGGTTCGCCCCCGGCGACCGGGTGTTCGGCGTCGTCGCGGGCGGCTTCGGACCGCTCGCCGTCGCCGACCACCGCCAGCTGGCCCGCGTGCCCCGCGACTGGACCCACGCCCGGGCCGCGTCGGTGCCCATCGTGTTCCTCACCGCCCTGTTCGGGCTGACCGACCTGGCCGCGCTCCGGCCCGGCGAGGCCGTCCTGGTCCACGCCGGAACCGGCGGCGTCGGCATGGCGGCCATCCAGCTCGCCCGCCACCTGGGCGCCGAGGTGTACGCCACCGCCGGCCCCGCCAAGTGGGACACGCTGCGCGAACTCGGCCTGGACGACGACCACATCGCCTCCTCCCGCGACACCGGCTTCGCCGCCAAGTTCCTCGCCACCAGCGGCGGACGCGGCATGGACGTCGTCCTCAACTCGCTGGCCGGAGAGTTCGTCGACGCCTCCCTGGCCCTGCTGCCGCGCGGCGGCCGGTTCCTTGAAATGGGCAAGAGCGACATCCGGCAGTCCGAGACGATCGCCCAGGACCATCCCGAGGTCGCCTACCGGGCGTTCGACCTCCGAGACGCCGGACCCGAGCGGCATCGTGAACAACTGCGCGAACTGCTCGCCCTGTTCAAGAAGGGCGCCCTCGACCCGCTGCCGCTGCGCGCCTGGGACGTCCGCCAGGCCCGCGACGCCTTCCGGCACATCAGCCAGGCCCGGCACATCGGCAAGGTCGTCCTCACCCTGCCCACCGCCCCCGACCCGGACGGCACGGTGCTGATCACCGGGGCCGGCGGCGCCCTCGGCGGGCTGCTCGCCCGGCACCTCGTCACACGCCACGGCGCCCGCAGGCTGACGCTGCTCAGCCGGCGCGGCCCCGACGCGCCCGGCATGGACGACCTGCGCGCCGAACTCGCCGCGCACGGCGCGCAGGTGACGGTCACCGCGTGCGACGTCTCCGACCGCGACCAGCTCGCGGCGGCGCTCGCGGCCGTGCCCGCCGAGCACCCGCTGACCGCCGTCGTCCACGCCGCCGGAGTCCTCGACGACGGCGTACTCGGCTCCCTGACCGGCGAACGGCTCGATGCCGTGCTGCGCCCCAAGGCGGACGCGGCCTGGCGGCTGCACGAGCTCACCGCGCACCTGGACCTGGCGTCGTTCGTCCTGTACTCCTCGGCCGCCTCGACCTTCGGCGCCGCCGGACAGGCCAACTACGCCGCCGCCAACGCGTTCCTGGACGGCCTGGCCGCGCACCGTCGCGCCCTCGGCCTGCCCGGCGCCTCGCTGGCCTGGGGCCTGTGGGAGCAGGACAGCGACATGACCGGCAACCTCAGCCGCTCCGACCGCGACCGGGTCGCCCGAGGCGGCACCCTCACCCTCGCCACCGACGAGGGCCTGGCCCTGTTCGACACCGCCCTGAACAGGCCGGAACCGCTGCTGGTCCCGGTGCCGTTCGACCCGGCGGTACTGCGCGCCCAAGCGGCCTCCGGAACCCTGTCCCCGCTGCTGCGGGGCCTGGTCCGCACCCCGGTGCGCCGGGCCGCGCGGCACGACGAGCCGAGCCACGGCGAACGCCCGCTCGCCGAGCGGCTCGCCGACCTGGCCCCCGCCGACCGCGACCGGGCCCTGCTCGACCTCGTGCGCGAGCACATCGCCCGGGTCCTCGGCCACGGATCGGGCGACGAGATCAGGCCCGAACGGCCCTTCAAGGACCTGGGCTTCGACTCGCTGACCGCCGTCGAACTGCGCAACCGGCTGGCCGCCGCGGCCGGCGCCAGGCTGCCCGCCACGCTGGTCTTCGACCACCCGACCCCGGCCGCGCTCGCCCGGCACCTGCGCACCGCGCTCGGCCTGACCGGCGAGGACGACGGACAGGACGACCCCACCGCACCCGTGCTGAAGGAGATCGACGCCCTGGAAAGCGCCCTCGCCGGCCTCGGCCGGGAATCCGCCGGCGACGAGACCGTGACCGCCCGCCTGGAAGCCCTGGTGTCGCGCTGGCGCGACCTGCGCGGCCAGGAGGCCGCGTCGGCCGACGCCGACGGCCGGGCCATCGACACCGCCAGCGACGACGACCTGTTCCACCTGATCGACGAAGAGTTCGGCCTCTCCTAGAACCGCCCCGCCCCCGCCCTCCGCCGACACGTCGGGCGCACGGGCCCGACCTCTCGATAGGTGAAGCACATGGAGAACGAGGACAAGCTCCGCGACTACCTCAAGCGGGTCACCGCCGACCTGCGACGCAGCAGGCAGCGGCTGCGCCAGGTCGAGGAGGCCGCGAGCGAGCCCGTGGCCGTCGTCGGCATGGCCTGCCGGCTCCCGGGCGGGGTGGGCGGCCCCGAGGAGCTGTGGCAGCTGGTCCTCGACGAGCGGGACGCCATGGGCCCGTTCCCCACCGACCGGGGCTGGCCCGTCGCCGACCTCGACGGCGCCGGCGGGTTCCTGCACGACGCGGGCGAGTTCGACGCGGGCTTCTTCAACATCTCCCCCCGCGAGGCCCTCGCCATGGACCCCCAGCAGCGACTGGTCCTGGAGACGTCCTGGGAGGCGCTCGAACACGCCGGCATCGACCCGCACACGCTGCGCGGCAGCCGCACCGGAGTCTTCCTCGGAGCCGCCTACAGCGGCTACACCTCGGGCGTCCACCCCCTGCCCGAAGGCGTGGAGGGCTATCTGCTCACGGGCAACGTCACCTCCGCCGCCTCCGGCCGCATCGCCTACACCTTCGGGCTGGAAGGGCCCGCCGTGAGCGTGGACACGGCCTGCTCGTCGTCGCTGGTCGCCCTGCACCTGGCCGTGCAGGCGCTGCGCGACCAGGAGTGCGCGATGGCGCTGACCGGCGGGGTGACCGTCATGACCGGCCTCAGCACCGTCACCGAGCTGAACAAGCAGGGCGGGCTCGCCTCCGACGGCCGCTGCAAGGCCTTCGCCGCCACCGCCGACGGGTTCGGCAGCTCCGAAGGCGTCGGCATGCTCCTGCTGGAGCGGCTGTCCGACGCCCAGCGGCTCGGCCACCGCGTCCTCGCCGTGGTCCGGGGTTCGGCCGTCAACCAGGACGGCGCCAGCAACGGCCTCACCGCCCCCAACGGCCCCTCCCAGGAACGCGTGATCCGCCAGGCCCTGGCCAACGCGCGGCTCGCCCCCGACCAGGTCGACGTCATCGAGGCCCACGGCACCGGCACGGCCCTCGGCGACCCCATCGAGGCCCAGGCGCTCCTCGCCACCTACGGCCAGGGCCGCGACCCCGAACGGCCCGCGCTGCTGGGCTCGGTGAAGTCCAACATCGGTCACACCCAGGCCGCCGCCGGCGTCGTCGGCGTCATCAAGACCGTCATGGCGCTCCGGAGCGGCATCGCCCCCCGCACCCTCCACGTCGACCGGCCCACCGAGGCCGTGGACTGGACGACGGGCGCCGTCGAGGTGCTGACCCACGCCACCCCCTGGCCGGACACGGACCGCCCCCGCCGCGCGGCCGTCTCCTCCTTCGGCATCAGCGGCACCAATGCCCACGTCGTCCTGGAACAGGCCCCCGACCTCCCGGACGAACCGGACCCGTCCGGCTCCGGGCAGGTCCCCGACTCCACGCAGGTCCCCGGCACAGGGCAGACCCCTCAGGCCGGGCAGGTCCCGGACGGCGCCGACGAACAGGCCGTCGCCCCACTCGCGCCCTACCTGCTGTCGGCCCGGGGGACGGACGCCCTCCGCGCCCAGGCCGAACGGCTCGCCGACCGGGTAGAGACAGGCGACGACCGTCTCGCCGACGTGGCCTACTCGCTGGCCACCTCCCGCGCCGCCTGGGAGGACCGCGCGGCCTTCGTCGCCGACGACCGCGGCTCCCTGACCACCGCACTGCGGGCGTTCGCGGCCGGGGAGCCCGCGGCCGGCGTCGTCACCGGCGCCCCGGTCGAGGGCGGCACCGCCGTCGTCTTCCCCGGCCAGGGCAGCCAGCGCGCCGGCGCCGCCCGGGAGGCGTACCGCAGCCGGCCGGTGTTCCGGGCGGCGGTGGACGAGGTGTGCGAGGCCTTCGACGGCCTCCTCGACCGTCCGCTGCGCGAGGTGCTGCTCGCCGCGCCCGGCACGCCCGACGCCGCGCTCGTCGACGACACCGGCTACACCCAGCCCGTCCTGTTCGCCCTGGAAGTCGGCCTGTACCGGCTGCTGGAGTCGTGGGGGGTGACCCCCGCCGCGCTCGCGGGCCACTCGATCGGCGAACTGACCGCCGCCCACCTGGCCGGAGTGTGGTCCCTGCCGGACGCGGCCGCCCTGGTCGCCGCCCGCGCCCGCCTGATGAGCGCCCTGCCCCCCGGCGGGGCCATGCTGGCGGTCCAGGAGACCGAGGACGCCGTCCGCAAGACGCTCCAGGAGCACGACGCCGACGGCGCACGCGTCGGTGTCGCCGCCGTCAACGGCCCTCGCGCGGTGGTGATCTCCGGCGCGGCGGGCGTGATCGACGACCTGACGGCGCACTGGAAGGCCCAGGACGTGAAGGTCAAACGGCTGGGCGTCTCGCACGCCTTCCACTCGCCCCTGACGGAACCCGTGCTGGAGGACTTCCGGCGCGTCGCCGCCCGACTGACCTACGCGGAGCCCACCGTCCCGGTCGTCTCCGCTCTCACCGGCCGCCTCGCCGCGCCCGGGCAGCTCACCGACCCCGAGCACTGGGTCCGCCACGTCCGCGAGACCGTGCGCTTCGCCGACGTGCTCGCCACCCTGCGGGAGCGCGGCGTCCGCGTGCTGGTGGAGGCCGGGCCGGACGGGGTGCTGTCCGCGCTCGCCGCCGACACCCGGGACGACCCCGACACGGTCCCCTTCGTCACCGTCCCGCTGCTGCGCGCCGACCGGCCCGACCACGGCGCCCTGGCCGCCGCGCTGGGCGGGATGTTCGTCCACGGGGTCCCCCTGGACCGGGCCGCCTGCTGCGGCGGCGACGCACCGACGCGCGTCGACCTGCCGTCGTACCCCTTCCAGCGGCAGCGGTACTGGATGACCGCCGCCCCCGCGACCGGCGGCGACCCCGTCGGCGACACGCTGTGGGAGGCCGTGGAGAGCACCGGCCTCGACGGCCTCCTGCAACCGCTCGGCCTCGACGGCGCACAGCCCGCCGACCGTGTCCTGCCCGCGCTGGCCGCCCTCCGCCGCCGGCGCCAGGCGGCCGCAGCGCTGGACAGCCGGTGCCTGCGGGCCCGTTGGCAGCCTGTGCGGCGCCCGGCCGTCGTGCCCGGCGCACTCGGCGACTGGCTGGCCGTCGTCCCGCACGGCACCCCCGACGACACGCCGGTCCTGGCCGCGCTGCGCACCACCGCCCGCCTCGTCGTCGTACGCCTCGACGAGCGCGACCCGGACCGCGACCGGTACGCGCGCACGCTCGCCCAGGAGACCGAGGGCACGTCGGCGACGGGGGTGCTCTCCCTGCTCGCCCTCGCCTCCGAGTCGCCGCGGACCCGGCCGGACGGCCCCGTCGCCACCCTCGCCCTGATCCAGGCGCTCGGGGACGCCGGGATCGAGGCGCCGCTGTGGTGCGCGACGAGCGGCGCGGTGTCGACCGGCCGCGAGGACCGGCTGACGGAGCCCGCGCAGAGCGCGCTGTGGGGGCTGGGCCGGGTGGCCGCCCTGGAGTGCCCGGAACGCTGGGGCGGACTCCTCGACCTGCCGCGGGAACTCGACGACCGCACCGCCGGCCTGCTCTGCGCGGCCCTGCGTCAACGCGCCGAGGACCAGATCGCCGTACGGCCCTCGGGCCTGTTCGCCCGCCGCCTGGCGCCCATGCGGGCGCAAGGCGCCGAGTGGACCCCGTCCGGCACCGTGCTGGTCACCGGCGGACTCGGCGGACTCGGCGCGTCCGTGGCCCGGTGGCTCGCCGACCACGGCGCCCAGCGGCTGGTGCTGCTCGGCCGCCGGGGCATGGACACGCCCGGTGCGGCCGAACTGGTCGCGGGCCTCGGGATCCCCGTCTCCGTGGCGGCCTGCGACGTCGCCGACCGCGCGGCGCTCCAGGACGTCATCGCCGCGATCCCCGAGAGCTGCCCGCTCACCGCCGTCGTCCACGCGGCGGGCACGCTCGACGACGGGGTCCTGGAGGCCCTCACCCCGGCCCGGTTCGACGAGGCGTGGCGGGCCAAAGCCCTCGGCGCCCTGCATCTGCACGACCTGACCCGCGACCTGGACCTGTCGGCGTTCGTGCTGTTCGGCTCGCTCGCCGGGTCGGTGGGCGCCGCCGGCCAGGCCAACTACGCCGCCGCCAACAGCTTCCTGGACGGACTCGCGGAGCACCGGCGCGGTCTCGGACTGCCCGCCGTCTCCCTGGCCTGGGGCCCGTGGGCCGAGGCAGGTCTCGCGGCCGGCCGCGAGAAGGTGGAGGCACGGCTGCGGCGCGGCGGGCTCGCCCCGCTGTCCCCCGAGGCCGGCCTGCACGCACTCGGCCGGCTGGCGACCGGCGACCACGCAGCCGTCATCGTCGCCGACATCGACTGGGCCCGCTTCGGCGCCTCCTTCACCGCCGTCCGCCCCGCCCCGCTGCTCGCCGGCCTCCTGCCCTCCTCGCCCGCGGCCGAGACCTCGGACACCGGTCCCGGCGACCCGCCCTGGCGGCCCCGCCTGGCCGGCCTGAGGGGACGCGACCTCGCCGCCACCGTCACCGAACTGCTGTGCGTCGAGGCCGCGTTGATCCTCGGTCACGCCTCGGCGGACGCGCTTCCCGCCACCCGCACCTTCCGCGAGCTCGGCTTCGACTCCCTCACGGCCGTCGAACTCCGCAACCGGCTCACCCGCCTCACCGGCCTCGGACTGCCCGCCGGACTCGTCTTCGACCACCCCACCCCCGGACAGCTCGGCAGCCACCTCGCCGACCGCCTCGCCGGCCGGACGGCCGCCCCCGGCGGGCCGCTCGCCGTCCGGGCCGCCGACAGCACCGACGACGCCGTCGTGATCGTGGGCATGGCCTGCCGGTTCCCCGGCGGCGTGACCTCACCGGAACAGTTCTGGGAACTGCTGACCGAGGAGCGGGACGCCGTGGCCGACTTCCCGCCCGACCGGGGCTGGGACACCGGCGCGCTCCTCGCCTCCGGCGCGTCGGCCACCGGGCGGGGCGCGTTCCTGTGGGACGCCGCCGGCTTCGACGCCGGCTTCTTCGGGATCTCCCCCCGGGAGGCCCTCGCCATGGACCCCCAGCAGCGGCTGCTGCTGGAGACGGGCTGGGAGGCGTGCGAACGGTCCGGCATCGACCCGCACTCGCTGCGCGGCTCGCGCACCGGCGTGTTCGTCGGCTCCAACGGGCAGGACTACCCGGCCCTGCTGGCCGCCACCGGCACCGACGTCGAGGGACACCTGGTCACGGGCAACGCGGCCAGCGTGGTCTCCGGCCGGCTGGCGTACGTCCTGGGCCTGGAGGGCCCGGCGGTGACGGTCGACACGGCGTGCTCGTCCTCCCTGGTCGCGCTGCACCTCGCCGCGCAGGCGCTGCGGGCGGGCGAGTGCGACCTGGCGCTGGCCGGCGGTGTCACGGTGATGTCCACACCGGGCGCCTTCGTCGACTTCTCCCGACAGCAGGGGCTCGCCACCGACGGCCGCTGCAAGGCCTTCTCGGCCGCCGCCGACGGCACGGGCTGGGGCGAAGGGGCCGGGCTGCTGCTGGTGGAGCGGCTGAGCGACGCCCGCCGCAACGGCCACACCGTCCTCGCGGTCGTACGCGGCTCCGCCGTCAACCAGGACGGCGCGTCCAACGGCCTCACCGCGCCCAACGGCCCCTCCCAACAGCGAGTGATCCGGCAGGCGTTGGCGAACGCGGGACTCACGGCGTCCGCGGTGGACGCGATCGAGGCGCACGGCACCGGGACGGTGCTCGGCGACCCGATCGAGGCCGAAGCCCTGCTGGCCGCCTACGGACAGGACCGCGACACCGACCGGCCACTGTGGCTCGGCTCGGTGAAGTCCAACATCGGCCACACCCAGGCCGCCGCCGGTGTCGCCGGTGTGATCAAGATGGTGCTGGCCATGCGGCACGGCACCCTGCCGCGCACCCTGCACGTGACCGAGCCCACCCCGCACGTCGACTGGACGTCGGGCCCGCTACGGCTGCTGACCGAGCCCCGCGCATGGCCGGACCAGGACGGCCCCCGCCGTGCGGGAGTCTCGTCGTTCGGCGTGAGCGGCACCAACGCCCACGTCGTCCTGGAGTCCCCCCAGCCCGCGGAGGAACCGGCGGACCAGCCCGGCGGACACCGCACGGACACCCCCTGGCCGCTCTCCGCCCACGACTCCGACGCCCTCGCCGACCAGGCCCACGCCCTCCTCGCCCTGCTGAACCGGCACCCCGAACACGACCTGGCAGCCGTCGCCCGCTCACTCGCCACCACCCGCGCGGCCCTGGAGACACGTGCCGCCGTCGTCGCCCACGACCGCACCGAACTCACCGAAGCGCTCACCGCCCTCGCGGAAGGACGACAGGCGCCGGGTCTGGTGACCGGCGCGCCCCGGGAGCGCGGCGGCGTCGCGTTCCTGTTCGCGGGTCAGGGCAGCCAACGTGCGCGGGCCGGACGGGAGTTGTACGACGCCCACCCGGTGTTCGCTAGCGCGCTGGACGAGGTGTGCGCGCACTTCGACGCCGAGCTGGACCGTCCGCTGCGGGAGGTGCTGTTCGCGGAGACGGACGAGGACCGGCCCGGAAACGGGAGCGGGGACGGGGACGAGACCCGGGACGGGGGCGCTCCGATCGACCGGACGGAGTTCACGCAGCCGGCGTTGTTCGCGGTCGAGGTGGCGTTGTTCCGGCTGCTGGAGTCCTGGGGCGTGCGCCCGGACTTCGTCGCCGGTCACTCCGTCGGCGAGATCGCCGCCGCGTATGCGGCGGGCGTGTGGTCCCTGGAGGACGCGTGCGCGCTGGTCGCCGCCCGGGGCCGCCTCATGGGCGCCCTCCCCGAGGGCGGCGCGATGCTGGCGGTGGAGGCGTCCGAGGCGGACATCCTGCCACTGCTGGACGAACGGGCCTCGATCGCCGCGGTCAACGGGCCGTCGTCGGTGGTGGTGTCCGGAGACGCGGACGCCGTCGCCGAGCTGGAAGCCCGCCGACGCGAACAAGGGTGCCGGACGAAGCGGCTGACGGTCAGTCATGCATTCCACTCGGCGCTGATGGACCCGATGCTGGAGGACTTCCGCACGGTCGCGGAGGGGCTGTCGTACGAGGCCCCGCGCATCCCGGTCGTCTCGAACCTCACCGGCGAGGTCGCCGGCCCCGAGGAGCTGTGCTCGCCGGACCACTGGGTCCGCCATGTCCGCGAGACCGTCCGATTCGCCGACGGCGTCGAGACGTTGACCGGGCGAGGCGTGGAGACGTTCGTCGAACTCGGCCCGGACGCGGTCCTGTCGGCGCTTGTGCCCGCCGGGACCGGGGTGCCGCTGCTGCGCCGGGACCGGGGCGAAGGGCTGAGCGCGGCCCGTGCGCTGGCCGAGCTGTACGTCCGGGGCGTCGCCCTGGACTGGGCGCAGGTCTTCGCGGGAACGGGCACGCGGCGGGTCGAACTGCCGACGTACCCCTTCCAGCACACCCGCTACTGGCCCGAGACGTCCCCCGCCGCGGAGACCGGGACCGGCGCCGCGCAGGACGACGACGTCGACAGGCGGTTCTGGGAGGCCGTCGAGGGAGAGGACCTGGCCTCGCTCGCCGACGAGGGACTGGACGCGATCGCCGACGCCCTCCCCGCGCTGTCGTCCTGGCGGCGCCGCCGGCGTGAGCGCTCCGCGGCCGACGCCTGGCGCTACCGCCTGACCTGGCAGCCCGTGCACCCGCCCGCCGACCGTCCGCTGAAGGGCGCCTGGCTGCTCGTGCTGCCCGCCGAACACGCCGACGACCCGCTCGCCCAGGCCTGCCGGGCCGCGTTGCGGCGGGCCGGGGCGGCCGTGACCGAAGTGCCGCTGAGCGAGGCGGAGAGTTACGACCGTGACCTGCTCACCGCACGGCTGGCAGCGGCCGGAGGCAACGCCGACGCAGTCCGGGCCGACACCGCGCCCGCAGGGGACGCGCCCCGGTTCGCGGGGGCCCTGTCGCTGCTGGCCCTCGCCGAGCGGCCGCATCCCGAGCACCCCTCCGTGCCGTCCGGACTGGCCGCGAGCCTCGTCCTGCTGCACGTCCTGCGGGACAGCGCACGCGCCGTGCCCCTGTGGTCGGTCACCCGCGACGCGATGGCCGTGACCGAGGAGGAGCGGGCCGCCGGAACCGTCCAGGCAGCCTTGTGGGGACTCGGTACGGCGGTCGCGCTGGAGTCGCCGGACCTGTGGGGCGGCCTCGTCGACCTGCCCGCCCGGCCCGGCGACGCCGTCATGGACCGGGTGTGCCGGCTGCTCGCGCATCCCGACGGAGAGGACCAGATCGCCGTCCGCGACAGCGGTGTCCACGTGCGCCGTCTGGAGCGGATCCGCCGAGCCGAGCGGGAACCGGCCGCCGTACCGCCGGGGACGTGCCTCGTCACCGGCGGCACCGGCGCCCTGGGCGCGCATGCCGCCCGCAGGCTCGCCCGGCTCGGCGCCGAACACCTGCTGCTGGTCAGCCGTCGGGGACCGGACGCGCCGGGCGCCGAGGAACTGCGGGCCGAACTCGCCGACCAGGGGTGCCGGGTGACCGTGGCGAGCTGCGACGTCACCGACCGGGAGGCGCTCTCCCGGCTGCTCGCGGAGATACCCGAGGAGTATCCGCTGACGTCCGTCGTCCACACCGCCGGGGTCCTCGACGACGGTGTGGCCGACCGTCTCACACCGGCCCGGCTGGAGACCGTGCTGCGGGGCAAGGCGACCTCCGCGCTCCACCTGCACGAACTGACCCGGGACCGGCCGCTCGCCGCGTTCGTCCTCTACTCGTCGGTCGCCGGCACCTTCGCCGGAGCCGGCCAGGGCAACTACGCCGCGGCCAACGCCTTCCTCAACGCCCTGGCCCGGCACCGGCGCGCTCTCGGACTGCCGGGCACGGCCATCGCATGGGGGCCCTGGGCCGACGGCGGCATGGCGACCACGGGCGGCGTCGACCCGGAGCGGAACAGGCGGATCGGCCTGTCTGCGATGGACCCCGGCCCCGCCGTCCTGGCCCTGGACAGCGCGCTGCGGGACGAGGAGCCGCTGCTCGTGGTCGCCGACATCGACTGGCAGCGCTTCGCCCCCGGCTTCACCGCCACCCGCCGCAGCCGCCTCTTCGACCTGCTCCCCGAGGCCCGGCGCCTGTCCGACCGGCGGACGGCCTCACCCGGCGGCCCGGCGACGGCGCCGGCGGCCGCGTTCGCGGAACTCTCCCCACGGGCCCGCGGGGACGCGCTGCTCGACCTCGTACGGGACCAGACCGCCCTGGTCCTCGGACACGGCTCGCCGGACGGCGTGCCGCCCGGCCGCGCCTTCAAGGATCTCGGCTTCGACTCCTTGACCGCCGTCGAACTGCGCAACCGGCTCGGCGCGGCCACCGGCCTCACCCTGCCCACCACCCTCGTCTTCGACCACCCCAACCCCACGGCCCTGGCGGCCCACCTCGGCAGCGAACTGTCCACCGACGCCGACGGCGGCCTGGAAGGGCTGCTCGCCCAGCTCGACCGGTTCCAGGACGCCCTCGAAGCCCTGCCCGAACACGACGAGACCCGATCCCTGGTCGCCGTCCGGCTCGGCGACGTCCTGGGCCGCCTCGCCCCGGGCGCCGCTCCGGCCCCGCGGAACACCGACGGCGACGACGGCACCGGCAGCGTCGCCGAACGCCTCCAGGACGCCGACGCGGCCGAGGTGTTCGCCTTCATCGACAGCCAGCTCACTGCCGACGACTCCTGAGACCGGCCGCGCCGACGCCCGCCGAGCCCACGAACCGACGACGAAAGACCCAGAAGGGCCAGTTGCATGACCGACGAGCAGAAGTTGCTGGACTACCTCAAGCGGGTGACGGCCGACCTGCACCAGAGCCGTCAGCGGGTGAAGGAGCTGGAGTCGGGCTGCCAGGAGCCCGTGGCGATCGTCGGCATGGCCTGCCGGTTCCCGGGCGGCGTGGACTCGCCCGAGGCGCTGTGGGAACTGGTGGCCTCCGGCACGGACGCCGTCTCCGGCTTCCCCGGGGACCGCGGCTGGGACCTCGACGCCCTGTACGACCCCGACCCGGACCGTCCCGGAACCTGCTACGTCAGGGAGGGCGGCTTCCTGGAGCGGGCGGGCCACTTCGACCCCGAGTTCTTCGGGATCTCGCCGCGCGAGGCCCTCGCCATGGACCCGCAGCAGCGGCTCCTCCTCGACACGTCCTGGGAGGCGATCGAGCGCGCGGGCCTCGACCCGGCCGGTCTGCGAGGCTCCCGCACCGGCGTCTTCGTCGGCTCCAACGGCCAGAGCTACGGCGCCCTGCTGATGGGCGCGCCCAGCGACGCCGAAGGCTACGGCGGCACGGGCACCGCAGCCAGCGTGATGTCCGGCCGGGTCTCCTACGTCCTCGGACTGGAGGGCCCCGCGGTCACCGTCGACACGGCCTGCTCCTCCTCGCTCGTCGCACTGCATCTCGCGGCGCAGGCGCTGTGGCGCGGCGAATGCACGATGGCCCTGGCCGGCGGCGTCACCGTCATGGCCACACCCGGCCCCTTCGTGGAGTTCTCCCGGCAGCGGGGCCTCGCGGCGGACGGGCGCTGCAAGTCGTTCGCGGCGGCTGCGGACGGCACCGGCTGGGGCGAGGGCGTCGGAGTGCTCCTCGTCGAGAAACTCTCCGACGCACGCCGCCACGGGCACCCCGTCCTGGCGGTGGTACGCGGCTCGGCCGTCAACCAGGACGGCGCGTCCAACGGCCTCACCGCGCCCAACGGGCCCTCCCAGCGCAGGGTCATTCTCCAGGCGCTGGCCGGTGCGGGCCTGACCCCCGACCAGGTCGACGCCGTCGAGGCGCACGGCACGGGCACCACGCTCGGCGACCCCATCGAGGCCCAGGCGCTGCTCGCCGCCTACGGCCGCAACCGGCCCGACGACCGGCCCCTGCTGCTCGGCTCGGTCAAGTCGAACATCGGGCACACCCAGGCGGCGGCGGGCGTCGCCGGCGTCATCAAGACGGTCATGGCCCTGCACCACGGCGTACTCCCGCCCACCCTGCACGTCGACGCCCCCTCGCCGCACATCGACTGGACCACCGGCCGCCTCCGTCTGGCCACCGAACCCACCCCGCTGCCGGCCGTGGACCGCCCCTGGCGCGTGGGCGTCTCCTCCTTCGGAGTCAGCGGCACCAACGCCCACACCATCATCGAACAGGCCCCCGCCCCTGCCCCGGAACCCGAGGCCGCGC
>NZ_JAHHIU010000210.1 GCF_024539815.1 Streptomyces hayashii
ACCCCCGTGACCCCGTGCCCCAATGCCCCAATGCCTCAATGCCCGGGCCCTCTGCCCTTCGTGAGGAGCAGTCATGACCAGCGCCACCATCGCGCCGGAGAAGTACTTCACCACCGTCAACATCTTCCACACCGCCCCGGAGAACCAGGACCGGCTGATCGAGGTGCTGCTGAAGGGCATGCCCCTGCTGGACCAGCAGCCCGGGTTCGTGGCCACCAGCCTGCACCGGAGCCACGACGGCGGCCGCGTCATCGCCTACGTCCAGTGGGAGTCGAAGGAGGCCTTCGAGGCGATGCGGGCCCGCCCCGACGCCCAGGGCCACTTCGCCTCCGTCGGACAGCTCGTCACCTCCGTCGACGCGGTCCCCTGCCGGGTGGCCTTCACCCACGACCGGACCTGAAGCGCGCCCTCCCGCAATCTCCCCACCACTCACCAAGGAGTCATGATGCGAGCAGTGACCATCACGTCCTTCGGAGGCCCGGACGCCCTGACGGTCGCCGATCTTCCGGTGCCCGAGCCCGGTGACGGCGAGGTACGCGTCCGCGTGCTCGCCGCCGCCGTCCACCCGCTGGACGTCGTGGCGCGGTCCGGCTTCCTCGGCCCGATGCTGCCGGCCGGGCCGCGCTACGTCCTCGGCGCCGACGTCGTCGGCACCGTCGACGCGGTGGCCCCGGACGTGCGCGGGTTCTCCGTGGGCCAGCGGGTGGTGGGCATGTCCAACTGGCCGGACACCAAGCGGGGCACGCAGAGCGAGTACGTCGTCCTGCCCGCCGACGTGCTCGCCCTCGCGCCGGCCGCGTCCGACCCGGCCGCGGCGGCCACCCTCCCGCTCAACGCGCTGACCGCCCTGCAGGGCATCGACCTGCTGGCCCTCCCCGCCGGCTCGACGCTCGCCGTGACGGGCGCCGCGGGCGGGGTCGGCGGGTTCGCCCTGGAACTGGCCCGTCTGCGGGGCCTGAAGACCGTCGGCATAGCGGGTCCGAAGGACGAGTCGTTCGTCACCGAGCGCGGCGCGACGTTCGTCGCACGCTCCGAGGACGTGGCGGCCGCGGTCCGCTCGGTGGTCCCCGACGGGGTCGACGGGCTGCTGGACGCGGCGGCGATAGGGGCTCCGGCGCTGGGCGCGGTCCGCGACGACGGCGCCTACACCGGCGTCACCCCGCCGTTCCCGCCGCCCGGCGAGCGCGGTGTCCGCACCGCCGTGGTCTTCGCCCGCGGCATCGGCGAGCAGCTCGCCGAACTGGTCGCCCTCGTGGACAAGGGCGAACTGACCCTGCGCACGCCCCGGACCTTCTCCTTCGAGCGGGCCGGCGAGGCCCACGGCGCGCTGGCCGAGGGCGGCACGCGCGGCGGGGTGGTCCTGACCCCCTGACCCCGCCGAGCAGGCGTCGCACACCGGACGTCTCCGACCGTCCGAGGGTCCGACCGTCCGAGGGTCCGCGTGGTCCGCCGCCGGATCGCGGACGCCCCCCGCGCCGGCCCGGCGGGGCGACGGCGCGGAGGGCGTCCGCGGGGGAGGGGCGGCGAGTCCGCCGGCCCGGGCGACGAGCGTCACGACCCGCGGCGTCCGGCGCCGGCGCCGATGCCTGCGTCGGTGCCGGCGCCGGACGCGGCTCGGCGGACTCGGTCCAGCAGTTCGGCCTGGTCGAGACAGGTCTGATCGGGTCCGGCGCCGGTGCGCACCGCGTGCACGAACGCCGTGACGGTGTTGGCCACCTGGTCGTCCGGGTCCAGCAGCATCTCCTCGGGCCCGGAGCCGCGGTCCACGAGGACCTGCGGGGGCCGGTCGCCCGGCGGGGTGAAGGCCCGCTGCACGGTGATGCGTCCTCGGCTGCCCCACAGCTCGTAGGCGTTGCCGTAGGCGTGCTCCAGCCCGAACGAGAGCTGGGCGGCGACGCCCTCGGCGGAGGCCAGCAGGACCGCTCCCGAGGTGTCGACCGAGCGCCCGGCGCCGGCGGACAGGCGGGCCCCCACGACGTCGAGGCCGGCGCCGAGGAAGTGCAGCGCGGCACGCAACGGGTAGACGCCCACGTCCCACAGCGCTCCGCCGCCGAGGGCGGCGTCGTAGCGGATGTCGTCCTCGGCGCGGGCGGGCACCGCGAAGGACGCCTGGAAGAAGCGCAGACGGCCGATCGCCCCGTCCTCCACCAGCCGGCGCACGACCTCGTGCTGCCGGTGGTGGACGAACATCACGTTCTCCCTGAGAACCAGCCCCCGCTCGTGGGCGAGGGAGGCCAGGGCCCGGGTGCGGGCCGCCTCGGTGGTGAGGGGCTTCTCGGCGAGCACATGCCGGCCGGCGCGCAGCGCCGCCTCCACCCAGTGGGCGTGCAGCGCCGCCGGCAGCGGCACATAGACCGCCTCCACCTCGTCCAGCTCCAGCAACCGGTGGTAGCCGTGCACGGCGCGGCAGCCGAACCGCTCCGCCGTCGGACCGGCTCTGCGGCCGTCCCGGCTCGCCACGGCGACGAGCTGCACCTCGGGGGAGGCGGCGAAGGCCGGCAGCATCCGGCGCACCGCGATGTCCGCGCAGCCGATGACGCCCAGGCGCAGCGGCCGGTCGGTCACGGGAGGACGCCCTTCACCGTGTTCAGGCAGGCCAGCAGGGTACGGGCCTGCACGTTGACGTAGTGGCCGTGCCGGACCAGTGAGCGCAGCTGGCCGGGGGTCACCCAGGCGAAGCCCGGCGGCGCCTCGGCGGGAGCCTGTTCCTCGTCCGCCTCGATCACCAGGTACCGGCTCTCCGCGCCGAGGAACCTGCCGCCCTCCTCGGAGTGCACCGCCGCGTAGCGGATCCGTGCGGGGTCGGCGTCGAGCACCCGGTCCAGGAACGGCGGCCGGTGCCCGGACGGCGGACGCGCGTGATTGTCCACCGTGCACTGGACGGTGGGACCCAGCTCGACCGTGTCGAGGAAGCCGCCCTCGATCCGGGCCCGTGCCAGCACGTGCGGCACCCCGTCGAAGTCGCGGGTGAGGAAGGCCGTCACGCCCCGGGCCACGGGTTCGATCAGGGGCTGGGTCCAGCTCTTCACCTCGCGGTTCCCGGCCGTGACGGAGACGCCCACCACGCGGAAGTACCGGCCGTCCGCCCGCTCGACGCATCCGTCGTGCCGCCGCCAGCCGTCGAGCGCGCCCAGGGGCGTGAGACGGGCGTTCACCGAGTGGCGGGCCCGCTCGTCCGTGATCCAGGACAGCAGTTCGGTGTCGGTGAACCGGGCCCGTCCGTACGGGTCGGGCAGGGGAAGGCAGGCAAGCACCGTGCGCGAGTCCATGTTCACGACGTCGTCCCGGCGCAGCAGTTCGCCGAGCTGGCCCAGCGTCAGCCAGCAGAAGTCGTCGTGCTGAGGCACGTCGCCGACGGCCTCGACGATCATGTTGCGGTTCGACTTCCGGAAGAACCACGAACCGTGCTCGGACTGCAGGACGTCAGCGATCACCCGGCGCCGGTCCGGCCGCACGAAGTGCTCCAGGTACGGCACGTCCGCGCCGCGGTGCACCTTGGTGTAGTTGCTGCGGGTGGCCTGCACGGTGGGGGAGAGCTGTAGGAGGTTGGGGTTGCCGGGCTCCATCTTGGCCTGCATGAGGCAGTGCAGGACGCCGTCGAACTCCTTGACCAGGATGCCCAGGATGCCGACCTCGGGCTGCCGGATGACGGGCTGCTGCCAGGCGGGCGGCACGTCCGGCGGCAGGCCGCCGTCCGAGGACACCGTGACCTCCATCCCCTCGACCGAGAAGAACCGCCCCGTGTGATGGACGAGGTTCTGTGTGCCCGGTGCGAACGACCAGCCGTCCAGCGCGGTGAGGGGGACGCGGTCCACCCGGAACGCATGGGCGGCGCGCCGTCGGGCCAGCCACGGGCCGAACCGCCCGGTCGGCATCAGGACGCCGTCCGCGGCCGAGGCCGAACGGCTCAGCCGTTCGGCCAGGGCGTCGTGCCCACGGCCGGACACGGCGGCCGTGGCCGCGGTCATGACCGGGCCGCCGTGAACTCCGCGATCGAGGACACCATGTAGTCGGTCATCTCGTCGGTGAGCCCCGGGTAGACCCCGATCCAGAAGGTGCGGTCGGTGACGACGTCGCTGTTCGCGAGGCCGCCGACCACCCGGTGCGGCTGGTCGACGTAGGCCGGGTGGCGGGTGAGGTTGCCGGCGAAGAGCCGACGGGTGCCGATCTTGCGGGACTCCAGGAAGTCCACGAGCTCGGCCCGGGTGTAGGACGCCTCGTCCGTGACGGTCAGGGCGAAGCCGAACCAGCTCGGCTCGGACCGCTCGGTGGCCCGCGGCAGCAGCAGGCCGGGCAGTCCGTCCAGTCCCTCGCGCAGCCGGGACCAGTTCCGCCTGCGCGCGGCGATGAACTCGTCGAGCCTGCTCAACTGGCTGAGCCCGAGGGCGGCCTGGAGGTCGGTGGCCTTCAGGTTGTACCCGACGTGCGAGAAGATGTACTTGTGGTCGTAGCCGGCCGGCAGGGTGCCCATCTGGTACCGGAACCGTTTCAGGCAGCGGTCGTTCTCGCCCGGTTCGCACCAGCAGTCGCGCCCCCAGTCGCGCAGCGACTCCACTACCCGCGCCAGCGTCAGGTCCGAGGTCAGCACGCAGCCGCCCTCGCCCATGGTCAGGTGGTGCGCCGGGTAGAAGCTGACGGTCGTCATCTCGCCGAAGGTGCCGGTGAGTCTGCCGTCGTAGAGCGCGCCGACCGCGTCGCAGTTGTCCTCGATGAGGAACAGGTCGTGACGGGCGCACAGTTCGGCGATCTCGGCGACCTGGAAGGGGTTGCCCAGCGCGTGGGCGAGGACGACCGCACGGGTGCGGGGGCCGACGGCCTCGGCGACCCGGTCGGCGGTGGTGTTGTACGTGCCGAGCTCCACGTCGACGAAGACCGGCACCAGCCCGTTCTGAAGGATGGGGTTGACCGTCGTCGGGAACCCGGCGGCCACCGTGATCACCTCGTCGCCGGGGCGCAGCCGCCGGTCCTCCAGGCGAGGCGAGGTGAGCGCCGTCACCGCCAGCAGGTTCGCGGACGAACCCGAGTTGGTCAGGTGCGCCTTGCGCCGCTTGAGCCTGCGGGCGAACGCGGACTCGAACCTGCGGGCGCTCGGGCCGGCGGCGATGTTCATGTTCAGCGCGGCCTCGACGAGCGCGACCCGGTCCGACTCCTCCAGCACGGCTCCCGACGGCCAGATCTCGGTGACGCCCGGGACGAACCCGCCCGCGCTGTCCGTCCGCTCCTGGTGGTACTTGCGTGTCGCGTCCAGGACGAGGTCCTTGTGATCGCTCACCTGTTCATCCTCTCCAGCTTGGGTCCGTGAGGGGCGGGTCGTGCGGGGACAGCAGGTGGCCGAGCATGTCGTCCAGGCCTCGTCGGGGCCGCCAGCCGAGGAGGCGGCGGGCGAGCGCGATGTCCAGCAGCTGCCAGTCGGCCGCCGTGGCCGGGCCGCCCCCGGACGCCTCGTCCACGGTCAACGGGACGCCGCCGAGCGCGACGGCCCGGTCCACCAGCGTCCGCATGTGCACGGCGCGTCCGGCGCCCACGTTGATCACGCGTCCGGTCACGGCGGCCGGGGGCGCGCAGGCCGCGACCACCGCGTCCGCCACGTCCCGTACGTCGACGACGTCCCGGTGGGCCCGGAGCGGGGACACCCGCAGCGCGGGCGGCGTCCGGTCCGCGCGGCGCGCCTGCCGGGCCTCGTGCACGGCCGCCGCGACCAGGCCGAAGAGACTGCCCCGGGGCGCTCCCGGGCCGCACACGTTGGCCACGCGCAGCACGGTCGCGTCCAGCCGCCGGCGGTCCGCGGCGTCCAGCACCGCGCGGGTGGCCTCCAGCTTCGTCCGGCCGTACGGCGTGAGGGGACGCGGCGGACGGCTCTCCGCCATCGCCGTGCCCGGCTCGGCCGTGCCGTACTCGTGCACGCTGCCCAGCTGGATCAGGCGCGGCCGGCGGTCCGTCAGGCGCAGCGCGTCGAGCACGGTCCGCACCACGAGCACGTTCCCTCGCTCCATGTCCCGCGCGTCGGCCTGCCAGGCCCGGCCCGCCGCGTTGACCACCGCGTCCGCCTCGTCGAACACCGCGGCGAGGGTCTGCGGGGCGCTGTGCAGGAGGTCCACGGGCGTCGGTCCGGAGCGGGCGACGGCGCGGACCGGGCGGCCGGCGTCCCGCAGGGCCGCACAGATGTGCCGCCCCAGGAAGCCGGTGGCGCCGAGCACCACGACGGTCATGCGGAGGCCTCCGGGTACTTGGAGCCCTTCCACCAGTCGGGGTGGTCGCGGTACCAGGCGACGACGGCGGCCAGGCCGTCGTCGAAGTCGACCCGGGGGGCGTAGCCGAGCTCGGCCCGGATCTTGCTCTCGTCGATGGCATACCGCAGGTCGTGACCCTTGCGGTCGGGAACCCTGCGGATCATGGAGGAGTCGGCGCCGCACAGCGCGAGCAGCCGGCGCGTGATGTCGATGTTGGTCAGCTCGTTGCCGCCGCCGACGTTGTAGACCTCGCCGGCCCGGCCGCGTGCCAGCACCAGATGCAGGGCCCGGCAGTGGTCGTCGACGTGCAGCCACTCCCGGATGTTCAGACCGTCGCCGTACAGCGGGACCGGGATGCCCTCCAGCAGGTTCGTGATGAACAGCGGGATCAGCTTCTCGGGGTGCTGGTGCGGCCCGTAGTTGTTGGAGCAGCGGGTGATCGAGACGTCCAGCCCGTGCGTCTTCCAGTAGGAGCGCGCGACCAGGTCGGAGGCGGCCTTGGAGGCGGCGTAGGGGGTGTTGGGCCGGAGCGGCCACTCCTCGGTCCAGGAGCCCTCGGCGATCGACCCGTACACCTCGTCGGTGGAGACGTGCACGACCCGCTCCACGCCGGTGCGCCGGCATGCCTCCAACAGGCTCTGCGTACCGCCCACGTTGGTGTGGACGAACGCGGCGGACGCCTCGATCGAGCGGTCGACGTGGGATTCGGCGGCGAAGTGCAGCACCGCGTCGTGTCCGGGCAGCACGTCCAGCAGCAGCGGCAGATCGCACACGTCGCCCCGCACGAACTCCAGCCGCGGGTGCCGGGCCGGCAGGTTGTCGCGGCTGCCGGCGTAGGTGAGCTTGTCCAGGACGGTGACGTCGACGGTCGCGCTGTCGGGCAGCGCGCCGTCGAGCACGGCGCGGACGTAGGCCGAGCCGATGAATCCGGCTCCGCCGGTCACGAACAGTCTCATCCCGTCACCTCGATCCGGCAGTGGTCGCCGACGACGAGCCGGTGCTCCGCCGGGCCCTGGGCGCCGAGGGCGACCCTGGCCTCCCGGCCGACGAGGGAGCCGCTCAGCCGGCGCACCCCGGTGATCACCGCTCCGTCGAGCGCGATCGACGCGTCGAGCCGGGTCCCCCGCACGACGCAGCCGGCCCCGAGGGTGGTGTAGGGGCCCACGGTGCTGTCCTCGACCACCGAGCGGGGGCCGATGATCGTCGGGCCCTCCACGAGGGACCGCACGACGCGCGCGCCTTCCTCGATGACGACGGGCCCCTTGATCACGCTGGCGTCGTCCACCTCGCCCGAGACACGGCTCTCGACGCCTTCGAGCAGCACCCGATTGCATTCGAGGACGTCCTCCACCCGGCCGACGTCCTTCCAGTAACCGCTGTACTGCGTGGCCCGGACGGGCGCTCCCTGGTCGACGAGCCACTGGACGGCGTCGGTGATCTCCAGTTCTCCGCGCGAACTCGGAGCGATCGCGGCGACCGCTTCGTGAATGGCCGGAGTGAAGAAGTAGACGCCGATGAGCGCCAGATCGCTGCGTGGATTCCGCGGCTTTTCCACGAGGTGTTCCACCCGGCCCGCGGAGTCGAGTTCGACGACCCCGAACGCGCTGGGATCGGCCACCTTGTGCACGACGACATGCGCGGCGGGCCGGTGCTCGGTGAATTCCGCGGCCACCTGACCGATACCGGCCGGCAGCATGTTGTCGCCCAGATACATCACGAAATCGTCGTCGCCCAGGAATTCCCGCGCCAGCCGGACGCAGTGGGCGAGGCCGAGCGGACTCTCCTGGCGCAGATAGGTGATCCGCACCCCGGATCGCGTGCCGTCGCCGAGCGCACGGCTGACGTCCGCCGCCCGGTCGCCCACGATGACGCCGACGTCGGTGACGCCCAGATCGCGGATGTTCGCCAGGACGTGTTCGAGCACCGGCTTGTTGGCCACGGGTATGAGCTGTTTGGGCATGGAATGGCTGAACGGTCGTAGGCGGGTACCGGAACCGCCCGACAGCACCAGAGCCTTCATGGAGGCATCCCCTCAGGTGGACTGCTACCCGGTGTGATGCCTTGGACGATCGGGGACGGCTCTGAAGAAGCGCTCATGTGCCGGTGTTGACGCAGTTCACCCGGAAAGGATCCCGGAGTCGAGCGCCTCCTTCAGGCTCTGCGCCGACGCGTCCTTCTCCGACAGCACCGGTGGCAGGTCGAACCCCCACGGCAGCGCGAGGTCGGGATCCAGCGGATCGACGTCGATCTGGGTGCCCGGCACGTACACGCTGTCCAGCACGTAGCAGACGCAGCTGTCGTCGGCCAGCGTCAGGAAGCCGTGCCCGACCCCTTCCGGCACGTAGACCGCCCTACCCGACGCGGCGTCCAGGACGTTGACCGCGTGGGAGCCGAAGGCGGGCGAACCCGGCCGCAGGTCCACGACGATGTCCCGCACCGACCCGCGGACGCAGGTGACGTACTTCGCCTGGCCGGGCGGGGACGTGACGCTGTGGATTCCGCGCAGTGTGTTCCGCCGTGACGTCGAGCAGTTCACCTGGAGCGGACGGAATGCGTGACCGAGGACGTCCTCCAGCAGATCGACGCGCAGCGATTCGAAGAAATCGCCGCGCGGGTCCGGATGGATGTCCGGGGTGATCACATAGGCCCCGGGAACGGAAAGTTCGTCAAAACGCATACCGGAACCCCTCGTTGACGAAAACGACCGGCGCTGGGAAACGGCCTCAGACTAAGCGGCGGGCGATGAGCGCGGCAACGACGTGCCGTTCCCCTTCAGCCGTTCTCCAGAGTCTCTGTACGCGGCGCCGCTGACATGGCTTTCACATCCACGATCCGTGGCATGTTCCAGCGTCCACGAGCACGGAGTGAATCGATGACGAGCACAGCCGAGGCCAACAAGGCCGTCATTCTGCGCCTGTACGAAGAGGCCGTGAACCGGGCCGAGTTCGAGGTCGCCGACGAGATCACGGCGCCCGACGCCGTGATGCACAACGCCCTGTACTCGGGACGGACCGGCCCGGAGGTGATCAAGTCGACCTGGGAGTCGCTCCACGAGTCCTTCAGCGACCTGCGCTTCGAGATCGAGGGCATCGTCGCCGACGGGGACTCGGTGGCGGTGCGCGGGGTCACCACGGGCCGGCACACGGGCACGTTCCGCGGCCACGCGCCGACGGGCAGGAGCGTCTCCCAGCGCGCCCACGTCTTCTACGGCCTCAAGGGCGGGCGCATCACCGAGGTCTGGCCGCTGGTCGACCACATGGGACTGCAGCAGCAGATCACCGGAGCCTGACGCGGCGCCGACGGGGCCGGCCGGTCCGGCCCCGTCGCGTTTCCGCCGCCTCCTCCCGCCGCTCCGCCCCCAGTCCGCTCCGTCACAGGAGGTACGTGTGTCTCGACGTCTTTTCACCTCGGAGTCCGTGACCGAGGGACATCCCGACAAGATCGCCGACCAGATCAGTGACACGATCCTCGACGCGCTCCTGCGCGAGGACCCGGCTTCCCGCGTCGCCGTGGAGACCCTCATCACCACCGGGCAGGTGCATGTCGCGGGCGAGGTGACCACCACCGCCTACGCGCCGATCGCCCAGTTGGTGCGGGACAAGATCCTCGCGATCGGTTACGACTCCTCGGCGAAGGGGTTCGACGGCGCGTCCTGCGGCGTCTCGGTGTCGATCGGCGCCCAGTCGCCGGACATCGCTCAGGGCGTGGACAGCGCGTACGAGGCGCGCACCGAGGCGGCCGGCGGCGCGGTGGACGAGCTGTCCCTGCAAGGGGCCGGCGACCAGGGGCTGATGTTCGGCTACGCGTGCGACGAGACGCCCGAGCTGATGCCGCTGCCCGTCCACCTCGCGCACCGCCTGGCGCGCCGGCTGACCGAGGTGCGCCGCAGCGGCGCCGTTCCGTACCTGCGTCCGGACGGCAAGACCCAGGTCACCGTCGAGTACCTGGGGAGCCGGCCGGTCCGCCTCGACACGGTGGTGGTCTCCTCCCAGCACGCCGCCGACGTCGATCTGGACGCCCTGCTCGTCCCGGACGTCCGGGAGCAGGTCGTCGAGCACGTGCTGGGCGAACTGCAGGAAGAGGGCGTGAAGTTGGAGATCGACGGCTATCGCCTGCTGGTCAATCCGACCGGCCGCTTCGAGATCGGCGGCCCGATGGGGGACGCCGGCCTCACCGGCCGGAAGATCATCATCGACACCTACGGCGGTATGGCCCGGCACGGCGGCGGCGCGTTCTCCGGCAAGGACCCCTCCAAGGTGGACCGTTCGGCGGCGTACGCGATGCGCTGGGTGGCGAAGAACGTGGTGGCCGCGGGCCTCGCGACGCGCTGTGAGGTGCAGGTCGCCTACGCCATCGGCAAGGCCGAGCCCGTCGGCCTGTTCGTCGAGACCTTCGGGACCGCGACGGTGGCCCAGGACGTCATCGAGCGCGCCGTCCGCGAGGTGTTCGACCTGCGCCCCGCCGCCGTCATCCGCGACCTGGACCTGCTGCGCCCGATCTACGCGCAGACGGCCGCGTACGGCCACTTCGGCCGGGAGCTGCCGGACTTCACCTGGGAGCGCACGGACCGCGTCGACGGCCTGCGCCGGGCCGCGGGAATCTGACATGGCCCTCACCGAGCACGTGCAGACCGGCGCTCCCGCTCCGATGCGCGCCCGGGCGGACCGGGACGACGGCCCGGCGCCCTCGCAGCGCCGGCTCGCGGAGGAACTGACGCAACGGCGTGGCGAGGTGCTGCACGGTCCCGGCGCCCGGGCCACCGCCGCCCAGCACGCCAAGGGCAAGCTGACCGCCCGGGAGCGCCTGCAACTGCTCTTCGACGGCGGCGCGTTCACCGAGGTGGAGCCCTTCCGCCGGCACCGGGCCAGCGGGTTCGGCCTGGAGGACAAGCGGCCCTACACCGACGGCGTGGTCATCGGCTGGGGTCTGGTCGACGGCCGCCCGGTGTTCGCCTACGCCCACGACTTCCGCATCTTCGGCGGCGCGCTCGGCGAGGCGCACGCCCAGAAGATCCACAAGATCCTCGACATGGCGGAGGCGGCCGGGGCGCCCGTCGTCGGACTGTGCGACGGCGCCGGCGCACGCATCCAGGAGGGCGTCACGGCCCTGGCCGGATACGGCGGCATCTTCCAGCGCAACGTGCGCAACTCCGGCGTGATCCCTCAGATCAGCGTCATCCTCGGGCCGTGCGCCGGGGGCGCGGCCTACTCCCCGGCCCTGACCGACTTCGTGTTCATGGTCCGTGGCACCTCGCAGATGTTCATCACGGGACCCGACGTCGTCCAGGCGGTGACCGGCGAGCAGGTCACCCACGAGGGCCTGGGCGGCGCGCAGGTCCACGCGTCCCTGTCCGGCGTCGCCGCGTTCGTCTACGACGACGAGGAGTCGTGCCTGGAGGAGGTGCGCTACCTGCTGTCGCTGCTCCCCTCCAACAACCGTGACCTGCCTCCCGAGCAGCCGAGCGACGATCCGCCGGACCGTTCCTGCGAGGCGCTGGCGGACCTGGTCCCGGCGGACGCGAGCGCCTCGTACGACATGCGCCGCGTCATCGAGGAGATCGTGGACGACGGCGACCATCTGGAGGTGCACGAGTCGTGGGCGCCCAACGTCGTGTGCTGCCTGGCCCGGCTGGGGGGCCGTGTGGTCGGCGTCGTGGCCAACCAGCCGTGCAGCACGGCCGGGGTCCTCGACATCGCCGCTTCCGAGAAGGCGGCCCGCTTCGTCCAGATGTGCGACTCGTTCAACATCCCCCTGGTCACGCTCGTGGACGTGCCGGGCTTTCTGCCCGGCGTGGACCAGGAGCACGGCGGGGTGATCCGGCACGGGGCGAAACTGCTCTACGCCTACTGCAACGCGACGGTGCCGAGGATCTCGGTCGTCCTGCGCAAGGCGTACGGCGGCGCCTACATCGTCATGGACTCCCGGTCGATCGGGGCCGATCTGGCCCTGGCCTGGCCCACGAACGAGATCGCCGTCATGGGCGCCGAGGGCGCCGCCAACGTGATCTTCCGCAGGGAGATAGCGGCCGCGGACGACCCGGAGAAGGTGCGCAGGGCGCGGGTCGAGGAGTACCAGCGGGAACTGATGCACCCGTACTACGCGGCCGAGCGGGGCCTCGTCGACGACGTCATCGACCCGTCCGACACCCGGCGCAGGCTCATCGACGCGTTGTCGGTACTGCGCTCCAAGAGCGCACCGGTGCCCACTCGCAAGCACGGGAACCAGCCCCAGTGAGCGCCGGCGAACCGGCCGGGGAGGCGCTGCGCGTCGTGCGGGGGCAGCCCACCCCGGAAGAGCTCGCCGCCGTGTCGGCGGTGCTGTACGCCCTGGCCGCACAGCGCCGTGAGCAACGCCGGGCGCAGGCGGAGCGGGAGGAGAGAGAGTACTGGGACCTCGTCGCCGCCGAGCACGCGTCGTCCAGGTCGCTCCTGCGGCGGCTGCGCAGGGCCGCGCGCCCCTGGACCGCGATCCCGTTCCCGACGTGGCGGGCCTGGCGGGGATGAGCCGGCCGGGGGTGGAGCGGCACCGCGCCCGACGGTGCTGGGACAATCGCCGTGAGACGGGTCCGCAGCTGCTGTCTTCAGCTGCGGACCCGTCGGTCCGGCGGGGTCCGACCGGCGCGGTGCTACTCGACCGGGCGCGGGAACGCGTGCACGTGCAGGCGCAGGGCCAGATCGTCCGCGGGCTTGTCCGCCTCCTTCTCGCGGTAGCTCTCGATCAGGTCGTGGATCTTCCCTTCCAGCTCACGCGCGTCCGCGGGCGAGAGCTTCAGCGTGAAGTTGCTGATGTCCCAGCTGCCGTTCCACTCCGCGGGCATGTCGTCCATGGAGCGCAGCCAGGCCGAGAGCTCCTTGGTGTGGTTGTGGGCGGCCTCGTGGATGTGCAGGCCGAGTGCACCGCGGACGGCGCGGTCGGGGTGGTGGACGAAGTCCTCGATGTTGTCCGCCCGGACGCCCTTGTTGGTGGCCTCCCAGAAGCGGTCGCGGCCGGTGCCGCGCTCGGTGTTCTCCTTGATGAATCCGTGTTCGGCGAGCTGGCGCAGGTGGTAGCTCGCCGTTCCGCTCGTCTCCCCGAGCTGGGCCGCGAGCTGGGTCGCCGTGGCCGGCCCGCCCTCCCGCAGCGCGGTGATGAGCCGGACCCGCAGGGGGTGGGCGAGGGCCATGAGGGCCCGGGGGTCGTGGGACGAGGAAGTGCGTTCCGTGTTCTCCATGTCGCCCACCGTACAACAGCAGAGACATCTCTGCAAAGAAATCTCGGCAAAATTATCTCGGCAGAGATTCCTCGGCCGACATTTCTCCGCAGAGGAGGCGGGTCGTGAGGGGCGACGCGAGGCGTGACGCGCCGGGGCGGTGGTTCTGGCGGTTCGTCGGCTGGCTGGCCGGCGCGGGCAGCATCTGGATCGCGGCGGAATGGTGGTCCGTGACGCAACAGGGGCCGCCCGAAGGCCACCCCGAACGACTGCGCACGGACGTCCCGCTCACCCCCGCGGAACGCGCACTGCGCCGGGGTCTGCCACGCGAGCTGCGCCGCGCCACGGGGCCGTTCCTGTGACGCCGCCGGTCATGCCCGCCCGGTCGCCGGCGGCCGCCGAGGGGCGGCCGCCGAGGGGCGGCGGCCGCATGCGGCGGGTGAGCGCCGCGGCCCGCGGTTCCCCGGCCGCGGCATGGTCGAGAACCGGCCAGACTTTCGTATCCTGCGATTACCGACGCAAAGCCCTTACCAACCCGGCACACTGTGGGGCGCTGCCGGTGGCGGCGGTGTGTGAAGGTGGGCAGGAGGCTCCGTCGGCCGACCGCCGACGCGTCGCCGGCGCGGCCGGGCGTGTCCAATCGGCCCGTCGCGGACCGTGCACAGAAAAAACACAGGCATCCTTTACAACGTCACGGGCGGTCGGGGTGTCAATCACTCGACACAGAAGGCCAAGGAGGGAGCCGCCGAATGCGCTGCTGGGTGGGACGTCAGGCCCTTGAGTACCGATCGCGGGCGAGGTGGGAGTCGCCTTGCTCGTGAACGACTCGCCGACGCTGACCCTGCCGCGCCTGCGGCCCGAGCCGACACCCACCGTGGTGCCTCGGCGCGGCGGCCGGATCGCCGCGCTCGACGGCATGCGGCTGCTGGCCGCGCTGATGGTGGTGGCATACCACTACATGGCGCTCTACGGAGGCTGGTCGGCCCGCGGGGAGGCGCTGTTCCCCGCCGCGTTCCCCTTCACCGCATACGGCTGGCTGGGCGTGCCGCTCTTCTTCCTGATCAGCGGTTTCGTCATCTGCATGAGCTGCTGGGGCAGATCCCTGGAGTCCTTCTTCGTCTCCCGGGTGGTCCGGCTGTACCCCGCGTACTGGTTCGCCGTCCTGGCCACCACCGTGGTGCTGCTCCTCGTGCCGGGCGGTCAGAACCCGCGGCCCGTGGCCGACGTGATGACCAACCTGACGATGCTTCAGGAGCCGCTCGGCGTCCCCAAGGTCGACGGGGTGTACTGGACGCTCTACGCCGAACTGCGCTTCTACCTCCTGTTCGCGGTGATGGCGTGGTGGGGTCTGACGTACCGTCGCGTGCTGGCCTTCTGCTGTGTCTGGGCCGCGGCGGGCATGCTCCTGGCGAAGTCCGAGGAGTCCGTGCTCTACGAGCTGCTCATGCCGAACTACTGCTGGTACTTCATCGCCGGCATGGCCTTCTTCCTGATGTACCGATTCCGGCCGAACCTGATGCTCACCGGGGTCGTGCTGCTGTGCTTCGGCGCGTCCCTGCCCTCCGCGCACGACACCTGGAGCCGATCCCGCGGCTACTTCCACCAGAACATCCACTTCTGGCCCGTCGTCGCCGTGCTCGCCGTCTGCTTCGGGGTGATGGCCCTGGTGGCGACCGGAAAGCTGAACTGGATCAAGTGGCGCTGGCTCCCCTACGCGGGGGCGATCACGTATCCGCTGTACCTCATGCACCAGTACATCGGCTGGGAGATCATCGGAGCGCTGAAGGACCGGCTGTCGCCGTACCAGGTGCTCGCTCTGACGCTCAGCGGCATGCTGGCGGCCTCATGGCTGGTGCACCGGCTGATCGAACGCCCGGTGGGCCGCCTGCTGCGCCGCCGCCTCTCCACCGCCCTGTTCCGCCCAGAACCCCGCTGAGCCGGAGCCACCCTCCGAGCCACCCCTCTGAGCCAGCCTGGCACCCGCCTGCCCGTCACGCGCCCGCCTGCGTGCCCGCCCGCCCGTCACGCGCCGCCTGGCGCGGCGCGGGAGGGCGCGTAGTCGACACGGCCGCCCGCGATGACCCGGTTGGAAGCCGCGCGACGTATGGGCGGCTTCGACACGCATTCGGCAGAGGGGCGGACGACGTGTGTGGGCTGAAGCCGCCCGCCCGGGGTATCCGCCTGAACATGCTTGCTCTGGTGGCTTACCGCTCGTACCACGGCGCAACGACCGTGTGGGCCTTCGTGGTTGCCATTCTCATCGGGCTGGTGGCGGGCTGGTACATCCGACGCCAAAGGTAGGCGCGATATCCGCAGACCGCTGCGCAGGTCCCACAGGCCGCCCCTCGTCGCTGTAGTTACGTCCGACGGATGTGCGTGACGAGTGGCGGCCTTCAGGCTGCCCAGCAGGAACGCCTCCTCGACGGTCTCCTGCCTCGGCTCCGGCTGCTCTACGGCGTGGCCGACAGTGACGCCGATCGCGGCCATGCGGTTCACGACACCCGCCTCGGCATGCGGCCCTCCCTCAGGGAGGACGACGTGAGCGCCGACCGTGAGGTCGTACGGCTCCCGACTCGTCGACAGATACACGGGCCTGCCGTCCGCCAGGAACTCGTACGTCGTGCGGACGCACAGCTCGCCTTCCGAAGGGAGGCCCATTGGACTGCTCACGCGCAGAGCAACGGACCACTCGCACGCGCTGCCTGATCCGACGGCCCCGTCCAACTCCCCCCGGGCGGGGCCCCAACCGTGCCCGGCGTGGCACCATGCCCCCTCCGGCACACCGTTCATGGGGGAAACATGCGCACCCGCGCCACCATCGCACTCACCACCGCCCTGCTCGCCACTCTCGCCGCCTGCTCCTCGTCCAGCGACGACAAAGCCGACACCCCGAACAGCAGCCCCACCACCCCGGCCGCCGAGACGCCGACCACCACACCGGCGGCGCCCGGCGCCGTCGAGCTGGAGCGCGTCGCGGACACGTACGTGAACCTCTACTTCGGAGGGGCCGGGGAGGGGGCGTACGCCTTCCTGTCGAAGCGCTGTCGCGCCAAGGCAGACCCGGCCACGTACGCGGCCACCGTGGCGCGGGCCGCGAAGGACTACGGCCCCGACCACCCGGCGACGGACGTGCACGCGACGGTTTCAGGAGACATGGGCCGCGTCTCGTACAAGGTGAAGGGCCTGCCGAAGTTCGACCAGCAGGGGCAGCCGTGGACGATCGAGGACGGCGCCTGGAAATACGACGCCTGCTGACCCCAGGGACCGCCCAGGGCTCCGCCGACCAGCGTCGGCGGCACCCCTGCCGTGCCCGGCGGAACACAGCCCTCTTTGATGGCCCTGTCCGGGGCGGGAGTTGAGCGTTCGGTCTGGTGTGGGGACATCGCCGTGGATCGTGTCGGATGAGCTGTGGGCCGTCTGGAGCCGCTGCTGCCGCGGCGCGAGCGGCGCTTCCGACGGGTACGGCACCCCGCTCGCGGTCCTGCTGACCGGCGGCAACCGCAACGACGTCACCACCCACAACTCCCCAAAGGCAGATGGCAGATCCATGCCAAGATCGCGAGCCTAACTCGGGGTGTGTCCTGAGGCCTGATGGGGTCTTGTGATACGAGCGTCAGGCGCACTCGCACCACGTTCGACAGCCGTACGCATGGTCGGACTCTCAGCTCGGGAAGCTCGCGTTTCTTGGCGGCAGTCGTAGCGATGACCTGCGGCGGAGTGCTGTTGGAGTCCTCGCCGCAACCAGGGCAAGTTCCTGTTGTTTCCCGCAGGACCTGGCACGCCGATCCACGGCAGGTGATGTCTTACTACGCCAACGATGGTTAGCAGTTCAGACCAGTTCATGGGCCGCACCGGACAGTGCGCCCCATGAGCGTCGACCGGCATCGCCCGATTTCACCATCTCGCTCTCACGGGATGAGCCTGCTCTGGTCCACATCGAAGGTGTCCCGTCCATCCGGCGTCGTGACCCCGTCCGGCGAAGTGGAGACAGTCACGACTCCGTCGCCGCCCATCGCCTCGATGTCGCCCTGAACCTCGCACGCCACCGTGACCTTCACCGGGTAGACCGACTCGGGGGTCAGCTCAGCGAACTGCGCGAAGATCGAGCTCTTGTCGGTCAAAGACCAACGTTGGCCCGCAGCGTCACGAAATGAACCTCTACGATGCCGGGAAACGGCTCGTCATCCACCCAACGAACCGCTTTTTTTACACCGCAGCTCAGGCACTCAGGCTCCCCTCCTGGGTCCGGACCCCGGCGACAACGAGCGCCAGTATGCCTGAGACCCCGGGCCTCGTTTTCGTCCCGAAGCAACTTGGTGCGGGATGTGTCTTGGGCTGGTGTGCGCCTCACCTGCGCTGATGTGTGACGCTTCCCGGCCCGCCGCCGGGGACCAGTGGTGTGAGCTGCTGATCCACACGGCGACTCCGGAGGTCGGCAAGCAGTGGACCGACACCGGCAAGATCCACGAGGAACGCGATCTGAAGGGCCTCGCCCAGGGTGAGACGCGCACCTTGCCGGGGCATCCCGCCCTGACGCGCATCCTGCGGCAGCACGTCGGGGGCGTGTAGCTCAAGCCCGGTGATCTGCTGTTCCAGGGGGGACGGGCGGCATTCTCGCCGGCTCGGTCATCCGTCGGGCATGGCGCAGTGCGCGTAAGGCCGTCATGCCCCCGCACGCCTTCGATTCGCCCACGGGAGGCGGGTGGACGGCGACAGGTACACATGCCTCACCAAATGGCTCAACGACGGGATCCCGCCCGCCAAGGTAGCCGAATGGGCGGGGAACGGCGTGCCGGTACCCGCTGGCCACTTACGCACGGCGTGTCGAGGGGCAGCTGTCTGACCTGAAAAGGCGGCTGGAGGCCGCTGGAGATCTCCCCGACTCGGCCGACGCTTCTCGCCGAAAACTTCGACAAGTATTCGACACGGCCAGCCCGTGAAAACCCGGTGACAGCCGGACAGCCCCGGACGTTCCCCTTGATCATCGGGGGAGTGTCCGGGGCGTCGCCGTGTCGCGTGATACGTGCTCTGAGCAGCAAAAATGCCCTCCCGAAGGGAGGGCGGAGACTTGCGCCCCCGGCAGGACTCGAACCTGCGGCCAAGCGCTTAGAAGGCGCCTGCTCTATCCACTGAGCTACGGGGGCCGATGTGGTGGCCTCGTACGTGCTGCCCGGGTGTGGGCTGATCCGTCACGCTGCCGGGGACAAGGATAGGGCTCCCGGTTCCTTGTCCTGGTTGCTTCGCCTCCGTGGCTCAATGTGGAGGTTCGGTGAAGCGGTCCTGATAATCGCAGGCAGGTGCGAATCGTGCATCGCTTTTGGCGTCCCGGAACGCGGGTGTTGTGCACTCGTTATGCCTGGGCTGTGCCTCTGTCCCAGTCGCACCTTCCGTCCGTTGTGTCCTATCGGCGCGCAGACATGCCTATATGCTTCATAAATCCCCTAAAATTGGGCATTCTTCGCGTGTGGTGACCTTGGACGTACGGCCTCAGCTGCTCGACGCACTCTCCGCCCTGCGCGACCGTGTCGCCGCCGCACGCTTTCCGCTGCCCCTGGCGGGCGCTCCACGCGCGCGTGCCAACCGCGACGAACTCCTCGCCCAGCTAGACGACTATTTGGTGCCCCGGCTCAGGCAACCGGAGGCCCCGTTGCTCGCGGTGGTGGGCGGGTCCACCGGCGCCGGCAAGTCCACCCTCGTCAACTCCCTGGTGGGGCGGCGCGTCAGCGAAGCGGGCGTGCTGCGGCCGACGACCCGGACTCCGGTGCTCGTGTGCCATCCGGAGGACCATCACTGGTTCAGCGGCATGCGCGTGCTGCCCGGTCTCACCCGCGTGTGGGCGCCCCATCAGGAGTCCACGGAGGACCTGTTGCTGCCCGGCGAGGACGGCAGACGCGTGCTGCGCATCGAGACCGCGGACACTCTGCCGCCCGGCCTCGCCCTCCTCGACGCACCCGACATCGACTCCCTCGTCGCCGACAACCGTGTCCTCGCCGCCGAGCTGATCTGCGCCGCCGACATCTGGGTGATGGTCACGACGGCCGCCCGCTACGCCGACGCCGTGCCCTGGCATCTGCTGCGCACCGCCAAGGAGTACGACGCCATGCTCGTGACCGTCCTCGACCGCGTGCCCCACCAGGTCGTCTCCGAGGTGTCGCGGCAGTACGGCGCCCTGCTCACCAAGGCCGGGCTGGGGGACGTCCCGCGCTTCACGGTCCCCGAACTCCCCGAGTCCGCCTGGGGCGGCGGGCTGCTGCCCGCCACCGCCGTGGCGCCGCTGCGGACCTGGCTGGCCCATCACACCCAGGACTCCGGCGCCCGCCGTCATGTCCTGACCCGAACGGCCCACGGCGTGCTCGATTCCCTCAAGGCCCGCATGCCCGAACTGGCCGGCGCCGCCGCCGCGCAGTACGCGGCGGCGCTGCGGCTCACCTCGGCCGTCGAAGCGGCGTACGACAGCGAGTACACGCGCGTGCGGGGCAGACTGCAGAGCGGCGCCGTGCTCGCAGGCGACGCCCTCAAGCGCTGGCGTGCCTTCCCCCTGGACTGCACCGCCGGTGAACTCCTCGACGCCCTGTCGGAGAGTCTCGTCGCACTCCTGCTGTGCGCCGTCGCCGCTGCCGACGAGCGCGTCGACGAGGCGTGGCGGCGCGAACCCGCGGCCCGGGCACCGGAGCTGACGGAGCGTGACACGGCACCGGAGAACGTCGAGCATCGGATCGGCCTCGCGGTACGGCGGTGGCGACGCGAGCTCGACGAGTACGCCGAGGACGAGGTGCGCGGCCTGGAGCGCGGTGCCGCGCCGGATCCGGAGGCCGTGGCCGCTCTGGTCGCCACCGCGCTGCTGGGCGGGCGCAGGGCGCGTTCCGCGGGCGAGGGGCTCGCCGAACGGATCGGCGCCCACGGGGCGCTGCGGCTGCGCGACCGGGCCGGACGGCTGCTCGCCGAGCACCTCGACCGCGTCATGCACGCCGAACGCGAGCGCCGCCTCGCCCCCCTCGACGAACTCGAAGTCAACCCCGAACCCCAGGCCGAACTCATCGCCGCGCTGTCCGTACTGCAGAAGGAGAGGTGACCGGTGACCGCCGTCACTGACCAGGACCACACGGACCACACGGACCACACGGACCACACAGGCCGCCCAGATCACATGGACCGCACGGGCCACACGGCTTCTACGGATCGCATGGATCGCGGGAATCGCACGGGCCACATGGACGATGGAAGCGGCTCCGACCATCGGGACAGCGGGGACACCAGGCACGCCGGGGACAGCGGGGACGCCGGGGACACCGGGCCCCTGGAGCAGGGGGAGGCCCGTGGTTCGGGGGAGGCGGGAAGCCCGGTGACGGAGGCACGTGACCAAGATCCCCAGGACCCCGAGCATCCCCAGGATCCGCAGAATCCCCGGGAACAGCGGGATCTCCGGGATCAGCAGGGGCCTCGGGATCAGCAGGGGCCTCGGGATCAGCCACAGCGACAGCCACAGCCACAGGATCGCGGTCGTCGTGCCGCCGCCCGCCACGCGCGCGTGCCCGGCACCGGCGGCGGCGGTGGTGTCACCTCCGCCGAGGACTCCTCCGCCGAGGACGCCTCCGCCCGCCCGGACTCCGGTCAGGGGTCTCGCGCCGACTCCCCGGCGGAGGGCGGCACGGCCTGGGACGACGGTCTCATCGCCCGTCGGGTGACCGAGGCGTCCGCCGCCGAACAGGCCGCCGTCAAAGAGGCCCGGGGCGGAGGGGGAGGGGGAG
>NZ_JAHHIU010000211.1 GCF_024539815.1 Streptomyces hayashii
GTGACCGCGACCGCCCCGTCCGCGGCGATGTCCACCGACTTCACCATCCCGAGTTCGGTGATGGGCCGGTTGATCTCGGGGTCGTTCACCGTCGCCAGTGCCTCGCGCACCGCGTCTTCGCTAGCCATAGGGACGATGGTACGGCGACCTGCGGGAACCCCGGTAAGCCCGTCACCGGTCGTCTACGTCACGTCCCCGCGACCGTTCTGCCGGGAATACGGCGTGTTCGCGGTGACCGTCCCCGCGTTCCTCCAGCTCCTTGACCATGTCCTGAAGCTCGGAGCGGATCCAGTCCCGGGTGGCGACCTCGCCCAGACCGATGCGCAGCGCGGCGATCTCCCTGGTCAGGTACTCGGTGTCGGCGATCGACCGCTCGTTCTGCTTGCGGTCCTGCTCCAGGTTGACCCGGTCGCGGTCGTCCTGCCGGTTCTGCGCGAGCAGGATCAGCGGGGCCGCGTAGGAGGCCTGCAACGACAGCATCAGGGTCAGGAAGATGAAGGGGTAGTTGTCGAACCGCAGGTCCGGCGGAGCGAAGATGTTCCACAGGACCCAGGCGATGATGACGACCGTCATCCAGACGATGAACCGGCCGGTGCCCAGGAAGCGTGCGATGCGCTCCGACAGCCGTCCGAAGGCCTCCGGGTCCCACTCGGGCAGGATCCGGTGCCGGGGCGACCGCGGCTGGTCCAGGCGGGCCCGGGTGCGGCCGGTCGCCGTGGCGCCCGTGGGGACGCGCTCACGGCCCGCACCGGCGTGGGCGCGCTCACGGCCCGCGCTCTCGCGTTCAGGAGCCATGCGGACCGGCCCCCTCGGTCTCGGGCTCGGCCGCCGGCTCGTTCTCCAGGTGGAACTCCGTCTCCCGCCAGTCCTCCGGCAGCATGTGGTCCAGGACGTCGTCCACGGTCACCGCGCCGAGGAGCGAGCCAGCCTCGTCCACCACGGGCGCCGCGACCATGTCGTACGTCGCGAAGAACCCGGCGACGACCGGCAGGGCCGCGTCCGGCGCCAGGGCCTGCAGGTCGTCGTCGAGGATCGAGCTGACCAGCGTGTACGGGGGGTCGCGCAGGAGCCGCTGGAAGTGGACCGTGCCCAGGTACTTGCCCGTCGGGGTCTCGTCGGGCGGACGGCAGACGTAGACCTGCGCGGCGAGCGCGGGGGAGAGGTCCGGGTTGCGCACCCGCGCCAGGGCGTCGGCGACGGTGGCGTCGGGGCGCAGGACGATCGGCTCGGTGGTCATCAGGCCGCCCGCCGTGTGCTCCTCGTACGCCATCAGGCGCCGCATGTCGGCCGCGTCGTCGGGCTGCATCAGACTCAGCAGCCGCTCCTTGTCCTCCTCCGGGAGCTCGGAGAGCAGGTCGGCCGCGTCGTCGGGGTCCATCGCCTCCAGGACGTCCGCCGCGCGCTCCTCCTTCAGCTTGCCGAGGATCTCGATCTGGTCGTCCTCCGGCAGCTCCTCCAGGACGTCGGCGAGACGGTCGTCGTCGAGGGCGGCGGCCACCTCGGCGCGCCGCTTGGCGGAGAGGTGGTGCAGGACGTTGGCCAGGTCGGCGGGGCGCAGTTGCTCGAACGTGGCCAGCAGACTCTCGGCGCCCTGACCGTGCTCCTCCAGCGAGAACCCGGTGACCGCCGACCACTCCACCGTCAGCGTCTCGCCCTTGGCCCGCCGGAAAGCGGTCGCCTTCTTGCCCTTGCGGACGAAGACCCGGTCGATCTCCCAGTCGCGGCGGGCCGGCAACTGCTGCACCGACACGTCGAGGACGGTGACCTCCTCGCCGGTCTCGACGAGCGTCACGCGCCGGTCGAGCAGTTCCCCGAACACCAGCCGCTCGGTGGGCCGCTGCTCGAAGCGGCGGACGTTGAGCACGCCGGTGGTGATGACCTGACCGGATTCGACGCCGGTCACCCGGGTCATGGGCAGGAAGATCCGCCGCCGGGTGGACAGTTCGACGACCAGCCCCAGCACTCTCGGCGGCCGCCGCCGCACCCGCAGCACGACGACGAGCTCGCGCACGCGCCCCACCTGGTCGCCGTTCGGATCGAACACGGGGATGCCCGAGAGGTGCGAGACGAAGATCCGGGGGGCTCCCGCTGCCATGACCGCCCCTCCTTGTCGTACGCGCCGCTGCGCGCTGTTGCCGGTGATGCTCTTTTCCCAATTGCCCGTTCGTGCGGGCTTCAGGCTAGCCCGTCCCGATCGGATACGCCCTGGTGGGGCGTCCGGACGGACTGGCTCCGCCCGGGCTGCGCGACCCCGGTACGCTGCCGTACGCCGCTCAGCACACCCCCGCAGAAAGGCAGCCTTCTCTGTGACTGCTATTCCCCAGGGCCGTACTCGCCGGACCCCGCCGCTGAGCGCGATGTGCGCACTGGTCGTGGCCATGGGACTGGCCGGATGCAGCGAGGATCCGGACGCGGGCACGAACGGGGTGGGCAAGCTGTCCGCCGCGCAGATCCAGGACAGGACCAAGGCGGCCGCCGGTTCCGTGGACGCGGTGCGGATGTCGGGGAGCGTCGTCACCAGCGGGCGCACGTACAAGCTCGACATGAGCCTGAAGGCGGACGGGGGCGCCGGGTCGGTCACCGCGCAGGGCGCCACCTTCCATCTGCTGCGGGTGGGCGAGCAGCTGTTCCTCAAGGCGGACGCGGCGTTCTGGAAGAAGGAGGACGGCAAGTCCGGCGACGGCTCCGACGCGGCGGCCGCCGACAAGCTCGACGGCAAGTACGTCAAGGTGCCGACGGGCGACCCCTCGTACAAGAAGTTCAGCGGGTTCACGGACAAGGACCTCCTCCTCGACGGACTGCTGACGCTGCACGGCGCGCTGGCCACCGACGGCCACCACGAGCAGTCCGGGGTGCGCACCGTCCGCATCACCGGCGACGGCGGCTCCGGCGGCACGCTGGACGTGTCGCTGGAGGGCAAGCCGTACCCCCTGCTGCTGGAACGCGCGGGCGGGGCCGGGAGGCTGCGCTTCTCGTCCTGGGGCAAGGACTTCGCCCTCGAGGAGCCGGCGAAGGACGAGACGGTGGACTACGGCAAGCAGCTCCCGACGTCCTGACCCTCCGCTGAGCGGGTGGCCGCCTCCGGGTGACCGCTGCCGTCGTCCGACCGACGCCTTCCCGACCGTTACTTCCGTCTGCGCTTGCGCAGCAGCAGCTTCGGCAGTCCGGCGGGCGCGGCCTCACGCGTGGTGGCCGGGGAGGGGACGGGCCGGGCGGCGAGACTCCCCTCCGGGAGCGGAGAGGTGGCGCCGGTGGGCTCCAGACGGAGCACCCGGCACTCGCGTGCCCAGCGCTCGGTCATGGCCTCGCCGTCGGGCGCGTTCAGCCGCTTGCCCTTGAGCTCGGCGACGGCCGCCTCCCAGACCTCGGAGCCGGGTGCGAGCTCGGTGACCGTCGCCGTCCAGGTGACCAGCCGGCCGCCCTTGTCCTTGCTGCGGACGGTGACCTCGGCCGAGCCGCCCCCGACCAGTCCCGGCAGCGGCTGCTCGCCGGGTCCGTCGCCGACCAGACAGGCCGCGCCGTCGTGCCACACGTGCCACAGCGCTCGCGCGGCCGGCCCGTCCGCGCCCCGGACCCAGACGAGGCCGGACTTCTTGGTGGCCTCCTCGACGAGGGTCCGGTCGGCGAGGGTCCGGTCGACGGAGGCCTGTCCGAGCAGCTCGCTTGTCATGCCGTCCAGCCTATCCGCGGGCCGGCCGGGCGGTTCTTCGGCGATGCCCTCACAGCCAGCCGTTGCGCTTCAGCGTGCGGTGGATGCCCACGCAGAGGGCCACCATGGCGGACATGACCACGGGATAGCCGTACTTCCAGTGCAGCTCGGGCATGTAGTCGAAGTTCATCCCGTAGACCCCGCACACCATCGTCGGCACGGCGATGATCGCGGCCCAGGAGGTGATCTTGCGCATGTCCTCGTTCTGCGCGACGGAGGCCTGCGCGAGGTTGGCCTGAAGGATCGAGTTGAGCAGTTCGTCGAAGCCGACGACCTGCTCCTGGACCCGGGCGAGGTGGTCGGCGACGTCCCGGAAGTACTTCTGGATGTCGGGGTCGACGAGCCGCATCGGCCGCTCGCTCAGCAGCTGCATCGGCCGCAGCAGCGGCGACACGGCCCGCTTGAACTCCAGTACCTCGCGCTTGAGTTGGTAGATCCGGCTGGCGTCCGTGCCGCGCGGGGTGCCCTTGCGGCCCGGCGAGAACACCTCGGTCTCGACCTCGTCGATGTCGTCCTGCACGGCGTCCGCGACCGCGATGTAGCCGTCGACGACGTGGTCGGCGATGGCGTGCAGCACCGCCGAGGGACCCTTGGCGAGGAGCTCGGGGTCGTCCTGAAGGCGGTGGCGCAGCGCGCGCAGCGAGCCCTGGCCGCCGTGCCGGACGGTGATGAAGAAGTCCTTGCCGGTGAAGCACATGACCTCACCGGTCTCCACGACCTCGCTGTTGGCGGTCAGCCGGTCGTGCTCGATGTAGTGGATGGTCTTGAAGACGGTGAAGAGCGAGTCGTCGTAGCGCTCCAGCTTGGGCCGCTGGTGGGCCTGCACCGCGTCCTCCACGGCCAGCGGGTGCAGCCCGAACTCGCTGGCGATACCGGCGAATTCGGCCTCGGTCGGCTCGTGCAGGCCGATCCACACGAAGCCTCCGTCGCGCCGCACCTGGCGCATGGCCTCCTGCGGGGTCGGCGCCTGCGGGAACACGACGCGCGTTCCGTCGCGGTAGACGGCGCAGTCGACGACGGCCGACGGGGTTCCGGGGTCGCGGGTGGTGTCGTAGGCGCCGGTGTCCGTACGCCCGCCCCCCTTGCGCAGGGAGGGGCGGGCGGGGCGGACGACGGCGCGGAGGTCGCGGATCATCGACATGGCAGGCTCCTTCGCGACGAGCAAAGAAAGACCGTCACGACGGATGGAACTGCCCGGAATGGGGACGTCCTGACTGGGGGCTCCCCGGCCTCAGGGCTGGGAAAGGGTTTGGCACGTCCACAAAGCGGGGAGCACCGCTCCGTCGCGGTGGCGAGCTTCGCTGCTGAATCAGACCGGAGTGATCTGGGAGACCGGTCGGTCGGACCGATGGGCAGATCAGGCAAAGAACGAAACGAAGTGCTCTTCCGCATGAAGATGAGTGCGACAGACGGCGACCAGCCGGAGGCGAAGAGGCCAGAGCAGCGGTATCAGCGGCGGGAAGAGCGAGTGGTACTGCACGGGTGACTTCGATCCATGACAGCCCCACCTCCTCCAGCCGGTCCCTCGTAAGGGAGTCTCGTCTGTGTCGAGGCGGGATGGCCGCCCTCTCAGTGCCTGGAGCCTGGGAGGTGCGCACTGCGTCTTGCCCCGAACTACCGGGCCAGAGTACCAGTCGCCTGAAGTGTCAAGGCGCTGCTTTGCCCCGCGCTGACGAGTTCTATGCTCGCCGCATGGTTGAAGTTCTCCCTCTGGTCGAGGCCCGTTTGCGCACCGCGCTGGGCGAGCCGGACGCCCGCGCCGCGGTCACCTTCCTCGGCACGGACCGCGTCGAGGTGCTGCGCTTCCACGAGGGCGACGTCGTCCGCTACGCGACGCTCGGCATGTCCGCGCAGCCGATGAGCGACCCCACGGCGGTGCTCGCGGATCCGCTCCGGGGCCCGCGCGCCGAGCTGCTCCTGTCCGTCCGGCCGGGCGGCGCCGACACCGACAAGGTGCTCCGTCCGCTCGCCGTGCTCGCGGCGTCCCCCCAGGTCGAGGGGGTGGTCGTGGCTCCGGGGGCGTCCCTCGACGTGGGAGAGCCGCTGTGGCCCGGGGCCGCGTTCACCTCGGTCCTGGTCGCCGAGCCGGGCGGCCTGGTCGAGGATCTCGGCCTCGACGAGCCCCTCGACCCGGTCCGTTTCCTGCCGCTGCTTCCCATGACGCCCAACGAGGCCGCCTGGAAGCGCGTCCACGGCGCCCAGGCGCTTCAGGAGCGCTGGCTGACGAACGGGACGGACCTCCGGGATCCGTCCCGGACATCCGTCCCGCTCGACTGACGCTTCGTGAGGAAGGTCACCGACTCGCCGCCCGGGTAGGTCGGTTGACCCGGCCGGGGCGCGAAGCTCAGTTCGCGAAGACCGCGACCCCGTCCTCCGTCGCGTGCTGCGGCTCCAGTTCCTGCGCCTCGTGGGTCAGCGCCCTGCGCCGTACGAGGACCACGACCGCGCCGAGCACCGCCGTCACCGCCGCGACCACGAACGGCATCTGGATGTCGGTCCACTCCTCGATCTTCGGCGCGAAGTAGGGCGCGGCCGCGGCCGCGAACCACCGCACGAAGTTGTAGCCGGCGCTCGCCACCGGGCGCGGGGCGTCCGAGACGCCGAGCGCCAACTCGGTGTAGACCGTGTTGTTCACGCCGATGAACGCGCCGGACAGGATCGTGCAGACGACCGCCGTGGTGTGGTCGCCGTAGCCGAGGGCGAGCACGTCGGCAGCGAGCAGCACCAGCGAGCCGCCGAGCACCTTCAGCGAGCCGAACCGCTTCTGCAGACGCGGCGCCACGAGCACCGAGAAGACGGCGAGCAGCAGACCCCACGCGAAGAACACCGCGCCGGACTTGTAGGGGGTCATGTTCAGCACGAACGGGGTGAAGGCCAGCACGGTGAAGAACGTGTAGTTGTAGAAGAAGGCCGAGGCCGCCGCGGAGGCGAGCCCGCCGTGGCCGAGCGCCTTGAGCGGGTCGAGCAGCGAGGTCTTGCGGGCCGGCTTCGGCTGCTCCTTCAGGAACGCCGTGATGCACAGGAAGCCGACGGCCATCAGGAACGCGGTGCCGAAGAACGGGTAGCGCCAGCTCGCGTCTCCCAGCAGCGCGCCCAGCAGGGGGCCGCAGGCCATGCCGAGTCCGAGGGCGGACTCGTACAGCAGGATGGCGGCCGCGCTGCCGCCGGCCGCCGCGCCGACGATCACCGCGAGGGCGGTGGAGACGAAGAGCGCGTTGCCCAGTCCCCAGCCCGCCCGGAAGCCGACGAGTTCGGCGACCGAGCCGGAGGTGCCCGCGAGGCCCGCGAAGACGACCACCAGGGCGAGGCCGAGCAGCAGGGTGCGGCGGCCGCCGATGCGGCTGGAGACGAATCCGGTGACCAGCATCGCGAGCGCGGTGATGAGGAAGTAGGAGGTGAACAGCAGGGAGACCTGACTGGCCGTGGCGTTCAGGCCCTGGGCGATCGACGGCAGGATCGGGTCGACCAGGCCGATGCCCATGAAGGCGACCACGGAGGCGCCTGCCGTCGCCCACACCGCCTTCGGTTGCCGCAGGATGCTTCCGGCTCCGGCGTCGAACGTGTCCATGGTTCCCCTCGTCCCGGGTAGATAGTTGGTATATACACACACTAAGTTAGAACGCCTAATGAATGCAAGTTACATCTACCTGGTCCGTGCGTCGCTCCTCGGTCGGATTCCGTCCGGACGGGTGATCGTCCTTGACGTGGGCGGGCTCGGGTAGGACCGTGGGGCCCTATGAGGGGCGAACCCAGTTGCCCGAAGTGTGGTGGCCGGGTCAGGGCTCCCGGACTCTTCGCCGATTCCTGGCAGTGCGATGTCCACGGGACGGTGCATCCGCTGCAGCCCGTGATCCCGCCCAGCGTCGAGGCCCTCAGCGTCGTCGTGCACCGCACGCAGGTGCCCGTGTGGATGCCGTGGCCGCTGCCGGTCGGCTGGCTCTTCACCGGCGTGACCTACGCGGGCGACGACCGCAGCGGGGGCCGTGCCACCGCCGTGGCCTGCACCGGGCCCGGTCCGCTCGGCGGCGTGGGTGAGCTGATCCTGGTCGCCGAGGAGCTGGGCGTCGGCCTCGGCGCGCGCTACGCCGGAGTCGACGGGCCCGACCCGGGCCCCTATATGAGCGTCGAGAAGCCCCCGCAGGCCAAGGTGCTCGCCGCCGGCCGCCCGACCCCCCTCTGGCATGTCTCCGCCACCCCGGACGACCGTGCGGTCTTCGCCGGCGAGGCCCGGGGGCTGTGGCTGTGGGCGGTGGTCTGGCCCGAGCAGTCCGGACTGCTGATGTACGACGAACTCGTGCTGACGGACCTGAGGGACGCGGGGGCGGAGGTCGAGCTGGTGCCCTGCGGGGCGCTGTCGCCGCGCCTGCTCAAGCCGTAGCGCTCCGGCCGGGGCGGCCTGTCCCGCGCACTTCCGCACCCCCTTCCGCGGGGGTCGCGAGCGTGGTGCGTGTAGGGGGCGCTCGCGGGTTTCGGGTGTGACAGGGGTGGTCTGATTACCGGCTATGCTGGAGCGTCCCCTTCCGCCCGTCACCGCCTGGAGCCCGCGTCGTGCGCATCGATCTGCACTGCCACTCCACGGCGTCCGACGGTACGGACACCCCGGCGGAGCTGGTGCGCAACGCGGCCGCCGCCGGTCTGGACGTCGTCGCGCTGACCGATCACGACACCACCCGTGGACACGCCGAGGCCGCCGCCGCGCTGCCGTCGGGGCTCACGCTCGTGACCGGCGCCGAGCTGTCCTGCCGGATCGGCGGCGTAGGCATGCACATGCTGGCCTATCTGTTCGACCCCGAGGAGCCCGCCCTGCTCGCCGAGCGCGAGCTGGTGCGCGACGACCGGGTGCCCCGGGCCCGCGCGATGGTGGCCAAGCTGAACGAGCTGGGCGTGCCCGTCGCCTGGGAGCAGGTCGCGCGGATCGCGGGGGAGGGTTCCGTCGGGCGGCCGCACGTGGCCGCCGCGCTGGTCGAGCTCGGCGTCGTCCCCACCGTGAGCGACGCGTTCACCCAGGACTGGCTCGCCGACGGCGGCCGCGCCTACGCCGGGAAGCACGAGACCGACCCCTTCGAGGCGATCCGGCTGGTCAAGGGTGCGGGCGGGGTCACCGTCTTCGCGCACCCGGCCGCCCACAAGCGGGGGCGTACGGTGCCGGAGTCGGCGATCGCCGAGCTGGCCGCCGCCGGCCTCGACGGCATCGAGGTCGACCACATGGACCACGACGCGGACACGCGCGGACGGCTGCGCGGGCTGGCGAAGGACCTGGGGCTGCTGGTCACCGGCTCCTCGGACTACCACGGCAGCCGCAAGACGTGTGAGCTCGGCGAGTACACGACCGACCCCGAGGTCTACGGGGAGATCACCCGGCGTGCCACCGGGGCGTTCCCGGTGCCGGGAGCCGGCGGAGCCTGAGGCTCTCCCGCGCGTCCCCCTCCGACCTCTTCCCGCAAGGCTCCTGTACTGATGTTCGACGTCGCCGTCTTCGGCTCCCTGTTCCTCACTCTTTTCGTCATCATGGATCCCCCGGGGATCACCCCGATCTTCCTCGCCCTGACCGCCGGACGCCCCGGCAAGGTGCAGAAGCGGATGGCCTTCCAGGCGGTCTGCGTGGCCGGCGGTGTGATCGCCGTCTTCGGACTGCTGGGCCATCAGATCCTCGACTACCTGCACGTCTCGGTGCCCGCGCTGATGATCGCGGGCGGGCTGCTGCTCCTGCTGATCGCCCTCGACCTGCTCACCGGCAAGACCGACGAGCCGAAGCAGACCAAGGATGTCAACGTCGCGCTCGTCCCGCTGGGCATGCCCCTGCTGGCCGGACCGGGGGCGATCGTCTCCGTCATCCTCGCCGTGCAGAAGGCCGACAGCGTCGCCACGCAGGTGTCGGTGTGGATGGCGATCCTCGCCATCCATGTGGTGCTGTGGCTGGTGATGCGGTACTCGCTGCTGATCATCCGGCTCATCAAGGACGGCGGCGTGGTCCTGGTGACCAGGCTCGCGGGCATGATGCTCTCCGCGATCGCCGTACAGCAGATCATCAACGGTGTCACCCAGGTGATCCGCGGAGGCTGAACGCCCTGCTGCGGCCGCCTTCGCCCGGCGAGCGACCGTCGGGAGTGCGGCGGAGCGGTTTCCGGACTCGGCTGGCTGCGGGCGGTTTCTAGACTCGGCGCATGAAGATCAATGTGCGGCCTGCGGGGGAGCGGGACCTGTCCGCGTTGCTGACCCTCTACAGTGAGCTGAATCCGGACGACGCGCCACTGCCCTCGGCATCCGCGGCTGCGGTCTGGGCGGACATATCACGGCAGCAGGGGCGAACGATCCTCGTGGCCGATGCCGAGGGCGCCCTGGCCGGAACGGCTGATTGCCTCGTCATGCCGAACCTCACGCGCGGTGGCCGGGCCATCCTGTTCGTGGAGAACGTCGTGGTGGCAGGCTCCTTCCGGCGGCGCGGCGTCGGACGTCGCCTGATGGAGTCCGCCGTTCGACTGGGTGAGTCGGCCGACTGCTACAAGATCCAGCTGCTGGCGGCGGATGACGCGTACGTCCACGCCTTCTACGAAGCGTGCGGTTTCGGCGCCGCGGCAGAGGGCTTCCGCCGATACGTCCCTCAGGGGCTTCGCCGTTGAGGGACGCCGAGGTCGAGAAGACCCCCGGTGCGCACGGAGCCCCCCGCGGCGTCGCCGTGGGGGGCTCCGAAATCTGTGCGGGACCCGTGTTATGAGGCCGAGGTGTCGGCCGGACGGATCCACAGCCGCTGCCCGATGGCGGCGGCCTGCTGAACGATCCGGTTGACGGAGGCGGCGTCCACGACGGTGCTGTCGACGGGCGTGCCGTCGACGTCGTCGAGTCGCATGATTTCGAAGCGCATGGCTTCTCCCTTCGTCTGGTCATCCCCCTCGCGGGGGATTGCTGTGCCTGCTGCTACATGAGTAGTCAACGCGGTGCGTGTTACAAACATTCCCTACGCTAAAGAAATTTTTCGAACAACTAATTACTAGCGAGTAAGGGTTTGTCGAGACTGAACGGGACCGGTTGTGTTCGCAGCGTGACCACCGGGACAATGGAGGCGATGAACGACGACCTCCCGGCCCTCGCCGCCCGCATCGACCGCACGAACGAGCTGCTGACCCGCATGCTCGCCGAGGTGGCCAAGACGCCCTCGACGCACGCCATCTTCGTCGACGCGGGATACCTGTACGCGGCGGCGGGGCGCCTGGTGGCCGGCACCGAGGACCGCCGGGCCTTCGACCTCGACGCCGAGGGCCTGATCGAGGCGCTCATCGACCGCGCCCGCTCGATCTTCGCCGACAGCCGGCTGCTGCGCGTCTACTGGTACGACGGCGCCCGCCGCCGCATCCACACCGCCGAACAGCAGTCCATCGCCGAGCTGCCGGACGTCAAGGTGCGGCTGGGCAACCTCAACGCCAACAACCAGCAGAAGGGCGTCGACTCGCTCATCCGCTCGGACCTCGAATCCCTGGCCCGCCATCGCGCCATCAGCGACGCGGCCCTGCTGGGCGGCGACGAGGACCTGGTCTCGGCCGTGGAGGCCGCCCAGGGGTACGGCGCCCGCGTCCACCTGTGGGGCATCGAGGCGCCGGACGGCCGCAACCAGGCCGAGCCGCTGCTCTGGGAGGTCGACAGCCAGCGCACCCTCGACCTCGACTTCTTCAAGCCGTACGTCTCACGGCGCACCGCCGCCTACGAGGCGACCGGCGCGAGCCGCCCCAGCCGGGAGGCCGTCCGCTTCGTCGGCGCGCAGATCGCGGCGAAATGGCTGGTGGCGCGGGGCAGGGAGACGCTGGCCGAGCTGCTGCCGGGCCACCCCTATCTCCCCGGCTCCGTCGACCAGGACCTCCTCGTGGAGGCCGAGGGCATCCTGCAGTACTCCCTGCGCGGCCAGGCGGACCTCAGGCGCGCGCTGCGCGACGGCTTCTGGGAGCACGTGCAGACGCAGTACTGACACCGCGCGCCGACGACGTCGAGGGCACGCGTTGCGCCGACGGCGCCGGTTCAGCGGTCCCAGAAGTCGGCGAGCCCATGGGCCGTCGGCAGCGGCTTGTCCAGGTTCGGCGAGTGCTCGGCGCCCGGCACGACCGTCCGGTGCGCGCGCAGGTCCACGGCCATGGCGTCCAGGAGGGGCACGGGCCAGGTGTCGTCCCGCGCGCCCGACAGGACGTGCAGCGGCAGCGGCACCGCCGCCAGTTCGCCGACACGGTCCGGTTCGACGCACAACTGGCGTCCCGTGGCGAGGAGTTGGGCAGGCTTGTGGTTCAGCCAGCGCAACCGCATCTGATCCAGCTTGCCGAAGCCGCGGGCCGGGCCGCCGACCTCCTCGGGCGGCCCCATCGCCAGGATCGCCGTCCACACCTGCGGCATGGACATCACCGCGAGCGCGTCGTGCAGCAGCTTCACCCGCTGCTTCTGGGACTCCGAGATCTCACCGGGGCCCGAGGAGACGAGCGTGAACGAGACGAAGGGGGAGTGGTCCAGCAGAACGGCGGCCCGTGCGATCTGACCGCCCAGGGAATGCCCGACCAGATGCACGGGAGCGTCGAGGGCGGCCGCCTGCGCGAGCACGTCCCTGGCCAACTCCTCCTGAGCGTAGGGTGATTCGTCCTGCGCCGGTCCGTCGGACTCGTTCTGGCCGCGCCCGTCCACGGCGATGCTGCGGTAGCCGCGGGCCGCGAGCGGCTCGTGCAGCCGGTGGAAGTCCTCCTTGCTCCCGGTGAAGCCGGGCAGCAGCAGCGCGACGCCGCGCGGCTCGACACCGGCGGCCACGGGCGCGTCGACGACGGCGAACTCACCGCGCTCGGTCCGCAGCGGGTACGCGCGCGCGCCGGGAGGGGGCGGGAACGGGGTGGCGATGCTCGGCCTGGTCACGTGCCGAGGCTACCGCCAGGTCTCGCGGCGCGCCCTCGCCGGGACCCGCTCCGGGGAACGCCGACGGCCCGGCCCCTCACGAGGAGGGACCGGGCCGTCGGGCGATGCCATGCCCGTTCGCTCAGCTGTCCGCGGGCTCCGCGGCGGCCGTCGCCTTGCGGGCGCGGCGCACCCGGGGCTTCGCCTCGGCCGCGGCTTCGGCCTCGGCGGGGGCCGGGGCGGTGGCGGCGGTCTTGCGGGTGCGGCGCGGCTTGGCGGGTTCCGCTTCCTGGGTGGCCTGGGCCGGGATCTCGGCGGTGGTGGCCGTCGTCTCGGGCTGGGCCGCCTTGCGGGTGGTGCGGCGGCGCGGCTTGGCCTCCGTGCCCTCCGCCGTGTCGACCGCGACGGCGGCCGCGGTCTCGGCCGGAGCCGTGGCGGTCGCTGCCTTACGCGTGCGGCGCGGCTTGACCTCGGCTGCCGGGGCCTCGACCGTCTCGACGGCGGCGACCGCCTCGGTCACCGCAGCCGTCGCCTTGCGGGTCCGGCGGCGCGGCGCGGCCAGGGTGCTCTCCGCGGCCTCGGACGCGTCGACGACGGCCTCGGCCGCGGGGGCCTCGGCGGTCGGCAGCTCCGTCACGGTGGCGGGCGCGGCCTCGGCGGTCTTGCGGGTGCGGCGGCGACGCGGCTGGGCAGAAGCCTCCGTCGCGTCCTCGGCGGGGGCGCTCACGGTGTCCAGCGCCGGGCTCTCCACCGCGGCCACGGCGGCCACAGCGGCTTCGGCAGCGCTCGTCACGGTCGGCGCCGTCGCCACGGTCGTCGCGGCGATCTCCGGCGCGGACCCGTTGCGGGTACGACGACGGCGGCGCGGGGTGCGCGGGCCGCTCGCCTCCTCGGCCACGGGCACGGGCGTCTGCTCGGCCGGCAGGGCCTGCTCGGCCGCGGCGGTCCCGGTGGGCGCGACCGTCGCGTCGAGAGGCGAGCCGTTGCGGGTACGGCGGCGACGACGCGGCGTGCGCGCCGAACGCTCGTCGGAGCGCTCTGCGGACCGTTCGCCGGAACGCGACTCGCTCCGGCCGCCCCGGTCGCCACGGCCGCCGCGGTCGCGGTTGTTCCGGTCGCCACGGCCGCGTGCGTTGCGGCCGCCCGGCTCGCCCAGGTCCTCAAGCTCCTCGGCGTCGAGCCCCGCGCGGGTGCGCTCCCCGCGCGGCAGGATGCCCTTGGTGCCGGCCGGGATGCCGAGCTCCTCGTAGAAGTGCGGGGACGTCGAGTACGTCTCCGGCGGGTCGCTGAAGTCGAGCTCCAGCGCCTTGTTGATGAGCTGCCAGCGCGGGATGTCGTCCCAGTCGACGAGGGTGATCGCGATGCCCTTGGCGCCCGCGCGGCCGGTGCGGCCGATGCGGTGCAGGTACGTCTTCTCGTCCTCGGGGGACTGGTAGTTGATGACGTGGGTGACGCCTTCGACGTCGATGCCGCGGGCGGCGACGTCGGTGCAGACGAGGACGTCGACCTTGCCGTTGCGGAAGGCGCGCAGGGCCTGTTCGCGGGCGCCCTGGCCGAGGTCGCCGTGGACCGCGCCGGAGGCGAAGCCGCGCTGCTGGAGCTGGTCGGCGAGGTCGGCCGCCGTGCGCTTGGTACGGCAGAACACCATGACCAGGCCGCGGCCCTCGGCCTGCAGGATGCGCGCGACCATCTCGGGCTTGTCCATGTTGTGCGCCCGGTACACGTGCTGCTTGGTGTTCGCCACGGTCCGGCCCGCGTCGTCGGGCGACGTGGCGTTGATGTGCGTGGGCTGCGACATGTAGCGGCGCGCGAGACTGATGACCGCACCCGGCATGGTCGCCGAGAACAGCATGGTCTGGCGCTTCGCCGGAAGCATGTTGATGATCTTCTCGACGTCGGGCAGGAAGCCCAGGTCGAGCATCTCGTCGGCCTCGTCGAGGACGAGCGACCGGATGTGCTTGAGGTCGAGCTTGCGCTGTCCCGCGAGGTCCAGCAGCCGGCCCGGGGTGCCGACGACGACGTCGACGCCCTTCTTCAGGGCCTCGACCTGCGGCTCGTAGGCGCGGCCGCCGTAGATGGCGAGGACGCGCACGTTGCGGACCTTGCCGGCGGTCAGCAGGTCGTTGGTGACCTGCGTGCAGAGCTCGCGCGTGGGGACGACGACGAGCGCCTGCGGGGCGTCCGTGAGGGACTCGGGCGCGGCGCGGCCGGCCTCGACGTCGGCGGGGACCGTCACCCGCTCAAGGAGCGGGAGGCCGAAGCCCAGCGTCTTGCCGGTGCCGGTCTTGGCCTGTCCGATGACGTCCGAGCCCGAGAGGGCCACGGGGAGCGTCATCTCCTGGATGGGGAAAGCGGTGGTGATGCCGACGGCCTCCAGGGCCTCGGCGGTCTCGGAAAGGATTCCGAGCTCTCGAAACGTCGTAGTCAGGGTGCTGCCTCTTCTGTGTGCGCGGTGCGAGGCGAGCGCGGGGGTCTTTGACGGACCGTGCCGGGGACGTCGGCGGCCTTACGGGCGAGCCGTGAAGGGCAAGCCGTTCGGCACGGGACCACTGCCGACGCTCTAGCGCTCGTACCGCTGGAGGGTGTCCCTCTGGCCGGCGTACGCAATGTGCCGTACGAGCCATGAGGGCTGTCGGGTCGGAGCCGATCGGGCCACCGACCGGGCATCCTCATACGTGCGGCCCGTCGAATATTCGGCAGGCGCATTACCACCATACCCCGGAATCGTGCACATGTGATGGCCGATTCGGTCACGTTGTGGTTGTCACAACGCCGGGCCCGGTCCCGTACGTTTTCGTTGTCACACTGACTGACCAGGGACTTCCACCGTGCGGGGAGCGGGCTATTGTGCGCTTCATGACGACCTCTGACAAGCCCGAGAACACCGCCGCCGCAACCGGGATCGCCGCCCAGGACTGGGCGACGGCCGCCGCCGACCCGCAGTACCGGGCCGCCGTCGTGGACTTGCTGGGTGCGCTGGCGTACGGCGAGCTGGCGGCGTTCGAGCGGCTCGCGGAGGACGCCAAGCTGGCGCCCACGCTGGAGGACAAGGCGGAGCTGGCGAAGATGGCGTCGGCCGAGTTCCACCACTTCGAGCGGTTGCGCAACCGGCTCACCGAGATCGGCGAGGGTCCGACGCTGGCGATGGAGCCGTTCGTGGCCGCGCTGGACGGCTTCCACAAGCAGACGGCCCCGTCGGACTGGCTGGAGGGCCTGGTCAAGGCGTACGTCGGTGACTCGATCGCCAGTGACTTCTACCGGGAGGTCGCGGCGCGGCTGGACAGCGACACACGCGGCCTGGTGCTGGCGGTGCTCGACGACACCGGCCACGCCGGCTTCGCCGTGGACCGGGTGCGAGGGGCGATCGACGCGGACCCGCGCGTGGGCGGGCGGCTCGCGCTGTGGGCGCGCCGGCTGATGGGCGAGGCCCTGTCGCAGTCCCAGCGAGTGGTCGCGGACCGTGACGCGCTGTCGACGATGCTGGTGGGCGGGGTGGCGGACGGATTCGACCTCGCCGAGGTGGGCCGGATGTTCTCCCGGATCACCGAGGCGCACACGAAGCGGATGGCGGCCCTGGGGCTGGCCGCCTAGGAACCGCGCTCACCGGACGCCGTTCCGCTGCCGGGCGGTGTACTGGTGGACCGGCGCAATCTGCCCGGGAAGCCGTGCGGCGCGCTCACCGACCCAGTGGCGCGCTCTCGCACTCCGGCGGCTCATGGACCGGCGTCGGGGTCACGCCGGCGCTGATCGTCGCCGGCGCAGACCGGCCGGGCGCAGCAGGAGCGAGAGCGACGCGGCGGAGACGATCGCCGCGCCGAGGAGGCTCGGCAGGGCCGTTCCGGGGCCGAGCGCGCTGTGGGTGACGAAGTCGCCGAACAGGGCTCCCGCGACGCCCGTCGCGTAGACGAGGGTGCGGACCGGCATGCGGTGGGAGAGGCGGGTGACCGCCGCCCACGCGAGCACGACGCCGAGCACAGTGGAGCCGAGCGCTTCCAAGATCATGTAGGTCCCTCCCAGACGGCGGGGCTGTGCACCGTGGTCGTAGCCCGTCATACCCGTGACCTGCGAAATGCAATCCTCCTTCGCAGGGGGCTCGTGCGCCCTCCGTGGCGCGCACGCCGACAGCGAACACGCCCCGTCCGGGCGCGGCGCGCACCCGGATCGCGAACGCGGGAGGGCCCGGCGACCGAGTGGTCGCCGGGCCCTCCCGTGTTCGTTCGCCTACAGAGCGCCGAAGCCCACCTTGCGCGGGGCGGGCTCGCCCAGCTCGACGTAGGCCAGACGGTCGGCCGGAACCAGGACCTTGCGGCCGTGCTGGTCCACGAGGCTGAGCAGCTGTGACTTCCCGGCCAGTGCCTCGGCCACCACGCGCTCGACCTCCTCGGGAGTCTGACCGCTCTCCAGAACGATCTCGCGAGGCGCGTGCAGCACGCCGATCTTGACCTCCACGGCTATGTCCCTCCGACGGTCACGAGGTGCGCGGGCGTCCGCGCCGTACGCTGCACACATTAGCCCGGTGAGGCGATGTGCACGGCGCGGCCGTCCACGCCAGGAGCGAACAGAGGGCGGGAACAAATTGCCGGACGCCCCCGCGGTCAGTGCTGATCGGTCCCGTGCAGCGGGAAACCGGCGATGCCCCGCCAGGCCAGCGAGGCCAGCAACTGGACCGCCTGGTCGCGCGGGACGCTGCGGTCGCTGTGCAGCCAGGAGCGGGCCACGACCTGTGCCAGGCCGCCCAGGCCGGAGGCGAGCAGCATCGACTCCGCGCGCGAGAGGCCGGTGTCCTCGGCGATGACCTCGCAGATCGCCTCGGCGCACTCGGTGGTGACCTTGTCGACCCGCTCGCGCACCGCGGGCTCGTTCGTCAGGTCCGACTCGAAGACCAGACGGAACGCGCCGCCTTCGTCCTCCACGTACGCGAAGTAGGCGTCCATGGTGGCCCGGACGCGCTGCTTGTTGTCGGTCGTCGAGGCGAGCGCGCCGCGCACGGCCTGGATGAGCGACTCGCAGTGCTGGTCCAGCAGGGCCAGGTACAGGTCGAGCTTGCCGGGGAAGTGCTGGTAGAGCACCGGCTTGCTGACGCCCGCCCGCTCGGCGATGTCGTCCATCGCGGCCGCGTGATAGCCCTGTGCGACGAAGACTTCCTGGGCGGCGCCCAGCAGCTGGTTCCGTCGGGCACGGCGCGGCAGGCGAGTGCCCCGCGGGCGCGCCGCCTCTGTCTGCTCGATGGCTGTCACGCCGCCTCCCTGAATCGTCCCTATGCGGTGAGCGCCGCGCCGCCATCGTACTTTTCGGTAACCGTGGCGCGCGCGGTGCGAGCGCAGAATTTCACGGACTGGACGACGACAAAAGCGGTAGAGATGGTTTCGAAACATCACGTTCCGGGCATACTCGGGTCCCGCTCCAGCTCAGCGCAGTCAGCGATAGTCCTCCTCGTCGAGCGACACCACACGTGCCTGTTCGACGAGATCGGCCTCGTCCGCCCGGGCGGGGTCCACGTCCTCAAGGGAGTCGTCGCGCTCCGGCTTGACGTCCGTGGACTGCTCGGCGGCGTCGTTCTCCGGCGCCTCTACGTCGATCTCCCCGAAGTCGTCGTCCTCTTCGAACGTGCCCGGGTCGGTGGGGTCAACGGACATGGTGGGCTCCCTTCCTGCGGAAGTCCCTGCGAGGTGCAGGGGCCATGAGCGGGTGCCCTCGGTACGAGCCTAGGAGACACCCGATTCGGACGCTATGCGATCGCTGTGCAGGGTGCCCCCGATTCGCGCCGGTATGGCGGGGACGCGGCAACGACTCGACGGGCGTCCGCCCCATGCTTGTGACGGCGAACACACAAAGGGGCGCGTGATCGTCTCGTAACATTGCCGCATGTCTTCGACCGAGCTGCCCTCCGTGCCGCCCACAAGTGTGCTGCCGAAGGCGATCGCGGTACGGGTCGCGGAGGGCGAGCGGCTCCGGTCGGTCGGGCTGCCGGGCGTCACGCTGACGGTGCGCTCCCGGCCGCCCGCGCGCGAGGGGCTCCCGCCCGCGCTCTATGTGCACGGTCTGGGCGGCTCCTCGGCGAACTGGTCCGCCCTGATGGCCCTGCTCGACGGGGTCGTGGCGAGCGAGGCCGTCGACCTGCCGGGCTTCGGCGACTCCCCGCCACCGGACGACGGCAACTACTCGGTCACGGCACACGCGCGTGCCGTGATCCGCTATCTCGACTCCGCCGGACGCGGGCCCGTCCACCTCTTCGGCAACTCCCTCGGCGGCGCGGTGTCCACGCGCGTCGCCGCGGTCCGGCCCGACCTGGTGCGCACCCTGACCCTGGTGTCTCCCGCGCTGCCGGAACTGCGGGTTCAGCGCACCGCGGTGCCCACGGGGCTGTTCGGACTGCCCGGCGTCACCGCGCTCTTCAGCCGGTTCACCCGGGAGTGGACGGCCGAGCAGCGCGTCCGCGGCGTCATGGCGCTCTGCTACGGCGATCCCGGGCAGGTGACCCCCGAGGCGTTCCGGCACGCGGTCGAGGAACTGGAACGGCGGCTGCAACTGCCCTACTTCTGGGACGCGTTGACGCGCTCCACGCGCGGGCTGCTCAGCGCGTACACCCTGGGCGGTCAGCACGGGCTGTGGCGGCAGGCCGAGCGGGTCCTCGCCCCGACGCTCCTCGTCTATGGCGGCCGTGACCAGCTGGTCGGCTTCCGCATGGCGCAGCGGTCCGCCCGCGCCTTCCGCGACTCCCGGCTGCTCACCCTGCCGGACGCCGGCCACGTCGCGATGATGGAGTACCCCGAGACGGTCGCGTCGGCCTTCCGGGAGCTCCTCGCCGAGACCACGACCGAGACGTCGGGGGGCTGAGGCCGACGTGGGACGCCACAGCCGGCGTGGGCCCGCCCCCAAGGGCGGCGCCAAGGGCTCGTCCGAGGTTCCGTCACAGGGGCCCGCGCAGAGGCCGCAGGGGCCCTCGGGGGGACCGTCACAGGGGCCTTCGCAGGCCGACCCCAGGGGCTCCCGCGTCCGCGCATCGCACCACCCCGGCCATGACGGCCCCGCGGCGCACGAAGCGCCCGGCTTTCCCGGCTTTCCCGACGCGACGCCCGGCCACGGGGTACCGCAGGTGCGCGGCGGTCACCCCGAGCAGCGTGAAGCCGGAGGCGGATGGGGTGAGTTGAGGGAGCGCCAGACGGGTACCGGGCAGCCCGTGATACCGCGTCAACGACCCGACCCCGAGGGCGGCCCGCGCAAGGGCCCCCGCCCGGCTCCCCGCCAGGGCCCCCGACAGGACTACCTCGCCGCCTTCGAGGAGGAGGACGACGACGTCTTCGCGCGCGCCGGGACGTCGTACGCGTCGTCACGCGCGCGGGAGGGCAGCCCGCCCGCCCGCGCCGTCCCCCGCGGCGCTCATCCGACCGCGTCGGTCGGCCTCGACGCGGCCGGGGAGACGGCGCCCCTCGCCGTGGCGGCTCCGGCCAAGGGCGCCAAGGGGCGGACGTTCACCGGCATCGCGGCCGCCGCCGTCACCACGGTGCTCGCCGTCGTGGTGGCCGGACAGGTCGCCGACGGGCGGGACGACACCGTCCGCCCCCAGGCGGCGGTCGACCGGGCCGGCGCCGCGGGCGGCGCCGCGCGCGGGGAGGACCGGCCCACCCCCTCGGCGTCCACCGGTGCGATCGCGCTCACCTACGCGCAGAAGATGGCCGCCAGGTACCCCCTCGGCGCCGAGCTCAAGGGGTCGGGCAGGTTCGACGCGGTCGCGGGCGTCGACAAGGCCCCCGGCAAGGGCCGGAAGTACACCTACCGCGTGGACGTGGAGCGGGGCCTCGGGCTCGACGGCGCGCTCTTCGCCGAAGCCGTGCAGCAGACGCTCAACGACGACCGCAGCTGGGCGCACGGCGGTGCGCGGACCTTCGAGCGGATCCATTCGGGCGAGCCCGACTTCGTCATCACGCTCGCCAGCCCGGGCACCACCGCGCTCTGGTGCGCCAAGTCGGGTCTGGACACCACCGAGGACAACGTCTCGTGCGATTCGGCGGCCACCGAGCGCGTGATGATCAACGCCTATCGCTGGGCGCAGGGCTCCAAGACCTACGGCGACGAGATGTACGCCTACCGGCAGATGCTGATCAACCACGAGGTCGGCCACCGTCTCGGCTTCGGTCATGTCACCTGCGACAAGGACGGCGAGCTCGCGCCGGTCATGCAGCAGCAGACGAAGTTCCTCGATCACGGCAAGATCCACTGTCGGCCCAACCCCTGGGCCTTCCCGGGGGGTTGACGGGCGGCAACGGGGATCGTGTCGGCATGCGCGGCGGGCCGCGTTGTCGAGGTGTGCCAGTCACCCCGGGTCCGTACGCCCGCCGCGCATGCC
>NZ_JAHHIU010000212.1 GCF_024539815.1 Streptomyces hayashii
CCCTCGCCGCATGACCATCCCAAACAGCACCAAACCCGGCACTACGTCCTTGACGAAAGACATAGAGACACCCCCCCGCGTCATGGCTGCTGTGCCGTCGACAGGGTCCCATTCCCCGGGCGTGCCTGCGATTCAAGGCCGCCCGGAACGCACGGCTTTGGACACCTCAAGAACCGGCGCGTCCTCGGCAAGGTGCCCACCGAGCCCATCTCGGAGACCGCCCTGGTCAGGGCGTTGCTGGTTCTCGCGAACTGCGAAGTCGCACTATGACCGACGATCTGCACCAAGCGCGCTCCGACAGTGATTCCGTGGCTTTCGCCGCAGAGACGGGCGCGGTCGCGGAAACCGCTTTTCTCACGCGCGGCTCGGCTGCGGGAGCTCCACGGCGGGCCAGTCGAGGAGGCGGGCACCGATGACGGCGGTCTGGAGCATGTACCGGTGGGCCGCGTCGGCCGGATTGGCGCCGGTGAGCTGGTGGATGCGTTCCAGACGGTAGGTCATGGCCCGCACGCTCAAAGAGAGGCGGCGGGCGGCCTCGGCCGCGACACAGCCGGAGTCGAAGTAGGCGGTGAGGGTGTCCAGGAGAGGCTGCGCACCGCCCCGTGCGGTGGTGAGCGGGCCGAGGGTGTTCACCACGAGGTCGGCCATGGCCTGGCGGTCGCGGGTGAGGACGGGGTACACGAGCATGTCGGTGGCGCGCAGGACCGGCTCCTCGAGGCCCAGGCGTTCGGCCATCTCCAGGGCATTCAGGGCTTCTTCGTACGACTGGACAACCCCGCCGGGGCCGGGCTGTGGGCGGCCGATGGCGACCCGGCCGCCGTCGGTGGCGGCGTGTGCCTGTTTGGCGAAGTAGGGCAGGACCTCGTGCTCGTGGCCGGGGGCGATGCACAGCAGTTGCCCGTCCTTGGTGGTGAGCAGGACGTTGCGGTTGCCGAAGCGCGCGATCAGTGCCTGTTCGACCTGCCGCGGCACCGCACTGCCCTCGTCGTACGCGTCCGGTCCCTGGGCGACCGCCACGGCGTGGGCGTGGGACAGGCGCAGCCCGAAGCGTTCGGCGCGTTCGGCGAGGCGGCCCAGGTCGCTGCGGCCGTAGAGGAGGTCGTCGATGAACTCCCGGCGGGCGGCCTCCTCCTGACGCACGGCCAGGCGCTGGGCGCGTTCGTAGCCCTCGGCGAAGGCGTCGATGACCTGCTGGACGGCGGCCAGGGTGCCGTCGGCCGAGCCGGGGACATCCGGCCAGCAGGCGCGGGCCGCGGTGAGGTGCGCGCCGACCAGGGCGCGCAGACCGTGACCGGCGTCCGCGGCCTGTTCGCCGAGCGCGCGTCGGGACTCGATCTCCTCGCGGGTGAGACGTCGGCCGGTGGTCGAGACCTCCGCGAGGATGTGGGCGTAGCCGTCCAGATACTGCTCGGGTATGTCCCGCTCCGGCACGACGTCCCCCGCGCTCTTGATGTCTCAGTGACGCTTCTTCAACGGCCACCGGCATCCAGACCCTAATGAACTCTGCCAGTGACCGGCAATGCGGGTGCGCACGTTGACCGTGCTAGATGACGTGTGGTGAGCACTCGGGAGAGAGCCGATGCCGGTCCCCGGCATCGAGAGCGGGCGCCCCGGCCGCGGACACCGGGCCACCTGAGCGCAGGATCACGGGGGGCCAGACCGTCTGTCACGAGGGAAGCCGCAGCAGGCCGAAGTCTCTACTCTGGCGCACATGGCGCAGCCCAGAAGAAGGCGTGCCCCGCGCAGTGAAGTTTGCTGTGCGGAGAGAGCGTGTGGTCGTGGACCGTTACTGGGCACAGGAGGCGCGCAGCGCGCTTCTGTACGGTGTCCTGCTCCTTGGCGCGCTGGTGCTGATCGACTGGAGGCACTCGGGGTTCTCAGGCGTGCGGCTGGTCTGGTGGGCGGCAATCGGCGTGCTGCTCACGATCATCCTGCTGCCGCCGTGGGTGGCTGCTGTGGACAACAGCCTCGTCGCACGAGGACTGTTCATCCGTCGGCGCGTGTGCACGGCCAGTCTGGTGGCGGTGCGGATGGTTGACGGAGTCGCCCGGCGGCTCGTGCTCAGCGACGCGTCAGGGGCCGGTTGGAACTGGACCTGCGGGTCCTGGTCGCCAACCCACTGCTGTGCCACCACCTTGAGCAGGGGACCCGGCATTCTCTGGAGCAGGGCACGCTGCTCTACGGCATGCCGGTGGTGGAGAGTATGGCCCGGCGTATCGACGGTGAGGCGGGCCGCGGGACCCTTCGGGCGTCCGGCCTGAAGCGGGTCCTGCGCGGGTCGCGCCACCGCTGCTCACGTCGTGTCCGGTGGCCCCGCCGCTCCCAGCAGTTCGTGCAGCAGGTGTGAGGCGGTGATCACACCGAGGAGGTGTGTACGGCTCTTTTCCCGCCCACCCGGCTCTGTGATGTTTCGCTCCGCGACCGCCACCAGCGGGCTGCGCACCCGGGCCATCAACGCGGCGACTTCCAGCGCGGTGTCGTCGGGATCCGCGACTGGCGGAGGTTCTGCCTTGCCGGGCAGGCAGTCGCCCACCCGGCGGCCCGCAAGCGCCGCGCACAGTCGGTCGGCGTGTTTCTCGTCCACGACCGCGGCGAGTGTCGGGTCCTCGATCACGTAGGTGGGCACCAGCACCTTGACCATCTGGGAGGCGGGCAGGATCGCCTTCGGCTCGCCCCGTTCGTCCAGCACGAGCAGGCCCGGCAGCCGGTGCTCGGCCATCAGTCTGGCGGCTTCCATGGCGTCGCTGTCGACGCTCACCGTCTCGTATTCGACCGCCAGGTCACGCGCGCGCACGGCGGGCTCCTCACCTGCTGAAAACGTCCCTGTGCCCAGGGTCGTACACCCGCCGCTCCGGAGCCAGCACGTTGACGAGACCCATACGCGGATGTTCGCGCATCCGTCCTCCTTGTCAGGCGAGGACGAAGTAGCGCAGCCACACGTACAGCACGGACAGCCCCACGGTGACGGCGGTGACGACCAGGCCGTACTTGGTGAACTGCCAGAAGGAGATGGGCTGCCGGTTGCGTTCGGCGATGCCGAGGACGACCACGTTGGCGCTGGCGCCGATCGCGGTGGCGTTGCCGCCGAGGTCCGCGCCGAGGGCCAGCGCCCACCACATGACGTGGTCGCTCGCGCCGCCCATGGTGTGCACCAGGTCGGCGGTGATCGGGGCCATGGTGGCGACGTAGGGGATGTTGTCCACGACGCCGGAGAGCACGGCCGAGGCGGTGAGCAACAGCATGGAGCCGCCGAGTTCGTTGTCGCCGATGGCGCCCGCCAGGGACCGGGAGATCTCCCCGATCACGCCGGTCTCGATCAGTCCGCCGATCATGATGAACAGGCCCGCGAAGAAGGCGAGGGTGGGCCACTCGACCTCTTGGAGGATGTCGCCGGTCTCCACGGTGGAGACGGCGATCAGCAGGCCCGCGCCGAGGAGGGCGACGACGCTGGGTTCGTAGTGCAGGACGGGATGGAGGACGAATCCGGCGACCACCAGGACGAGGACAGCCAGGCCCTGCATGAGCAGCCGGGGGTCCTTGATGGCCTCCTTCTCCTCCAGCGCCATGATCTCTTCGGCGCGTGTCCCGTCGTAGACGAACGACGTACGGAACAGCCACCGGCACAGCAGCACGAGCACGAGGGTGAGGACCGCGGACAGGGGGGCGAGGTGGATCAGGAAGTCGTTGAAGGTCAGGCCGGCCCGGCTGGCGATGATGATGTTGGGCGGGTCGCCGACCAGGGTCGCGGTGCCGCCGATGTTGGAGGCGAACACCTCCGCGATCAGGAACGGGGCGGCGGGAAGCGCGAGCCGCTCGCACACCAGCAGCGTCACCGGGGCGATCAGCAGCACGGTGGTGACGTTGTCGAGGAGCGCCGAGGCGAGGGCGGTGATGACGACGAGCATCACCATCACCCGGAACGGGCGGGCCCGCGCCCTCTTCACCGCCCAGATGGCCAGGTACTCGAACATGCCGGTCTTCTTGAGCACACCGACGATCATCATCATGCCCATGAGCAGGAAGATGACGTTCCAGTCCACTCCGGAATGCTCGGAGAAGAAGGCCGACTCGTCGTCGGTGGCGCCGATGGCCAGCATCAGCGCCGCCCCGCCCAGAGCCGCGCCGACGCGATGGATCTTCTCGCTGATGATCAGGCCGTACGTGACCACGAATACGGCGATCGCCGCCCAGCCGTGCCAGTCGTTCACGTTCCTCCGACGAGTCGTTGCGTCAGGCGGGCGGCCGTGACGGAGCCCGCGAACCGGGTGCGGTCGCCGTCGCGTTCGACGACGGCGACCGGCGGAGTGTGCGTACGGGACTTGAGGGCCGTGATGTGCATGACGCTCGTGTCCGGACCGGCCGTGGGCGGACGGAACCTTCGGCGCGACTGCCACTCGGCTGCCGTGCGCCCGGCAAGCCCACCTGGCACCTCGTTGAGATTCCGATCGTCGATCACCGCCACGAGTACCGGGTCCTCCAACGCGTACTCGGGCACGAGCCGCCCCATGGGTTGCGAGCCGGGCAGGATGGCGTCCGGCTGCTCGTTGCGATCGGCGACCAGCAGCCCCGGCAGCTTGTGCTCGACCAGCAGTCGGACCGCTTCAGCGGCGTCGTCTTCAGTGGACACGGGCGGGTAGGACCCGGTGAGTTCACGCGCCGACACGGCCGCTCTCCTTGCTGTTTAGGGAGAGGGGGATGCCGCCGTCCATCGCGGTGAGGTCGTCCACGTGGAACATGCGGGCGATCGGGACGTCGGTGGAACTGTGCGCGATGATCGAGAAAGCGATGCACACGGCGATCAGTGTGAATGCCTCCTCGCCCTGCGGGATCCCTGCCTGGAGCACCAGCAGCCCGTACACGACGGAGGCGAAGCCCTTCGGCCCGAACCAGGCGGCGACCAGCTTCTCCTGCCGCGTGAACCGGGTGCCGACCAGTGACAGCAGCAGTGAGGCGGGCCGGATCAGCACGATGGCCAGGACCACCACGGCGTACCCGCCGAACGACAGATCCCCGAACAGCTGCGGTGTCAGCAGCGCGCCGAACACCAGCAGGGCCGCGAACTTGGCCAGCTCCGCCAGGGCCTCGCCCAGTGGCTCGAACGCCGCCTTCGCCTCCAGGGAGCGCGCGGTCAGGACGGCGCCCGCGGAGAACGCGGCGAGGTAGGGGTTGGCGTGCGTGAGGTGACAGACGGCGTACAGGATCACACCGATCGCCAGCGGCAGCAGGGGCTGGAGCTTGGGCTCGGCGCCCAGCAGCCGGAAGCGTACGAGCTCGATCACGACGAAGGGGAGGACGACGCCGAAGACCAGCCCCAGGACCAGCTCCAGCGCGATCTTTCCGAGATCGGACTCGGCGTGACCGGAGGTGGGGCCGGCCGCGGCGATCAGGATGAGCACGACCGGCAGAGCGAGCCCGTCGTTGATGCCGCTCTCCACGTTCAGCAGCTGCCGCAGCTTCGCCGGGACTTCCTTGCGCCCGACGATCGCCGAGGCGAACACCGGGTCGGTGGGCGCCAGCACGGCCCCCACCAGGAACGACGTCGTCCAGTCGAGGCCGACCAGAAAGTGCGTGATGAGCGCCGTCCCGACGAAGGCGAGTGGCATGCCCAGCCCGAGCGCCCGGGCCGGGTTGCGCCAGTTGGCGCGCAGCTTGGGGAACGAGACGTGCATGCCGTCGGTGAACAGCACGGCGAACAGTGCCAGGTCCGCCGTGACGGACACGATCTCGCTGTCCGGGGTGATGTGGATCAGGCCGAGGAAGCCGTCGCTGACGAGCGCGCCACCGACCAGGAAGAGCAGTGAGGTGGACAGGACGGTCCGGGCGGCGAGCCCTGACAGCAGGACCGCGATGAGCAGTGCCACTCCGAAAACCACGACGAGCACCATGATCCGGACCCCCGATCGGTGAAGAGAGTTGTCCTCCAACCGCCGACCAGACTTCCCGGCACACCGCTGGGAACCCTACACGTACTTTACGTGGCAATGACAGGTTGTTGATGCGCACTGTGGCCGGCGGAGACATTGCCGGACTTCGGCAAGGAAGGTGCCCGCGCTTCTCGCGATCCGTTGTCGCGCTGCTCGCCCGGCGCGGTCCGTGGGACATGAGCAGCGCGCTCGATGGCCGGCTGGCGTCGGAGCCGTTCGAGCAGGCGAGGGCCGGCGGTTCCGTGTGACGGCCGGTGAGACGGCCGACAGGGACGAGGATCAGGACGTAGGCGGTGGCCAGGGGCCCGAGGGAGGGCTCGATTCCGGCGCGGTGGGATGCTCGCGGAATCGGTGTGCAGGCCGAAGTAGACGAAGAACACCGCGGCGAACAGGTCCCTCAGCAGGGCGAGCAGGCTGTAGGCGCCTCGGTGACCTCGCTAGACAGTGTGATGACGTGATGCCGCGGTTCTAGAGGTGAACGACCGATGTGTTCTGCTCCAGTCGGGCGTCCAAGGTAGCGGCGAAGTCTTCGGCGCGGGCCAATTGGATGCGCAGCTTCTCCACCTGTTCGGCGGCTGCCCGCTGGTAGGTGCGCACGCGCTTGAGCAGGGCCTCGCGTTCGCTGTCGTCGAGTGCATCGTCGCTGTCCAGGCGATCTGTGGCATCCAGCAGGTCACGCATCTGCTCCAAGGTGAACCCGAGGGGCTTCATCCGGCGGATGACCATGAGCCTGGCGACGTCGGTCTCGGTGTACAGACGGAAGCCGCCCTGGGAGCGGGCAGAGGGGATGACCAGGCCGGTTTCCTCGTAGTGCCGGATGGTGCGCAGAGAGAGCTCCGTCCGTCCCGCGACCTCGCCGATCTGCATGTGCTTGTCGTCCACGCTCGCGGTTCCTGGCCCTTCTCCGTCGTGGGTCGCCTGCAAGACCCCACCAGTCTCTACTCTAACGTTAGGGTAGAGTCGTTGAGGGCGAGGGCGGCTCAGCTGTCCCGCTGCTGCCGTTCCGGGGCCTATGGCGCCTCCGGCGAATATCCAATTCTTGCAGGAGAGCGTGCGTGAGCCCGTGATTTTGATCGCCGCCGCCTGCCCGCCGTGACCCTTCGTCCCCTTGTGTGAGCCGCCCGGCTGCCTCGTGCGTGCCGCCCACCGCACACGTCTCCACCCTTTGTGACTTCCGGCCCGTTTCTCGGGCTGTCAGCGGAGCGCCGGCCCGGCCTCCGCGCGTCCCGCACGTCCCCGGCGCTCGCCGACCGGGCGTGCCTGAGCACGACAGGTGCCCAACTCCTTGTCTTCTGTTGCTGTGTCTCCTGCTGCGCGGCTGCGCGGTCTGCGTCCTGACTGGTTGAACGACCCGAAGGTCTGGCGCACCGAAGTCCTGGCCGGCCTGGTGGTCGCCCTCGCGCTGATTCCCGAGGCGATCTCGTTCTCGATCATCGCCGGCGTCGACCCGGCGATCGGACTGTTCGCGTCGTTCACCATGGCCGTGACGATCTCTGTCGTCGGCGGTCGCCGTGCCATGATCTCCGCCGCGACCGGTGCCGTCGCCCTCGTCATCGCGCCTCTGAACCGGGAGCAAGGCTTCGGCTACCTGGTGGCCGCCGTCATCCTGGCCGGCGTCTTCCAGGTTGTCCTCGGCGCGGTCGGGGTCGCCAAGTTGATGCGGTTCGTGCCGCGCAGTGTGATGGTCGGCTTCGTCAACGCGCTCGCCGTCCTGATCTTCATGGCGCAGGTGCCTGAGATGCACGACGTGCCGTGGGCCGTCTATCCGCTGATCGTCGGCGGGCTCGCGCTGATGGTGTTCTTCCCGAAGGTCACCAAGGTGGTCCCGGCGCCGCTCGTGTCCATCGTCATCCTTACCGAGATCACGGTCGCGGCCGGGATCTCGGTGCCGACCGTCGGTGACAAGGGATCCCTGCCGTCCTCGCTGCCCACCCCCGGTCTTCCGGACGTGCCGTTCTCTCTCGACACCCTCACCACCATCGCGCCCTACGCGCTTGCCATGGCGCTGGTCGGCCTGATGGAGTCGCTGATGACCGCCAAGCTGGTCGACGACATCACGGACACCCGCTCCAACAAGACCCGTGAGTCCATCGGCCAGGGCATCGCCAACATCGTCACCGGCTTCTTCGGTGGCATGGGCGGCTGCGCAATGATCGGGCAGACGATGATCAACGTGAGGGTGTCCGGAGCCCGCACACGACTGTCGACCTTCCTCGCAGGTGCCTTCCTGATGGTGCTGTGCATCGTCTTCGGCCCGGTCGTCTCCGACATTCCCATGGCCGCGCTCGTCGCCGTGATGGTGATGGTGTCCTTCGCGACCTTCGACTGGCACTCCATCGCCCCCAGGACGCTGAAGCGGATGCCGGCGGGGGAGATCACCGTCATGGCGCTCACCGTTGCCGTCGTGGTCGCCACCCACAACCTGGCCATCGGCGTGGTCGTCGGTACCGTCACGGCCATGGTGATCTTCGCCAAGCGCGTCGCGCACCTCGCCGAGGTCACCACGGTCGTCGACCCCGACGGCAACACGGTTGTCTACCGGGTCACGGGTGAGCTGTTCTTCGCCTCCTCCAACGACCTGGTCACGCAGTTCAATTACGCCACCGACCCGGGCAAGGTCGTCATCGACCTGTCCGACACGCACATCTGGGACGCTTCCTCCGTCGCGGCCCTCGACGCGATCGAGACCAAGTACGCCCAACGCGGCAAGGAAGTCGAGATCATCGGTCTGAACCGGCCCAGTGCCCAGATCCACCAGAAGCTCAGCGGCGAACTCACCGGCAGCCACTGACCTACAGCGCCCCGCTCGGCTTCACCCGAGAGCCCTACACGGGCGAAGGACCGCGGCAGGTGGATGCCGAGGCCCCGTCGGTGCGCCACGTCCATGTTGTCGCTCAGTTGCTGCATCGCCTCGGCGCGTTCCTCGACGATGACAAGGTCGAAGTCCTGGAACTCCACCCACAGCCCGGTGACCGCGATCTCGTCGGGGAAGCTCTCGAAGCGCAGGTCGACGGGGCGTCCACCGCGCCGGCCGCTCATCGCCCGGCACAGGGCTACTGCTGGAGCAGCTTCGCCACCAGCTGATAGGAATCGAGTCGGTGCTGCTCCCGAGCGGCACGGACGTCTGGATCCGGTGACCACAGGGCCTGCCGGCCGGGGTGATAGGTGCTGACGACCTGGTAGCCACCGTCCTGTATGAGGTGTGGGTGGGTCCTCTCGAGCCGTCGCCAGGAGTTTTGAGCGTCGACTCCCTGCAACAGGACTACCTCGAGACGGGGAAGCAGCGCAAGCAGACGTGCCAAGACCGTTATCCCGGCCCCGCGTTCCTCGGCGTTCGGCGCACGGTTGATGTACCAGGGGTAGGCGTTCCAGGGCAGCGTGTCGCGCGCCTCTATGCCGGCCTCGGTGAAGCCGGTGCACTGCCGTTCGGCAGTGGCGTCGTCGTTTTCCACGCAGAGGAAACCCGAGCCCGTGCCGTCCCGCGTCTTGGGACCGGGATCCCGGAGAACGCTCAGCACGCGTGCCTCCACGCCTCCGTGCCAGGGCGCCACGTACGGCATCCAGCCTCGGCCGTCCTGGTCGCGCAATTGGTCGACCATCTCGTTGACTGCGCGTACATGTGGTGCGTACCGGTCCCGTTCCTGCTCGCTACGGAAGGCGTTGTCCGCCATACGCCTGACCACGCCAGATCTCCAAACGTGCTGATCGTGCGACAAGTGTCGCCATGGTGCGACGACCGACAGGTTCGCGTGCGGGGGCCTTGACGAGTGCCCAGGTGGGGCTGTGAACCGCAGCCAAGGCGGACGGGCACCTGGGCCCGCCCCTCCTCACAACAGGGCTTCGATGCCAGGGAGTTCACTGCGTACGAGGTCTGGTCGCGCCCGTTCGCGGTCCAGGATGAGAATGAGGAAGAGACCCTCGTGGACACGGCGGTTCAGCGGGCGGATGAGGTGGAGTTCGGTGTCGAGGGTGACCATGATGTCCTCGATCCGTTCCGGCTCGTGGCCGGTCAGCTGCAGTGCGGACAGATGCGCGCGCACCACATCGGTGCAGGCGTGGGCCGCCAGGTCCAGGTCGAGATCCGCGCGGCGGCTCTTGGTGCCCAGTGTCATGCGGCTGACGTAGTCGACGACGGCTACGCCGAGGGCTCCGTCGAGGCGCATGGCCCAGTTGAGTGCCACCTGGATCGTGGACACGGTTGCCCCTCTCGCCGGTACGCCAAATCGTCGTGCCGACCAGGCTTCCCGGCGCTCCAGACCCGCCGCGGGCCCTTGCTGGTGCACCGTGCGGCGGTTCACCTTTGCATAATGCCATGGTTCTCGGCCGTCCGTGCCACCGATGTGGAGTCGTGACCGTGAAGAGCCGCTGACGGCGGCCAGGAAAAGGGGAACTCAGCGTCTGTCGACGAGGATGCGGCGGCTCTGAACGTGGCGGCGCCCGTGGTCCGTGGTGCCGTACTCCAGGGTGAGTTGGGTGGTGTCGAGGTCCAGACTCTCCGTGGGTCGGGTCCATGACGTGACCTGTCGGCGGATTGACGGCTGGGACGTGCGCGATGACCCTGCGATGCGGGCGCTTCACGTGCTGGAATTCGTCGGAGCCACGCACAGGTGTGGCCCGGCCGACCACGCAGGTCGTCCGCTCGGGAACGGCCCCTGAGCCGACTCTGTCGCGGAGAAGATGACTTCGAGGGCGTGGAGCCCGAGATGAGAAGCATGACTTCAGGCTGGCCAAGAGACCACGGTCATACGTCGTCTCGTGGTGGGAGTCGGATGTTCTCTCCCGGGAGTGTCCTGCTATCGCGCCCTGCGTACCCGGCGGGTCCGGGCGCGGGTGCGGACCCGGAAGATGAGGAGCCCGATGAGGCCGAGTGCGGCGGCCCAGGCCAGGCCGAGGGAGAGGTGGCCCCACAGTGCGGTGTGCCCGAAGGCTCCGCCGGCCGCGAACTGCATCGGGCCGAAGGACGGGAACCATTGCAGGACGGGCTTGTTGGCGAGGGGGTTGCCCAGCGGGTTCTGCAGGAAGGTGTCCATCAGGCCGCCCATGATGATGAGGAAGAAGCCCTCCAGGTCACGTTTGACGAGCACGCCGAGGAGCAGTCCGAGGGCGCCGTAGGTGAGGGCTATCACCGTGTACCCGGCGAGGACGGCGAACCAGCCGTCTGCCGTCGGGCGCCAGAAGAACAGGACGGCGAGCGCGGTGTAGAGGGCGATCGCCGCCGCGACCAGGGCGACCGCGAGGGACTTGGCGCCGACGAGGGTGGACTGCCGGTATCCGGCGAAGACGAGGCGCCGGTCGAAGGCGAGCGCCTTGCGGACGGCGTCGAAGACGACGAAACCGGTGATCATCGTCACGGAGTTGAGGCCCGCGGAGATCAGTGTGAGCCGGCCGCCGTCGACATGCAGTACTTCGCCGGTCGCGTACAGCTTGAAGTCCAGCGTCTCGCCTGAGGCCAGCGCGTCCATCACCAGGTACCAGACGGGCACGAAGAGCACGAGCAGCAGTCCGGCGAGGCGGTTGCGGGTCTGGTCGCGCACGGAGAAGCGCAGGGCCGTGGGAAACTGCCCGTACAGCGGCCGCTGTCGGGGAACCTCAGGCGTTGACATGGCGGTCCCCTTCGGCAGCCGTACGCAGGGACAGGCGGCCGTCGACAAGGTTGGCCAGAACGTCGAAGCGGTCCTGCTCGAAGACGAGGTGGGTGATGACCACGACGGCTTTGTCGCGGGCGCGCAGATCCTCGACCAGGTCCCAGAAGCGGAGGTAGGTCTCCCAGTCGAAGCCCTGGTAGGGCTCGTCGAGGAGCAGGATGTCTGGATCGTGCAGCAGGGCCAGGGTGAGATTGAGCTTCTGACGGGTGCCGCCGGAGAGTTCGTCGACGACGGTCCGCTCGTATCGTTCGTAGCCGAGCAGGTGCACCAGCTCGTGGCCGCGGTCGAGGTCGGGCAGGCGGCGGCGAAGTGGTGCAGGTGCTGTGCGACGGTCAGGCTGCCGTTGAGGACGGGGTCCTGGGGGCAGTAGCCGAGTGTGCCGGACAGAATGATCCGGCCGCGGTCCACGCTGAGGGTGCCGGCCAGCGCTTTGAGCAGGGTGGACTTGCCGGCGCCGTTCTCGCCGACGACGGCAACGAGTCGGCCGGGGGCGACGGTGAGGTCAGCACCGCGCAGGACACGGTGCTTGCCGTAGGACTTGTGCAGGTCGCGGGCTTGAAGTGCGGGAGGTGGTGCGGGTGTGGATCCGGTCGGCATGTGACGTCTCCCTGCCTTACTCGAATGCTTCTCCTTGCGATGGTGCGTTCAGTTCGCCCGCGTAGACGCTGAGCATCTCCGGGGCCCGGCGCGCCACGCCGTGGGGCGACGGCGGTCGGTACCCGTTGTCAGGTCCGGCGGGGAGTTCAGTCCATGGTGGGCGCGGGTGGGGTGGGCTCGACCGCGGTGACATGCGGCGGCATGGTGGCGCCGCCCGGCCCGTCGCCCGGCACGCCCGCTCTGGTGGACAGGATGGACCAAGCGCCCAGGGCCACGGCGATCGCGGCGGCCGTGACGACCGCGCGGCCAAGGCGACGGATCCTGGCGGGGCCGTCGAGGTCCCGCCAGAGTGGCCACGGGTCGTCCGGCTGCCACGGGTCGCCCACCGTGTTCGTCCAGTCGTTGGCCCGTGCGTCGCGAAAGCGTGGTTCCGCTCGCGCTGTCCGGCCCGGCTCGCGGTGAGGGGGTTGCCGTGCGGACACCCGCTCCTGCGCCGAGGGCTCTCTTGGGGCGGACGTGCGAATGGACTGCTCGCTGTCCATCAGGAATCTCAGCCAGAGTTCGTCCGCTGCGGGCGGTACGGCGTCCGGCTCGTCCGGCACTTCTTCGCCGTCCGGCCCTGGGATGGTCACGTTCTTTCCTCCCTCTGGGCGAAGCCGAGCGACCCGGTGGCCGTACCCGGTGTCCGGGAAGCCCGCCGACGACCGCCGAGCCGTCCTGTGCCGCGTGATCGTGCCGTCATCACTCCTGGGCGCCGGACGGCAGACGGCCGTCGGCTCGGCCTCCCCCCAGCAATCATTGCATAGTGCAAAATGAGATCGCCAGTCACGTGTGCCCGCGCGGGTTCTCGCCGTCGAGGCGCACGAAGGGAATCCCCCGGCCGGCTTCGCGGTACGACGCCTCGGTGCCGTCCGCTCGAAGGTTCATGAACGTGCACAGGCGGCGGGCCGTGCGCGGGTGCCGGCGAGCGTATCCGGCCATGATGTCGGCGCCTTCCTCGGGAGCAAGGAAGTGGGCGGTGACGGCCAGCGGGCGGTTGCCGACCTGGATGAGGGTCTTCGGCTGCGCGCGCAGGTTCCGGTACCAGTCGGCCTTCGGGCCGAAGCCGGAGGCCACGGTCCAGCTCGCGGTGGCGGGGTCGTGAGTCACTACTTCGAGGGCCGTCATGTGATCCCGATCGGTCACTCGGCCGGTGTGGTGCAGCAGCAGGAGCCGCTTTCCGAAGAGGGGGCCCAGTCCCGCACGGAAGAGCAGGACCGGCAGACGCAGGGCCAGGCGCCGCCATCCCGTGGGCCGTTGCGGGCGGCTGGTTCCGGTGTCTCTGTCTGCCATCGTCGCCTTTCGCGCGTCCGGGATACCGGCTCTCGGACTCGATTGGGTAAAGGACCTGAAGTCGGGGCGGTGTCACGGGAGCCACCTTTGCATAGTCTAAAGGTGGGGGAGGGGCGCCTGCGAGAACGGAAGGCGGCTCTCGACAGCCGCGAGACCGCTGGAGTGTGCGATGACGGACCGGAAACCACCGTCGAGTGGGGCGGTTCTGTCCTGCACGCCGGTCGTGGTGATGGCGGTGGTCGCGGTGATGGACGTCGTGGCCGGTCCTGGCATCGGTTTCCTCCCGCTCGTCTCGCTCGGACCCGCGTTCGCAGGACTGGTCGGCGGATGGCGTCGTACGGCGGTGTTCGGGCTCGCGGCCCTCGTGCTGTGCGTGGCACTCGGTGTGTACGACGGCCTGTTCGAGGAACGTCGCGGTTACACCGCACTGGCCTCGGTGGCAGGTGTCACCGGCGTGGGTGTCGCGGCGGCCGTGATGCGTTCACGCAGGGAAGCGGAGCTGGCCAGCGTGCGGTCGATCGCCGAGGTCGCACAGCGGGTGCTGCTACGGCCGGTACCGCTGACCGCGGGTCCGCTACAGGCGGCGGTCTCGTACACCTCGGCGGTCGCTGAGGCGCGCATCGGCGGCGACCTGTACGAGGTGGTGGCCTCACCGCACGGCATCCGCGTGATCGTCGGCGATGTCCAGGGCAAGGGCCTGGCCGCGGTGGAGACGGCCGCCGTGGTGCTCGGCGCATTCCGGGAGGCGGCTCACGACGAGCCGGACCTGCTGGGGCTCGGCGAGCGGCTGGAGCGCAGCGTGGCCCGGGAGCTGGAGGGTGAGAAGTTCGTCACCGCGATCCTCGGCCAGATCGGCACGGACGGCGAGGCGGTCTTCCTCAACTACGGCCATCCGGCCCCTATGGTCGTGCGGCGGAACGGCACCGTCGACTTCCCTCAACCGCCCTCCTTCGCTCTTCCGCTGGGGCTGGGCGCCCACGGGAGCGAGGGTCCGGAGCCCTACCGGGTGGACTTCGCCCCCGGGGAACAGCTCCTGCTGTACACCGACGGAGTCACCGAGGCCCGCGACGACGAGGGCCGTTTCTACCCCGTCGGCGAACGAGCCCACCTCTTGAAGGACCCGGACGCGCATCGCGCCCTGGAGGCGCTGCGCGCCGATCTCGCCCAGCATGCAGGCGGCCCGCCCCACGACGACGCCGCGATGCTCCTGCTGCGCTATCACGGCCACGGGAGTCACGGGGAAGGAAAATCTGTTCCCATCATGTGAGTGAGCAGGCGCTTCGGCACGGTACAAAGGAAGCATGCCGGAGCGTGAGGCCCCCACTGGGGCGATGGACGATGTGGACGTGGTGACCCGTTCGGTGCTGACCGCGTCCCGCTTGCTGGTGGCGGTCTCCGCCCGTTCCCTCGCCGCTGTCGAGGAGAGAGTCACGCTGCCGCAGTTCCGGATGCTGGTCGTGCTGTCCACCCGAGGCGCCACCAAATTGGTCACGCTCGCCGACCTGCTCCAGGTCGCGCCGTCCACCGCCATGCGCATGGTCGACCGGCTGATCGCCGCCGGGCTCGCCGACCGGCAGGCCAACCCGGGCAACCGCCGTGAGACGCTGCTGCAGCTCACCGAGGAGGGGCGCCGCACGGTCGCCGACGTCACCGCCCGCCGCCGCTCCGAGATCGGCGTGATCGTGGAGAAGCTACGGCCGACCCAGCGGCTGGCCCTGATCGAGGCGCTGGCCGCCTTCAACGAGGCCGGGGGAGAGCCGCTCGCGCCGGCCCTGGACGAGGCGGAGCCGCACCCGCTGGGCTGGGCGATGGACGTGCCGGTCGCCCGGGACGCCTGACCCGTTCCCGAGCGTCATGGTCGGGCCGCACTTTTCTGTTCTCCACCCGTTTTGCATAATGCAAGGGAATGGTGAAGGGCGACTGGTGCTGTGCCCGGTCCCCGGGGCGCCAGATCTACGGGCGGAGTGGCAGGTATGCGGCGAAGAAGGCGGCTCATGGCCGTGCCGGAGCCGCACCTGATTGCGTATCTGCGCAGCACGGTATGGGGGCCTGCCGAATTCGTCGGGCCGCCGCCGCGCCGGCTGACGGCGAGGGCCGTTCTGACCGGAGGCGCGGCCGTGTATGCGGTCGTCGGTTGTGCGGTCGCCGGTGCGTGGTACGGGGTCTCCTGGTTGGCCGATGGCGAGGCCGGTCTCCTGTGCGTGGCACTGCTCATTCTTCACCTCTGTCTGCGGCGCGCGGGGCGGGCGCTGGTCGGTGTCGCCGCCCTGCTCGGTATGTGTCTGGTGTTCCAGACGCCCCAAGCCGCCGTCAGTCTGGTGCTGGCGGAACGTGGACGTGTGGAGTCCTTGGTGGTGACTTCGGTCGAAGGGGGTCCGGACGCCGTCTCCGGGCACGGTCGTTACCTGTGCTCGGTGGCGGACGGGGACGGCGTGCCTCTGAACGTTCGCATCTGGCGCGGCTGCGGGCAGGCCACCCGTCCCGGCGACGCGATCGCTGTGGTGTACGACGTGAAGGGGCGGGTGCCGCCGCGGGGAGTGGAGGCCGGTTCCTCTCTGCTTGACCCGTTTCGTGAGTTGGGCGGCTGGGCCGCAGCCTTCGCCGTCGTGTCCGTGGTCGCCGTGGTGCGCTCTCACCGGCTTGCCGTGACCGCATCCGGACGAGGGCGCGAATCCGGCCGGTGATCACCCGACGGCAGGGTTGGGGGAAGGTGTCGGTGAACTCGTGTTCACGTCCAGGTCCGGCCTGGGGGTGAGGACGACGACGGGGGAGCCCGGCTGGGGTGCGGGCGGGGTCAGCTGTCCCTTGGGGAGCTTGGGTGGCGTGGTCTGCTGGAAGTTGACCTGCTGGTAGTTGACCATGCCGGTGTTCTCCAGGACCGTGATGTGGTCCAGCACGGTGTCGTTGGCCAGGTCGGCCAGCTGGCGGACGAGGGTGTTCTCCGTGGTGGCGCGGATCTTGGCGATGACCGGGAAGATCTGGCCGTGCGTGACGCGCATGATGTTGACGGCGGTGGAGTCGAACTCCCTGCCGGTCTTGGAGTCGGCGGTTGCCACGAACTGCTGCTGCTGGGGAGACGCCTGGTTCGGCAGGGTGATGTTCAGTTCGGGAGCGATCCTGCGGCACAGCTGGTCGAGCCCGGCATGACCGACGACGAGATGTGCGCCGGCCTCTTTCATCTCCGCCGTCGTGCCCCGCTGCATCGCCAACTGGCCCAGCGGGTACTCCCACAGCCCGGCGGCACGCACCTTGACCACGAAGTCCCGGTCGGCCTCGGTCAGTGAACCCCACTGGGTGCTGGCGATGATGCGGGACTGGTTCGTCGAGGCGTTCTGGACTCCCAGCAGGGACGGGTAGGCGAGCGCGGACAGGGTGAGGACCAGAGCGCCGCCCACGAAGATGGTGCCGAACGTTTTGCCGGAGAATGGCATGGGGCCTCCTGAGTCACGGACGATGTGCCAGGAGGTACGGTTTCGTCGACGAATCCCTTCATTGCACTAGGCAAATTTTGCACGCTACTGTGTGATGTGTATCACTGAAGGGCGTGGGATCCGGGCGGTGGGCTTTCCCGTGCTGCGCTGGGGTGTGATGAACATGCCTGATCCGCGCAATGCGGTAGCCGTCGGCCGGAGTCACATCTTCTCTTTCCATCCCGCCCGGACCAGCCAGCCGTTGACGGGCCACGCGGTGAAGAAGCCGACGACCATGGCCAGCTGCATGAACAGCCAGTACGAGGCGGTCGCCTTGGCCAGGCCCGGCGCGAAGAGGACCTCCTGGTAGAACCACATGCCCGCGAACAGGCCGATCTGGAACGACACGATGGAGAAGGTGTCGGCCTTCACGGCGGCCCACAGTGCCCGCGCCGGCCCGATGTCGCGCATGGGGGCGATGGTGAAGTACTGGAAGCCGATGCCGAGCAGCCAGGCGAACGAGAAGTCCAGCAGGAAGTCCGCGTACAGCGGCTTGCCGGCGAGGGTGAAGCCGGTCGCGTGGACCAGCCACTCGCCGGCGATGTCGCCCAGGACGCAGCCGGCCCCGCAGTGGCTGATGGCCTTGGCCGAAGTCACCCACGCGGGCAGCTTCTCCGGATCCGGCTCGCCCTCCGCCTCGATCACGGGGCGGGAGGTGCGTCGGCCGTGGGCGGCGTAGAACCACAGGGCGACCGGGCCCCAGTACAGGGCCGTGATCGGATACACGAGGTGCATGATCCACATGCGCTGGCGTGCGCCGCGCAGCCCGATGTCCGCGATGATCGCCAGCGTGCTCGCACCGGCCAGCGCCAGGCTCACCCAGCCGAGCACCTCCAGCCAGGCCGGCGGATCGAAGTACGCCTGCACGGGCTCAGGTCTCGTGCAGGTGTGCGGAGGCCACGCGCCCCGGCCGCATGATGCGTATCTTGTGGCTCTCGCAGGCGGGACACTGCGGGGACTGCAGGGGTGAGGGCGTGCGCTCGTCGCCCAGGTGGTAAACGGCGACGAGCCGGGCGTGCTCGTCCACCGTCACATCGATGTCATACGTGCTCTCCCATCCGTGTCCGCACTGGAGACAGGCGAAGGAGTAGGCGCGCTGGACGTGGTGTGCTGACATGGTCCACCTCCCTGGGGGACGGTCGTTCCGTCGAGGTCACCAGTACCCAATTTTGCACAGTGCAAAATGGATGCCGAGGTCCTCTCGGGGCCCGATCACCCGGCCGTGTGCACCGCGCGCAGCGCGCTCTGGTGGCTGAGCCAGCCGACCGGTGAGCCGTGCGCGGGATCGAGGACGGGGACCCCGCTGCCGGCGGCCGAGAGCAGGGTGTGGAGGGCCTGCGCGAGTGGCTGGTCGGTCGTGACGGGGATGGGCATCTCGGCCAGCTGCCCCGCTTGGGCCGGGGCCGCGTCCGGCTGTTCGGTCAGTGCCTCGGCGATCGCCTGGGCGGTGACGACACCCACGTACTGCCCGGAGTCGTCGACCACCGGCAGTGCACCGTATCCGGACAAGCCCAACAGGTCTGCCGCATCAGTGAGTTCGGTTGACGCGGACAGCGATGAAGGGAGGGGGTCCATGACGGAGCCCACCTGCTGGGCGCCGATCCGGGCTCCGGGGGCGGAGTCTTCGAGGTCGATGCCGCGGCGGCGCAGCTTGAGGGTGTAGATCGTGTCCCGGGTCAGCAGACGGCTGGTGACGGTGGCCAGCACGATGGCCAGCATCAACGGCAGGATGATCGAGTACTCCCCTGTCAGCTCGAACAGGATCACCACCGCGGTGATTGGCGCCCGCGCGGCCCCGGCGAACACCGCGCCCATGCCCACCAGCGCGTACGCCCCCACCGAGCCGGCTGTGCCGGGCAGCAGGTGGTGGACGCCGGTGCCGTAGGCCGCGCCGAGCATCGCCCCGATGAACAGGCTGGGCGCGAACACCCCGCCCGAGCCGCCGATCCCGATGGTCAGGCTGGTCGCCAGCATCTTGCCCACCAGCAGCAGGAGCAGGAAGCCGACCGCGTATCCGTCGGTGGTGGCCTTCTCCAGCACCGGGTAGCCGACCCCGTACATCTCCGGCAGGGCGAGCAGCACCAGGCCGAGTGCCAGTCCGCCGACCGCGGGACGCAGCCACTCCGGGCCGCGCCAGGCCCAGTCGCAGGCGTCCTCGATCAGGTAGAGCACCCGCGCGAACCCCACGCCGACCACCGCGGCGACGACACCGAGCAGGGCGAACAGGCCGTACTGCGCGAAGTGGTCGACATGGAAGGCGGGCAGCTCCAGGAAGGCGGCATCACCGAAAGCCGCCCGGCCGATCACGCTCGCGGTGACGCTGGCCAGGACGGTCGCGCCGAACGCCTCGGCGGAGAAGGTGCCGAGGATCAGCTCCATGGCGAAGAAGACCCCGGCGAGCGGCGCGTTGAAGGTCGCGGCGATTCCGCCCGCCGCACCGCACGCCACCAGCAGCTTCATCCGGTGCTCGGTCGCCCTCGTCATCCGGCCCAGGGTGGACCCGAGCGCCGAGCCGATCTGCACGATCGGTCCCTCGCGGCCCACCGAGCCGCCGGAGCCGATGGTCAGGGCGGAGGCGAGGGTCTTGACCACGGCCACCTTCGGGCTGATCCGGCCGCCACGCTGGGCGACCGCCAGCATCACCTCGGGCACCCCGTGACCGCGTGCCTCCTTGGCGAAGCGGTTCACCAGAGGCCCGTACAACAGACCGCCGAGCACCGGGACGATCAGGACGAAGTACGGGCCGAGCCAGGGCACGTGCGGGTTGCCGGTGCCGGGTGCGGCCGCGTAGTCCGTGTGGCCGGAGAAGAGGTGGGTGAAGGCCGTGATGCACCAGCGGAAGACGATCGAGCCTGCACCCGCCCCGGCGCCGACCGTCACGGCGAGCGCCATCAGGCCCCAGGGTGCGGTGCGCAGCCCCGTTGCCCTGTGCGCGGGGGTGAGGGTGGCTTTCGTGGTCCGGGTCCGCTCGTTCTGTTCGGCCGTCTGTCGGGCTGCCTGTCCGGCCGCCTGGGTGGTACCCATTCGTTCCCCTTCCTTACGTTTGCATTATGCAAAGCATGTCAAGGGGGCGTCGTGTCGGGGGTGCCGTTCACGCGGTGGTGACCTGTGCCCGGACGCGGACGAGGCCCGCCACGCCGAACTGGAGCACGACCGGCAGTATGTGCTGGGTCGTGACGCCGTGCACATGATGGAGCAGCACGTGTGGACCGTCGTCGTCGAAGGTGACGGTGCTCCCGTCCAGGAGCAGGATTCCCGCCGTGTCCAGCATCCCGTTGCCCTTGGTCGACTTGCCGCCGACGAGTGTGCCGCGCCCTCGGTCGGGGGTGGCGACCATGCCGAGATGTTCGGGGACGCCGTCGTCGTTGCGGACGGTCATGGTGAGGGTGCCGTCACCCGAGCGGTCGAGGTGGGCGACGGCGTGGGTGACCGTCAGGTCGATGCCCCGGGCCCGGGCGGCGGCCTCGCCGGGCATGCTGGTCGCTACGGCGGAGTGGGGGGTGGAGGGGGTGGCGC
>NZ_JAHHIU010000213.1 GCF_024539815.1 Streptomyces hayashii
GGGCAGGGGCTGAGGGGGCGGCCACGAACGGGGAGCGGACGGCCGGGGAAAAGGCGTCCGGAGTGCCCGTAGCCGCGGCCGCCCGCATCGTGCCGCCGCCGCGGTTCGCCGGCCACTTCGCCGGGATCATGCTCCACGCGGACCGGATGGACGACTCGGACCCGGCCTTCGCGGACCTCGGCCCCGTCGACGGCGTCGGCCTGATCCCGCAGGCCGCGCTGGAGCGGCTGCTCGGCGAGCGGGCCGGGGAACTGGGCGTGGAGGTGCGCCGGGGGGTCGAACTGACCGGCTTCGACGCCGACGACGACGGCGTCACCGTACGCCTCGCGCCCGGCCTGGAGGTGCGCGCCGGCTGGCTCGTCGGATGCGACGGCGGTCGCAGCACCGTACGCAAGCTCGCCGGGTTCGACTTCCCCGGCACTCCCCCGGAGATCACCGGCTACCAGGCGCTCGCCGACCTGACCGGAGCCGAGGCACTGCCGAGCGGCTGGCAGACGACCGCCGTCGGGACGTATGCGCACGGTCCGATGCCCGGCCGGATCCTGACCGTGGAGTTCGACGGCCCGCCGGCCGACCGCGAGACGCCCGTCACCGCGGCTGAGCTGCAGGCCGCCGTGCGTCGGGTGACCGGCGTGGACGTGACGGTGAACAAGGTGCACTCGCTGACCCGGTTCACCGACAACTGCCGTCAGGCGAGCACCTACCGGGCGGGCCGCGTGCTGCTCGCGGGCGACGCGGCGCACGTGCACTCCCCGTTCGGCGGACAGGGGCTGAACCTCGGCATCGGGGACGCCGTGAACCTCGGCTGGAAGCTCGCGGCGACCGTGCGCGGACATGCGCCCGAGGGACTGCTCGACTCCTACACCCGCGAACGTCACCCCATCGGCGCCTGGGTGCTGGAGTGGACGCGGGCCCAGATCGCGCTGATGCGGCCCGAGTCGCACGCACGGGCCCTGCGCGAGGTGGTGACCGCCATGACGGAGACGGTCGACGGCACGACCTACCTGGTCAAGCAGATATCCGGCGTCCGGCAGCGCTACGACCTGCCCGGCGACCATCCGCTGGTCGGCCGCAGCGCCCCCGACCTGGAGTTCTCCGACGGCACCCGGCTCGCCGACCGTCTGCACGAGGGACGTGCCCTGCTGCTCGACCTGGCCGACGACCCCGAGCTGCCGGCCCGCGCCAAGGGGCACGGCGACCGGGTGGACGTCCACACGCTCACCGCCTGCGACCACGCCGGTCTCACGGCGCTGCTCGTGCGGCCGGACGGACACGTCGCCTGGGCCGCGGACGCGGAACACGTCCCGCAGGACACCCTGGAGGCGGCCCTGGAGCGGTGGTTCGGCCCGGCCGCCGCCTGACCGTCCGGCCCGCATGGGCGGGGACGGGAGCCTCCGGCGGCACGCCGTACGCTGTGGCTGCTGAGCTCGATGTGAGGAGATGTCCCGTGCTGGTCCTGCTGCCGCCCTCCGAAGGCAAGGCGTCCTCCGGACGCGGCGCCCCGCTCAAGCCGGAGGCCCTCTCCCTGCCGGGGCTCGCCGCCGCCCGTGAGGCGGTTCTCGAAGAGCTGGTGGAGCTGTGCGCGGCCGACGAGGACAAGGCACGCGAGGTGCTGGGGCTGAGCGAGGGACTGCGCGGCGAGGTCGCGAAGAACACCGAGCTGCGCACGGCGGGCGCGCGGCCGGCCGGGGAGATCTACACGGGCGTGCTGTACGACGCCCTCGGCCTGGCCTCCCTGGACACGGCGGCGAAGCGGCGCGCGACCAGATCACTGCTCGTCTTCTCGGGGCTGTGGGGCGCGGTCCGGGTGACGGACCGGATCCCGTCGTACCGGTGCTCCATGGGCGTGCGGCTGCCGGGCCTCGGGGCGCTGGGCGCGCACTGGCGCGCGCCGATGGCGTCCGTGCTGCCCGAGGCCGCCGGGGACGGGCTGGTGCTGGACCTGCGGTCGGCGGCGTATGCGGCGGCATGGAAGCCGAAGGGCGAGGTCGCGGCGCGGACGGCCGGCGTGCGGGTGCTGCATGCGCCGACCCGCAAGGTCGTCAGCCACTTCAACAAGGCGACGAAGGGGCGGATCGTGCGCAGCCTGCTGACGGCGGGGATCGCACCCAAGGGCCCGGCGGAGCTGGTGGAGGCGTTGCGGGACCTCGGCTACACGGTGGAGAACCACGCGCCGACGCGGACGGGAACGGCGTGGGCGCTGGACGTGCTGGTGGACGAGGTCCACTGAGGGAACTCCATCCCTGCCTTCACCCCTGCCCCCATCCCTGAAGTCGTTGCAGCATATGCAACGGTCTTTGCGCAGGGTGCACCCCGGCGGCAGGATGTGGCGCATGACCTCACCCCTGTCCTCGCCGTCGGCTGCCTCGGTGCTGGATCTCGCCCCCGCTCCCGTGGTGCCCGTGGTGGTCGTCGAGGACGCCGCCGACGCCGTGCCGCTGGCGCGGGCGCTGGTGGCGGGCGGCCTGCCCGCGATCGAGGTGACGCTGCGGACGCCGGCCGCGCTCGACGCGATCCGGGAGATCTCCGGGGCGGTGCCGGAGGCCGTCGTGGGGGCCGGGACGGTGATCTCGCCGGAGCAGGTGACGGCGTGCGCGGCGGCGGGAGCACGGTTCCTGGTGAGCCCGGGCTGGACGGACGTCCTGCTGACGGCGATGCGCGCCTGCGGGCTCCCCTTCCTGCCCGGGGTGTCGACCGCGACGGAGGTCGTCGCCCTGCTGGAAATGGGTGTGCGGGACATGAAGTTCTTCCCGGCGCAGGCGGCGGGCGGTCCCGCCTATCTGCGCTCGCTCGCCGGACCGCTCCCGCAGGCCCGGTTCTGCCCGACGGGCGGCATCGGGCCGGACGACGCGCCGGAGTACCTCGCCCTGCCCAACGTCTGCTGTGTGGGAGGAAGTTGGATGGTCCCGGCGGAGGCGGTCGCGGCGCGGGACTGGCCCCTGATCGAGGACCTCGCCCGCACCGCCTCCCGCCTCACCGCAAGTGGGACGTGTCGTTGAACAGGCGGACGCTGGCGTTGCCGTCCGCGAAGTAGGCCACCGCCGACAGCGACGCCGCCGACAGCTCCATGCGGAACAGGGACGCGGGCGGGGCGCCCAGGGCGAGCCGTACGAACGTCTTGATCGGGGTCACGTGGGTGACCAGCAGGACCGTGCGGCCCGCGTACGCCGCGGCCAGTCGGTCGCGGGCGGCCGCGATGCGGACGGCGGTCGCCGCGAAGCTCTCGCCGCCGCCGGTCGGCTCGGCCTCCGGGTCGGCCAGCCAGGCGTTCAGGTCGTCGGGGTGACGTTCGCGGACCTCGCCGAACGTCAGTCCCTCCCACGCGCCGAAGTCCGTCTCGATCAGCCCGTCGTCGACGGTGACCTCCAGCCCGAGGCGGGCCGCGACGGCGCCGGCGGTCTCCCGGGTACGGGCCAGCGGGGAGGCGAGGATGTGCTGGACGGTGCCGCGCCGGGCGAGCGCGGCCGCGACCCGCTCGGCCTGCTCCCTGCCGACGTCCGAGAGGGACGGATCGGTGCCGCCGCTGCCGGAGAACCTCTTCTGCGGGGTGAGCGGCGTCTCGCCGTGCCGCAGGAGGACGAAGGTCGCGGGCGCCCCGAGGTCGGGGGCCGCGCCCCAGCCGACGGTCGGGGCGGGGACGGCGACGGTCCGGGCGGCGCGCGCGTCGGCGCCGACAAGGTCTGTGCCGGGGTCCGTGTCGGGGTTCGCGGACGCACGGGAGGTCGCCTGCGCGCCGGGCCGTTCCGCCGCCTGGGGCCGCGCCGCGGCCTGTGGCGGTGCGGTGGACGCCGGGCGGGTCCGGGTCATCGCCTCGCGGGCCTTCGCCGCGCCCGCGACGGCGTCGCCGGGCGGGCCGGACGGTTCGGGAGCGCGCGAGGCAGCGGCGGCGGCCCGGGCGTCGAGCGCCGCCGCCGACGCCCCGGCGTCCCACTGCTCGCCCCGCTTGCCCGCGTCCATCGCCTCGTTGGCCAGCCGGTCGGCGTGCTTGTTCTGCTCGCGCGGGATCCACTCGTAGACGACCTGACCGCCCGGCAGGACGCGGGCCGCCTCCGCGGCGAGCGGCTTCATGTCGGGGTGCTTGATCTTCCAGCGGCCCGACATCTGCTCGACGACCAGCTTGGAGTCCATGCGCACGCGCACCTTCGCCGAGGGGTCGAGCTCACGGGCGGCCCGCAGCCCGGCCAGCAGCCCCCGGTACTCGGCCACGTTGTTGGTGGCGACGCCGATGTACTCGGCGCGCTCGACGAGCGTCTCCCCCGTCGCCGCGTCGATCACCACGCTGCCGTAGCCCGCGGGCCCCGGGTTGCCCCGTGACCCGCCGTCCGCCTCGACGATGAACTCCCGCACGGAACAAGCCTCTCAGCGGCGCGGCTACAGGCCGGACTCGGACGTGCGCACCAGGATGCGGCGGCAGTTCTCGCACCGGACGACCGTGGTGGGCGCGGCCGAGCGGATCTCGTTGATGTCGGTGATCGCCAGCTCCTGTCGGCAGCCCTGGCAGGTGCGCTGGTAGAGCTTGGCCGCGCCGATGCCGCCCTGCTGCTCGCGCAGCTTGTCGTAGAGCTTGAGCAGCTCGGCGGGGACGGCCCCGGCGATGACCTCGCGCTCCTTCGTCACCGTTGCCGCCTCGCCGTCGAGCTCCTCGAAGGCCGCGTCGCGGCGCGCGGTGGCGTCGTCGATCTTCCCCTGCACGGAGCCGACCCGCTCGGTCAGCTCGGCGACCCGCTCCTGGGCGCTCTCGCGGCGCTCCATGACCTCCAGGACGACGTCCTCCAGGGCCCCCTGCCGCTTGGCGAGGGAGACGATCTCCTTCTGGAGGTTCTCCAGGTCCTTGGGGGAGGTGACGGCCCCGGAGTCCAGCCGCTGCTGGTCGCGGACGGCGCGCTGACGCACCTGGTCGACGTCCTGCTCGGCCTTGGTCTGCTCGCGGGCGGTGTCGCCCTCCTCGGTCTGCGCGGCGACGAGGAGGTCGCGCAGCTGCGTGAGGTCCTTGCTCAGCGACTCGATCTCGGCGTGCTCGGGCAGGGACCTGCGCTTGTACGCGAGCTGCTGCAGACGGACGTCGAGGGCCTGGACGTCGAGGAGTCGGATCTGGTCGGCGGGCTCGGCGTTCAGTTGGGGGCTCCCATTGAGCTAGAGGTGGTGTCGGACGCCGCGTGGGCGGTCCAGGGGTCGGTGACCGTGCGGGAGACATGGACCCTGAGGTCCCATCCCCGGCGGTCGGAGATCTCGTCGAGCTGGGATGCGGCCAGCTCGCACCAGGGCCACTCGGTGGCCCAGTGCGCCGCGTCGAGCAGCGCGAGAGGACTGTGGGCGCCGGCCGCGACGAACTCCGACGCGGGGTGGTGGCGCAGGTCCGCGGTGAGGAAGGCGTCGACGCCGGCTGCGCGGACCCGCTCGAAGAGGCTGTCCCCGGAGCCGCCGCTGACGGCCACCTTCCGTACCAGCGCCTCCGGGTCCCCGGCCACCCGGATGCCCTGCGCGGTGGCGGGCAGCCGCTCGGCGGCGCGGGCGGCGAGTTCGCGGACGGTGATCGGGTGGTCGAGTTCGCAGACGCGCCCGAGGCCGCGCCGCCCCTCGCCGTCGCTCGGGTCCGGCACCAGGGGGCCGACGACCCGCAGGTCGAGGGCGCCGGCGAGGGCGTCGCTCACACCGGGGTCGGCGGTGTCGGCGTTGGTGTGGGCGACATGCAGGGCGATGTCGTTCTTGATGAGGGTGTGCACGACACGGCCCTTGAAGGTGGAGGCCGCGACGGTCGTCGTCCCGCGCAGATACAGCGGGTGGTGGGTGACGAGCAGGCCGGCGCCCAGCTTCACGGCCTCCTCGACGATCTCCTGGACGGGATCGACCGCGAACAGAACCCGGGAGACCTCCTGGCCGGGATCGCCCACGACCGTACCGACCGCGTCCCAGGACTCGGCCCGTTCGGCGGGCCACAGGTTCTCCAGCGCGGCGATGACTTCAGACAGACGGGGCACGAGCAAAAGGCTACCTGCCCCCTCTGCGCGCCAGTACCGCCCGTACCGCCCCTCTCAGGAGAACGGGCCCGCCTCGCCCGGCCCGCCGCGCCGGACCCCGGTCGCCCCGCACCGATCGACGCGCGGGAGCCCGGTCGCGCGGGACGGATGCCGGAGGGCCTTCGGACGGTCTTAGGACGGCCGTCGGAGGACCTTCGGAGGACCTTTGGAGGGCCGGGCGATGCATACGCGCTCTCCGGACCTCAGGCGAATCGCTTCTGCGCCACTCCTTCGAGGGAAGAACGCTGCTCGTAGGTCCCACGCCCGCGCGTACGAAAACTAGCTTCGTCGCCGGAGGTGACCGTAACGATGCCGATGCCTACGCCGGTTCCGGCCCGCGCGTTCGAGCCCGCCGCGGCGGACGGCGAGAGCCCCGGGCCCGCACCGCACGGGGACTGTGTGATCACGGCGAACGGCTCCTACGCCGCACGCCTCGCCCGGGACGGCGACTCCTGGTTCCCGGAGCGCTGGACCCTGGACGGCCCCGAGCCCTACGCCGTGCCGCTGCCGGGCAACCAGCCGGAGGAGCCCGGCACCGAGGTGCATCCGATGGCCGACGGCCGGGTCCTCATCCGGCGGTTCGCCGACGGACGGCACGCCTTCTCCCTGCTGTACCCCACCGGCCCGGGCACGGGCGAGCTGCCGCTGGGCGCCGTCGAGTGCCCCGACGAGGGCGACCGGCTGCGCCTGCTCCCGCCGGCCCCCTGCGGCGAACGCGCCTACGCCCTGGCCGTCGGCCGCTTCACGACGACCCTGTGGCTGGTCGCGGGCGGCTCCTTCGGCCCCGAGCACCTCGCCGAGATCCCCGGCCGCTGCTCCGGCGGCGTCTGGCTGGACCGCACAGGCCGCATGCTCGCGCTGGACCGGGAGGTCGCCGGCCGGACCAAGACCGTCGTGGTGGACCTGGAGCGCGGGGGCGAAGTATCCCCACTGCTCCAGATCGCCGCCGACAGCGACGACCGTCTGCTGCTCGCCGACCCCGACAGCGGCCTGCTCCTCATCGCCTCGGACGCCCCCTCGCCGGGAGAGACCCGCCTGGGCTGGGGGGTCCTCGGCAGCACGCTGCCGGTCCGCTTCCCGGAGTGCCTGCGACTGGCCGACCTCGTGCTCACCCCCTTCGCGATCCAACCGGGCCAGCTGCTCCTGCCGGAGGCCTGCGCGGTGGCGCTGCGCATCGACGGTCCCTTCGGCGCCTGGGTCGGCGTCTGGCGTCCCGCCGAACGCCGGCTGCACCAACTCGTCGCCCCGGAGGGGTGGTTGGCGGGCAGCGGACTGTGGACCCCGGACGGCGTGCTGCGTCTGCCGTACGCCACCGACGCCGAGCCGTGCGGCGTGGCGCCGCTGCCCGCGCCGGTCGCGCCCCCTCCCGGAGCCGCCTCCGACGGCGAGCCCGCGCCCGCGGAGGAAGCGTCGGAACGGGCGGCGCCGGCGCCCTGCGCACCCCGCCCGATCCCCCTTCAACAGGCCCCGCTGGGCGGCCTTGTAACGAAGTAGCTGCGGTTGGCGTGGCCGCCTGGATTCGCCCCTCGGTGTGCTGGATAAAATCGCCCGGCTGTAAAGAAAGATCATGTTGACGGGGTGAACTTTTCCGATGAACGACACAAGCACGATGCGGCCGCTGTCCACCGACTCCCAGGACACGGCCGGTCACGGCCGGCACCGGGGCCCGGTCTCGTCCCACGACGGCGACTCGGCACCGCACGGCCGGCACCGCAAGCCGGCTGAGAACAGGGCCGACGACAGGGCCGAGGCGACTGCCTGACAGCGCGCCGACACACCGGAGGGGCTCCGGCCGTCCATGGACGGCCGGAGCCCCTTCCGCATGCCCTGCCCCTCACCGCGCCGCATGCCCAACCCTTCCCGGCCTGCCCTACCCTTCGCCGCGCCGCAGTCCCAGCACCTCCGCCGCCGCGAACGTCTCCCCGACGGGCCGCTGCGCGAAGTGCGCGCCGAGGACGGCGTCCAGCTCCTCGTAGCCGAACGCGTCCTCCTTGCTGTCGAACTTCGCGCTCACACGCGGTCGTTCGACGACGGCGACCATGCCGCCGTGCACCACCAGCAGCTGCCCGTTGACGCGCGCGGCGGCCGGCGAGGCCAGATAGCCGACGAGCGGGGCGACGTGCTCGGGTGCGAGCGGGTCGAGCCCGCCGCCCTCGGGCCCGGACAGCCCGGCGAAGACGTCCTCCGTCATCCGGGTGCGGGCGCGCGGGCAGATGACGTTGGCCGTCACCCCGTACTTGGCGAGCGCGAGCGCCGTGGACGTCGTCAGCCCGACGATCCCGCCCTTCGCCGCCGCGTAGTTGGGCTGCCCGGCCGATCCCGCGAGGAAAGCCTCCGACGACGTGTTCACGATCCGCCCGTAGACCGGCGCCCCCGACGCCTTGGAGCGCTCACGCCAGTGCGCGGCGGCGAACCGGGTCGTGTTGAAGTGTCCCTTGAGGTGGACCCGGACGACCGCGTCCCACTCCTCCTCGGCCATCGAGAAGACCATGCGGTCCCGCAGGATGCCCGCGTTGTTGACCAGCACGTCCAGTTTGCCGAACTCGGCTATCGCCGACTCGACGAGCCGCCGGGCCTCTCCGAAGTCGGCGACGTCCCCGGTGTGGGCGAACGCGGTGCCGCCCGCCTCCCTGATCTCGCGGGCCACCTCCTCGGCGGGCGCGGCCGACGCCTCGCCCGAACCGTCGCGGCCGGGCTGCCCGAAGTCGTTGACGACGACGGCCGCGCCCAGCCGGGCCAGCTCCAGCGCCTCGGCCCGGCCGAGCCCGCGCCCGGCGCCCGTGACGATCGCGGAGAGTCCCTCCAGCGGCAGGGTCGCGCGGTGGGGGACACCCCGGGACGTGTGCTCAGACATACGGCGGCCTCAGATCTCGATGCACGTACGGAGCGCGGCCCCGGTACGCATCTGGTCGAGCGCCTCGTTGATCTCGGCGAGTGGCACACGGTGCGTGATCAGGCCCGACAGGTCGATCCGGCCGGCCCGCCACAGGGCGATCGTCCGCTCGTAGGAGCGCAGGACGTCGCCGCCGCCGTACATCGACGGCAGGATCCGCTTCTCGTCGAAGAACAGCTCGAACATGTTGAGCTGGAGGTAGTCGTCCAGGGCGCCCGCGCCGACGACGACGAGGGTGCCGCCGCGCCGGGTGTTCTCGTACGCGGTGCGGGCGGTCGAGGAGCGGCCGACGACCTCGAAGACGTAGTCGAACCCCTCGCCCCCGGTGACGAGTTGCTTCGCGCCGGGCAGCTCCTCCGGCGAGACGGCCCGCGTGGCGCCGAAGTTCAGCGCGGCCTCGCGGCGCGACGCGACCGGGTCGACGGCGACGATCTCGGCGGCGCCCTTGAGCCGGGCGCCCTGGATCGCGGAGATGCCGACGCCTCCGCAGCCGATCACGGCGACCGACGAACCGGCCTGCACGTCCGCCGTGTTGAGCGCGGCGCCCAGTCCGGTCGTCACCCCGCATCCGATGAGCGCGGCGATGTCGAAGGGGACGTCGTCGGGGATCGGGACCGCGCATCCCGCGTCGACGACGACCTCCTCGGCGAAGGTCCCGGTGCCGGCGAAGCCGAAGACGTCCCCGCCGGGACGGCGGAAGTTGGGGGTGCCCGCGTTCATGAACCCGGCCAGGCACAGTTCGGTCTGACCGCGTTTGCAGGCGGGACACGCCCCGCAGGCCGGCAGCCAGCAGACGACGACCCGGTCGCCGGGCTTCACCCGGGTGACGCCCTCGCCCACCTCAAGGATCTCGCCCGCGCCCTCGTGACCGGGCACGAACGGCGCGGGCTGCGGCAGCACCCCGCCCATCGCCGAGAGGTCCGAGTGGCACAGTCCCGTGGCCCGCACCCGGATCCTGACCCGGCCCGGGCCGAAGCCCACCGCCTCGACGTCGTCGAGGACCTCCAGCTTGTCCTGACCGATCTCGTGCAGTACGGCTGCGCGCATGGTGCGGCTCCCCTCGGGTCCCCTCGGATGCTGGGCGGTTCAGGAGGTGCTGGTGCAGGCCTTGCGGAGGTGCTGGTGCAGGTCTTGCGGAGGTGCTCGTGAAGGCGGTGCAGGATCTCGTGCGGGGTCGGTGGCGACATGGTGGTGCGCGGGGTGACGACGGCGGGGCCCGGGCGGTGACGGCGGTCAGGCGTGTTCGACGATCGTGTCGGCGAGGACCGGTGCGTCGTCCCGCTGCACGGCGCTGACGGCCACCCGGACCGCCCCCTCGCCGCGCCACATGCGGATGCGCAGGGTCTCCCCCGGGAACACCACCCCGGCGAACCGCGTGGCGTAGCCGCGCACCCGGGTGACGTCCCCGTCCAGCAGGGTGTCGACGACCGCCTTGAGCGTGATGCCGTAGGTGCACAGGCCGTGCAGGATGGGCCGGTCGAACCCGGCGGACTTCGCGAACTCCGGGTCGGCGTGCAACGGGTTGTAGTCGCCGGAGAGGCGGTACAGGAGGGCCTGGTCCTCGCGGACGGCCCGCTCCACCTCCTTGTCGGGGTCGCCGGAAGGCGGGTCGAGCCGGGCGGACGGGCCCCGGTCGCCGCCCCAGCCGCCCTCTCCGCGGACGAAGATCTGGGCGTCGTTGGTCCACAGCGGGCCGTCCGCGTCGGCGACCTCGGTGCGCATGACGAGGACGGCGGCCTTGCCCTTGTCGTACACGCCCGCGATGCGCCCGGTGGCGGTGGCCCGGCCCTCGACCGGGAGGGGGCGGTGGATCTCCAGTCGCTGGCCGCCGTGCAGGACCCGGGCGAGGTCGACCTCGACGCCGGGCATGGACAGTCCGCTGATCACGCCCGGCGAGCCGGAGCCCGCGACGGTGGCGAAGCTCGGCAGGACGTGCAGCCGGGACTCCAGCGTGTAGCGCAGTTCGTCGAGGTCGGTGGCCGGCACGCCCGCGCCGATGCCAAGGTGGTACAGCTGGACGTCCCGGCGGTCCCAGGCGATCTCGCCGGTCCGGGGTTCGGCGGCGAGCGCCTTGGCTGCGTCGATGGGCATGGGGCTCCTGATCGCTCGGATCGCTCGGATCGTGTCGAGACCTCGGCACGGCCGTCCGCACCGATCGGCCGCACCGAGGTCGCCACGGGGCCGCGGAACACGTCCTCCACGGAACAGGTACAGGTACAGGTACGACGACAGACCTAGAACGCGTTCCCATGCGGCGACCCCCTGTATAGCCCAGGCCCCGGTACTTGTGAAGAGACCTGACGGCCGACACCTGACGGTATGTCAGAAACAGCCGCCGGTGACATTTGTACCGGCCGGGTCCGTACATCTCGGCACTGCCGCGGACGGGCCCGGGACCGTAGCGTCGAACTCGGCGCACCGCACGGGAGCGGTGGGCACGGGAGAAGGAAACGGGGACGGGGCCATGACAAGGTCGTTCGAGGACTGGCGACGCTCACAGGCGTGCCGCCGCGCCGCCTGGCGCTCGGCCTTCCGGGAGGCCCGGAAGCAACAGCGGCAGTGGAAGGCCGACAAGGAACGCCTCAAGGACCGGTACCGGGCCGTCCACGAAGCGGGAGAAGCGGGAAGCGACAGCGGAAGCGGGCGCCCCGCGCCTTGGGTCCCGGACGACGCGGGCCCGCCCGCCAGCGGCTTCACGCTGATGCCGTGGCTGCTGATGGGGATGGGCGCGATCTCCAACCTCTTCCATGGCGAGACCCCGAACCCTTGGATCGGCGGCATCGGCCTGCTGACGTTCAACTCCCTCTACATCTACGTCTCCTTCCGCTCCTTCAGGAAGGAGACCCGCCACGCGACCTCCACACGGGCGGCGCTGGCCCTGATGGGCCTGGTGACCTGCGCGCTCGCGCTCGCCTACGGCGGCAGCTGGCTGCTGTTCTTCCCTCTGCTGGGCCTGGCGACGGGCGCGGCCCTGCGCGGTCCCCACCTGCGCGCCGTCGGCACCGCGGTGGCCGTGGTGGCGGGAACGGTCTCCGGCGTCCACGAGGGCTGGGAGGGCCTCACGATCGCCTACGCCACCTGGATCTCGACGATGGTGACGGCCGCGATCCTGTCCCTCTCCGAGGCCGTGCGCGAGCTGCGCGCCGCCCGTGAGGAGCTGGCCCGCCGGGCCGTGGAGGAGGAGCGGCTGCGCTTCTCACGCGATCTGCACGACCTGCTGGGCCACACCCTCTCGGTGATCGTGGTGAAGTCGGAGGCGGCCCGCCGCCTGGCCCCGCGTGACATGGACGCGGCCCTCGCCCAGGTGACGGACATCGAGGCGGTCGGCCGCCAGGCGCTGACCGAGATCCGGGAGGCGGTCACCGGCTACCGCGAGGGAAGTCTGGGCAGCGAGCTGGACCGGGCCCGGTCCGCGCTCACGGCGGCGGGCGTCGAGCCTTCGGTGACCCGGTCCGGGCCGCCGCCGGACCCGCAGAGCGCGGCCCTGCTGGGCTGGGTGGTGCGCGAGGCGGTCACCAACGTCGTCCGGCACAGCGACGCGACCCGGTGCCTGATCACGGTGGCGGCCGCCCCGGAGCGGATCCGGCTGACGGTGACGGACGACGGCCACGGCCGCCAGGGCGCGGACGGCGACGCCCCCTGCGCCCCGGGCGGCGGCACCGGCCTGACCGGCCTTCGCGAACGCCTCGCGATCGCGGGCGGCTCCCTGACGGCGGGGCCGGGCCCGAACGGCGGCTTCACGGTCGCGGCGGAACTGCCGTTGGAGTCGCCGGTCGCGTCGCTGTCCGAGCCGCAGATCGAGTCGCAGGTCCAGCCGCAGGCCGAGCAGCAGGCCCGGGAGACGGCCCAGGAGAAGGTCCAGGAGCTGGACGGGGATCGGGATCGGGATCGGGGAGGCAACCGGGGCGCGACCACGTCGTCCGCGGCTGCGGGATCCGTCGGATCCGTCGGCACGGTGCCGTCCGTCGACGTCGGCCCTAATCTTGGGCCGTGAACGAGACTCCGGGCGGGCCCGTGGACGAGATGCCACGCCCCCACCGCCCCGCCAAGTCGATCAGGGTGCTCCTCGCGGAGGACCAGGGGATGATGCGCGGCGCGCTGGCCCTGCTGCTGGGTCTCGAACCCGACATCGAGGTGGTCGCCCAGGTGGGCGCCGGGGACGCGATCGTGGACGCGGCCCTCCTCCACCGCCCCGACATCGCGCTCCTCGACATCGAACTGCCCGGCATGAGCGGCCTGGACGCCGCAGCCGAGCTGCGTGAGCAGGCCCCCGACTGCCGGGTGCTGATCCTGACCACGTTCGGCCGGCCCGGCTATCTGCGCCGGGCCATGGAGGCCGGGGCGGCGGGCTTCCTGGTCAAAGACGGTCCCGTGGAGGAACTCGCGGCGGCGATCCGCCGGGTGCTGACCGGCGAGACGGTCGTCGACCCGGCGCTGGCCGCGGCCGCGCTGAGCGCCGGGCCGAATCCGCTGACCGCCCGCGAGCGCGACGTCCTGAAGGCCTCCGTCGACGGCGCGACGGTCGCCGACATCGCCGCCAAACTGCATCTGTCGGAGTCCACGGTCCGCAACTACCTCTCCTCCGCGATCGGCAAGACGGGCACGCGCAACCGCATGGAGGCGATGCGCGAGGCGCGGCAGCAGGGCTGGCTGTAGACAACGGTCCAGGTGGCCCGGTCGGCGACGGCACGGCGAGGCGCGGACGCCGATGGTGACGCCGATGCAGATGCCGATGCCGACGCAGCGCCCCGCAGGCAGCCGTAGCCGGGGGCCGCAGGCCCGATCTCCGGCTTCGGCGGGGGCTACGGCCGCGCCCCCTCGGCTTCGGCTCGGCTTCGGCTCGGACACGGCTTCGGACGCAGCTCCGGCTCCGGCTCCGGCTTCGGCTTCGGCTTCGGCTTCGGCTTCGGTCTGAGCCGGCGCGTCCTACAGTCCGGCGAGCGCCGCGCCCGTGCGCCGCAGCACGCGCAGCGAGCCCGTGTCCGAGACCTCCGTGAAGGCCCCCGACTCCAGGGCGCGCAGGTAGACGCGGTAGGGGGCCTGACCGGTGAACTCGTCGACCGGGTCCGGGAACACGTCGTGGATGACGAGGAGCCCGCCCTCGGCGACGTGCGGCGCCCAGCCCTCGTAGTCGGCGCTCGCGTGCTCGTCGGTGTGGCCGCCGTCCACGAAGACGAGTCCGAGGGGCGAGTTCCAGAACGCGGCGATCTGCGGCGACCGTCCGACGAGCGCGACCACGTGCTCCTCCAGGCCCGCCCGGTGCAGGGTCCGGCGGAAGGCGGGCAACGTGTCCATCAGGCCGATCTCGGGGTCGACCGTCTCCGGGTCGTGGTACTCCCAGCCCGGCTGCTGCTCCTCGCTCCCGCGGTGGTGGTCGAGCGTGAGGGCGCTCACCCCGGCCCGGCGGGCGGCGTCCGCGAGCAGGATCGTGGAACGGCCGCAGTAGGTGCCGACCTCCAGCAACGGCAGCCCGAGCGCGCCCGCCTCGACGGCGGCCGCGTACAGCGCGAGCCCCTCGTCCACGGGCATGAATCCCTTGGCCGCCTCGAACGCGGCCAGGATCTCGCGCTCGGGCGCAACGGTCGCGGGGGTCGCGGTCATGGGGGTCCTTCCGGTGGGACGGGGGTCTGGGCGCCCATGCTGCCGCACCCCCCGGCGCCGTCGCGACAGGGGGTGCGGAAAGGGGAAGCAGGACCGCTGGGACGGCGCTCACCGTGCCCGGCGCGCCGGGCCGGTCAGGCGTTGACCGTCTCGCCCGGCAGGGCCAGGTCCAGGTCGACCGGTCGCTCGTCGCCCGCGTGGGTCGCGGAGCTCGCGAGCGGGCCGTGGCCGGCTGCCTTGGCGGCGAGGACGTAGGCGCCCTGGGCCGGGACGACGAGGGCGTAGCTGCCGTCCTCCTGCGAGAGCGTGGCGCCCGCCTGGCGGCCGCGGCGGTCGATGAGGGTGACCTTGGCACGGGCGACCGGCGCGCCTCCGGCGTCCAGGACCCGGCCGCGGAAGCCCCGCAGGGCCTCCTCGGCGCGCTCCAGGTTGGCGTCCTCCTCGCTGCTGGCGCGCAGCTGCGGCGCGGCCGACGGGCGCTGCTGCCCGGGCAGGAAGAGGGCGAGGACCAGGCCCACCGCGACGGCGGCCGTGGCGATCAGGAAGGAGACGCGGAAGCCGTGCATGGTCGGGACGGCGACCCCGCCGACGTCGTTCGCGGTGTTGGCCAGCACCATGCCGATGACGGCGCTGGAGACCGACGTGCCGATGGACCGCATCAGGGTGTTGAGGCCGTTGGCCGCACCGGTCTCGGAGGCCGGGACCGCGCCCACGATCAGGGCGGGCAGCGAGGAGTAGGCGAGGCCGATGCCCGCGCCCAGCACGACCGCGATGACGAGGCTCTGCCAGGCGGCGCTCATCAGGCCGAGGCCCGCGCCGTAGCCGATCGCGATGATCAGCATGCCCAGGATCAGGGTGAACTTGGGGCCGTACTTGGCGGAGAGCCTGGCGTAGACCGGCGCGGTGATCATCATCGTCAGGCCGAGCGGCGCGACGAGCAGTCCGGCGACGACCATCGACTGGCCGAGGCCGTAGCCGGTGGCCTTCGGGAGCTGGAGCAGCTGCGGCAGGACCAGGGAGACGACGTAGAAGGAGACGCCGACCATGATCGAGGCCAGGTTGGTGAAGAGGACGGCCGGACGGGCCGTGGTGCGCAGGTCGACCAGCGGGGCCTTCACCCGCAGCTCCATCACGCCCCACAGGACGAGGACGACGGCGGCGGCGGCGAAGAGACCGAGGGTGGTGCCGGAGGTCCAGCCCCAGTCGCTGCCCTTGGTGATCGGCAGCAGGAAGAGGACGAGCCCGATGGAGAGTCCGATGGCGCCCAGGACGTCGAAGGTGCCCTCGGCGCGCGCCGGGGACTCGGGGACGACGACGAGGGTGAGGACGATGGCGAGCGCGCCGAGGCCCGCCGCGCCGTAGAAGAGGGCGTGCCAGTCGGCGTGCTGGGCGATCAGGGCCGCGAGCGGCAGGGCGAGTCCGCCGCCGACGCCGATCGAGGAGCTCATCAGGGCCATCGCCGAGCCGAGCTTCTCGCGGGGCAGCATGTCCCGCATCAGGCCGATGCCGAGCGGGATCGCACCCATCGCGAAGCCCTGGAGGGCACGGCCGGCGATCATGGTGAGCAGGTCGCTGGTGAGCGCGCTGACCAGGGCGCCGACGACCATCACGGCGAGGCTGGCGATCAGCATGCGGCGCTTGCCGAAGAGGTCGCCGAGGCGGCCCATGATCGGGGTGGCCACGGCGCCCGACAGCAGGGTCGAGGTCAGGACCCAGGTGGCGTTGCTGGGTGCGGTGCCCAGGAGCTGCGGCAGGTCCTTGATGACCGGGACGAGCAGGGTCTGCATCACCGCGACCACGATGCCCGCGAAGGCGAGGACCGGGACCACGGCTCCGCTCGCCTCGCGGGTGGGCCGGTCGGTGGTCGTGTGCGTCATGAGGGGGTGCCTCCGGGCGGTGGTTCGGCGATTACATGGGACCTGAACCTGTATGCACGGGCAACTATTCCGATGCTTCGGCGTACTAACGATTTCTTTATCTTCTCTTGACGCAAACGACGGCCCCGAGACGAAGGCGACATCCCGGAAACGGCCGACAGCCCCGAGACGGGCGACAGCCCCGAGACGGGCGGCGGGCGCGGCCGCGGTGCCGCCGGTCAGCGGGCCGGGGTCTGGAGGATGCCGCTGAGCAGCACGTCCAGACCCCAGGCGTCCCGGTCGCCGGACGAGAACAGGGCGGGCCGCAACGCGGTGATCATCGGGTAGCGGTCGGCGGGCAGGGCCGCGTACCGGCGGGCGGCGTCCGCCACCACGTCGTTCTCGTTGCCGCCCCGGGAGACGCGGGCGCTGCGCTCGGCGGCGGCCGCGGCCATGTGCAGGTAGAGCAGGTCGACGGCCCAGGCGGCGGTGACGTCGTCGAGACCCCCCTGCTTGAGCAGACCGAGCATGCGGTCGAGGACGAGCAGGGCGTTGACGCCGGTGGGGATCGCGCCCAGGGCGACGGCGGCCAGCCCCTCGTGCCGGCCCATGGCCTCGACGCTCGCCTCGACGAGGGCGTGCAGCTGCTCCCGCCAGGCGCCCTGCCCGGTGAGCGGGACCAGGGCGAGCGCCTCGTCCAGCATCGCCGCCATCAGGTCCTCACGGTTGGCGACATAGACATAGAGAGAGGCCGGCCCGGTGTCGAGCTCCTTGGCCACTCGACGCATGGTCAGGGCCTCCAGGCCATCGCGGTCGAGGATGGCCAGGCCCGTGCGCACGATCACCTCACGACTGAGAGGAGCCTTGGCCGGCCGCGCGCGGCGACTGACCGGCGCGGAGGGCCGGGAGGGCTCGGGGTGCTCGGGGTGCTCGGGGTGCTCGGGGGGCAGGCTGGTCACGGGGAGAGGCTAGCGGGGGCGAACGACGCTCGACGCGAACACCGGCCGCGACGAACCACGCTCGACACGGACACCGGCCGCGACGAAGGGCAGCCGAGGGGGAACGGGCGGTCGCTGCGAAGAGCGACCGCGGGGGAACGGCGGTCGGCCGCCTGCACGGGATCAATCCTTTTGACACGAACACCGTTCGGTCCTTAGCGTTCCGCACAACGCAACGAACACCGTTCGCCACGAACACCGTTCCATCACTCTGGGGGACCCCCACATGATCCTGATCACCGGCGGCCGCGGCGCGATCGCCACCGAGCTGCTCGCCCTGCTGCACGCGGACGGTCTGCCTCTGCGGGTCGGCTCCGCCAGACCCGCCGACCTCACCCCGCCGCCCGGCGTCGAGACGGTCGCCCTCGACCTCGCCGACCCCTCGACCTTTCCGGCCGCGCTGGCCGGCGTCACCGCCGTCTTCCTCTACGCGAGCGCCGAGCACGTCACCGACTTCGTCGAGCACGCCCGGCGGGCCGGAGTCGCCCATGTCGTGGTGCTGTCCAGCTCCAGCGTCCTGGGGCTGCTCGGCCCCGAGCCGAAGGACGACGCCCTGGCCGCCTCCCACCTGGCCGTGGAGCGCGCACTGCTCGCCTCGCCGATCGAGACCACCCTCCTGCGACCGGGAACGTTCGCCTCCAACGCCACTTCCTGGGTATGGCCCATCAGGGCCGAAAGGCCCATCAGCCTGCCCTTCCCCGGCGCTCACACCGACCCCGTCCACGAGAAGGACGTGGCGGAGGCCGCCCGCGCCGTGTTCACCGACCCCCGGCTCCGCGGCGGCCGGTTCACCCTCACCGGGCCCGAGTCGCTGACGTTCGCCGAGCAGATCGACCGTCTCGCCGCCGTCACCGGCCTGCCCGTCGCATACGAGCACGTCACCCCGGAACAGTGGAAGAAGGAGACGGCCGGGCACATCCCGGCCGCCTACGCCGACGCCCTCCTCGCGTGGTGGCAGTCCTCGGACGGCAGGCCCGTCGAGCTCACCCGCACCGTCGAGGAGCTCACCGGCCACCCCGCCCGCCCCTTCACCGCCTGGGCCGCCGACCACCTGGCCGACTTCACCACGCCCTGATCCGCCGCCGTCCGGGACGAGCCGCCGCTCCCGGCGGAGAGACGGCCGCGGAGAATCTCCGCCCTCGGAGGCAACGATCCGGGGTGCTCATGGCCTCCTTTGAACATCTAGGAGGTGCTCATGGGGGATCGGAAGCAGGACCGGGACGCGGAGTTCCAGGCCTTCGTCGTCGGCCGCTGGCCACGGCTGATGCGCACGGCGTTTCTCCTCACCGGGGAACAGCACGCCGCGGAGGACCTGGTCCAGTCGACGCTGGAACAGGTCTTCGTGGCCTGGCGCAGAGTCGCCGCGGCCGACGAACCGGAGGCGTACGTACGGCGGGTGATGATCAACGCGCACGCCCGCCGGCACCGCAAGAAGCTCCGTGAGTTCCTCGCTCCGAAGGACGACGGCTCGCAGCCGGCCCACGAGGTCGCCGACACCGGGGATCTGATCACCCGGGCCGACGACCGGCACACCCTGCTCAAGGCGCTGGCCGGACTGCCGCCGAGGCAGCGGGAGGCGGTGGTGCTGCGCTACTGGGAGGACCTGACCGAGACGCAGACGGCCGAGGCGATGGGCTGTTCTGTCGGCGCGGTGAAGAGCAACGCGGCCAAGGGGATCGCGAAACTGCGCGCCATACCGGAACTGGCCGACGCGGTGGCGCACGGAGGGCGGAAGTGATGAACGCGGACCGGGAGACGAACCACGACATGACACGGCACGACATCGCCCTGCTGCTGGCCGACGCCGCGGACGAGGTGGAGATCGGCATAGCCCCCACCCAGGCCCTGATCCGCGGCGGCCGCCGCCGCAGAGCGCGCCGCTGGGCGGTCGCGGCGGCCGCCACGCTGGTGGTCGCCGGTTCGACGGGGGCGCTGGCCGTGACCGGGCTGCCGGGCGGCGACGGTGGGCGCACGGCGCCGGCGGCGACACGGCCGGCCGTCACCGAGACCCGGTCGGCGTTGCAGCCGGTCAACAGGCTCGTGCTCGCGTCCGGCACGGACGGGGGCAGGAAGTGGCGGGTCGCCCTCGACGTCTGGCCGGCCCCGATCGACGTCCGGGACGCCAGGGCCACGGTGGTCGCGATGGCGGAGTACGGCGAGACGCCCTCGGCCGTGAACACCGCCGCCGACCTGGTCGGCAAGAGCGCGTACTTCGTGCTCCGCAGCACCGGGGACGAGCAGGTCGCCCAGCAGTTGCTGACCCTGCACGGTGTGACCACGAAGAGCGACGCCCTGCACGGCCACGATGTCGACGCCGTCGCGGTGCCCCTCTCCCCCTATGGACAGGGACCCGCCCGGCTGGTGATCGGCAAGGTGGCCAAGTCCGCCCGGCAGGTGACGTGCACCTGGAAGAACGGGACGAAGACCCAGGTGGACAGGGCTGTGGCGACGGCCGGCGGCGAGGGCGACGCCCCGGCGATCCGGGCGACCGACGGCTCCCCGTACGACTGGTTCGTCTGCCTGGCCCCCGCCGGCACGGAGTACCGGTCGGCGGAGGTGACGCGTTAAGGGAGCCCGTTAGGGTGGCAGGCGTGTCGTACTCAGGCCCGCACTCCGACCCCTTCGGCCCCTCCGAGCCCTACCAGCCGTCCGACTCGTTCGGCGCGGACCGGCCCCGGCGGTCCCGGCTGCGCCGTCCGCTGATCGTGGCGCTGGCCGCGCTCGTGCCCGGCGCGCTGCTGGGCTGGCTGGCGTACGAGGCGCTCGGCGGGACCGGGAGCGGCGGGGACGGCGGGCCGGGCA
>NZ_JAHHIU010000214.1 GCF_024539815.1 Streptomyces hayashii
TCAACCGTCTCAAAGGCTTCCGGGCGGTCGCCACACGCTACGAAAAACGGGCCTACACCTACCTCGGCACCGTCACCATCGCATCACTCATCATCTGGCTCCGCACATGATCCGAGAAACAGCGCCTAATGCGAACCATGGGATCGGCGATTCGCGGGAGATCGGAGTGGCATTCGGTTGTGGTGTCAGTCCCACGTCCGCGCGGTCGCCGCGAAGAGATCCGGATCGCTGTGCACGGGGATGACACACACCAGGTGTCCGCCCGGTGCCCGCAGGACGCATGATCTACGGCACGGTCGCCGCGTACGGCGTTGCCTCGCCGGCACAGAGGCACTTCGGCGGCTCGGCGAAGGAGATCCCGGGCATCGGCGAGATCGGTTACATCGGCCTGACGGCGTTCGTGCTCAACGTGGTGGTGACGGTGGCCCTGACTTTCGTACTCAAGGCTGTCAAGGCGCCGGAATGTCGCGTTCTACGACGCCAGCAAAAACCCAGGCTCGGTACCTGGCGAGCGGTTCTACACGGGCCTTGTCGACGCCTTCGCCACCTGGATGGGATCGTGAGGCCGTACATCGAGCCAGGTTCGGGTGCCGTCCGCGCGCAGCCTTCACCGGCCAGCCCCAAAGCGACGCCGGCCTCCGCAGGCGGCCGGTAGTGTTGGCCGATGATCACTGATCCGAAACTCCAGCTGACCATCGACTGTGCCGAGCCGGAGCGACTCGCGGCGTTCTGGGCCGCGGCGCTGGGCTACGAAGTCGAGCCGCCACCAGCGCCCTTCGCCAGCTGGCGCGCGTACTGGTTGGACCAGGGCTTGCCAGCGGAGGAGCTAGGCGCGGGTGACTGCAGTGACTCCGTCGTCGATCCACAGGGGGTCGGACCGCGGATCTGGTTCCAGCAGGTGCCCGAGCCCAAGGCCACCAAGAACCGGCTCCACCTCGACCTTGGCGTGAGCGGTGGGCGCGGCGTCCCGTTCGCAACCCGTAAGGAGCGCGTGTTTGCCAAGGTGGCGCGACTGGAGAGCGCTGGTGCGTCCCGGCTACGCGTCGAGGAGTCGGAGGACTCGGGCTCCTGTTTCGTCGTGATGCAGGATCCGGAGGGCAACGAGTTCTGCGTTCACTGAGCTCAGCGCCGTCGGTCCCCATCACAGCGCGTTTCAGCGTTGTCCCTGCTCAGCCCTTCCCTCCAGAAGAGCTGCACCCAGTTGACAATTACTCTGTGGCGGTGCCGCAGGATGCATACTGCACATGCTGTGCGCACCAGGGGGCGGGGATGAATGGTCTGGAAGTCGGCATGGTCGGGCTCGGTGACGAATCGGCGGCTCTCCGGCTGGAGGCGTACCGGACCGAGTTGATCAGCTACTGCTATCGAATGCTGGGTTCGGTCTTCGACGCGGAAGATGCCGTGCAGGAGACCATGGTCCGGGCGTGGCGCGGCCTCGACCGGTTCGAGGAACGGTCGTCACTACGTTCGTGGATCTACCGCATCGCCACCAACGTCTGCCTCGACGCGCTCGCCGCCGGAAAGCGCCGGGCTCGCCCGATGGACCTCTCCGCTCCGACCAGCGGTGCCGCCTCACCGGGCCCTCCACTGGACGCCGGCCTGTGGATTGAGCCGTGTCCGGCTGCTCTGGCCCACACGCCGGCCAACCCCGCAGAGGCAGCCGAAACAGGGGAATCCGTGCGCCTGGCATTCATCGCCGCACTGCAGCACCTGCCGTCCAAGCAGCGCGCGACCCTTCTCCTACGGGAAGTCCTGGGCTTCTCGGCACGCGAAGTCGCAGACCTGCACGGCTGCACCGTCGCCTCGGTCAACAGCGCGCTCCAGCGCGCCCGCGCCACACTGGCCGCCCGGCGCGAGGCGGCCGGCGACACGGCGGTACAGTCGCCCGACGCCGTTCAGCGGGCACTGGCGAAGCGGTATGCCGCGGCCTTCTCCAGCTTCGACATGGAGGAGCTGAACATGCTGCTGCACGTGGACGCCACCATGTCCCTGCCGCCGTACGCCCTGTGGATGCGAGGCGTCAGCGACATCCAGGCATGGTTGACCGGACCTGCCGTCGGCTGCCGGGGATCCCGGCTGGTCCCCACCCTGGCGAACGGCTCGCCGGCCTTCGGCCAGTACCGGCCCAGCGTCACCGGAGCGGCTTTCGAGCCCTGGGCCCTTCAAGTCGTCGACATCTCCGGAGACCGGATCACCGACATCCATGTCTTCCGGGACACCGAGCAACTGTTCCCGCTCTTCAACCTGCCCCCGCACATCAGCGAGCAGGAGGTGTGACGCAGCACACCTTCATAGACCGATGACTCCGTCCGTGCCCCTCGGTCGTACCAGCGACAACACCGAAGCAGCACAACGGACAGACAGGATGGCTGACATGACCGCCACCGTGAAGGGCCCTGCCAGCTACTTCCCTTCCATCGAGAAGAAGTACGGTCGCCCGATTGCGGAGTGGAAGGACCTGATTCGCTCCTCGCCTCTGACCAAGCACATGGAGCTCGTGAACTGGCTCAAGGCCGAGCATGGGCTGGGCCACGGTCACGCCAATGCCCTCGTCGCGCACACTCTCGCCGAGCAGTCCGGCAACTGAGCTGCCACGCATGGGAGCGCATGGGGTGGTCCGAGCGCACCCTCGTCACGACGGGGGTGCGGCTCTCATCCCGTGATCTGGGGTGGGTCGGACCTCACCAGCGGCGCGACGCTCGCCAGCACGGCGATGGAAAGCGTCATGATGCTGAGGGTCGCGATGCTCCCCCAGCCGATCGCCTCCCTGACCGGCCGGGAAGAGGACGACGGACGTGGCGGTGTCGGGATAGCCGGAGGGGCGCAGCACGATCACGGGCACCGCTCCGTGAGCCGGTCGGCGAACCGCTCGCCTGTACTGCGGTCGCCGTCGACCTCCAGCAGCTCAGAGCCGCCCAATGCGATGGCGTGAAACTCCTCGGCGAGGTCGACCGCGCAGCCATGGCCTGGCTACGTAGGCGACTTGCAGGAACGGTTGTTGCTGGGTTCGGGGAACGGCCGCGGTCGTTTGGTGCAGAGAATGTTGGCGAGAAACAGGAACGCTGTTCAGTGCGTGTCGGGCGACGGTGGCTTGCAGCGTCGCGCGCCGGCCGGCTCTGTCGCCCCTGAGACGCGTCAGGAGAGCACCCATTGGGGCGGGTGTCCCGGGTCGGCCGGGCAGGTGAAGACGTGCAGGTCTCGATCACGGCCGAAGCGGAGCCGGGTGGGCTGGGCGACGGACTGGCCGCCCCTGATCGAAGCCATCCCCTCTTCGGACGGATCGCGGTCTTCCAGGGGCATCCAGCTGTGTGAGTCGGGGTCCATCTCGTCGCCCCCAGCCGTCAGCAGGAGCCGCATCGGGGCCCTACAGGACGCGCACGCGATGTCCAGCGGGCCCGTCGAAGCCCAGCCGGGAAAGCCGCCGACCCGCCATCCGGGCGGGATCGAGAGGGCGCCTTGGTAGTTCGGAGCGTCCCGGCCGCCTTCCGCGGTCTGGGCATCGTCCCAGGCGTCGATGCGGGCGATCAGAGCCGCAGGCAGCGTGTCGTCCTCCGCCCACGGATAGGTGTCCACCTCCTCGGGGTGCACGACACAGGGTTCAGGGAGTTCGTCCTCCCACCGGAGCAATGGCACTTCAGGTGCGGCAACAAGGAAGCGGCCCGCGCTCTCCGTCTGCGCGGCCAGCCTCCACCGCAGGAGATATCGGCGCTCCAGGTACCGGCCGTGGGTGCGCGGGCAGCGAAAGAGCTGCACCAGGTCGGCGCCGCCGGGACCAGCGGCCAGCCCGGGGACGTCCCGGCCGAAGAACTGGGCGAGCCCCACGAAGGGCGTCGGCCCGTCCTCTTCCGGGCTGCCGGCGCCGGGCCACGGGCGGCTCCGAGGCCACACGCCCGCGGACCGGGCGGCGCGCATCTCCTCTGATGCATACCCCTCGATCTCGGGCTCGTGCAGTTCGCGGCAGACCGGCCACGGCTCGTCGCTCGGCCACAGCAGTGGCCCGCCGACATGGCTGTCGTGCCGCCCGGGCTGCCCCGGCCGCGGGTGCAGGCGGGTCGTCCGCCCTCGATGTGCCGCCAGCTCCGGGAACACTGCCTCCACGGCAACCGGCCTCGCCGGCGTTGTCCTGGTCATACGCGGAACGTACGCGGCCGGGACCACGTCACACGAACGGGATACCGCGCACCCTCCTGCGAGGAAACACCATGTCCGGTCAAATCAGCGCGCTTCGGGCCGAGCGCAACCACCGTCCTGACACAAGCACATAGGCGATCCCAAATCTCGGCAACATCACTTACCGGAGGAGGGGAGCGTTCCTGCCACTGAGCAACGGACGTTCTCGAAACCAACCAATAGAGCCACATGGCCCGCGTTGACCAGGCCTTCGCGTCGTCCTCGATCTGTGAGCCTGACGCTGGCGGGGATCTTGGTAGGGGGGAGGATCAGCCGAACAGACGGCGCTGGATCTCCCGTCGGTAGTCCTCCAGCGTCCGGTCGAGGTGTATGGCCGTGGCCTGGGCGGCCTCCTCGGGCCGGCCGTCGCGGATGGCCCGGTAGATCGCCTCGTGTTCCTGCACCGCGGCCGCCGTGCCCTCACCGAAGGTGTCGTGGATGCCTATCGCGCTGGACTGGCGCTGAAGGCGGCGGGCGTCGCGCACCGCGCTGCCGAGGAAGGTGTTGTGCGAGGCCACGGCCACGGCCGCGTGGAACTCGTCGTCCGCCTGGTTGAAGACGTCGACCTCGCCGTTGACGTACCCGTGCCGGCACTGCTGCATGGCGACCTCGATGGTGCGCAGTTCGGCGGGCGTGGCACGGGTGGCCGAGAGTCTGGCGGCGGCCATCTCCTGCACCCGCCGGAACTCGAACAGCATGAGCACGTGATCCAGGTCCACGGGCCGGAAGAAGCCGCCCCAGCGGCTGGTGATCAGCATGCCGTCGTCGTCCGCGACGAACAGTCCGCGCCCCTTGTGCGCCCGCACCCGGCCGAGTGCCGAGAGGATCTTCACGGCCTCCCGGACCACCGCCGGCTGGTGTCGAGCTGCTGGGCCAGGTCGTTCTCCGTGGGCATGCGGTCACCGGGGACCAGGCGGGACTCGGCGATGAATTCGAGGATCCGCTCCGCCACGACCTCGTAGCCGGGCCGGTAGTCGCGCCGCTCGTCCGATCCGTTCACCACTGCCGCCACGGCGGGCGTGTCCTTCATGTGTCCTGCCTCCTGGTGACTGTGACAACGGTGACTGATCGGCCCTTGAGCCGGGCTCATCGTACCCCCGGGCTTCAATGAATCGTACTCATCGAAACCCCGCTCGATCATGAATCTGCAAGTCTTTTCGGGCTTCTATGCTGTTTTACCTGCATTTATTCACCGAGAGGGTCGCCTTGACATGCTCGCGGAACGCCGAAAAAAGACCTACTCACCTCTTGACTCGACCTGTGATATGGCGGCTAATTTCTTCCGCGGCGGTAACGCCATAGCCGTCAGAAGCCCTCATGCACACCCAGTGGAGTCGCTCATGTCCGTCTACAAGCGTTCGGCAGCCCGGGAGACAGGGACCAGCAGGAGACGTGCCGCGTTGCTGGCCGGCTGCGCCGCCACCGTGCTGCTCACCGTGACCGCCTGTGGCGGCGGTGGCGGCGCCACCGGAACGACCACCAAGGACGGATTCGCCCAAGTCGCCCAGAACGACGGGGCGTTGACCGTGTGGGTGGACGCGACCCGTATGGACGCGGCGAAGCAGTACCAGTCGCTGCATCCGGACGTGAAGCTGAACATCGTCAGCTACGACGGCGACGCCAACGGCTCCAACTACCTCCAGACCAAGGTCCAGTTGTTCAACCGCACGGGCAAGGGCTGGCCGGACGTCGTCTTCAGCTCCCAGAACAACGAGGCGAGCTGGGCCGTCGACGCGGGCTTCGCCGCTCCGCTGAACAAGGGCCTCATCCCGGACGCGACCCTCGGCGGGTTCGCCAAGGGCGCCAACGACGTCTGCACGGTCGACGGCACCATGTACTGCCTGCGCAACGACCTCTCCCAGGCGGTGCTCTGGTACAACGCGCCGCTGCTGAAGAAGTTCGGCTACACCGTCCCGACGACCTGGGAGGAGTACCAGGCGCTCGGCGAGAAGGTCGCCAAGGAGCACCCCGGCTACCTCGTGGGCGACGCGGGTGACTCCTTCACCCCCGAGATCTATATGTGGGCGGGCAAGTGCGGCGCCAACCACATCACCGGCCCCAAGGCCGTGTCGGTCGACACCACCAGCGAGTCCTGCACCAGGATGGCCAAGCTCATGGACGTGCTGATCAAGAACAAGTCGATGTCGATCAGCGGAGTCTTCAGCACCGACTTCGCCAAGAACGAGGCCGACAAGGTCCTGCTCATGCCCGGCCCCGCCTGGTTCGGCGGCGCGGTGTTCAAGGACGGCCTCAAGACCCCGGCCAACCAGGTCGCGGCGGCGCCCATCCCGCAGTGGCAGGGCGACACCTCCCCGTCCACCGGCAACGTCGGCGGCGGCACCTGGCTGCTGTCCAAGCACTCCAGCCACATCAAGGCGGCCACCGACTTCCTGAAGTGGGTCACCACCGACAACGCCTACCAGGGCGAGAAGGCCCCCGGCTACCCGGCGTACGCGCCCGCCGCCGACAACTGGCTGAAGGCGCAGGCCGCTTCCGGGTACTTCGACGGCGACCTCACCGCCCTCAAGGACGCCTCCTCGCAGGTGTGGTCCGACTGGGGCTCGGGCCAGTTCAGCCAGGAGGCGATCTGGGCCGCCACCGTCAAGCCCGCGATGACGCAGGGCAAGACCGTCGAATCGCTGCTGCCCGCCTGGCAGGACTCGATCGTCAAGTACGCCGAGGCCGACGGATACAAGGTCTCCAAGTGACCGTCGCGCACTCCTCGGCCGGCTCTGTCCGGGGGCGCCTTCGCGGCACCTCCCGGCAGAGCCGGGCCGGCGTGGCATTCGTCGCCGGCTACGTACTGTTGCTGATCGCCTTCGGCGTCCTTCCGACCTGCTACGCGATCTACTTCGCGTTCACCGACGCCGGAGGCGCCTTCACCGGCCTCTCCAACTTCGTCACCACCGCGCAGGACTTCCGCTTCGTCGACTCCCTGGGCCACGTGGCCCTGTACCTGGCCTTCTGGCTCCTGTCCCTCGTGGTGTTCGTGGTGGTCCTGGCGCTCCTCCTGCACAAACTGTCCTCCGGGCCGCTCAGTCAGGCACTGCGCTTCCTCTACTACATTCCCGGAGCCCTCGCCGGCGCCGCGAGCGTCCTGGTGTGGCTGTTCATGCTCGACCCGACGGTCAGCCCGGTCAGCTCCCTGCTGGAGACGCTGGGCTTCCACACCTTCGGCGAGGTCATCGCCCCCGGAAACCTGGCGCTGCTGTTCACCATCATCGCGTTCTGGACCGGCGCGGGCGGCTGGATCGTCGTCATGTACGGCGCTCTCAACAACATCCCCAGGGACGTCATGGAGGCTGCCCGCATCGACGGCGCGAACGGCTGGCAGACCGCCTGGCGGGTGCAGATCCCGATGCTCCGCAAGTGGATCGTGTACATGGTGATCCTGGCCTTCGCGGGCGGCGCTCAGCTCTTCGTCGAGCCGCAGCTGCTCTCCCTCGCCAGCACCGGCGTGGCGGGCCGCGACTACTCCCTCAACCAGCTGACGTACGACTTCGCCTTCCAGATGAACAACATCAACGGCGCCGCCGCGGTCTCGGTCGAGCTCCTGGTCGTCAGCGTGTCGGTCGCCGGTGTCTTCGTCGCACGGTCGGGGTTCTTCGATGCCGACTGAGACCCGACCCTCTCCCCTCGCCACCGCCCCACGCACGGAACGGGACACCAACGCCATGAGCCGAACCCGACACGGGGAACCACGGCGCCGCCGCCGGTCCCCGCAGCACGTGGCCTCCCGGCTGCTGGCGGGCTCGGTGCTCACCGTCTTCGTGGTGTTCTTCGTGCTTCCGGTGCTCTGGCTGCTGCTCGCGGCGACCAAGACCGATCAGCAGCTGGTCCACGACAACCCGCTGTCCTTCGGGTCCTGGCACGCGCTGACGGTCAACTGGCACGCGCTCACCGCCTTCCAGGACGACGCCATCCTGGTGTGGCTGCGCAACTCCGCCGTCTACGCCGCGATCTCGCTGGTCATCACGCTCTGCCTGGCCATCCCGGCCGGTTACGCGCTGGCAATGACCGAGTTCCGCGGCCGGCGCACGCTGCTGATCGCGACGCTGGTCGTGATGCTGATGCCGAACGCCACGCTGGTGGTGCCGCTGTTCCTGGAGATCAACGCGGTCCACCTGATCGGCACGATGTGGTCGATCATCCTGCCGTACTCGTTCTACCCGTTCGGGGTGTACCTGACGTACATCTACTTCACCACCGCCGTGCCCAGGGACCTCCTGGCCGCGGCACGGATGGACGGCTGCTCCGAGTTCGGTGTGTTCCGTCATGTGGCCCTGCCGCTGGCGACCCCCGTCATCGCGCTGGTCGGGTTCTTCAGCTTCGTCGCCAACTGGACGAACTACTTTCTGCCCTACGTGATGCTCCCCGAGAGCGACCAGATGCCGGTCCAGGTGGGCGTCGGCAGTCTCCTCAGCAATGTGCCGTCGTTCAACCCGACCGTCGGCGACCTCGCGATCCAACGCCCGCAATTGGCACTGGCGACGCTGGTGGCCATCACACCGGTCCTCGTCGTGTTCCTGTTCGCCCAGCGCTTCCTGGTCAGCGGAATGCTCGCCGGCGCCACCAAGGAGTGACAGATCCCATGCCCTTCAGCCCTCATCCCCACCTCTCCGGCGACCCCGGCGACGTCACCCCGGCCGCCGACGGGTTCACCCCCGCCCCCGAGGTCCAGGCCGCGGTGCCGGTGCTCGAACCCCCCGGCTGGGCCGTGGCCCAGCGCTCACTGTTCGAGCTGCTCGACCACGCCTGGCGGCGCTTCGAGCGCGCCTTCACCGGTCACGACGGCCGGCTGAACTACCACGACCGGTTGACCAGCCGCGACGGCGTGGACGACTTCTACGAGGTCTTCTTCAACTGGCCCCAGCTGTATCTCCTCGGCGGCGCCGACGACCTCCTGCCCGCCAGCGAGAAGCACTGGGAGGGCGTGACCAGGCAGCTGACCGAACTGGACATGCTGCGTGACGAGTACGAGCGCGGCTACGACTGGTTCCACCAGGGCGAGAGCCTCCTGCTGCTCTACTTCCTGTGCATGGCCGCCCCGGACCGCTGGGCCGAACGCGCCCTGCGTTTCGCCGAGTTGTACGTCGACCCCGCCAAGGGCAACTACGACCCCGAGCACCGCATCATCACCCGCCCGCACAACGGCAGCGACCCCGACCGCACCGGCCTGTTCGACGGCGACGTCTACCCCTGGCTGCTCAAGGAAGCCGAGACCTACGGCTACCCGCTCGACTGGCTGCCCGAGGCCCAGGACGGCCCGTACCCGCTCTCGGCGGACCCGCGGCTCGGCGACCAGATGCGGGACCGCATGGGCGTCGGCGACACCGCGCTCAACCTCGCCGCGGCCGGACTGGTCCTCAACGCCTGGATCCTGACCGGCGAGGAGCGCTACCGCGACTGGATCGTCGAGTACGTGGGCGCCTGGTGCGAGCGCACCCGCGAGCAGGGCGGCCTGATCCCGGACAACGTCGGGCCGGACGGCGTCGTCGGCAGCCTGCTGGAAGGGCGCTGGTACGGCGGCCACTACGGCTGGTCCTGGCCGCACGGCTGGCACAGCCTCGGCCACGCGGCCTGCGTGGCGGCGCTCGCGGCGGCGACGGCCACCGGGGACGACGACTACCTCTCGATGGTCGCGACCTCCCTCGACGCCCTCATCGGCCACGGCAAGGTCATGCCGAACTCGGAGGCCGACTCCAGCCTGCCCTCCAAGTGGGTGGCGGAACTCGGCCCGGACCAGGACACGCCCACGTTCCACGTACCGTTCCGGCACAACGACTCGGGCTGGTTCGACTACAACCCGTCGACACCCCCCGTGCCGGTGGCCCTGTGGCACCACACCTTCTCGGAGGCCGACCGCGCCCGGCTGGAGCGGCTGCGTGAGGCCGACGGCATCGACTGGCGCACCGTGCGGCCGTTCCGCGCCAAGGAGGAGTCCGGGCACGAGAAGGCGTGGTTCGCCTTCCTCGCCGGCGACGACCCCGGCTACCCGGAGCGGATCCTCGCGGCCGCCCAGGCCCAGGTCAGGCACCGGCTGCGGCGCATCGACCGCTACGGCGACCTGGAGGTGCCGGAGGCCGACATCCACGTGTGGCAGCAGTGCAACCCCGTCGCCACCGAGGCCCTCGTCCAGCTCACCTGGGGCGGCCCGCAGGTGATGTACCAGGGCGGCCTGCAGCAGGCCCGGCTGCGCTACCACGACGCCGACGCCCGCCGGGCCGGTCTGCCCGCCGACGTCGCCGCGCTGGTCACCTCCATCGACCCCGAGGCGACCACCGTCGAGCTGGTCAACCTGGCCCCCGAGACCGACCGCACGGTCGTCGTCCAGGCGGGCGCGTTCGCCGAGCACACCATCACCGGCGTCCGGTACACGACCTGCGCGGACGACGGCTGGATCGGCGACATGTACGACTACGGCCACACCCAGCCGGTGGTCTCCGAGGCCGAGGTCCCGTGCGACGGCCCTTACCTGACGGTCCGCCTGCCTGCCTCCACCCGCATCCGGCTGACCCTGCGGCTGGGTCTGCGCACCCGCACACCCAGCTACCGCACGCCGTTCGACGGGTCCCACTCCGATGACACGACAGGGGAATCGGCATGAAGCGCATCGCCCAGACCATCAGGCTGCGCCCCGCGCACCGGGAGGAGTACCTGCGGCTCCACTCCGCCGTGTGGCCCACCGTGGAAGCCGCCCTGCTCCGGGCGAACATCCGCAACTACAGCATCTACCTCCACGGTGACGTGCTGTTCGCGTACATGGAGTACATCGGCGAGGACTTCGAGGCGGACATGGCCTCCATCGAGGCCGACCCCGAGACCCAGCGCTGGTGGACGCTCACCGACCCGTGCCAGGAGCCCTTCCCCGACCGGGGTGAGGGACGTCAGTGGACCGAGCTCCCCGAGGTCTGGCACCTGAGCGCGCCCGACGACACCACCGCCTGACCCGGCCCGCACCAGCCCGACCCGACTTGGATCACCTCGTGAACGCACCCGTGCTCGTCGACGCCCACCACCACCTGTGGGACCTCGCCCACCGTCCCCAGCCCTGGCTGGACGACCCCGGTGCGGCATCGATCCGCCGCACCTTCACCCCCGACGACCTGCGCTCCACCGCCACCCACCCCATCTCGGGCCGGAGGCTGCACGGCACGGTCGTCGTCCAGTGCATCGCGGAGGTCGCCGAGACCGAGGACCTGCTCGCGCTCGCCGAGCGGGAACCCCTGATCCAGGCCGTGGTCGGCTGGGCCGACCTCACCTCACCGGCCGTCGGTGACGTGCTCGACCAGCTGCTCGCCGGGCCCGGCGGCGGGTACCTGCGCTCCCTGCGGCACCTCGTCCAGAGCGAGACCGACCCCAACTGGCTGCAACGACCGGACGTGGAACGCGGGCTGGGGGCGGCCAAAGACCGGGGACTGCGCTACGACGTGCTGGTACGCGACCACCAGCTCGACCAGGCGGCCCGGCTCGCCGAACGCTTCCCAGACCTGCCCCAGGTGCTCGACCACGCGGGCAAGCCGGACCTGGTCCGGCACGACATCGCCGACTGGGAACGCGGAATCCGGCGGCTGGCCGCACACCCGCACGTGATCTGCAAGGTCTCCGGGCTGATCACCGAGGCCGACCGCACCCGCTGGACCACCGCCGACATCCGCCCCGCCTGGGACGTACTGGTCTCCGCCTTCGGCCCCGAGCGGCTGATGTTCGGCTCGGACTGGCCGGTAGCCAACCTCGCCGGAGGCTGGAACCGGTGGGCCGCCACCGTGGACGAACTCCTCACCGACTGGAGCCCCGGCGATGTCCACGCGCTCCTCGCCGGCACCGCGAGCACGTTCTACGGCCTTCCCCTGATCGCCGGGGAGAGCGACACCACTGCCCCTACGACCTGATCCCCCGGGGACACCCACCGCACGAACCCGCACGAACCAGCGCCGGACGCATCTCCACCGATGCCGAGCCACTCAGCATCCGCGGGGACCGTCCGCGCCGAAGGGACCCTGACCCCCCATGACACTAGCCGCCCGTTATCTGTCCGCCCGCACCTTGGACACGGCCCCCGCCCACAGCGCGCCGCCTGGACCCGGTGAGGTGGAGCTGGCCCCCGCCTACGTCGGCATCTGCGGGACCGACCTGCACATCTTCCACGGCGACATGGACGCCCGGGTCACCGCGCCCGCCGTCCTCGGGCACGAGATGTCCGGACGGGTGGTCCGGGTGGGCCCGGACGTCGAGGACTGGACGCCCGGCGACGCGGTCACCGTGATGCCGCTGCGCTGGGACGACACCTGCCCGGCCTGCCGCAACGGCCACCAGCACATCTGCCAGCACCTGGACTTCATCGGCATCGACTCCCCGGGCGCCATGCAGCAGCGCTGGACCGTGCCCGCCTCCACTCTCATAAGGCTGCCGGACTCCCTCCCGCTGGACCGGGCGGCACTCGTCGAGCCCACCGCCGTCGCGGTGCACGACGTCGGCCGCGCCGGGGTGCGCGAGGGCGAGCGGGTCGTCGTGGTCGGCGGCGGCCCGGTCGGCGTCCTGATCGCGCTGGTCGCCCAGGCCGCCGGCGGGGACGTGCGGGTGGTGGAGCTGAGCGCCCACCGCCGCCTGCTCGCCGAGGAGTTGGGCCTGATCGTGTGGGACCCGGCCGCCGAGGACCTGGCCGCACTCGTGCGTGAGTGGACCGGGGACGCGGGAGCGGACGTCGCCTTCGAGGTCTCCGGTGCCGCGGGCGGCGTGGACACCGCGGTCGACGTGCTCGGCGTACGCGGCCGGCTATGCCTGGTCGCGATCCACCCCCGCCCCCGCGAGGTGAACCTGCACCGCTTCTTCTGGCGTGAACTCACCCTCGTCGGCGCCCGGTTGTACGACCGCGCCGACTTCGAGAAGGCGGTCGTCCTGGTCGCCGACGGCACGATTCCCGCCGACCGGCTGATCAGCAAGGTCGTCCCGCTCACCCAGGCACCGGCCGCGTTCGAAGCGCTGGAGGGCGGCGGCGACGTGATGAAGATCCTGGTGGACTGCACCGCCGACGCCCAGGAGGCCGCCGTATGAACGCCTTCGACCTCACCGGGAAGCTCGCCATCGTCACCGGCGCCCGGCGCGGGATCGGCCGGGCCATGGCCCGCGCGCTCGCCCAGGCCGGTGCGGACGTCATCGGGGTGAGCGCCTCGCTGGAGAAGTCCGGCAGCGCGGTGGAGAAGGACGTCACGGCCGCCGGGCGCACCTTCGAGGCGATCCGTACCGACTTCGCCGACCCCGCCGCCGTACGGGCCCTGAGCACGGACCTCGCGGGCCGGGAGCGGCCGGTGGACATCCTCGTCAACAACGCGGGCACCATCCGGCGGGCCCCCGCTGCCGAACACCCCGACGCCGACTGGGACCTGGTCCTCCAGGTCAACCTGAGTGCCCAGTTCGCGCTGGCCCGTGCCGTCGGCGCGTCGATGGTGGCGCGCGGCCGGGGGAAGGTCATCTTCACCGCCTCCCTCCTCAGCTTCCAGGGCGGCATCACCGTCCCCGGCTACACCGCCGCCAAGCACGGCGTCGCCGGTCTCACCAAGGCGCTGGCCAACGAGTGGGCGCCGCACGGCGTCAACGTCAACGCCATCGCGCCGGGCTACATCGCCACCGACAACACCCAGGCGCTCCAGGACGACCCGACGCGCAGCAGGGCGATCCTGGACCGCATCCCGGCCGCGCGCTGGGGCAGCGCCGACGACCTGGCGGGCGCCACCGTGTTCCTGGCCTCGGACGCGGCCGCCTACGTCCACGGCACCGTGCTCCCGGTCGACGGCGGATGGCTGGGCCGATGACCACCGACCTCACCGGGCTGCTCGCCGAGGCGCGGTTCGTGCCCGTCCTGACCGTGCCGGACCCCGGCACCGCCGCTCCACTGGCCCGCGCCCTGGCGGCGGGCGGTGCGCGCTGCGCGGAGGTCACCTTCCGCACCCCGGACGCCGAGCAGGTGGTGAAGGCGATGGCCGCCGAGGGCGGTCTGGTCGTCGGCGCCGGCACGGTGCTCACCGCCGAGCAGGCGGAGCGGGCCGTGGCGGCCGGGGCGCGCTTCCTCGTCTCGCCCGGACTCGACGACGAGGTCCTCGACGCGGCACGGGCGTTGGGTGTCCCGGTCGCGCCGGGTGTGGCGACGGCCACCGAGCTGATGCGCGCGGTCAAGGCCGGCATCGACACGGTCAAGCTGTTCCCGGCCGAACCGCTCGGCGGCCGGAGGATGCTGCGGGCACTCGCCGCGCCCTTCCCCGGGGTGCGGTTCATGCCGACCGGCGGCATCGACTCCGCCGCGCTGCCCGGCTACCTCTCCGAACCGGCGGTCCTCGCCGTCGGCGGCAGCTGGATGGCCACCCCCGCCCTCCTCATGAGCGGCGACTACGCGGAGATCCGCCGGCTGACCGCCGAAGCGGTGGAGCGGAGCACGCCATGGCCGACGTGATCGCCCTGGGCGAGGTGATGCTGCGGTTCGACCCCGGTGAGGGCCGGATCCGCACCGCCCGCAGCTTCCAGGTGTGGGAGGGCGGCGGCGAGTACAACGTCGTACGCGGCCTGCGCCGCTGCTTCGGACACCGCACCGCCGTCGTCACCGCTCTGGCGGACAACGCGGTCGGACGGCTCGTCGAGGACCTGATCCTCCAGGGCGGGGTGGACGCCTCCAGGATCTGCTGGCTGCCCGACGACGGCATCGGCCGCACCGCCCGCAACGGTCTCAACTTCGTCGAGCGCGGCTACGGCATCCGTGGCGCACTCGGCGTCAGCGACCGCGCGAACACCGCCGTGTCCCGGCTGCGCAAGGGCGACGTGGACTGGGACACGGTGTTCTCGGCCGGGGCACGCTGGTTCCACACCGGTGGGATCTTCGCGGGCCTGTCGGAGTCCACGGTGGACGTCGCCGACGAGGCGATGGCGGCCGCGCGCCGGCACGGCGTCACCGTCTCCTACGACCCCAACTACCGCTCCAGCCTCTGGGCCGGCCGCGGCGGACCGGAGCGGGCCCGCGACGTGGACCTGCGCCTGGCCCGGCACGCCGACGTCGTGGTGGGCGCCCTCGGCCTCGCGGGCGACCATCCGGGCGCCGTGCGGTTCACGGCCGACGAGGTGCCGGACGCGCTCGCCGCGGTGGCCGACCTGCTACCCGGTACGGGGGTGCTCGCGACGACGCTGCGTGAGGTGCCTTCGGCGGGTGTGAACGACTGGAGGTCGGCAGCCTGGTCCGCCGAGACCGGATACGTCGCCGGTCCCCGCATGCCCGGCCTGCATGTCCTGGACCGCATCGGCTCCGGCGACGGCTTCGCCGCCGGACTGATTTACGGCCTGCTCGCCGGTCACTCCTTGGAGCGTGCCCTCGCCTACGGCACCGCCCACGGCGCCCTGGTCATGACCACTCCCGGCGATGTCTCCATGGCCACCCTCTCCGAGGTCGAGTCGCTCGTCGACGGCGGCTCGGCCCACGTCCGACGCTGACCGCGTCCCCCACCCCTGTCCCAGGAGCACGTCATGCACCACCGGAAGATCCAGCACACGCCGGTCGCCGTCACCGAACTCGGCTTCGGCGCCGCGGTGATCGGAAACCTCTACCGGGTGACCGCCCCCCAAGCGGCGTCGGCCGCGATCGATGCCGCCTGGGACGCGGGCATCCGCTACTTCGACACCGCGCCGCACTACGGCCTCGGCCTCTCCGAACGCCGGCTCGGCGCCGCCCTGCGCGAGCGCCCCCGCGACGAGTACGTCGTCTCGTCCAAGGTGGGCCGCCTCCTGGTCCCCAACGAGCACCCCCGCGGTGTCGACTCCGAAGGGTTCGTCGTCCGCGACGACCTGCGCCGGCAATGGGACTTCAGCCGGGACGGCATCCTGCGCTCCCTTGACGAAACACTGGAGCGCGCCGGCCTGGACCGCATCGACATCGTCTACCTCCACGACCCCGACGAGCACTGGCAGCAGGCCGCCGACGAAGCGATGCCCGCGCTCGCCGAACTCCGCGACCAGGGCGTGATCGGGGCGATCGGCGCCGGCATGAACCAGTCCGCCATGCTCGCCCGCTTCCTCCGCGAGACCGCCGCCGACGTGGTCATGCTCGCCGGCCGCTACACCCTGCTCGACCAGTCCGCCCTCGATGACGTCCTGCCCGCCGCGCAGGCCCACGGCAAGAGCGTCGTCGCGGTCGGCGTCTTCAACTCCGGCCTCCTCTCTCGCGACCGGCCCGCCGAGGGCATGAAGTACGACTACCAGGACGCCCCGACCGACCTCGTGCAGCGGGCCCTCGCCATCGCCGAGGTCTGCGAGTCCCACGGCACCACCCTGCCGGCCGCTGCCATCGCCTTCCCCTTCGCGCACCCCGCCGTCGTCAACGTCACCCTGGGCATGCGCACCGCGGAACAGGTCCGGCGCAATGTCTCACTGCACGCCCAGCCCATCCCCGACGGCCTCTGGGACGAGCTGCGCGCGCAGGGCCTGATCAGGGCCGACGTGCCCACCGCGGGCGGCGACGGCCGCCCGCCCCGAAACCCTCAGAGCGCAAGCGCTGAGTGAGCCGCACCACCCCGTAACAACAGCCCCCTGGACCGATCAAGCCCAGAGAAACACCCCCGTGGAGCCGCGCCATGTACGCCCGTCCGAGCACCATAACCACCAGGAGAGGCAGACACTCCGCCTCCTCCGTCCGCCGTCGTCTCCTGCCGGCAGCACTCGCGGCGGCGGTCTCCGCCGCCGTGCTGACCTCCCTCACGACGCCCACCCCGGCCTCGGCCGCCACCCAGGCGACGTACTACGTCGCCCCCAACGGTGACGACTCCGACGCCGGTACGATCTCGGCGCCGTTCAAGACCCTCCAGCACGCGCGGGACGTCGTGCGCACGGTCAACAGCAACATGACCGGGGACATCGACGTCTTCCTCCGGGGCGGCACCTACCCGGTGAGCAGCACCATCAGCCTCACCTCGGCCGACTCGGGCACCAACGGGCACCGCGTCGTCTACGCCGCGTACCCGGGCGAGAAGCCGGTCCTGGACGGCGGTGTTCCGGTGACCGGCTGGACCCAGCAGAGCGGGAACATCTGGAAGGCCACCCTCAACCGCGACAACAAGCTCCGCTCGCTCTACGTCAACGGCAAGCGCGCCCAAATGGCCGCGAAGACGATCAACTCGGCCGGATGTTACGCGAATTACAGCTTCCCGAGCCCCCAGCCTTCCTGGGCCTGGGACTCGCCGAAGACGACGTGCGACCAGATCAAGTACAGCCTCTCCGACCTGCCTGCCATCGCGTCCAACCAGGACGATGTCGAGATCCGGACGGCGACGACCTGGACCACGTCGATCGTGGGTGTCAGCCAGGTCACCACGAGCTCGGACGGCACCAAACGCGTGGCCAAGCTCCAGGAGCCGGGCGCGGCGATAGCCCAGGCCGCGTTCAACGCCAACTTCCAGCCCACCGGTACGCAGACGTTCATGAACGCGTACGAGTTCCTTGACCAGCCGGGCGAGTTCTACTTCGACAAGTCCACCCACACGGTCTACTACTACAAGTCGAGCTCGGACGACATGACGACGGCGCAGGTCTTCGCGCCGAACAACGTGTCCACCATCATCAAGATCGCCGGCACGTCCACGTCCGACCACGCGAAGAACATCACCCTCTCCGGTCTCACGGTCGAGCACTCCGACTGGAATCTGACCAACGTGGCAGGCTCCGTGTTCCGGCAGGGCCAGCAGGGCAACGCCAGCACGAACGTGTACACGACGCAGAACTTCCACGCCTACTCGTACCGCAACGTCGACCTGCCCCCGGCTGCCGTCCAGATCGAGAGCGCCGACGGGATCGTCCTCCAGCGCGACACGGTGCAGCACACCGGCGCCGACGGGATCACCCTGGCCAACGACGTGACCGACTCGCAGCTGACCGGCAACTTCACCAATGACATCGCCGGATCCGCCCTCACCGTGGGACACCCCCAGCACGTCTACATCGGGAACGCGGACCCCGACCCGAACGACCCCCACGAGAAGTACCCGGCGAGCGTCGAGGGCGTCTGCAAGAACATCACCGTCACCGACAACTACCTCTACGACAGCGCGGTCCTGTTCCAGGGCTCCAGCCCTGTGTCGGCGTACTTCGTCGACACCCTGGACCTGGAGCACAACCGGATCGAGAAGTCCCCGTGGGCGGGCATCACGCTCGGCTGGGGATGGGACAACTTCGACGGTACGTCGAACTCCAACGTCATCCACCCCGGGTCCCCGACCACGACGGCGAAGAACAACACCGTCAAGTACAACGAGCTCATCGACACCATGCAGGTGCTCGGTGACTCCGCTCCGATCTACACGCTGGGCAAACAGCCGGGCACCGAGATCAGCAACAACTTCATCCAGGGTGAGCCGGCCGGCCACCGCTACGGGATTCACCCCGACGAGGGCTCCGCCTACATCAACGAGCACGACAACGTCCTCGACGTGGACCCGAACGTCATGTGGGTCATGAACACCGGCACCTGGGGACGGCAGAACAACCTGACCGTCACCGACAACTACGGCCCCCGCAACACGATCTTCAGCAAAACCGTGACGAGCAGCACCATCGACAACGTGCGCGTGTACCGGGACAACGTGTGGCCGTCGCAGGCGTACGACATCGCCGTGAACGCAGGCCTGGAAAACGCCTACAAGGACATCGTCCCCGCCGCCGACACGACGCTTCAGGACCACGCGCTGCCCACCAGCGTCTTCACCGGCAAGGGTGACGTGACCATTCCGGTGCGCAGCCCGGGAGACTCGACCAGGACCCTCTGGCTGGCTCCCTCCGGTACGAGCACATTCACGGCCGGTCCCACCATGACCAGCGCGAGCGGCACCGCGACCAGCGTCAACGTCCCGCAGGCCGCCGGTGACTACCGCCTCTACGTCCTCGACGCCCAGGGCAATGCCTCCGCCGCGTCGAAGGCGCTCGTGCGACAGCGCTGGAACCACGTCGACGACAAGGCGGCCGGGGTGACCTACTCCGGCACGTGGTCGAACTGGAACGACACCAAGGACATGAACGGGTCGGAGAAGTTCACGAGCACGGCGGGCAACTACGCCGAGTTCTCGTTCACCGGCTCGGGCGTCCGGTACCTGAGCATGACGCAGCCGAACATGGGCAAGGTGGACGTCTACATCGACGGCACCCTCGCCCAGGCGGGCGTCGACGCCTATGCCTCGACGGTGACGAAGCAGGTGCCGCTGTTCGAGAAGACGGACCTCGGGGCGGGCCCCCACACGATCAGGGTGGTGTGCACCGGCACGAAGAACGCCGCTTCGTCCGGCACCGTCTGCGCACTGGACGCGCTCGCCTCCATCGGGTTCCCCGTGACGAACGGCAACTACAAGATCGTCAACAAGGGCAGTTCCAAGACGGTCGACGTCTCGGGCGGATCGACGTCCGCCGGAGCCAACGTCATCCAGTGGACCGACACCGGAGCCGTGAACCAGAACTGGGTCTTCAGCCCGGTGGGTGACGGCAGCTACGAGATCGTCAGCCGGAACAGCGGCCTGCTGATGGACGTCAACGGTGGTGTCACCACGGACGGCGCGAACATCGTCCAGTCGTCCGACACCAACGTCGCGAACCAGCGCTGGAACCTGGTCGCCACCTCGAACGGCTACTACAAGATCAAGAACGTGAACAGCAACGACCTGCTCACCGTGTCCTCGGGAGGTACCCAGCTCGTCCAGTCGGCGGACACCGGCACCGACAGCCAGCTGTGGAAGCTGGTGAACGTGGACTGACACCCCACATGAACCACTCGGCGGCCGCCCCGTTCACGGGG
>NZ_JAHHIU010000215.1 GCF_024539815.1 Streptomyces hayashii
AGGCTCCGCCCTCCCCCCCGCCCACGACACCGCCGCATCCCAAATCGGAGGGTGGCCACTATGACCGCCCCGGCACCGTGCCCTTCCCGGGCCCCGGTGTGGGTGCTCCTCCGGCCACGTCCGACGGTGCGCTCCCGGCCAGAGAGCAGACACCGGTTGGTGGGGAGGAAACGGCACGTCCGCCGATGTGGCCTGACGACAGTGGTCTCGGCTTCCCTATCGAACTGGCGGCGAACGACAGCCAGATCGAGTGGGCTCAGCCCCTTCGGCTGTTCCATGTCCTCCAGGAATGTCTGCCGCTCCCCGACCATGTTGCCGCCGAACTTCTCTCGCCCGGTGCTCCACAGGGATCTGTGAGGATCGTCCTCCACCACGAGGGTCGGGATTTGCCAGCCGATCAGTCGTGCCATGACGCGTGCGTCACGGTGAGCCAGCAGGGAACACGGCTCGACAGCGTCGAGTGGCCGCTGGAGCTGTTCCCCGGTATCTGGCTGACGTTCAGCTGGCAGCGCGGGAGCAGAGTGATCCAGGCCCGGACTACCCTTCTGCCACAGCTGGTGACCATCGACGGTGAGCTGATTGAACACCGTTACGACCCGAGAGTGCTCACCCGTGACGGATCGAACGGCCTGCTTGTCGGGACGGAGCCGGCCGGTGAGATCGTTCAGGCGCATAGGGCCATGACCACGGTCCAGCTCCTGACCGCCATCCGCAGACTGGGGCTTCTGGACCGGTTCGGCTGTGCCCTGCTGGCCAGGACGGATCTGCCCGCGGCCGTCCGCGCCGTCACGGGCGACGATGGCATCGAGACCACCGGCATCGAGGCAGCCCTCACCGAATTGCTCGGCTCCGAACGGCTCACGGTGACGTGGGGCAGCCGCGGTTCTGACAGCAGCACGCACCATCCGCCCCGACGGGGCGAGCCGACCGTGGAGCTCGTCTGCTACCGGCCGCACCGCGCCGGTGTTGCGGACGCTCCGCCCGCCGGGGGAAGGGGCCGTGTCCCATCAGGTGCGGCAGAGCGGGCGGTGCGCGAGCACAACGTAGCCGGATTCCTGCGCCGCATCGGGCACCTCGGGAAAAAGGCCACTCCAGAGCAACGCGCCCTGTACCGCGAGGACCACCGAAGGTTCCGGCTGAGCGGTCCCGCCGAGCTGCCGGACGGATTCACCTACGTACCTCCACACAAGCGGAGCCGGTGACTCCGCGATCCCGTGATGTACCCGCACGACCCGCATCAGCCGTTGGAGCCCGTATGAGCCATCCTCGCCCGTCCCGCGCCGTACCAGGCGGGGAAAGCGACACCCCTTATCCCGTTGACCTCGGCACCCACGACCGACAGGAGGTACCTCCCGAACTGCTCGCGGCCCTGGAGGAGCTGTCTGCCGCGCTCGCCCGGTGTCTGGAGGGACGCCCGTCCCCGACGGCTGACGCACTTCTACGCCTCAGCGAGGCAGACGTCGAATACGCGCTCAATTCGACGCGTGTATCGTGGCGGCGCCATCTGCTCCACGCGCTCCGCATTCCCATGGACGGGACCAAGGTCAACCGTGCCCTGTGCCACGACGTCCTGACCCGCATCCGGCGCGACCCTGAAACGCCCCGCGCCCGTCAGGCAGCCTGGCATCTGAGCCTTCCCGTCCTTGACGACCTGGCCCGGGTCGGCCGGCGGCACGCTGTAGGCCCATCGGACGACAACCTTGGTCCGCTTACCCATCGATGGACCCCCGCCCTGCTGCAGTTGACGGTCTGGTCGCACCTCAAGGCGAGCGCTGAGGACGCTCCCGTGTGGGCGTGGGCTCTGCAGCAGCCGTGGCTGGTGGAGACGGACGTCGCGGTCCAGTCGGTACGGGAAGCTGCACACCGGGTCGTCGAGCTGGCTCAGCAGAGGTGCACGGCGCCCCAAGACGACGTGGTTCCCCACTACGACACGGCCGCTGCCATCGACGGCACTGCGGACGCATCGGCCGGCCTCTCTGCCGACCCGCTCGACGCGGACCAGCTGGAAGCCGCGCTGGCACGCATTACTGATGCGCTGAACGCCGCGGCCGAACCGGCCCGCCGTACCGCGGAGGCCGTTGCCGCCCAAGCCCGACCGTCCACCGACGATCTGAACGTGCTGCGCGAGGTGACCGAGGCGTTCGACTCCGCCGCGCGGAGCCTGAAGGCCCACGGCGCGACACCCACCGTGGTCGACCTGCCCCACTTCCGGAAAGCAACCGACGCGGCACTGACCCGGTTGTCCACCGGGCGCCTGCGCCGACGGCTCGCCAAGGTGGCACAGCTGGAGTGCACGCCGGGCGATACGGCGCTCGCCCAGGACCTTGAAACGGCCCGCGATCGCGCAGGCGCCTTGGTGGGGACCGACGACTGGGACGCCATGGACCAAGTGGACGCCGAGGCCCTCGACGCGCTGCTGACGATGGTGGAGCGGCATGCGACGGGCCAAGACCATAACGACATCCTCGCGCTGCTGCCCACGGCCGTGAAAGGCCGCTGTGCGGCATATCCGGCTGGGCGCTACAGCGAACTCAGGCTCGGAGCAGCCGCCCAGGAGGCTGCTGGACCAGCTCCGGCTCGGGCCAAGTCTGCGCCGTCTGTACCAGTCCCCGCACCCCGTCCGCCCGCGTCAGCCACGCGGGATGCCTCCCCCGCTCCGTCCACGTCCGGGCACGGCTTGGCGCAACAAAGGCCCGCAGCTCCTGACGACAACGGCCACCCGGACCCCGAGTCCCCTGAGACGGCCTCTCCTGAGGCGCTCCCCGCCGACCTCAGCCCGCGGCCTCCGGCACCCGAGCCTCGGACCACCATCACCACCCCGACGCGCCCCTCTTCTGCCACGAGTGCCCCAGTGGGCCGTACGTCTCCGATTGCACCACCGAACAAGTCCGCGGCACAGAAGCCCCAGGCCACGCAGTCGGAGACCCACACCTCTCTGGCGGAGCTCATCTCGGCAGAGCGGTACGGCCTAGCCGCCGCCCTCGCCGTCCGCCTCGGAGAACCATCGCATCGGATCACCGCGCTACAGCTTGCAGCCTGCGCGGATGCCGTGCACTCGGCGAGCAGCGAAAGCCTCACCGAAATGCGCGGCCTGCTCGCGGGTCAGACCATCGACGAGTTGACGGCAGACCGTCCCGACGCGGTGCTCAGCACCGCGGCGCTGCTACGTACTGTCCTGGTGACGGGTGACCCGGAAGTGGGCGCCTCCCTGAGCCGGGTAGCGAATGGCGTGCCACCGAGCCTGGCCCATGTGGCGGACGAGGTGGCCCAGCGTGCCCTGAAGTCGCTTCTCCTGCACTCCCCGCCCCTGGCCCTGGCGCGCGACCGGGCGGAACTCGAAAGAGCCCTGGAGGACGCCCGCGACGAGTGCCGACGGAGCCTTGAACAGGTGCCCACCATCCGGTTCCCGCGCGGGCAGAAGATCGCCCACATCTGGTGGGATCCCGAAAAGGGGCTGATCGGTTCGCTGCTGCGACATGCGGCGGACGACAACAGGCACGGCCTCGACGCGCTCGCGGAGAGGGTTCGAGAGCTGCGCGATTCATCGGTCCTACAGTCCACGCTGGACAAGGCTGACCGAGAGTTCATGGCGCCCGGGGCCCGAACGCGGCTCGAGGGATCGTCCCGCCAGGATCTGTTGCGCCATACCGCGAAGAGTCTCGCCTTCGTTGACCGGTGGGTCCGGCAGATGCAGCAGCTCACCGCACGGGACACAGACTGGAGCGCCGACCAGGTGCATGAGATGCGCACCGTAGTCCTCAGGCTCCGCGAGGGCGTCCTGCGTGATGTGCAGGAACAAGCGGTGGCGGCAAACGTGCTCACGGCTGCCGCGCTGGATGCCTCTGTCACCTCGCTCTCCGCGACCTTCGCCCTGCTGGCGGGAGAAACGCAGCTCGATGAAACCGAGTTGTCCACTGAACTCGTCCTGCGGTCGGAGCTCCTCAAGATTCCCGGCACTGTGATCGGCGAAGCGGGCATCATTCAGCCACCCGCCGATGTGTCCGTCCGCGAGCTGGTCGAGGCGGGAGGCCGTTCCTGGGAGGAGGCTGTACGGGCTCAGGTGTCGGGCGAGGTGTTCGCCACAGCGCACAGAATCCTCGATCTGTGGGCGAACCGGCAGCTTCCGCTCCTGCCCCCTCAGAGCGTGCCTTCGGAAGATTTGTGCGCGCACGTCGCGGAAGCCGGTCGACGGATCGCGCGGGAGCTGCGCGACACGCGCGAGCGGCTGGAGGAGACACTGCGTCACGCCCGCGTTGACGGAGCGCTCAATGAGGAGCAGGAGCGTCTGTTCGAGCGACGGCTGCGGGACGCCGACCCTCGTCCCGACGGTGATCTCGCCCATGTGCGCCGGACCCTGGTGGCCCTCTCCGAGGAACTGAACCGTGCCCGAGCGGGCCACGCCGCCAAGTTGCGTACCCGGCTCGGTAGCATCGACGGGCTGCCCCCCGAGGATCAGGACCGCGTCGAGCAGCTGATCGATGCCGGTGACTTGCTCACCGCCGACGAGCTGATCTCCCACTTGGTGAACGGTGAGAGCATCCCCGACATCCAATCGTCCGACCGCAGCCTCGCCGCCTTCTTCCCGGATGTCCCGAAGGCCATGGCCGACACGGGAGTATGCGGCGCGCTGATCGATGCTGTCCGACAGCGGACGCGCTACCTGGGGTTGGAAGCGCTCGACTATTCCTCTCTGTCCCCCGAAATCGCGGAGCAGACCGCACAGGCGCTCGCGGGTTGGGCGAATCTCGCCGCTCGCAAGGGCCGGGAGCGTACCCACGGTGTTCGTGAGAGCGAGCTGTTGATGCCCGCCCTCCGCCTGATCGGTTACGGCAGCAAGAAGCTGGCCCAACGGATCGACACACCCCGTTCCCTCAGTTACCGCTTCATCGACGTACCCGCGATCGAGTACACCGGGTCGGCCCTGGTGCCGGCGTTCGGATCGGGGCTGCGCGGCAGCCTGCGCGTGATGCTGGTATGGGACCGGCCGTCGTCCGAGCGACTGATGTCCTGGATCCAGCAGGATCCGAATGACGACAGTCTGCTTGTCGCGTACTTCGGCACGTTGCCGGTGCGTGATCGCGAGGTTTTCGCGGCCCATGTCGTGGGCGGACGGCGTGCCCTCGTGGTGCTCGACGACGCCGCCCTGGCTCATCTGGCCGCTTGCGGCAATCAGCGCCTGGACTCCGCCATGCGCGCGCTGCTCCCCTTCTCTGCGGTCAATCCGTACGTGATGGGCAAACGCGCTCCAGTGGCCGAAGAGATGTTTTACGGCCGCGACACGGAACTCGACGAGGTGCTGAGCACCACAGGAGAGCAGGTTGTGTTCGGTGGGCGCGGCCTCGGCAAGTCGGCCCTACTTAAGGCCGCTGGACGCAAATACGAGGCGCAGTTGCACGGTGCGCGGCTCAGCCTGCTCATCTCCCTGGACTCGACGTTCACCGGCACAAACGCTCCGTCATCCGTCGTCTGGGACCGAATCGGGCGGCGCTTGCTGGAACGTGAGGAGTTCACTCCGTCTCGCAAAGTGAAGTCGGGCTCCGTCCTGACCCGCGAGCATGTCCTGGCCGACATCCAGGAGTGGCTGCGCGTGGACCCGAAGCGCAGACTGCTGATCATGCTCGACGAGGCGGACGGCTTCTTCGAGTCCGATTCACCACAGTTCACCGAAACCAGGTTCCTGCGCGATCTGGGTGCCGACACGGGGGATCGGGTCAAGGTGGTCTTCGCCGGCCTGCACTCCGTTCAGCGCTACGCGAAGATCGCCGAGAACAGCCCGTTCGGCCATCTCTCCCAGAACCCCACGGCGATCGGCCCGCTGCCCCCGCAGGATGCGGTCGATTTGCTCACGAAACCGCTGGAGGCGCTGGGGTACCGCTTCGAGGAGCCCGCGCTGGTGCACCGCATCCTCGGCCACTGCTCGTACCAGCCGTTCCTGCTCCAGATGTTCGCACACCGTCTGGTGCAGACCCTGCACGGCAAGCGGACCGGTTCAGCCTCCGGTCCGCCGTACACCATCACCCGAGCCGATGTGGAGACGGTCCAATCGGACAAGGACCTGCGGTTCAGCATCACTGAAGCCTTCCACGACACATTGCGGCTCGATGCCCGCTACAACGTGATCGCGAATGTGGTCGCGCACCATGCGCACCACTACGGCTTGGACTCCCGGCTCAGTCAGGTGCAGTTGCGGGAGGAGTGCACGTACTGGTGGCACGAGGGCTTCGAGAACCTGGATACTGACCGGTTTCGCGCCTACCTGTCGGAGATGGAAGGGCTCGGGGTGCTCGCACCCGACCCTGACCACCGTGGCTGGCACCTGCGCAGTGCCAACGCTCTCAGCATGATCGGGAATCTGGGCACGGTGGAGGCTGAACTAGCGCAGGCATCCAACCGGAAGGTGCCCGAACACTTCAGCAAGTTCGAAGCACGCCGCCAGTCACGCAACGGCTACTCGCATTCGCCCCTCACCGCCGACCAGATCGCGGACGTGCTGCCCGGACATGGCAACCAGGCACGCTTGATCATCGGGACGCCCGCAACTGGCGTTGAGCGGGTCGCCGAAGCCCTGAGAGACGTCGCCGAGGCAACTGGTTGGGTCATGCCTCAGGTGTCCAAACGCTCAGACTTCGACCGCCACCTCCTGGAAGGCACCCCGGGTCGGAAGCGGGCCGTGGTTTCGGATCTCACGGAGAAGTCCCCCCGCGACAACGCCTGTCTGGAAACGCTCGAGAGCGCGGTCGGCCACATCCCACACCGGGCCGGCGTCACTCGCTCGGCTGTGATCGTCGCAGGCCCCAACCAGTCGGCTCTGTGGTCACTGGCCACGAGTGGCGAACTCGAGGACCGTGCCGGGATTGAGGTGCTCACACTGCGGCGGTTCAGCCCGGACGGACTGCGTGCCTGGGCCCAGGACAAGGAGGCATTCACTTCCGATTCCCAGACGCAGCAGCTCCAAGAGGTTACCGGAGGCTGGCCACTCCTCATCGACCGGCTCTCCGCCAGCCTGGTCACCAGACTCCCCGAAGATGAAGCCCTGCGCCAGGTGGTGGCCGGTCTGGAGGACGCCGAGGGGGCGAGGAAGTTCCTAGCGGAGGCCGGCCTTGTTCCGCGCACGCCGCAGTGGATCGCCTACCGCGCGGTCACTGAGTTCATGACGGATGAAGGCATGAGCGCCAGTGATCTCCTGGCGGCGGTGGAAGCCGCCACGGACGGTGACCACATCGACGCCGCGGAGGCGCTCGGCGCGCTGCGGGCCCTCCAGGTCTTCGATTCAGACACGGCGGGCAGGCATCGCCTTGAGGGCGTGCTGCACACATGCTGGCATCGGGTTCACGCATCCTGACCGGGGACACGGAAGTGCGGCTGCGCACCGCAGACAGGCGGTGCGCAGTGGCGTCCCGGAAGCACCGTTCACCCAACGTGGTGACGGGCGGCATTAGGGCACGCCAACGTCATCAAGATCTGAGCCGACGCTTCAGGGAACAATGAATGCAGGGCTCGGCCCACCTTCCAGCGGGATAGGCCAACAAACTGAGCGCACCGCTTCCACCTGCGCTTCTCCAACTCCAGATCAACCCGCACTGTGCGGTGATCCGCCACGGCCGACCGCGTTGTCAGTGGTGGCCTTTACGGTGCATCCGTGGCTGTCGGGGCGATTCCGCCCACAGTCTTACGGGTTCATCCGGGGCGCGTTCCCGGCCGCTGGTGCGGGACGCCGTCGCGTCAGGGAGCAACGAAGGCGGGATGCATGGAGTTGGATTACGACCGTCTGGTCGCTCTGCGTAAGCAAAGTGCCGCGTGGCGGCTGCTGACAGCCAGCAATGCAGCACTGCTGCTGAGTTTCTTCAACAAGGTCTTCGTCGAGCAGGGGAAACGGTCAATCGCCGGTTCCGAGCTGGTCGAGCGCCTGGACGACGAGCTGTTCGCGCTGAACGAGCGGCTCGGTCAGGGGACGTTCCCGAAGTTGGCCAAGGCATATCTGGACGACTGGTCGGCATCTCAGAACGGCTGGCTGCGCAAGTACTATCCGCCGGACTCGGACGAACCGCACTACGACGCTACAGTCGCAGTGGAAAAAGCCATCTCGTGGGTGCGGTCCCTTCAGGAGCGCTCGTTCGTCGGTACCGAGTCACGCCTGAACACGATCTTCGACCTGTTGCGACAGATGACCTTCGGCGCGGAAAGCGACCCAGAGGCACGGCTGGCCGAGCTGATGCGGCGGCGGCACGACATCGACCAGGAAATCGAGCGCGTCCAGGCGGGCGACGTGGAGGTGCTCGACAGCGCGGGACTGAGGGACCGCTACCAGCAGGTGACGACGACAGCACACGGGTTGCTGGCCGACTTCCGCGAGGTCGAGGCGAACTTCCGTGAGCTGGACCGAGAGTTGCGGCGCAGGATCGCGGTGTGGGACGGCTCGAAGGGTGAGCTACTGGATGAAGTCCTGGGCAGTCGCGAGAGCATCGCCGAGTCCGATCAGGGCCGGAGTTTTCAGGCGTTCTACGACTTCTTGCTGGCGCCGCGCAGGCAGGAGGAGCTCAAGCGGCTGCTGGCCGAGGTCGAGACGATGGACGCCATCGGGGAGCCCGACCCCCGTATGCGGCGCATGCCCCGGGACTGGCTGGAGGCGGCGGAGCGCACGCAGGCCACGGTCCGGCAGTTGTCGGAGCAGCTGCGCCGGTTCCTCGACGACCGTGTGCGGACGGAGGACCGCCGCGTCATGGAACTCATGCGCGGCATTGAAACCCACGCCCTCGCCCTGCGCGATGTGGCAGATGTGCATCTGGTCGCCGAGATCGACGCTGCGGCGCCGACCATTGTGCTGCCGATGGAGCGGCCCCTGTACACGCCGGTGGCCAAGGCACCGATCGACAGCACTGGTATCCAGGCGGGTGACGAGGAGTTCGCCGCCGACGCCCTGTTCGAGGCGGTGTACGTGGATCCAGCCCGGCTCACCGCCGCCGTGCATGACGCGCTCGGCTCCCGCGCGCAGGTATCCCTGTCCGAGGTCCTGAGTGACCATCCGCTGGAGCAAGGGCTCGCCGAGCTCGTCACCTACTTCGCGCTGCCGGATGACGGCTTCACCACCGTCTTCGACGACAGCCGCCGGGAGGAGATCACGTGGATGAGCGACGACGGCGCCCGGCAGGTCGCAACGGTGCCCGTCGTCACCTACGCCCGCACCAGCCCCGGCGTCGCCTGGGCATCGAGCCACAAGGAGGAGCGATGACCACGCCTCCCACGCCCGTCCATCGGCCTGCATACACCCTGTCCCTGCCGGTCAACCAGCTGCTCAAGGGACCGGTCTTCCGCGACCAGCACGAGCGGGCCTGGGAGGCGCTGCTCCGCCTACACGCCCGCGTGCAGGACCATGTCGACGTCATGGGGTTATGGGTTGTGATCGACGAGACGGAAGGCTACGCGTTCCTCCAGTCCAAGCCCGACGGCGATGAAGACAGCGATCCCAGCACCGCACCACCGCGGCTGATGCCCCGCCGGTCGCTGTCCTATCCCGTCAGCCTGCTGGTCGTGCTGCTGCGCAAGCGGCTCGCCGAGTTCGACGCGGGCTCCGGCGAAACCCGGCTGATGATCACCCGCGATGAGATCGTCGAGATAATCCGCACCTTCCTGCCTGCCAGCAGCAACGAGGCACGTCTGGTCAACCAGATCGATGCGCACATCAACAAGGTGGTGGAGCTGCAGTTCCTGCGCCGGGCGCGAGGCCAGGAGCACCTGTTCGAGGTGCAGCGGATCATCAAGGCGTTCGTCGACGGGCAGTGGCTCGCCGACTTCGAGACCAACCTAACCCAGTACGCGGCCACCCACGCTCCCCAGGAGGGACAGCAGTGATCCCCAGCCAGCCCGGCCCGCTCCCCACCGGTTCCTCCCCGGGCCTCGGCCGAGCCGGGTTCCGGCTCGAACGGCTGGAGGTCTACAACTGGGGCACCTTCGACAAGCACGTGTGGTCCTTCGGCGTCAGCGGCGCCAACGCCCTGCTGACCGGCGACATCGGCTCCGGCAAGTCCACCCTGGTCGACGCCGTCACCACGCTGCTCATGCCCGCCCACCGAATCGCTTACAACAAGGCCGCCGGTGCGGAGAGCCGCGAGCGCAACCTGCGCTCCTACGTGCTCGGCTACTACAAGTCCGAGCGCAACGAGACCACCGGCGCCACCCGACCGGTCGCTCTGCGCAAGCCCGGCAACTACTCGGTCATCCTCGGCGTGTTCGCCAACACGGCGCTGGAGGCGACGGTCACGCTGGGGCAGGTGTTCTGGCTGCCCGATGCCAACGCCACCCAGCCGGACCGGCTGTTCCTCGTCGCGGACCGCGCCCTGTCCGTGGCGGACGACTTCGCCGACTTCGGCACAGAGGTCAGGGCGCTGAAGAAGCGGCTGACGGCCGGCGGAGTCCGGGTACAGACGACGTTCCCGCCCTACAGCAAGGACTTCCGGCGCCGCCTGGGCATCGAGTCCGAGCAGGCCCTGGAGCTCTTCCACCAGACCGTGTCGATGAAGGCCGTCGGCAGCCTGGACGACTTCGTCCGCAGCCACATGCTCGAACCCTTCGACGCGATTTCCATGACCGACAACATCGTCGCTCACTTCGACGCCCTGACCACCACCTACGACTCCGTCCAGCGGGCACGCGCCCAGATCGAGGTCCTCACGCCGCTGCTGGCTGACTGCGACCGCTACGAGCGCCTCGGAACCAGCATCGACGAGGCCGACGCGCAGCAGGCCGCGCTGCGCTACTTCTTCGCCCAGCGCACCTCCATCCTGCTGGAGACGGAACGCGAGAGCCTGGAACGCGAGCTGGGCCGCCGCACCAGCAAGCGGCAGGCGGCCAGTGAGCAGTTGGAGGGCCTTCGCGCCCAGCAGCGCGGGTGGGAACTGCAGCGTGCGGGACTGGGCGGCGGCCGCCTGGGCGAACTGGAACGTCAGATCGAAGAGACATCACGCCTACGGACCGCGCGGCAGCAGCGCGCCAAGAACCACGCCGTGCTGCTGGAGCAGGCCGGCCTTGCCCCCGTCACTGACGCCGAGCAGTTCAGCGACCGCCTCCAGGACATCGCCCGCGCCCAGGAAGACGTCGACGCGGCCAAACAAGAGTCCCGCGAAGCCCTGGAGGCCATCGCGGTCGAGTCCGACCGCCTGCGCCAGCAGGCTCAGGACCTCAACGACGAGTTGATCAGCCTGCGTTCGCGGCGCAGCAATATCCCCAGGAAGCAGCTGGAGCTGCGCATGCGCCTGTGCCAAGAACTGGGCATCGAGGAGAGCACGCTGCCCTTCGCCGGCGAACTCATCCAGGTCCGCGAGGGCGAACAGGCATGGGTCGGCGCCGCCGAGCGGCTGCTGCGCGGGTTCGCGCTGTCCCTCCTCGTTCCCGGTGACCAATACGGCCGCGTGTCTGGATGGATCAACGATCATCATCTGGGGACGAGGCTGGTCTACTTCCGCGTCCCCGACAAGATCTCCCCTCGACGCGCGCAGTACGCCACCTCGGGCGCGCTGTTCAGCAAGCTTGAGGTCAGGCAGGACTCGCCGTTCGCCCTGTGGCTCGCCGGTGAGCTGGAACGCCTCGCCTCGCACGACTGCGCCGAGACCATGGAGGACTTTCGGCGCGCCGACCTGGCCGTCACCCGCCAGGGGCTGATCAAGGGAGCCCGCGGCCGCCACGAGAAGAACGACACCACGCGCATCGACGACCGCAGCTCCTACGTGCTGGGCTGGACGAACCAGGCGAAGATCGACGCGCTCCTCGACCGGGCCGGTCACATCCATGCAGCCCAGCGAAGCGTCGCCGCGAAGAAGCGCGGTCTCGAGGCCGCCCACGACGACAGCATCAGCCTCGACAAAGTCCTGGCCCAGCTCGCGGCCCTGCACGACTACAGCGAGATCAACTGGCAGGCCACCGTCCGCCACATCACCGAGTTGAACGAAGAGAAGCAGCACCTGGAGGCCGCCTCGAGGGACCTCGACGAGATCTCCCGTCGCCTGGAGGACATCGCCAAGGACATCACCGAGCAGGAAGACACGTGCGCGACGGCGGACCAGGCTCTGGGCCGGCTCTCGGGCGAACTGGAGGCGGCCGTCCGCACCCGCGACGCCGCGCGTGCCCTGCTCGACGATCCGGCCGCCGCCGACGCTCGGGCACACTTCCCCGCCGTCGAACAGCGCCTGGCCGAAACACGCCTCCAGAGCCGGACCGCAGAGGAGTGCGCCCGAGCCGAAGCCCGTCTCCGTGAGGACCTGACCGCCGCGAAGACCCGCTGGGCCAAGGAACAGACCCGACTGGCCCAGACGATCGCCTCCCAGATGGGAACCTTCCGCAACCGCTACCCGGCCGAGACCAACGAACTCGACGACTCGGTCAACTCAGCTCCCAGCTACCGCCAACTGCACCAGCGCCTGATCGCCGATGACCTGCCGCGCTTCGAGGAACAGTTCCGGCACTACCTGAAGACCAACGTGATCCGGGAAATCGCGGGCTTCCACGCCCAGCTGAACAACTGGGCCGACGAGATCGGCGATCGCATCACCACCATCAACGAATCCCTGGCCGACATCGACTACAACCCCGGCCGCTACATCATGCTCAAGCCCGAGCGGACCCCCAACACCGAGATCCGAGACTTCACCACGGAACTGCGCGCCTGCACGGACGACGCCCTGTCCGACGACGCCTCCGACCTGTACTCCGAGGAGAAGTTCCACCAGGTGCGGCGCCTCATCGAACGCTTCAAGGGCCGCGAGGGACACACCGACGCCGACCGCGAGTGGACCAAACGCGTCACCGACGTCCGCCACTGGTTCGTCTTCAGCGCCAGCGAGCGGCGCCGCGACGACGACACCGAGTACGAGGTGTACTCCGACTCCGGCGGCAAGTCCGGCGGCCAGAAGGAGAAACTCGCCTACACCATCCTGGCCGCCTCCCTCGCTTACCAGTTCAAACTCGACAACGACCGCCCCCGAACCTTCCGGTTCGTCGTCATCGACGAAGCCTTCGGACGCGGCTCCGAAGAATCCGCACGCTTCGCCTTGGACCTCTTCAAACGCCTCGGCCTGCAACTGCTCATCGTCACGCCCCTGCAGAAGATCCACGTCATCGAGCCCTACGTGTCCGCCGTCGGCTTCGTCGACAACCCCACCGGACACCACTCCCGTCTGCGCACCCTGACCATCGCCCAATACCGGCAGGAGCGCCTCGCCCACGCGCTGTCCGCGACCAGCCCTGCCACCGGACAGGGGGCCTGACATGACAGCGACCTCCGACTGGACCACACCCCACGCAGTCATCGCCCGCCTGCGCCGACGCTGGGACACCGGCGTCTACCTCACACAACTCGCCGAAGGAGCCGCCTGGGAACCCATCGGCCTTACCCTGCGCGGGCCCAAGGCCGACGACATCACCGGCCGCTACGAGGCAGCCCGTGCCTGGGCCCAGTCATGGGCTCCCGACGCACACAAACGGCTGCGCATCGAGTACCGCCAGGTGGGAGGACGCCGCGCCGGCGTGAACCACGTCCCCCACCAGATCTGGGTCGACCGCCGCGAAGACCTGTGGAGCCTCTTGGGTGTCTCCGGCACGGTCAGCCGTTTCCAGTTCCTTCTCCTCTCGGCCCGGGCCGCAATTCCTCCCCTCGCGGCCTGGATGGCGGCCCACCCCATGAAGGTCGTCAAACTCGAAGCCGACTGGCCGCGCCTAGAAGCCACCATCCGCTGGATCGCCGACTACCGAGGGCCGGCCCTCTACCTGCGCCAGATCGACGTACCCGGCGTGGACACCAAATTCATCGAACACCATCGCGCCATCCTGACCTCACTGCTGGAACACTGCCTGCCAGCCGAGCGCATCGACGCCGAAGCCCCGCGCACCGACTTCGCCGCCCGCTTCCGTTTCCTCCAGAAGCCCTCCTACCTCAGATTCCGGCTCCTCGGCAGCGAAGCGCTGGCGGGCTTCAGGGAACTCACCGTCCGCACCGACGAATTCACCTCACCACCGCCCGGCATCACAACGGCGTACGTCGTCGAAAACGAAACCACTTACCTGGCATTTCCCAATCAGCCCCACAGCATCGTGATCCACGGGGGCGGTTACGCCGTCACCCTGCTCTCCAAACTGTTCTGGCTCCAAGACATCCGGCTGGTCTACTGGGGCGACTTGGACACACACGGATTCGCCATCCTCGACCGATTGCGCGGGGCATTTCCCCACACGGAGTCAATCCTGATGGACAGGGACACCCTGATGCCTCACCGCGACCAATGGGTAAAGGAGGCATCACCCACCTCCGAACATCTCGGAACCCTCACACCCGAGGAAGCCGATCTCTACCAAAGTCTCAAGGAAGGCGAGTTCGGCAACAACGTACGGCTCGAACAGGAACGCATACGATTCCACCTGCTCGAAACAGCCCTCAACGACACGCAACAGGGGATCCGGCCATCCGGCCCGCCCCACGACGGCAACAGCGACAGCGCAGCCTGAGGATCGGCCCCAACCCGACCCCGTATACCAGCGAATCGCCGGTTAGCAAAACCGGCGATCGTCCGCATCATTGATAGTCCACCGCCACTCCCTGACCGCCCGGCGAAAGGAAAACCGCCACCCCCGAGCCGACAACTCCACACACCCGCCAACCACGACGTGCCTCCACGTGGCGCCCCGTCGTTACGCCGTCGCGCAGCCGTACCAATCCCGGCAGTCCGGTACGCAGCCGGGCATGTCGTCGTATCCGTCAAGACGCTCACCCGGGCCACCCCATCGGTGAACGTCGCCTCTGCAGTAGGGCAGCTGCAAGCGAGCCCAGCAGCGAACGCACGGGAGCGCCGCGACCCGCATTCGGCCGACAGATGCGCGTGAGGGGAACGGCGGCAACCAACCCGGACACGCCCGCAGCACCGGGGCCACAGTCGCTGCCGCGAACCGGCATAGGCGTAACAGCCCGGTCCATCACGCCCGGGGCAAACCCACGTCTGCCACAACGGACGGGTAGTCCAACCTCGACAGTCCCGAGAATGCCATCCGCCTGCCTCGCGCGGGCGACATGCACCTGACGCCGGGAACAGAACCCGATGGCCGGGGCCCACCGGCCTTTGGCAGTCTGTACACGATCGCGTCGGCACCAGCCAAACCCGGGCGGGCTTGGGTCACGCCCCTCTTCACGTCGGAGTTCGCCTTACGCCCCCTCACTCCCGTTGTCAACGCGGGAGAGACAAGGGGAGATTGGAGGTCCACTTCGGGACGCAACCCCAGGGACATTCGGATAATATCGGACACGTAGGGCATTTCAAATTCGTGGGCCATTTGCGGGACAGCGGGCATAACGACCCGCCAGCTAGGCCCCTGACCTGCGAAAACGTTCGATAATCCGACGGCCTCCGGAGCCGTGTGCGCAGGTTCGAATCCTGCCGGGGGCACCTTGCAGAAGGTGCCCAAAGACCCCGTCACCAGCGGAAACGCTGGAGCCGGGGTCTTCGCGTATGTGCAGGCCGATGCAGCCCGGAGCGGGCGTATGCCGGCGTCTATGGAGAGGCGTTGCTACCGGTAGAAGACGGCCACGCCGCCGTGATGCGAACAGGCCCCCTGATGGTGAGCGGCGTACGAGTACGTACCGTCATTGCACAGGGCCGTCGCACCGCCGCCGTCAGAGCTGGAGCCACCCGACGAGCTGGAGCCGCCACTGGACGACGATCCGCCAGAGGTCGAACTGCCGCCCGTTCCGGACCCCGCGGCAGCAGCGTGCGCGGTGACGGTCACCTTCACCTTGACTGTTTCCGTCACCGTCGGCGCGGGCTCCGGCTTCGCGGTCTCCGTCGCCGTGGCTGTCGCGGTGACCGTGGCCGTGGCCGTGACCGTCGGCTGCGTCTTGTCGCTGACCGCCGTCTTCGTCGTGTTCGGGTCCTGGCTGTCCGCACCGGCGCTGCCCAGGCCGATGATGAACGCGAGGCCCAAGGCGGGCAGTACGAAGCGTTTGCGGGCCCACTTCGGTGCGGGACGGGGTGCCGGCGGTCCCGGCGGCGGCTGGAACGGCGGTTGAGGCTGGTAGTAGCTCACGGGGCCCCCTGCTCAAGTACGTGGGGGGTGAAACTACCTGTGTCGGCGCGTCAGATGTGAGGGATCAGTGAAGACGGTAATCCAGTTGTGACCTCCCGACTCCCAACTGCCCCTGTGGGCCGACTCAATCGACGGACCGGGCCATCCGGCGGGACCGGGCCCCAACGTCATGCACGGCGCAAGAGCCCTCGTCCGGAGCCCCCGCCGCTGCCTGGCCTGTCAGGCGTGTTCGTGTGCGGTTGCACAGCGGCGGTCAGGTCTGTGCCTCGGCTGGGTGCTCGGGGTCAAGACCGGGGACGAGGCGCGATGTTGCTCGCATACGGCCCACCAACTGTGGCCGCCCTTGTCCTCGACGTGCACGCTCCATGCGGCGTCCGTGGGGCAGGGGGCGTTCCAGGTGCATTGCCCCAGGCGCGACTTCGTGCCTGCCCGGTGTCTGTCCGGCGTCCATTTGCTCGGTGGCTCGACGAGTTTCATGCCTCCAGTCAAGAGGATGCAGGCCGGCCAAGACAGTGGAACGTGCGTCCTGTCTACTGCGGTCCAGCAAAAAGCACGGTAGGCAGGGCAGCCGTGCGGGACGGCCTGAAGCCGACGCCGACAACGACCACGGAGAGGTCTGTCAGCGACGCCGAATCGGGATCCGGCCTGGGCCGAAGAAGAACGGGCGCGGTCCGCAAGCTCGTGCCCGGAACGCGACAGCGACGCGAGCTGCATGGGGCGCGGTACCCCGGCCTCCTTCACGGCCCGGCTGAGTCCTGCCTGGGTATTCGCTCGCGGTCGGCGGCGCGGCAGGGCAGGATGCCCTGGTGGTCACTTCCTTCGTCGACGACCAGGGCAATGCCGAGGACGGCCCGTACCCCTGTCCCTGCTGCGGCTTCCTGACGCTCGATGAGCGCGACTGCTTCGAGATCTGCCCCGTGTGCTTCTGGGAGGACGACGGCCAGGGCGACGACGACGCCGACCGGGTGCGAGGCGGTCCCAACGGCCGTGTCAGCCTCACCGAAGCGCGCAGCAATTTCCGTGCTCTGGGAGCGAGCGACGAGCGACGCACGAGCTTCGTACGCGCTCCTCTGCCGCACGAACACCCCACGGCCTGACGTCCCCGGGCGACGACGAAGCGTTCCGTGTCCGCGGAAAACACGGGCCGCTCGTACAACCACCCTCCCTCTTCACAGGTCGGATCGATCGGCACGCACAGATGTGCGTACGCGCCGGCTCATCAGGAAGGACTTCCTTGGCTTCCCCACGCACCACCCGACGTCGTCTCGGCGTCTCCGTCGCGACCGTTCTCGCCGTGACGGTCGGCGTCGGCGTCCTGGCCTCGCCCGGGGCCGTGGCCGCTCCCGCTCCCGCTCCCCTGACCGGGGTCACCGGTGGCACCGCAGACGAGGCGGATCTGGCCGTCGGCTCCGAGATCGTCAGCACCGGCGACACCGGATTCCTCACGTCCCGGCCGGACGGCTCCGGCGCCAGGGTTCTGGAGTGGCACAAGTACGCCGACGGCTCGGTGCTGCCGATCACCGCGGGCGTCGTGGGCCACGACAGCGGCTCCGACACCGTCGTGACCAGCGACGGCGGCAGCATGGTCTTCCTGCGGGACATGAAGGACGGCGCCGCCCGGTCCGCGTCCTACGATCTCGCGGCCGAGTTCAAGCCCGGCGCGCAGCTCGTCGGCGTGGTCGGCGACAAGCTCTTCGTGAAGGTTCCTACGGGCAGCGGTGGCTACCAGGAACTGTGGCAGCTCAGCCAGGTCGACGGGGTCGTCAAGAAGACGAAGCGGTCGTCGAACTCCTACAGCATGGACTTCAAGGTCATCGCCTCCACCGGCGACGTGCTGCTCGTCCTGAGCAGCAACCGGGTCTTCCCCAGCTCGTCGACGTTCCGGACCGAGTACTGGAAGACGCGCACGACCGTCGACGGCGACGCGACGATCGAGTCGGGCAGCCGGAAGGCCATCGCCCCGTGGACCCAGGCCTCGACGGGCGCCTACACCGCCGACTACGAGGCGTGGGTCGAGTACCGGTCCGGGGTCACCGAACTCCTCGTGGACGGGACGTACGTCCACCGGATGTACGCCATGGACAGCTCCATGAGCGGCGCCGTCATCGTCGGGATCACCAGGGACACGCTGCTCTACGGCGTTCCGGGCAAGGCGGCTGACGAGACGCCGAGCCCGCTGTACGCCCGGAGCGTCACCGATCCCGCCGCCGCGCCGTACCAGCTGCTGGAGCGCTTCTCCAGCGCGGCCCACGCCCCTGACGGCACTCTGCTCGTGCGGGGCGCCACAGCGAGCACCGACGGGCTGTTCCGGATCCGGGAGGCGACCGGTGGCCTGCCGAGCGCCGCACTGGTGGCCGGCACGGGCCGGGTCCTGCCCGTCAAGGCGACCGAGTCGAAGGTCCCCGCCGCGGTGAGCCTGGAGAAGGCGGGCGCCACGGTCCCGATGGAGTGGACCCTGTCCCGCGCGAACGCCACCGTGGACCTCACGCTCACGCACACGGCCACCGGCCGGAAGCTCACCGCGCACCTGGCCCAGCCGGTCTCCGGCAACCGGTTCGCCTTCGTCTGGGACGGCGTCCTGGAGGGCGCCAGCGCCCCGAACGGCGCTTACACCTGGCAGATCAACGCCACCCCGACCGACGGCGTCGGCGGCCCGGCGACCGCGCAGGGGGGCTTCCAGGTCTCACGCCAGGCCAACCCGCACGACTTCACCGACAACGGCTCGACGGACGTCCTCGCGCGGGACGCCTCGGGCGTGCTGTGGCGGGACGACCTCTTCGACTGGCCGTCGGACGGCAAGGTGACCACGGCCAAGCGGACGAGAATCGGCACCGGTTGGCAGGTCTACAACCAGATCGAGGCCGTGGGTGACCTCGCCGGCTCCCCGACGGGTGACGTCGTCGCCCGCGACGCCTCGGGCGCGCTGTGGATGTACCAGGGCAGGGGCGACGGCGGCTTCGCGGCCCGCGTCAAGGTCGGCGCCGGCTGGCAGATCTACAAGAAGCTCACCGGCGGCGGCGACTTCGACGGAGACGGCCGGTCCGACCTCCTCGCCACCGACGCCTCCGGCGTCCTGTGGCTGTACAAGGGCACGGGCAGCTCGTCCGCTCCGTTCGCGGCCCGCGTCCGGCTCGGCGCCGGCTGGCAGATCTACAACCAGATCACCGCCGTAGGCGACATCGCGGGCACGACGGCCGGCGACCTCGTCGCACGCGACGCCTCGGGCGTCCTGTGGCTGTACCAGGGTGACGGCGCGGGCAACTTCAGCGCCCGCGTCAGGATCGGTTCCGGCTGGAACGCCTTCTCCCACCTCGTCGGCGCCGGGGACGTCACCGCCGACGGCCGGCCCGACCTGGTCGCCCACGGCCCGAACGGCACGTTCGTCTACCGCTCGACCGGTTCGACGACGGCCCCCTTCAGCCGGCTGACGACCGACCTCTACGCGGGCGAGGGCGCCAAGTTCGACGACATCGCCTAACCGTTCGCACCCGAGCCCACCGCGGGGCTGCCGTGGTGGGGTCGGGGGCCCCGTGGTGGGG
>NZ_JAHHIU010000216.1 GCF_024539815.1 Streptomyces hayashii
GTCCTGGGCGGGGCGGGGACGGAACCTCGGGTTCAACTTAGGTAAGCCTAACCTAAGTTCGATCATCGTGATTCTGGGTGTGCCGTGACGGTGGTCACGTGCGCGCGCCCCCGCACGGCTTGCTGCGGGGGCGCGGTGTCGCTACTCGGTCTCGCGGAGCTGTTCCTCGCTCATGCCGCGGCGCCAGTACCCGACGAAGGTGACCCGGCGGCGGTCCACGCCCCGCTCCCGCACGAAGTGCCGGCGCAGCGCCTTCACGGATCCCGACTCGCCCGCGATCCAGACGTAGGGGTTCTCGGCGGGCGGCAGACCGGCCGAGCGGACCGCGTCGACGGAGTCCTCCCCGACCACCCAGGTCACCTCGGCGGCCGCGCGGGTCGTCAACTCCCGGACGTCGGCGGGGTCGTGGACCTCCAGCCAGACCCGGGCGCGCTGTCCGGCCGGCAGCGACTCCAGGATCGACGCGACGGCCGGCAGCGCGCTCTCGTCGCCCCAGAGCACCAGCAGGTCGGCGTCGTGCGGCGGACGGAACCGGATCGCCCGGTTGTCGGCCACCGCGGGTCCGAGCAGCACCACCCGGTCCCCGGCGACCGCACGCGCCGCCCATGCGGAGGCGGGTCCGGCGGGGGTGTGCAGCACGAAGTCGACGTCGATCCCGACCGTGCGTCCGAGGGCGTCGGCGCGCAGTGCGCGCAGCGTGTACGAACGCATCACCGCCCGTACGCCGTCGGGCAGTTCGCGCCAGCCCTGCCACCAGCCGTCCCCGAGCTCGAACGGGACCTGCGGCTCCTCCTGGCCCGGATGCGGCAGGAAGAGCGACAGCGACTGGTCGCGCCCGTCGGAGAAGAAGTGCCGCAGGTCCTCCCCGGCGAGACTCACCCGGACCGTCGACGGCGACAGCCGCCGGGTCCGTGCGACCTGGAGCGAGAAGAACCGGAAGGGGGCGGCGACGGCGGTGGTCATGAGGGGCTCCTGAAGACGTGGGGCAGGGCGGCTCACTCAGGGGCGCGGGGCCGCATCGGCATGCGGCTCCGCCATGCGGGCGCGACCGCCGCGGCTGCGCGCGGCGCGCCCACGGCGTCGGGCCGCCTTCGTCAGGCGACCTTCTTGGCCTTCTCCAGCGCCGCGGCGAGGTTCTCCAGCAGCGGCACGCACTTGTCGTAGGACAGGATCGGCTCGGGGGAGCGCGCGATGACCTGGCCGGCCTTCACCGCGGGCAGCTTCTTCCAGGTCGCCTTGGTGATGTCGGCGGGCTGGATGGTCGAGGAGCGGTCGTCCATCATGATGATGTCGGCCGGGTACTTGTCGACGTTCTCCCAGCTCAGCGACTCGTACCAGCCGCCGCCCTGGGCCTTGGCGCTCGCCGGCGGCTCGACGAAGTTCACGCCGAGGGCCTTGAAGTACTCCAGGTCGACGGAGAGGTCGGTGCCGGAGACGTAGAACAGCTCGGGGCTCGCGGAACCGGCCATCACCTTGATGCCGGGCTTGGCCTTGGCGGCGGCGCGCAGCCGGGCGGCCGCGTCCTCGAACCTCTTCTTGGCGCCGGTGACCGCGGCCGCCGTCATGTCGGCGCCCAGCGACTCGGCCAGCTCCCACATGCGTTGCAGCGGAGCGGTCAACTGGCGGTCGTAGACGGAGACGCCCACGCTCGGGGCGAGCTTGGCGATCTTGTCCTTGGAGGCCTCGGGGACGTACCAGAGGGTGCCCGCGTTGTCGAACATCGTGGAGATGAGGACGTCGGGCGCGAGGGCCGCGTACTTCTCGACGTTGAACTCGTCCCAGACGTTGCCGAGGACCGTCACCTTGGTGACGTCCATGTCGCCGGCCTGCACGTCGGCCTTGCCCGAGGTGGTCTTCGTCGGTCCGAAGACGCCCTTGACCTGGATTCCGTAGTCGTACAGGGCCGCGCCGACGCCGGTGAAGGCGACGATGTTCGCGGGGACGGCGTCGAGCTTCACCGTGGTGCCGCGGTCGTCCTTGAAGGTCCAGGGGCCGGACTTCGCCTTGGCGTTCGCCGACGACCCGGAGCCGCTGCTGCTCGCGTCTTCGTCCCCGCAGGCGGCGAGCACGGCGCCGAGACCGAGGGCGCCACCGGCGGCGAGGATGCCACGGCGGGTGGGACGGGCGGCTCTGGCGTTGGACATGAGTGTGGCCACTTTCGAACGGGGCGGGATCACCCGAGGACGGCTTCGAATGTAGGTTAGCCTAACCTCAGCTCGTGTCCAGAGGGCGGTCCGGTGCCCGTGGCCGCCCTCGACGATCCCTGTCCCGCGCCTGTGACCTGCCCGTCGATCGGCCGCGGACGGATCGTCAGCGGTGTGCCCCCGAAACGGAGTCGGCGGCCTCAGGCGGTGACCTGAGGCCGCCGGGCGGCCGATCGGGGTGCGCGGGGCGCGCCGGCGCCGGGGCGCGGGGCGGCGTCCGTCAGGCGGGCAGGCCCAGCTCCCGCGCGATCAGCATCCGCTGCACCTCGCTCGTGCCCTCGCCGATCTCCAGGATCTTGGAGTCGCGCCACATGCGGGCCACCGGGTACTCGTTCATGAAGCCGTAGCCGCCGTGCACCTGGGTGGCCTCACGGGCGTTGTCGACGGCGATCGTGGACGAGTACAGCTTCGCCAGCGCCGCCTCCTTCTTGAAGGGCTCCCCGGCCACCAGCCGTGAGGCCGCGTCGCGCCACGCCAGGCGGGACGTGTGGGCCTTCATCTCCATGTCGGCGATCTTGAACTGGACGGCCTGGTTGGCGCCGATCGGACGGCCGAAGGCGTGCCGTTCCCTGGCGTACTTCACCGACTCGTCCACACAGCCCTGCGCGAGTCCGGTGGCCAGCGCGGCGATGGCGATGCGCCCCTCGTCGAGGATCCGCAGGAACTGCGCGTACCCGCGGCCCTCCTCGCCCAGCAGGTTCGCGGCCGGCACGCGCACGTCGGCGAAGGACAGCTCACGCGTGTCGGAGGCGTTCCAGCCGACCTTCGAGTAGGGCGCCGCGACGGTGAAGCCCGGGGTACCGGACGGGACGATGATCGCGGAGATCATCGGCCGGCCGTCCGGCTTGCGGCCCGTCACCGCGGTGACCGTGACCAGCCCCGTGATGTCCGTGCCCGAGTTGGTGATGAAGCACTTCGTTCCGTTGATCACCCATTCGTCCGTGTCGGGGTCGAGACGGGCCGTCGTGCGCGTCGCGCCCGCGTCCGAGCCGCCGTCCGGCTCGGTCAGTCCGAACGCGCCGAGCATCTCGCCGGAGCACAGGCGCGGCAGCCACTCCCGCTTCTGCTCGGGCGTGCCGAAGAGATGGATCGGCATGGCGCCCAGCGAGACGCCCGCCTCCAGGGTGATCGCCACGGACGAGTCGACCCGCGCGAGTTCCTCCAGCGCGATGCCGAGGGCGAGATAGTCGCCGCCCATGCCGCCGTGCTCCTCGGGGAAGGGCAGCCCGAACAGGCCCATGCGGCCCATCTCGCGGACGATCTCGTAGGGGAACTCGTGCCGCTCGTAGAAGTCGCCGATCTTGGGCGCGACCACGTCGTGCGCGAACTCCTCGACCGTGCGGCGGAGTTCTTCCAGTTCGGGGGAGAGACGGTGGTCCATTGCGGTCACTGCTCCTTGTGGGGCTGTGTCGACGCGGCGAGTGCGCGCACGGTGCGGGACGGGCTGGGTCGGCCCAGGTGGGAGGCCATCCACTCGCTCGTGGCGACGAGACGGCCGAGGTCGACCCCGGTGTCGATGCCGAGGCCCCGCAGCATCCACACGAGGTCTTCGGTGGCGAGATTGCCGGTGGCGGACCTGGCGTACGGACAGCCGCCGAGTCCGCCCGCCGAGGCGTCGACGGTGGTGACGCCGTGCTGGAGCGCGGCGAGGGTGTTGGCGAGCGCCTGACCGTAGGTGTCGTGGAAGTGCACGCCCAACACGTCGGTGGGCACGCCCTGTTCGTTCAGCGCGGTGAGCAGGGCCCGCACATGGCCCGGGGTGGCCACGCCGATCGTGTCGCCCAGGCTCAGCTCGTGACAGCCCAGGTCGAGCAGGGCACGGCAGACCCGGACCACCTGCTCGACCGGGACCGCGCCCTCCCACGGGTCGCCGAAGCACATGGAGAGATAACCGCGCACCCGGACGTCCTCGGCCCTGGCGCGGGCCACCACCGGCTCGAACATGGCCAGCGCCTCGTCCACCGTGCGGTTGAGGTTGGCCTTGGCGAAGGACTCGGTGGCGCTGGCGAAGACGGCGACGCCGCGCGCGCCCAGCGAAAGCGCCCGGTCCAGTCCGCGTTCGTTGGGCACCAGCACCGGCAGCGCCACGTCGAGATCGCTCACCATCGGGAACAGCTGCTCGGCGTCCGCGAGTTGGGGAACCCACTTCGGGTGCACGAAGCTGGTGGCCTCGATGGTGGTGAGGCCCGCGTCGGCGAGGCGGCGCACGAACTCGGCCTTGACGTCCGTGGGCACGGTCGTCTTCTCGTTCTGGAGGCCGTCGCGGGCGCCGACCTCGTGGATGCGCACCCGGGCGGGCAGGCCCGGGGCCGGTACGGTCATGGGGAGCGTCACCGGTCCTCCTCCGTCGTGGCGGCCGGGGCGATGACGGCCAGCACCTGGTCCATGGCGACCGTGGTGCCGGGTGTCACGTCGAGTTCGGCGACCGTGCCGGCGTGCGGGGCGGAGATGACGTGTTCCATCTTCATCGCCTCCACGACCAGCAGACTCTGGCCCGCGGCCACCTCGTCGCCGACGGCGACCTTGACGACCGTGACCGTGCCGGGCATCGGCGCGGTGAGCGAGTCGGCGCCCGCGTGGGCTCCCCGGGTGAGGGAGGCGGCCACCGGGTCGTGGTCGCGCACCTGCCAGGCGTCGCCGTCGCGGCCCAGCCAGGTGCCGTCCGGCAGCGCCGCGAAGGCGTGCGTGACGCCGTCGAGCCGGCACACGAAGCGGGGGTCGTCCGGCCGCGGGGGCAGGATCCCGGAGCTGCGCCGGGGGGTCTCCTCCCCGTCGAGCAGCACCTCCCGCCCGCCGTCGGCCGTGCCGCGCACCCGGACCGTCACCGGGTCGTGCCCGGGCACGTGCAGATGGTGCGCGGTCCAGGCGGGCTCACCGCCCAGACGCCAGCCGTCCGCGACGGAGAAGGGATCCACCCAGCCCGTGCCGGGCGCGGGGGCCGGCGCGGGCTGCCGCAGCAGCGCCGCCGCCGCGTAGACGTCCGGCGGGACGTCGGCCGTGACCAGCGAAGCGGCCTCCCGTTCCACCAGCCCCGTGTCCAGTTCGCCCGCCACGACCGCCGGGTGGGCCAGCAGCCGCCGCAGGAACCCGGCGTTGGTCTGCACGCCCAGGGTGACCGTGTCGGCCAGGGCGGCCCGGAGCTTCCTGAGGGCGCTCTCCCGGTCCGGGCCGTAGGCGATCACCTTGGACAGCATGGGGTCGTAGAGGCTGCCGACCTCGGCGCCCTCGCTGAGCCCGGAGTCGGTGCGCACGCCGTCGCCCTGCGGCTCGCGCAGCCGGAGCACCGTGCCGCCGGACGGCAGGAACCCGCGCGCGGGGTCCTCGGCGCACACGCGCGCCTCCACGGCGTGTCCGGTCAGCCGCACGTCCTCCTGGCCGAACGGCAGCGGCTCGCCGGCGGCCACCCGCAGCTGCCACTCCACCAGGTCCAGGCCGGTGACGAGTTCGGTGACCGGATGCTCCACCTGGAGCCGGGTGTTCATCTCCATGAAGTAGTACGACGACGGATCGCCGCCCGGCACGATGAACTCCACCGTGCCCGCCCCGCGGTACCCGCAGGAGCGCGCCGCCTGCACGGCCGCCTCGCCCATCGACGCGCGCGTGGCCTCGTCGAGCAGGACGCTGGGCGCCTCCTCGACGATCTTCTGGTGCCGGCGCTGGAGCGAGCACTCGCGCTCGCCGAGGTGGATCACGTTGCCGTGGCCGTCGGCGAGGACCTGGATCTCGATGTGCCGGGGGCGGTCGACCCACCGCTCGACGAGGAGCGTGTCGTCGCCGAAGGAGGCGCGGGCCTCACGGCGGGCGGCGGCGATCTCCTCGGCCAGCAGCGACGCGTCGCGCACCAGCCGCATGCCCTTGCCGCCGCCGCCCGCGCTCGGCTTCAGCAGCACGGGGACGCCGATCTCGTGGGCGGCGGCGATGAGCTGCTCGTCCGTCAGGCCGCTGCCGCTCGATCCGGGCACCACCGGGACCCCGGCCTCCCGTACCGTCGCCTTGGCCCGGATCTTGTCGCCCATGAGGGCGATGGCGTCGGCGGGCGGTCCGATGAAGACCAGCCCGGCGTCGGCGCACGCGCGTGCGAAGCCGGCGTTCTCGGCCAGGAAGCCGTACCCCGGGTGGACGGCCTGGGCGCCGGTCCGCGCGGCCGCCTCCAGCAGCCGTTCGACCGACAGATAGCTGTCCGCGGCGGGCGGCGGCCCGATCCGGACCGCCGTGTCCGCCTCCCGGACGTGCCGGGCGTCCGCGTCGGCGTCGGAGAAGACCGCCACCGAGCGCACGCCCATGGCGCGCAGCGTGCGGATGACGCGGACGGCGATCTCGCCCCGGTTGGCCACGAGCACTGTGTCAAACATGAAGTCCCCTCCTCACATCCGGAAGACGCCGAACCGGGGCTCGCCCAGTGGCGCGTTGGCGCAGGCGGTCAGGGCCAGGCCCAGCACCTGCCGGGTCTCCTGCGGTTCGATGACCCCGTCGTCCCAGAGCCGGGCGGTCGCGTAGTAGGCGTTGCCCTGCCGTTCGTACTGCGCGCGGATCGGGTCCTTGAAGGCCTCTTCGTCCTCGGCGGGCCATTCCTGGCCGCCGGCCTCCAGCTGGTCGCGCTTGACGGTGGCGAGGACGGAGGCGGCCTGCTCGCCGCCCATGACGGAGATCTTGGCGTTGGGCCACATCCACAGGAAGCGGGGCGAGTAGGCCCGGCCGCACATGGAGTAGTTGCCCGCGCCGTACGACCCGCCGACGACGACCGTCAGCTTCGGCACGCGCGTGCACGCCACGGCCGTCACCATCTTCGCGCCGTGCTTGGCGATGCCGCCGGCCTCGTAGTCCTTGCCGACCATGAACCCGGAGATGTTCTGCAGGAACACCAGCGGGATCCCCCGCTGGTCGCACAGCTCGATGAAGTGGGCGCCCTTCTGGGCGGACTCGGAGAACAGGATGCCGTTGTTGGCGACGATCCCGACCGGGTGGCCGTGGATCCGGGCGAAGCCGGTGACCAGGGTCTGCCCGAACTCGGACTTGAACTCCGCGAAGCGGGAGCCGTCGACCACGCGCGCGATGACCTCCCGCACGTCGTAAGGGGTGCGCGAGTCCACCGGGACGGCGCCGGTCAGCCCGTGGGGGTCGACCTTGGGCTCCACGGACGGCCGCACCTGCCAGGGCAGGGGCCCGCGCGCGGGGAGCGTGGCGACGATGTTGCGGACGATCCGCAGCGCGTGCGCGTCGTCCTGCGCGAGGTGGTCCGTCACGCCCGACACGCGCGCGTGCACGTCGCCGCCGCCGAGCTCCTCCGCCGTGACGACCTCGCCCGTGGCGGCCTTCACCAGCGGGGGCCCGCCCAGGAAGATCGTGCCCTGGCCGCGGACGATGACCGCCTCGTCGCTCATGGCGGGGACGTACGCCCCGCCGGCCGTGCACGAGCCGAGCACGGCCGCGATCTGCGGGATCCCGGCCCCGGACATCCGGGCCTGGTTGTAGAAGATCCGCCCGAAGTGCTCGCGGTCCGGGAACACCTCGTCCTGCATGGGCAGGAAGGCCCCGCCGGAGTCCACCAGGTACAGACACGGCAGGCGGTTCTCCAGCGCCACCTCCTGGGCGCGCAGGTGCTTCTTGACCGTCATCGGGTAGTACGTGCCGCCCTTGACGGTGGCGTCGTTGGCCACGATCACGCACTCGCGCCCGCCGACCCGCCCGATGCCGGCGATGACGCCGGCGGCCGGGGCCTGTCCGTCGTACATCCCGTCGGCGGCGAGGGGGGCGAGCTCCAGGAACGGCGAGCCCGGATCCAGGAGGGCGTCGACCCGGTCGCGGGGCAGCAGTTTGCCGCGCGCGGTGTGCCGGGCCCGCGCCTTCTCACCGCCTCCCAGCCGGGCCGCGGCGAGCTTGCCGCGCAGCTCCTCGGCGAGTGCGCGGTGCGCCTCCTCGTTGGCCCTCCAGGCCTCCGAGGCGGGGTCCGCCGCACTCGTCAGCTCCGGTGCCTCTTCCATCCTCGCGGTCCCCTCACGCCAGTGATCGACTGTTAATGAGCGTTAACCATTTCCTTCAGGTTAACGACCGCTAACCTCCCTGTCTAGAATTGCCCTCATGGCCACGAGAACGGACGCCCCCACCCGGCGCGAGCAGATCCTCAGAGAGGCCGCGCGCCTGTTCGCCGAGCGCGGGTTCCACGGCGTCGGGGTCGACGAGATAGGGGCCGCGGTCGGCATCAGCGGCCCGGGGCTGTACCGCCACTTCCCCGGCAAGGACGCGATGCTCGCGGAGCTGCTCGTGGGCATCAGCGGCCGGCTGCTGACCGGTGCGAAGCGACGCCTGGAGGAGGCCGACGGGGTGCCCTCCGAGGCGGTGCTCGACTCGCTCGTCGAGGGCCACATCGACTTCGCCCTCGACGACCGCCCTCTGATCACCCTGCACGACCGCGAGCTGGACCGCCTCCGCGACAGCGACCGCAAGCTGGTCCGCCAGTTGCAGCGGCAGTACGTCGAGCTGTGGGTGGAGGTCCTGCGGGCGGTGTACCCGGGCCTCGCCGAGCCCGCGGCCCGCTCCGCGGTCCACTCGGTCTTCGGTCTGCTGAACTCCACCCCGCACCTCGGCCGCCCGGGCTCCCTCCCCGGCCGCGCGACCACGGCGGAGCTGCTGCACCGCATGGCCCGCGGCGCGTTCGCGGCGGCCGGAGCGGAGTGACGAGCGTTACGGGCGCTGAGCCTCGATGGGTCTGGACGCTCTTCCCTACCCGCCGGTACGGTGGCTTCTGAGCGAGCGCTTAGCCGTAGGAAACCGCAACCACCAATTGAGGAACCCCCACGGCGAGCAACCAGGTACGCGAGAGCGGCGCCGGTTTAGGCGCACAGAAGGGTGGCGGCGGTGCGCCGTACGGTGTTCAACGAGGACCACGAGGCGTTCCGGGAGACTCTCCGGGCCTTCATCGAGGCCGAGGTCGTCCCGGTCTACGACGAGTGGTTCGCGGCCGGCCAGGCGCCGCGCGACTTCTACTACAAGCTCGCCGAACTGGGCGTCTTCGGCATCCGTGTCGACGAGGAGTACGGCGGCGCCGGCATCGACTCCTACAAGTTCGAGGCCGTCCTGTACGAGGAGACCGCCCGCGCGGGCATCACCTTCGGCGGCTCCGGCGTGCACGTGCTGCTCGGCCTGCCGTACATCAAGCTGCTCGCCACCGACGAGCAGAAGAAGCGCTTCCTGCCGAAGTTCGTCTCCGGCGAGGAGATGTGGGCGATCGCGATGACCGAGCCGGGCACCGGCTCCGACCTCGCGGGCATGAAGACCACCGCCAAGCTGAGCGAGGACGGCACGCACTACGTCCTCAACGGCTCCAAGACCTTCATCACCGGCGGCGTCCACGCCGACCAGATGATCGTCTGCGCCCGGACCGACGCGCCCAGCGCCGAGGACCGCCGGCACGGCATATCCCTGCTCGTGGTGGACACCAAGTCCGAGGGCTACTCGGTCGGCCGCAAGCTGGACAAGCTCGGCCTGAAGACCTCCGACACCGCCGAGCTGGCGTTCGTCGACGTCAAGGTGCCCGTGGAGAACCTCCTCGGCGAGGAGAACAAGGGCTTCTACTACCTCGGCCACAACCTGGCCTCCGAGCGCTGGGGCATCGCCTACGGCGCGTACGCCCAGGCCAAGGCCGCCGTCCGGTTCGCCAAGCAGTACGTGCAGGAGCGCACCGTCTTCGGCAAGCCGGTCGCGCACTTCCAGAACACCAAGTTCGAGCTGGCCGCCTGCCAGGCCGAGGTGGACGCGGCCGAGGCCGTCGCCGACCGCGCCACGGAGGCCCTGGACGCCGGTGAGCTGACCCCGGCCGAGGCCGCCAGCGCCAAGCTGTTCTGCACCGAGGTCGCCCACCGCGTGATCGACCGCTGCCTCCAGCTGCACGGCGGCTACGGCTTCATGAACGAGTACCCCATCGCCCGTCTGTACGCGGACAACCGCGTCAACCGCATCTACGGCGGCACGAGCGAGATCATGAAGTCGATCATCGCGAAGGACATGGGTCTGTAAGCAGCCCGCAACCACGGGCCGCTACAACCAGATGCCATGAGCCAGGCACTACAGGATCTCCTCGATCTGCTCGACCTGGAGCAGATCGAGGAGAACATCTTCCGCGGCCGGTCCCGGTCCGCCGTCGTCCCGCGCGTGTTCGGCGGGCAGGTGGCGGCCCAGGCGCTGGTCGCCGCCGGGCGCACGGTCCCCGAGGACCGGCACGCCCACTCCCTGCACGCGTACTTCCTGCGCATGGGCGACCCGGGCGCGCCCATCGTCTACAACGTCGAGCGCATCCGCGACGGCCGCTCCTTCACCACCCGCCGCGCGGTCGCCGTCCAGCACGGCCGGCCGATCTTCACGCTGTCGGCGTCCTTCCAGACGTACGAGGAGGGCCTGGACCACCAGACGCCCATGCCGCCCTCGCCGGACCCGGCGATGCTGCCCACCTCCGAGGAGCGGCTGCGCGGCTACGACCACCTCGATCCCGTGGTCGTCGAGAAGTTCCTGGAGGCCCGGCAGGCGATCGACCTGCGCTACGTCGACGAGCCGCCGTACGGGAAGTTCGGGGAGCCGCGCGAACCGCGCTCCCAGGTCTGGTTCCGCTCCAACGGCAAGCTGGCGGACGACCCGCTGCTGCACGTCGTCCTGGCCACCTACGTCTCCGACATGACGCTGCTCGACTCGGTCCTGCTCGCGCACGGCCGCGGCGGCTGGGCGGTCGGCGACGTCGTCGGGGCGTCCCTGGACCACGCCATGTGGTTCCACCGTCCGTTCCGCGCCGACGAGTGGCTGCTGTACGACCAGGAGTCGCCGTCCGCGCACGGCGGCCGCGGCCTCGGCCAGGCCCGCATCTACACGCAGGACGGCCGGCTCGCGGTGTCGGTGATCCAGGAGGGCGTGGTCCGCGTCCCGCGGGAGGACTGAACCGCCGCCCGCGGCGCCGTGCCGCCGGAGCGCCTCCCGCGGCTCCTTCCCCGCCGGAGCGCCTCCGGCGGGAGCGTCCCTAGCGATCCGCCTCCCGCAGGCCCGCCTCCGTCAGCAGGTAGGCGACCATCGGGTCGTAGTGGCGCGGGCTGACGACGTGGTCGTCCAGCGGGACCGCCACCTGGACGACGCCCTCCGCCTCGCCGATGAAGAGCGCCGGGTCGTTGCAGTCGGCGTAGCCGACGGAGTCGACGCCGTGCCGGCCCGCGTAGCCCGCCCAGCCGTGGTCGGCCACGACCAGGTCCGGCAGCGGGCGCCCCGCGCGCTCCAGGGCCGTCAGGATGGCCTTCATCGGCTCGCCGGAGTGGGTGTGCCACAGGGTGGCCCCGTGCTCCAGCACCGCCACGTCGGCGACCTGCCAGACGTACCCCTCGTCCGTCTGGAGCCCCTGCGGGATGACGACGATCTCGCAGCCCGCCGCGCGCAGGGCGGCGGCCGTGGCGCGGTGCACGTCGAGGAGGCCGCCCGGGTGGCCGGTGGCGAACAGGACCCGCTGGCGGCCCTCGGCGGCCTTGCGCAGCCGGGCGGCCATCCGGTCCAGGCCGTCGACCGTCAGCTGCGGGTCGATGGTGTCCTGGCCGTAGCGGTACTCGGGGTCGTCGTTCACGCCGACCCGCTCCGCCATCACCGCGAGGACGTCCTGCTCGTCGTTCCAGCGGTCGCCGAGTTCCAGACCGAGCCAGAAGTTGCGGACGCCGTTGGCGAGTTGACGGTAGTGGGACAGGTTGTTCTCGCGAGGCGTGGCGACGTCCCCGGCGATACGGGTCCTGACGAGGTGGTCGACGAGTTCGGCGCGGCTGGGCGTCCCGGGTATCGGCATGGTCTCCATTGTGAGGCAGCGCGCAGTGCGCGTCCTCGCCGTCCCGGCCGCTGGGACACGCGTCACTCACCGGTGTTTCAGGGCGAACCACAGCTCCATCCGCACGTCCGCGTCGTCCAGGTCGGCGTCCAGCAGGGCCGCGCAGCGGGTGATGCGCTGCCGCACGGTGTTGCGGTGCACCGACAGGGCGACCGCCGTGCGGTCCCAGCTGCCGTGCAGCGACAGCCAGGCCCGCAGCGTCTCGGCGAGCCCCGGGCCGGCGGAGAGCGGCGCGAGGAGCGCCCGCGCGTGCTCGGCGGCCTCGCCGGGCGGCACCAGGCCGGCCAGGGCCGTCCGTCCGCCGTGCCGGACCAGGGCCGTGCGGGTCGCCCGGGCGCGGGCCAGGGCACGGGCCGCCTGCGTGTCGGCGAGCGGCCACTGCGCCGGCTCGACGACGGCGCTCACCCCGATCGTCCAGCCGGGCACCGGCGCCGGTTCGCGCTCGGCCGGCACGAGGACCCGTACGACGTCGGAGGCGACGTCGACCAACGGCGACCCCAGCGCGGCGCCGAGCGCGGAGGCGGCGACGGGGCCGGGCTCCGCCCCTTCCGCGCGCGCGTGCACGACGGTCCACCGCTCACCGCCGAGCAGCGCGGCCACGTCCTCGGGCGCACCGCCCAGCAGCATCCGCACCAGCGCCGAGGAGCGGGCCGCGCCCGAGCCGGTCTGCCGGGCGCCGGTCAGCAGAGTGAGGAGCACGGCGGCGACGGACGCGATGGCGTGGTCGCCGGCCTCACGCCGCGGGAACGCGACGCCCAGCACGAAACCCCGGTCGGCGCCGAGGGCGTAGGCGGCCAGCCGGACCCCGGAGGCGGAGGTGTCGCCGGCGGTGGACGGACCGCGCGAGGCGAGACGGCGGACGAGACCGGCGAGCTCGTCCTGCGCAACGGTGGCCGAGCCCGCCGCCGCGATCTGCGCGCCCTCGGGCCCGTACAGCACCGCACGGCCCCCGACCCGCCGGGCCAGCTGCCGCAGCACCGACGGCACCGGGTCGGGACGCGAGGCGGCGGCCGCCAGGCTCTGCTGCGCCTCGGTGACCCGCCGCAGCTCCGCCGTGCGGGCCCGCTCCATCAGCTGCCAGACCGCCCGGGCCACCGCCGCGAACGTGGTGCGCGGCGCCACCTCGATCAGCGGCAGCCCGTGCGCGTCGCAGGCCTCGACCAGCGCACCCGGCACGGTGTCGTGCACGGGCGCCACGCCGAAGCCCAGGGCCGCGCCGCCCGCCGCCACGATCCGCCCGACGTAGTCGTCGAAGCGGCCCGCCGGACCGTCCGCCCCCGCGAAGTGCACCCCCGCCGTCAGCAGCAGCTCGCCGCCCAGCAGGTACGGGTACGGGTCGGCCATCTCCGAGGCGTGCGCGCCGTGCAGCACCGTGCCGGCGTCGGCGGGCCCGGCGATCTGCCGCAGAGCCAGGTCCTCGCGGGCCAGCAGGGCGGAGAGCGGGACCGGTGGTGTGGGGGGAACGGCGGGCTGCTCGGGCACGGTGTGCGTTTCCTCCATTCAAGGGGCTCGGAATGGAGGAAACGTACACTTCGCGGCCGTGGTCCGGCGACCTATCGTGTGAGACACCCCCCGAGAGAAGGCAATGGACCATGACCAGCAATGAGACGCCCCGCGGCCCCGTCGACTCCTCCCGCGTCCCGCGGTACGCCGGCCCCGCGACCTTCGCGCGGCTGCCCCGTCTCGACGAGGTCGGCCGCGCCGACGTCGCCGTGGTGGGCGTGCCGTTCGACTCGGGCGTCTCGTACCGGCCCGGCGCCCGCTTCGGCGGCAACGCGATCCGCGAGGCGTCCCGGCTGCTGCGGCCGTACAACCCGGCGCAGGACGCGTCCCCCTTCGCGCTGGCCCAGGTCGCGGACGCGGGCGACATCGCCGCGAACCCGTTCGACATCAACGAGGCCGTCGACGCCATCGAGGCCGCGGCCGACGACCTGCTCGGCACCGGCGCCCGCATGATGACGCTCGGCGGCGACCACACCATCGCGCTGCCGCTGCTGCGCTCCGTCGCCAAGAAGCACGGCCCGGTCGCGCTGCTCCACTTCGACGCGCACCTCGACACCTGGGACACCTACTTCGGCGCCGAGTACACGCACGGCACGCCGTTCCGCCGGGCCGTCGAGGAGGGCATTCTCGACACCGAGGCCCTCTCCCACGTCGGCATCCGCGGCCCGCTCTACGGCAAGCAGGACCTCACCGACGACGAGAAGATGGGCTTCGGCATCGTCACCTCGGCGGACGTCTACCGCCGGGGCGCCGACGAGGTGGCCGACCAGCTGCGGCAGCGCATCGGCGACCGCCCCCTCTACATCTCCATCGACATCGACTGCCTCGACCCGGCCCACGCGCCCGGCACCGGCACCCCCGAGGCCGGGGGCATGACCTCCCGCGAGCTGCTGGAGATCCTGCGCGGCCTGGCCTCGTGCAACCTGGTCTCGGCGGACGTCGTCGAGGTGGCCCCCGCGTACGATCACGCGGAGATCACGTCGGTGGCCGCGTCCCACACGGCGTACGAACTGACCACGATCATGGCCCGCCGGATCGCCGGGGCCCGCGAGGAGAACGAGGGCAAGTGACCCACGACCACGACCTGGTGCTCCGCCCGACCGCCGCGCAGACGGAGGCCGCGCTGAACCCTCCGGCCGGCCGAACGGGCGGGGACCTGGTCGTGGAGACCCTGTCCGCCCTCGGCGCGACCACGGTGTTCGGCCTGCCCGGCCAGCACGCGCTCGGCCTGTTCGACGCCCTGCGCCGCTCGGACCTGCGCTACGTCGGCCTGCGGGTGGAGAACAACGCGGGCTTCGCGGCGGACGCCTACGGCCGGATCACCGGCGAGGCGGCCCCGCTGCTGCTGTCGACGGGACCGGGCGCGCTGACCAGCCTGCCGGCCCTCCAGGAGGCGGCGGCCGCCTCCGCCCCGGTGCTGGCGATCTGCAGCCAGGTTCCCACCGCCGGCCTGGGCGGCGGCCGGCACGGCTATCTGCACGAACTCCCCGACCAGGCGGCCTCGTTCAGAGGCGTGGTGAAGTCCGTCCACACGGTCCGCGCCCCGTCGCAGATCCCCTCGGCCGTCGAGGCGGCCTGGAAGTCGGCGCTGTCGGCGCCGCACGGCCCCGTGTGGGTGGAGATCCCGCAGGACGTGCTGCTGGCCAGGACGGCGATCCCGGTGGTGACCGGCGGCGACGCGTTCCCCGAGGAGCTGCCGCCGCGCCCCGAGCTGACGGCCCTGGCCGCACATCTGCTGTCCACCGCCGTCCGTCCGGCGATCGTCGCGGGCGGGGGAGTCGTCCGGGCGGACGCTTCGGGCAAGCTGCGGCAGCTGGCGGAAACCCTCCGCGCCCCGGTCGTCACGACCCCCGGCGGAAAGGGCGCGTTCCCCTGGAACCACCCCCTGTCGCTGCGGTCCTGGCTGGAGGACCGGCACACCACGGACTTCCTCCAGGACGCCGACGTGCTCCTGGTCGTCGGCTCGGGTCTGGGCGAACTCTCGTCCAACTACCACACGTTCAGGCCCCGGGGCAGGATCGTCCAGATCGAGGCGGACCTCGGCAAGCTGGAGGCCAACCACCCCGCGCTGGGCATCCACGCGGACGCGCGCCTGGCCCTTCAGGCGCTGCTGGAGACGGTGTCCGAGCGGGAGGACCCGACGGCCCCCGAGCGCGTCCGCACGCTTCTGGCGAAGGTCGCCGACCGCATCGGCGCCCAGGAACTCGCCCTGGAACAGGACGTGTTGGCGTCGGTGCGCAGGGCGCTGCCCGCCGGGTCGCCGTCCTTCTGGGACATGACCGTCCTCGCGTACTGGGCCTGGTCCGCCTTCGACGCCGGGGGGCCCAACCTGATGCACTCCGCGCAGGGCGCGGGCGGCCTCGGCTACGGCTTCCCGGCGGCCCTGGGCGCGGCGGTCGCGGACCCGACCCGTCCGGTGCTGGCGGTGTCCGGCGACGGCGGCGCCCTGTACTCGATCGCGGAGCTGGCCACCGCGCGCCAGCACGACCTGGACGTCACCTGGCTGATCGTGGACGACGGCGGGTACGGCATCCTGCGCGAGTACCTGACGGACGCCTTCGGCGAGACGACGGCCACCGAGCTGACCCGACCCGACTTCGTGGCGCTGGCGGAGTCCTTCGGGGTGCCGGGCGTGCGGACGTCCCCGGAGGCACTGGAAGCGGACCTGGCGAGGGCGCTGGGCACGCCGGGCCCCTCGGTGGTCGTGCTCCCGGCGGTCCTGCGGATGTTCGCGCCGACGCACCTCGGCTGAGAACCGGACGGACGGGCGCCCGCTTCAAGCCCGTTGGTACGGTCCCGGCATGCCTGATGCGAACCGCTCGTCCGCTCCCGCTCCTGATCCCGCTTCCGTTCCCGTTTCCGATCCCGGTCCCGTCACCGCCGACGACGTGCTGGAGGCGGTGCGGCGGGCCGCGGACGTCGTCCGGGGCGCGCGGGCGGCCGACTGGGACGCCCGGGCGGGCTCCCTGGAGTGGAGCTGCTGGGAGACCGTCGAGCACCTGGCCGACGACCTGTTCGCCTACGCCGCCCAACTGGGCCCGGAGCAGCCGCCGTCGGACACGGAGGTCCCCTTCGTCTGGAGCCCGCGGCGTCCCGGCGGTCCCGCGAACGTGGTCTTCGCCGACCGGGCGGCCGGGGCGGCGGGCCTCGCGCAGGTGCTGGAGGCCTGCGGGGCGATGCTGGCGGCGATGGTGCGCACGACCCCGGCGACGGTCCGGTCGCATCACGGCTTCGGGGCCTCGGACCCCGAGGGCTTCGCCGCGATGGGCGTCGTCGAGACCCTGGTCCATCTGCACGACGTCGGCGCGGGGCTGGGTGTGCGGTGGGAGCCGGACGCCGCTCTGTGCGGCCGGGCGCTGGCCCGGCTCTTCCCGGACGCCCCCGACGGCACCGACCGGTGGCCCACGCTGCTGTGGGCGACCGGCCGGGGGGATCTCCCCGACCGCCCGCGCCTCGCACGGTGGCGCTGGCACGGGGCGCCGCGCGGCGCGGGCGGGGCGTAGGGCGCGGCGTGCGCCCGGACCCGCCCGCGCCGCGCGGCGGACCAGGGGCCGCTACCAGATCGCCTCGACCCACTCGGGGTGGTCGATGAACGGGTTGCGGTTGTGCTGGTAGGTGTCGTAGATGACCTGGTTGCGCTTCTCCTCGAAGGCGCTCGGCGGGTCCTCGTCGTTCCACGCCTTGAGGACCGAGAGCTTGCCGATGTACGGGTTGCTGCCGTTGTTGACCTTCTCGTTCGGCTCCAGGTCGGCGAAGCCGTCGCCGCCGTCGTAGCGGACGGCCATGTAGAGGATCATGCGGGCCACGTCGCCCTTGTCGGCGTCGCGGGGCTCGAAGGAGTCCGAGTCGACGCGGCTGCCGCCGCCGCCCGCGACCGTGCTGCCGCCGTTGTCGAAGTCCAGGTTGCCGCGGATGCTGTTGACCGTCACGTCGGCGGGGCGCAGGTGGTGCAGATCGGTGCCGGGACCGGTCACCTCGCCGAAGTCGCCGTGCGACTTGGCCCACACGTGCTCGCGGTTCCAGTCGCCGACGTCGCCGCCGTTGAGGGACTTGCTGCGCGAGACGCCGCTGTACATCAGGATCACGTTGCTGCTGTTGTTCGGGTCCTGGTCGGTGACCTTCAGCGCGTTCCAGACGGCCGAGTACGAGATCTTCGAGACGTTGGAGCTGATGATCGTGTGCAGGGACGACTTCAGACTCGAACCGGTCTTGCCGACCGCGTTCTTGTAGTACGTCGAGTCGTACGCCGTCGTGGTCGCCGCGGCGGGGGTCGCGGTGAGCGCGGGTGCGGTGATGCCGACCAGGACGGCGGTGGTGGCAAGCGCCACCGACTTCCATCGGCGTATGCGTGTCGCCAGCATGTGGGGTGTCCGATCTACGCGGGTTGATTGAAGGCGGCAATCGGGAGAGTGACATGCACATGCGGTCATGGCAATGAACCTGACGTGTAGATCGGATGACGGGACGCGGCAAACCGCCCCCGATCGCCGCGAGTCGGCGCACGCGGGACGGCCCCCGGACGCGAGGTCCGGGGGCCGTCGGCAGGTGGGTCCGGCCGGTCAGCTCACGTCGGACGGGTCCAGCCGGTACACCGTCGACGCACTGCTCTGCGCGGTGGACGAGGAGGACTGCGCGCCGGAGGACGCCGCCGAACCGGCGCCGTACGCGCTCTCCTTCACCGCCGTGCCGTTCTTCTGCACCCAGGCGGTGATCTCGGTGAGGAGGCTGTTGTTCCCGCCGCCCGGGCCGCCGCCCCCGCCGAGCTGGATGTAGTGCAGCTCGCCCTTCTTCACCAGCTCCTTGAGCCTGGCCAGGGTCATCGCGTTGTCGGAGCCGGTGAAGCCGAACATCGAGATGACCGGCTTGCCGGTGCTCAGGATCATCTGGCCCGCGCTCTGCGAGTTGGACACCGCGATCAGCCAGGTGGCGCCGTCCTGGTGCTTCTCCAGGTACGAGACGAGCGCACTGTCGGCGCCGCCCATGCCGCCGCCTCCGCCCATCCCGGCGCCCATGCCACCGGGCGCGCCGTCCGCCGCCCCGCCGGGCGCCGTGCCGTTCGCGCCGCCTTGAGCGCCGCCGGGGAACTCGGCGTCGGCGCCGCCCTGTTGACCGCCCTGACCGCCCTGGCCGCCCTGGCCGCTCGGGGCCCCGCTCGTGTCGCCGCCCTCGGGGAGTGCGCCGCCGCCCGGGGGTGTCCGAGCGCCGCCCTGGGCGCCGCCGCCGGGGAACTCGCCGTTCGCGCCGCCCCGTGTGCGACCGCCGGGTCCGCCGCCGCCGGGACCGCCCATGCCGCCCCCGGTGGACGGACCCGCGGTGGGGTTGGTGCCGCCCATCATGCCGCCGGTCGAACCGAAGGCCGGCGACGCGGCGTACGCCGTCGGACCGGCGAGGGCCGCCACGACCGCCGCGGCGAGGGACGCGCCGAGCAGCCGGACCCGGACGCCGGAGCCCGCGGACCGCAGGACGGACAGGCCCGCGATCGCGAGAACCATGACCACGCCGACGGCCGGCCACAGCCAGGTGTTCCAGCCGGTGGCCCGGCGCAGCAGCACGATCGCCCAGACGCCGGTGACCGCGAGTCCCACGGGCAGCACCCACGACCAGCGGGCGTCGCCGCCGCGGAAGGCCCGCCACAGCATGACGCCGCCGCCCCCGCACAGCGCCGCGACGCCCGGCGCGAGCGCGGTCGTGTAGTACGGGTGCATCGTGCCCTCGGCCATGGCGAAGGTCAGGTAGTGCAGCACGAGCCAGCCGCCCCACAGAGCCAGCGCGGCACGCGTCATGTCGGTGCGGGGGGCGCGGCCGCACAGCACCAGACCGGCGACGAGCGCGATGCAGGCGAAGGGGATCAGCCAGGAGATCTGGCCGCCGAGGACGTCGTTGAACATCCGGCCGATGCCCGCGGTCCCGGCGAAGGTGCCCCCGCCCCCGCC
>NZ_JAHHIU010000217.1 GCF_024539815.1 Streptomyces hayashii
GGTCGTGGTGAGTTGTTGGGTGGTTTGGAGGTGTTGGCGTCGGGGGGTGTGGCGTCGGGTGTGGTGGCTGGTGTGGGTGTGGCGGGTCGTCGTGTGGTGTTCGTGTTTCCGGGTCAGGGTTCGCAGTGGGTGGGGATGGCGGCGGGGTTGTGGGAGTCGTCGTCGGTGTTTCGTGAGCGGATGGTGGAGTGTGAGCGGGCGTTGGAGCCGTTCGTGGAGTGGTCGTTGTCTGCGGTGGTGCGGGGGGAGGAGGGTGCGCCGGGGTTGGATCGGGTGGATGTGGTGCAGCCGGTGTTGTTTGCGGTGATGGTGTCGTTGGCGCAGGTGTGGCGGTCGTGTGGGGTGGAGCCGGCTGCGGTGGTGGGTCATTCGCAGGGTGAGATTGCGGCTGCGGCTGTGTGTGGTGCGTTGTCGTTGGAGGATGCGGCGCGGGTGGTGGCGTTGCGGAGTCGGGCGTTGGGTGTGTTGGCGGGGTTGGGTGGGATGGTGTCTGTGGCGTTGCCGGTGGGTGAGGTGTCGGCTCGTCTGGGTGGGGGGTTGTCGGTGGCGGCGGTGAATGGGCCGTTGTCGACGGTGGTGTCGGGTGATGTGGCGGGGTTGGAGGGGTTGTTGGCGTCGTGTGAGGCGGAGGGGGTGCGGGCGCGTCGGATTCCGGTGGATTATGCGTCGCATTCGGTGCAGGTGGAGCGGATCCGGGATGAGTTGGTGGGGTTGTTGGGGCCGGTGCGGCCGCGTTGTGGTGGGGTGCCGTTCTATTCGGCGGTGTCGGGTGGGGTGGTGGAGGGGTCTGTTCTGGATGGGGGTTACTGGTATTCGAATCTGCGGCAGACGGTTGATTTCCATGGGGCGACGAGGGCGTTGCTCGGTGATGGTTTCGATGTGTTCGTGGAGGTCAGTGCGCATCCGGTGTTGACCGGTGCCGTCGAGGAGACGGTGGAGGAAGCGGACGTGTCGGCGGTGGTGCTGGGGACCCTGCGCCGCAACGAGGACGAGCAACGACGCATGCTGCTCTCCCTGGGGGAGGCCTTCACCGCCGGTGTCGACGTCGACTGGACAGCGGTTTCGGACAGCGCGGGCCGTCGGGTGGACCTGCCGACGTATGCCTTCCAGCGGGAGCGGTACTGGCTGGAGCCGGGACGGACAGAGGTGACCGACGCGGCCGGCCTCGGCCTGGAGGGCCTCGGGCACGGGCTGCTCGCCGCGAGAGTGCCGGTGCCGGACTCCGACGGCGTGGTGCTGACCGGATCCGTGTCGCTGCGGTCCCACCCCTGGCTCGCCGAACACGCGGTCTTCGGCGCCCCGCTGCTGCCCGGAACAGCCTTCGTGGACATGGCACTTCGGGCCGGGAGCGAGGTCGGTGCGGGTGCCGTGGAAGAACTGGTGCTGGAGGCTCCCCTGCTGCTGCCGGACGAGAGCCAGGTGCGGCTGCACGTGAGTGTGGGCGGCGCGGACGAGTCCGGACGCCGCACGGTGGTGGTGCGCTCCCGTTCCGAGGAGGACTGGACCGTCCATGCGCGCGGGGTCGTGGCCCCGCCCGTCGGCGGCGAGCCCGCCACCGCGGTGGGCGCCTGGCCTCCGGTGGGCGCGGAGAAGCTGGACGTCTCCGGGCTGTACGAGGAGTTCGCGGCTGCCGGCTACGACTACGGGCCCCTGTTCCAGGGCGTGCGGGCCGTCTGGCGCCGGGAGGGGGAGGTCTTCGCGGAGGTCGGGCTGCCGCAGGGCAGCGGTGCCGGGTTCGCCGTGCACCCGGTGCTGCTGGACGCGGCGCTGCACGCGCTGGTGCTGCTCGATCCGGAAGCCGACGGAGTGGGCGAGCCCCGGCTGCCCTTCTCGTGGACCGGCGTCTCCCTCACGTCGACCGACGCCACCGAGCTGCGCGTACGCCTCGCCGCCACGGACGACGGCGTGTCGCTGTCGGCCGTGGACACGGCGGGCCGCCCCGCCGTGTCGGTGAACTCACTGGTGCTGCGGGCCGTGAACACGGAGCAGTTGCGGGCCGCACGGCAGGAGAGCCTCTACCGCCTGGAATGGCAGCAGGCGCCGGTCGGACCGGTGCGTCCGGCCGTCGACCGCTCCGTGGTCCTGGGCGCCGACCTCGACCTCGCCGCCCTCGGAGAGCGCGTCCCCGACGTCGTCGTCGCGCCCTTCACGTCCGGTGACACGGCGCAGGACGATGTGGCCGAGCAGGCGCGTACGGTCATACAGCGCGCCCTGACGCTCCTTCAGCAATTCCTGTCCGAGGACCGTCTGGCCTCGACGCGGCTGGTGTTCCTCACCCGTGACGCGGTCGCGGCAAGGCCGGGCGAGGGCGTCGCCGATCTGGCCGACGCCCCCGTGTGGGGCCTCGTGCGCTCGGCACAGCGCGAACACCCCGGCCGTCTGTGGCTGGTGGACGGCGCCGACGAGGCACTGGCCGCGGCCCTGGCCATGGGCGAGGAACCTCAGTCGGCAGTACGCGACGGCGCCGTACTCGTCCCTCGGCTCGTCCGGCACGGCGCGTCCTCCCCAGGGGCCGCCACGGGTTTCGGCCGGGCGGACGGCACGGTCCTGATCACCGGCGGCACCGGGACCGTGGGCGCCCTGATGGCACGGCATCTGGTCGCCGAGCACGGCGTGCGTCACCTCCTCCTGATGAGCCGTCGCGGCCGGCAGGCCGCGGGCGCGACCGAGTTGGCCGCCGAGTTGGAATCCAGCGGGGCCCAGGTCACCATGGCCGCCTGCGACGCGGCCGACCGCGAGGCCCTCGCCGCCGTGCTCGCCGGCATCCCTTCCGATCGACCGCTGACCGGCGTGATCCACGCCGCGGGCATCCTCGACGACGCCACGATCACCGGCCTGACCCCGGACCGGCTCGACCGCGTCCTGCGCCCGAAGATCGACGCCGCCGTCAACCTGCACGACCTCACCCGGAACCTCCCCCTCGACGCCTTCGTCCTCTTCTCCTCGGCGGCAGGCGTGCTCGGCAGCCCCGGACAGGGCAACTACGCGGCGGCCAACGTGTTCCTGGACGCCCTCGCGGCACACCGAGCCGCGATCGGGCTGCCCGCGCAGTCGCTGCCGTGGGGGCTGTGGAGCGAGCGCAGCGAGCTGACGGCGTCGCTCTCGGACGCGGAGCGCGACGGCACGGGACGGTCGGGCGTGCTCGGACTGTCGTCCGCGCAGGCGCTGGCCCTCTTCGAGGCCGCGCGGCGTTCCGGCGAGCCCGTGCTCGTGCCGATCCGTCTCGACCGTGCGGCGCTTCGCAGCCAGGACGTACCGCCGGTGCTGTGGCACGAGGTGCGCCGCGGGCACGCCGGGCCGGGGTCTGCGCGTCCGTCGTCCGCATCCGCCCGGGAACGTCTGCTGGAGCTGCCCGAGGAGGATCGCCTCGCGGGTCTGCTGGACCTCGTCCGCACCCATGTCGCCGCAGTGCTGGGCCACAGCACCACCGGCTCGGTGACGGCGGAGCGTGCGTTCAAGGACCTGGGCTTCGACTCGCTCACCGCGGTTCAGCTGCGCAACCGGCTGGCCGCGGCCACCGGAGTCAAGCTCCCGCCGACCGTGGTGTTCGATCACCCCACGCCGGCGGCCCTGGCCGAACACCTCGGCGGCGAACTCTTCGACGAGGGCCCGGACTCCGTCGCCGTACTGCAGGAACTCGACCGTCTGGAGTCGGCCCTGCTGTCCTCGATGTCCCGGATTCCGGACCCGGAGCACGTGTCGTCCAGACTGCGCGCGCTCGCCGCGAAGGTGGCGGGAACCGACGGCGGCAGCCCGGGCATCGACCAGGAAATCGCCTCGGCCACAGCTGACGAGCTGCTCGGCCTCATCGACAAGGAGTTCGGCTCCGTGTGACGCGGACCTGTTCGACGCGATGAGTGGCACTTCCTCCGTGATTGTGAAAGGCGATGGGCAAGGCGATGGCAGAGCAGGAAAAGCTCCTTGAGTACCTGAAGCGGATGACGGCCGACCTCCGGCAGGCGAACCAGAGGCTCAGCGACGCCGACGCGAAGGCGCACGAGCCGGTCGCCATCGTGGGCATGGGCTGTCGCTTTCCCGGTGGGGTGGGTTCGCCGGAGGAGCTGTGGCGGTTGGTGGCCACGGGCTCGGACGCGATCTCGGGGTTCCCGACGGATCGCGGCTGGGATCTGGCGGATCTCTACGACGCGGATCCGGGGGTGCGCGGGAAGGTCTACACGCGTGAGGGCGGGTTCCTGCACGACGCGGCGGAGTTCGACGCGGGGTTCTTCGGGATCTCGCCGCGTGAGGCGTTGGCGATGGATCCGCAGCAGCGGTTGCTGCTGGAGACGTCGTGGGAGGCGATCGAGCGGGCGGGCATCGACCCGGCGTCGCTGCGCGGCACCCGCACCGGCGTCTACATGGGTCTCATGTACCACGACTACGCCGTGCACACAGCCGGCGTCCCCGAGGATCTTGAGGGCCACCTCGGCACCGGCACCGCGGGCAGCATCGCGGCGGGGCGCATCGCTTACACCTTCGGCCTGGAGGGGCCCACGCTCACGGTGGACACGGCGTGTTCGTCGTCGTTGGTGGCGTTGCATCTGGCGGTCCAGGCGCTGCGGCGCGGCGAGTGCGCGATGGCGCTCGCGGGCGGTGTGACGGTGATGTCCTCACCGGCCGCCTTCCTGGACTTCAGCCGGCAGCGCGGACTGTCCCCGGACGGCCGGTGCAGGGCGTTCGACGAGGAGGCGGACGGCACCGGCTTCGGCGAGGGTGTGGGTGTGCTGGTGGTGGAGCGTCTGTCGGACGCTTTGCGGTCGGGGCATCCGGTGCTGGCGGTGGTGCGGGGCAGCGCGGTCAATCAGGACGGTGCGAGCAATGGTCTGACGGCGCCGAACGGACCGTCGCAGCAGCGGGTGATCCGGCAGGCGCTCGCCGACGCGCGGTTGGGTGCGGCTGATGTGGACGCGGTGGAGGCGCACGGGACGGGCACCCGGCTGGGCGACCCGATCGAGGCCCAGGCGCTCCTCGCCACCTACGGTCAGGACCGTCCGGGTGAACAGCCTTTGTTCCTCGGGTCGTTGAAGTCGAACATCGGGCATGCGCAGGCGGCGGCGGGTGTGGGCGGCGTCATCAAGATGGTGATGGCTCTGCGGCACGGTGTGCTGCCGAGGACGTTGCATGTGGATGCGCCGAGTTCTCATGTGGACTGGGCTGCGGGTGCGGTGGAGTTGCTGACGGAGCAGCGTGCGTGGCCGGAGCTGGACCGGCCGCGCCGGGCCGCCGTCTCCTCCTTCGGGCTGAGCGGCACCAACGCCCACGTCATCCTCGAACAGGTCACCGCGCCGGAGCCGGAAGCCTCCCCCCACAGGCCGAGCGGACTGCTCCCCTGGGTGCTGTCGGGCCGGACGGAAGCCGCCCTGCGGGCGCAGGCCGAGCGACTGCACGCCTTCGTCGCCGAACGCCCCGACCTCGACCTGGTCGACGCGGCGTACTCCCTCCTGCGCCGCCGCACCGGGTCCGAGCACCGGGCCGCCGTGCTGGCCCAGGACCGCGCCGAGCTGCTCGCCGGTCTCACCGCGCTGGCGGCCGGAGAGCCCGCGGCCCAGGTCGTGCGGGGCACACGCGCAGAGGGCGGGCTGGCCTTCCTGTTCACCTTCCAGGGCAGTCAACGCCTCGGCATGGGACGCGAGTTGTACGAGGCGTTCCCGGTCTTCGCGGCGGCCTTCGACGAGGCCTGCGCCGAACTGGACCGGCACCTCGACCGCCCGCTCAAGGAGATCGTCTTCGCCCCAGAGGACACCCACGAGGCCGCGTTGCTCGCGGAGGCCGAGTACGGTCACCCGGCGGTGTTCGCCCTGGAGGTCGCCCTCTACCGGCTGATCGAGCACTGGGGCATCCGCCCCGACGTGGTCTTCGGCGGCTCCAACGGAGACTCCGCCGTGCTCCACGTGACCGGCATGCTCTCCCTGGCGGACGCGGCCGCCTTCGTCACCACGCGGGGCCGTCTGCTCCAGCAGACGCCGCAGGGCGGCACGATGGTCGCGATCGAGGCGTCGGAGGACGAGGTCCTCGCCTCCCTGCGGGGCCGTACCGGCACCGTCGACGTCGCCCTGGTCAACGGCCCCCGGCAGGTCGTCATATCCGGCGACGAGGACCTCGTCGCACAGATCGGCGACGAGTGGCGGAGCGCCGGCCGGCGCACCCACCGGATGTCCTTCGGGCGGGCGTTCCACTCCGCGCACATGGAGCCGGTCGTGGACCGGTTCGTGACGGCGGTACGGAAGTTGGAACTGCACCCGCCCCGCACCCCGGTGATCAACTGCCTGGACGGCCGGCTCGCCGATCCCGCCGAGCTCTGCTCCCCGGAGTACTGGGGACGTCATGTACGCGGCGCGGTCCGCTTCCTGGACGGCATGCGCACCCTGGAGGCCGACGGCGTCCGCACCTACCTGGAACTCGGCCCGGTCGCCATGCAGTCCCTGATGGGACGCGAGTGCCTCGCCGAGGACAGCGACGCGGCGCTGCTCCCCACCCTGCGCGAAGGACGCCCCGAGCCCGTCAGTCTGCTGACCGCCCTTGCCCACCTGTACGTCCGCGGCGTCGACTTCGACGCCGACGCCTTCTTCGGCCACCTCGGCCCGCGCCGCATCGAGCTGCCGACCTACGCCTTCGAGCGCACGCACTACTGGCTCGCCGGTTCCCCGGCCGGCTCGGGCGCCGCCCGGCCGGCCGATCTCGGCCTCGGCGCGGCCGACCACCGGTTGCTGGGCGCGGCGGTGTCGGTGGCCGGCGCCGACGAACTGCTGCTCACCGGCCGCCTGTCGCTGCGCACCCACCCGTGGCTCGCCGACCACGCGGTCGCGGGCACGGTCCTGCTGCCCGGCACCGCCTTCATCGACCTGGCGCTCCACGCGGCCGACCTGTCCGGCTGCCGGCTGATCGAGCAGCTGACTCTTGAGTCCCCGGTCGTCCTGCCCGAACAGGGCGGCGTCCAGATCCAGTTGGCGGTCGGCGCCGCCGACGCGGCGGGCCGGCGCGGCCTGACCGTCTTCGCCCGGCCCGACGACCTCGCCGACGGGCCGTGGACCCGGCACGCAACCGGGACCCTGGCCGCCGACGCCGCCGACCCCTCCTTCGATCTGGCCCAGTGGCCCCCGCAGGACGCCCGACCGGTCCCGGTGGACACGCTGTACGACAGCCTCGCCGAGGCCGGACTCGACTACGGACCGGCCTTCCGGGGCGTACGCGCCGCCTGGCGGCGCGGGGCCGAGGTCTTCGCGGAGGTCGCCCTGGCCGAGGAGACGGCCGACGGCTACGGCGTGCACCCCGCGCTCCTCGACAGCGCCCTGCACGCCTGGAGCCTGGCCGGACCGGACGCGTCCGGCGACCCGCGACTGCCGTTCCACTGGTCGGGTGTGCGGCTCTTCGCGACCGGCGCGGACACCCTGCGCGTACGGCTGAGCCCGGCCGGCCCGGACGCGATGGCCCTCGCGGTGGCCGATCCGACGGGGCTCGCCGTCGCGTCGGTGGAGTCGCTGACGGTCCGGCCCGTCACGGCCGACGCGCTGCGCACGTCGTCCACGGCGGACGCGCTGTACCGGCTCGACTGGATCCCGGCGGACGAGGGCGAGCCGCTGACGCCGGGCAGCTGGGCCGGCCTGGGCTCCGCCGAGGACGACCACTACCCCTCCCTGGAGGCCCTGGCAGCCGCCGTCGAGGCCGGTGCGGCCGTTCCGGCGGTGGTGGTCGTACGCGAGCAGCCGGGCCTCGACGCCCTGCACGACGCGGTCCACCGCACGCTGCACCTGTTGCGGGCATGGCTGGCCGACGAACGGTTCGCCGCCGCCCGGCTGGTCCTCGTCACCGGCGGTGCGACGGGCGAGCGGGTCACCAGCCCGTCCGGCGCCGCGCTGCACGGCCTGGTGCGTTCCGCGCAGACCGAGCACCCGGGGCGGTTCGTCCTCGTCGACACCGACCGTCCGGGGGAGCCCCTCACCACCGCGGTGCTCGGCGCCGAGCCCCAGTTCCTCGTCCGCGACGGCGCCTGGTCGGTGGCCCGGCTGGCGCGCGCCCGGACGAGCGCCGGCGCGTCCGCCTTCCGCCCTGACGGGACCGTCCTGGTCACCGGCGGCACGGGCACCCTCGGTGCCGCCGTCGCCCGGCACCTCGTGGCGGCGCACGGCGTGCGCCACCTGGTGCTGACCAGCCGCAGAGGCCCGGCCGCCGAGGGCGCCGAGGCGCTGGCGGCCGAACTCGGCGAGCTGGGCGCCACCGTGTCGGTCGTCGCCTGCGACGCGGCCGACCGGTCGTCCCTGGCCGACGTCCTGGCCCGGATCCCGGCCGGACACCCGCTGACCGGCGTGGTGCACGCGGCCGGAATCGTGGCCGACCGAATGGTCGAGTCCCTCACCCCGGAGCAGGCCGACGCGGTGCTGCGGCCCAAGGCCGACGCCGCGCTCCACCTGCACGAGCTCACCCGGGAACTGGATCTGGCGCACTTCGTCCTGTTCTCCTCCGCCGCCGCGGTGTTCGGCGGCGCGGGACAGGGCGCGTACGCGGCGGCCAACGCCTTCCTGGACGGCCTGGCCGCCCACCGCCGCGCGAACGGGCAGCCCGCGCTCTCGCTCGCCTGGGGCCTGTGGGCCGAACGCAGCGGCATCACCGGCCACCTGGGCGAGGCGGACCTCGCCCGCATCGAGCGGGCCGGCTTCGCCCCGCTCGCCGTCGAGGAGGGGCTGGCGCTCTTCGACGCCTGCCTCGCCGCCGACCGGCCGGTCCTGCTCCCGATGCGCCTCGACACCGCACCCCGGCCGGGGCGGGAGACGCCGCCGCTGCTCAGCGCTCTGGTACGCACGCCGCGCCCGGCCGCCCGTACGGCTGCCGCGCCCGCCGCGACACTGCGCGACCGGCTGCTCGCGCTGCCCGTCGCCGAACGCGACGGGATGCTGCTCGACATGGTGCGCTCGCACGCCGCCACCGTCCTCGGTCACGCGACCGCCGACGCCGTCGGCGCCGAGCACACCTTCCGCGACCTCGGCGTCGACTCGCTGAGCGCCGTCGAACTGCGCAACGCGCTCAGCCCTCTCACCGGACTGGCGCTGCCTCCCACCCTGGTCTTCGACTACCCCACACCGGCCGCACTGGCGGCCTACCTGCGCCGTGAACTCCTCGCGGAGAGCAGCGAGACCGCCGAGCCCGTCGTCGCCCCGGCCGACGAGCCGGTCGCCATCGTGGGCATGGGCTGTCGCTTTCCCGGTGGGGTGGGTTCGCCGGAGGAGCTGTGGCGGTTGGTGGCCACGGGCTCGGACGCGATCTCGGGGTTCCCGACGGATCGCGGCTGGGATCTGGAGGGCCTCTACGACGCGGATCCGGGGGTGCGCGGGAAGGTCTACACCCGGTCGGGCGGTTTCCTGCACGAGGCGGCGGAGTTCGACGCGGGGTTCTTCGGGATCTCGCCGCGTGAGGCGTTGGCGATGGATCCGCAGCAGCGGTTGCTGCTGGAGACGTCGTGGGAGGCGATCGAGCGGGCGGGCATCGACCCGGCGTCGCTGCGCGGCACCCGAACCGGCGTCTACATGGGCCTGATGAACCGCGACTACCTCACCAGGCTGCGCACCATCCCCGAGGAACTGGAGGCGTTCCGCGGCACCGGCACGGCCGGCAGCGTGGCGGCCGGCCGGCTGTCGTACACGTTCGGCCTGGAAGGGCCGGCGGTCACGCTCGACACGGCGTGTTCGTCGTCGTTGGTGGCGTTGCATCTGGCGGTCCAGGCGCTGCGGCGCGGCGAGTGCGCGATGGCGCTCGCGGGCGGTGTGACGGTGATGTCCTCACCGGCCGCCTTCCTGGACTTCAGTCGGCAGCGTGGGCTGTCGGAGGACGGTCGGTGCAAGGCGTTCGCGGAGGGTGCGGACGGCACGGGTTGGGCCGAGGGTGTGGGTGTGCTGGTGGTGGAGCGTCTGTCGGACGCTTTGCGGTCGGGGCATCCGGTGCTGGCGGTGGTGCGGGGCAGCGCGGTCAATCAGGACGGTGCGAGCAATGGTCTGACGGCGCCGAACGGACCGTCGCAGCAGCGGGTGATCCGGCAGGCGCTCGCCGATGCGCGGTTGGGTGCGGCTGATGTGGACGCGGTGGAGGCGCACGGGACGGGCACCCGGCTGGGCGACCCGATCGAGGCGCAGGCGCTTCTCGCCACCTACGGTCAGGAGCGTCCGGGTGAACAGCCGTTGTTCCTGGGGTCGTTGAAGTCGAACATCGGGCATGCGCAGGCGGCCGCGGGTGTGGGCGGCGTCATCAAGACGGTGATGGCTCTGCGGCATGGTGTGCTGCCGAGGACGTTGCACGTGGATGAGCCGACCTCGCATGTGGACTGGGCTGCGGGTGCGGTGGAGTTGCTGACGGAGCAGCGTGCGTGGCCGGAGCTGGACCGGCCGCGCCGGGCCGCCGTCTCCTCCTTCGGGCTGAGCGGCACCAACGCCCACGTCATCCTCGAACAGGGTCCTGAAGCCGAGGACGCCCCCGACGCCGAGTCCGGGCCGATCCCCTGGCTGGTCTCGGCGAAGACGGAGACGGCGCTGCGCGCACAGGCCGAACGACTGCACGCCTTCGTCGCCGAACGCCCCGACCTCGACCTGGGCGCGGCGGCGTACTCCCTGCTGACCACGCGCACCACGTTCGACCATCGGGCCGTGGTGGTGGCCGAGGACCGTGAAACGCTCCTGGACGGCCTGGCCGCCGTGGCCGCCGGTGAACCCGCGACCGGGGTCGCGCAGGGCCGGCAGCGCCCGGGCCGGATCGCCGTCCTCTTCACCGGCCAGGGCAGCCAACGCCCGGGCATGGGACGCGAGTTGTACGAGGCGTACCCGGTCTTCGCGGCGGCCTTCGACGAGGCCTGCGCCGAACTGGACCGGCATCTCGACCGCCCGCTCAAGGAGATCGTCCTCGCACGCGAGGACAGTCCCGAGGCGGCCCTGATCCACCAGACCGGCTTCACCCAGCCCGCGGTGTTCGCCCTGGAGGTCACCCTCTACCGGCTGATCGAGCACTGGGGCATCCGCCCCGACGCCGTGGCCGGCCATTCGATCGGCGAGCTGGCGGCCGCCCACGTCATCGGCGTGCTCCCGCTGGCGGACGCGGCCGCCCTGGTGGCGGCCCGCGGGCGGCTCATGCAGGAGCTGCCCACGGGCGGAGCCATGGTGGCCGTGCAGGCCACCGAGCCGGAAGTGCTCGAACTCATCGGGGACATGGCCCACCAGGTCGGTGTCGCCGCAGTCAACGGACCCGCGGCCGTCGTCCTGTCCGGCGCCGCCGAAGCCGTGCTCGACCTCGCCGGGCAGCTGCGGGCCATGGGCCGCAAGACCAAGCGGCTGGAGGTCAGCCACGCCTTCCACTCACCGCTGATGGAACCGATGCTGGACAGGTTCGCCGAGGTGGCGCGCGGTGTCCGGTTCGCCCCGCCCGCCCTCGCGTTCTTCTCCACTCTGACCGGCGGGCCGGTCACGGCGGAGGAACTCGGCAGCCCCGAGTACTGGGTGCGGCACGTCCGGCAGGCCGTGCGGTTCCACGACGTCGTGGGCGCCCTCCGGGCCGACGGAGTGAGCACCTTCCTCGAACTCGGTCCCGACGGCGTGCTGTCCGCGATGGGCCCCAACTGTCTGCCCGCGGACGCGGAAGCCGCGGCCTTCGTCCCCTCCCTGCGTGGCGGCGCCGCCGAGGCGCAGAGCCTCACCAAGGCGGTCGTCCGACTGCACGTGCACGGCGTCCCGGTGGACTGGCCCGCGTTCTGCGGCGCCCCGGTGGACTGGGCGGCGGCCTTCGACGGGCCCCGCCCGCCCCGCACGGAGCTGCCGACCTACGCCTTCCAGCGGCAGCGGTACTGGCTCGACGCGCCGCCCGCGCAGCCGGAGGACCTGGGCGCCGCAGGGCTCGTCCCCGCGGACCATCCGCTGCTGGGCGCGGCGATCGAACTGCCGGGATCCGACGGCCTGTTGTTCTCCGGACGCCTCGCCGCCCGTACCCTGCCCTGGCTCGCCCAGCACACTCTCGCGGGAAGGCCGGTGCTGCCCGCCTCGGCCGTGCTCGACATGGTTCTGCGGGCCGGGGACGACACCGGCTGCGCCCTCGTCGAGGAACTCGTTCTGGAGTCGCCGCTGGTCCTGCCCGTCCAGGGAGGCACGGACCTCAGGCTGACGGTCACCCCGTCCGACGAAGGATGCACCGTCCAGCTGCACTCGCGGCCGGAGGGGACGTCCGGGTCCGGCGGATGGGTCCGCAACGCCCACGGCACGCTGCGCACCGACGGTCCCGCCCCCGACGCCGGCCTCACCGAGTGGCCGCCCGAGGGCGCCGTACCGGTCGCTACCGAGGACCTGTACGAGCGCATGGCGCGGGCAGGGCTCGACCACGGGCCGGCGTTGCAGACAGTCCGGGCCGTGTGGCGCCGCGACGCGGAGCTGTACGCCGAGCTGGCCCTCGCCCCGGCCGAGGCACAGGAGGCCGGCCGGTACCGCGTGCACCCCGTGCTGCTGGACGGCGCGCTGCACGCGCTGGGCCTGACGGAGGCCGGCGGGCTGCCCACGACCTGGCAGGGCGTGTCCGTGCACGCCACCGGCGCCACCGCCGCCCGCGTCCGCATCGCCCCCGCGGCGTCGGGCGCGGTCGCCCTCCTGCTGACCGACCGGAGCGGACTGCCGGTCGCGTCGGCGAACTCCGTCTTCCTGAGCGCCGTACCGGCCGACCTGCCCGGTCCGGCGACGCCTCGTCCCGCACCGGCCGCCCACCCGGACCGGCGCACCGTCGTGACGGAACCCGTCGCGGCTCCCGGGGTCAGGGACCGTCTGCTGGCCCAGTCCCCGGACGAACGGGCTCGCACGCTGCTCGACATCGTCCGCCGCAGCACCGCGCTGGTCTTCGGACATCCCGGAGCCGACGACGTGGACCCGGAGCAGTCGTTCAAGGACATCGGCATCGATTCGCTCACCGCGGTCGAACTGCGCAACCACGTGACGGCGGCCACCGGCCTGCAGGTGCCTCCGACCGTGCTGTTCGACTGCCCCACCCCGGCCGCGCTCGCCGCCCGGCTGGACGAGGAGGCGGCCGCCGAGCTGTCCGGAGCGCCCGAACTCCACCGGGAACTGGACCGGTTGGAGGCCCTGCTCGCCGTGCTCCCCGGCGAGGGCACGGAACGCGAGGAGATCTACGCCCGGCTGCGTGCCCTCACCGGCTCCCGGGACGAGCCGGTGGACCGCACGGCGGACGCCGACCTTGAGTCCGCCACCGCCGAGGAGATATTCGACCTGCTGGACGCCGAACTGGAGTCGTCGTGAGCACGCAACCCGTCACCAACGAGGCGAAGTACCTCGACTACCTCAAGCGCGCCACGACCGACCTGCGCGAGGCCCGCAGGCAGGTGCGCGAGCTGACCGACCGGCAGCACGAACCGGTGGCGATCATCGGCATGAGCTGCCGGTACCCCGGAGACGTCGTCGACCCCGACGGGCTGTGGGAGCTGGTGTCGGAAGGACGGGACGCCATCTCCGGGTTCCCGGACAACCGCGGCTGGCCCGACGACAAGGAGGGCCACGGCGGATTCCTGCACCGCGCGGACGAGTTCGACGCCGACTTCTTCGGGATCTCGCCGCGCGAGGCCCTGGCCATGGACCCCCAGCAGCGGCTGCTGCTCGAAGCGGCCTGGGAGGCCTTCGAGGCGGCCGGCCTCGACCCGTCCGCCGCCCGCGGCGAGCAGGTGGGCGTCTTCACCGGACTCAACCTGCACGACTACGCCACCCGGGCCGAGGCCATCCCCGCCGAGGCCATGGGCTACCTCAGCACCGGCAACGCCGGCAGCGTCGCCTCCGGGCGGATCGCCTACTTCCTCGGCCTTGAGGGCCCGGCCGTCACGGTCGACACGGCCTGCTCCTCCTCCTTGGTCGCCCTGCACCTGGCGGCACAGGCACTGCGGCGCGGGGAGTGCGCCATGGCCCTGGCCGGCGGTGCGACGATCATGAGTTCCCCCGGCGCCTTCGCGGACTTCGGCGCCCAGGGCGGTCTGGCCGCGGACGGCCGGTGCAAGTCCTTCGCCGCCTCGGCCGACGGCACGGCCTGGGGCGAGGGCGTCGGACTGCTCCTGGTGGAGCGGCTGTCCGACGCACGCCGACTCGGCCACCCGGTGCTGGCCGTGCTGCGCGGGTCGGCCGTCAACCAGGACGGGGCCAGCAACGGGCTGACCGCGCCCAGCGGCCGCGCCCAGCGCCAGGTGATCCGGCAGGCCCTCGCGGACGCCCGGCTGAACCCGGCCGACGTCGACGCCGTCGAGGCGCACGGCACGGGCACCCGGCTCGGCGACCCCATCGAGGCCCAGGCGCTGCTCGCCGCGTACGGCCAGAACCGCCCCGCCGGCCGGCCGCTCTGGCTGGGCTCGCTCAAGTCGAACATCGGGCACACCATGGCGGCGGCCGGCGTGGGCGGCGTGATCAAAATGGTGCAGGCCATGCGCCGCGGGACGCTGCCCAAGACGCTGCACGTGGACGCTCCGTCACCTCAGATCGACTGGTCGGCGGGTTCCGTGGCGCTGCTGACCGAGGCGCAGCCCTGGCCCGGGACGGACCGTCCCCGCCGCGCGGCGGTCTCCTCCTTCGGCATGAGCGGCACCAACGCCCACGTCATCCTCGAACAGCCCGAAGAACCCACCGCGCAACCCACCGCGGCACAGCCCGAAGGGTCTCCCGAACCGCAGGAAGGGCGACGGTCCGCACCCGCACCGCACGGGGAGCCGCAGGAGCCCCAGGGCCCCCTGCCCTGGGTGCTCTCCGCCCGCACCCCGCAGGCGCTGCGCGCCCAGGCCGCCCGGCTGCACACGCACCTGCTCGCCCACCCGGAGCAGCGCGAAGCCGACGTGGCCTGGTCCCTGGCGACCGGCCGCGCCGCACTGGACTACCGCGCGGTCCTCGTCGCCGACGGCCGCGAGGACCTCCTGGACCGGCTAGGAGCCCTGGCCGACGGCCGGGACGCCCCGCTCACGGTCCGCGGCACGACGGCCGCCCGGACGGCCGGCCGCACCGCCTTCGTCTTCCCCGGCCAGGGCTCCCAGTGGCGCGGCATGGCAACCGGACTGGCCGCCTCCTCCACCGTGTTCCGGGACCGCCTCACGGCCTGTGAGGAGGCGCTCGCACCCCACGTCGACTGGTCCCTGACCCAGGTGCTGCGCGGCGACCCGGACGCGCCCTCCCTCGACCGGGTGGACGTGGTGCAGCCTGCCCTGTTCGCCGTCATGGTGTCGCTCGCCGCCCTGTGGCGGTCGTACGGCATCGAGCCGGACGCCGTCGCCGGCCACTCGCAGGGCGAGATCGCGGCCGCCTGCGTGTCCGGCGCCCTCTCACTGGAGGACGCCGCACTCGTGGTGGCCCTGCGCAGCCGTGCACTGACGCGACTGGCCGGCCGCGGCGGCATGGTGTCGGTCGCCCTGCCGGCCGACGAGGTGACGGCCCGGCTCGCTCCCTGGGCGGACCGGATCGCGGTCGCCGCGGTCAACGGACCGAACGCGACGGTGGTCGCCGGCGACGCCGACGCCCTCGACGCCTTCCTGGCGCTGAGCCAGGCGGACGGGCTGCGGGTGCGCCGGGTCCCGGTGGACTACGCCTCCCACTCGCCGCACGTCGAGACCGTCCGGGAGGAGGTGCTGACTCGGCTGTCGGCCGTCACGCCGAAGCCGGCCGAGGTGCCGTTCTACTCGGCGGTCACCGGCACGATGCTCTCCGGGACGGAGCTGGACGCCGAGTACTGGTACCGCAACCTGCGCCGGACCGTGCGTTTCGACGAGACCGTACGGCTGCTGATCGAGGACGGCTTCCGGTACTTCGTCGAGGCGAGCCCGCACCCCGTGCTCGTCGCCGCCGTCGAGGAGACCGCGGAGACCACCGAGGCCGGACGCGCCGTCACGGCGACCGGCTCACTGCTGCGCGACGAGGGCCACCCCGCCCGGTTCCTCCAGTCGGCCGGCGAGCTGTACGTCCGGGGCGCCGCCGTGGACTGGACCGCCGCGCTGCCGTCCGCCCGCCGCGTCGAACTGCCGCGCTACGCCTTCCAGCGACGTCCGTTCTGGCTGGCGTCCACACCCGCCGCGACGCTCCCCGCGACCTCCGTGCCCGCGGCCGCCGCCGAGGAGGACACCGGGGCGCTGCAGCGGACCCTGGCCGGCATCGCCGACGACGAGCAGCGGACCGCCGCGATCGCCGACCATGTCCGCGCGACGGCCGCAGCCGTCCTGGGCCACGCCACGCCCCAGGACGTCGACCACGACCGCTCCTTCGCCGAGCTCGGATTCGAGTCGCTGACGGCCCTGCAACTGCGCAACCGGCTAAGGGACTCCACCGGACTGTCCCTGCCCGTGACGCTCGTCTTCGACCACCCGACGGTCACCGCGCTGGCCGCGGACCTGTCGGAGCGCCTGGGGCAGGCGCCCGGCGAGCCCCAGGGCGACCCGCTGACCGGCCTGTTCCGGCAGGCGTACCGCACGGGCCGGCTCACGGAGGGCTTCCAGCTGCTGACCGCCGCCGCCGCGCTGCGGCCGGACTTCGCCACGCGCGCCGAGGCGGACCGCTGGCCCACGCCCCTGCGCGTCACGGCCGGCGCCGGCCCCCTCGCGGTGCTGTGCCTCCCTTCGCTCAGCGCCGTCTCGGGACCGCAGGAGTATCTGCGGCTCGGCGCGGCCCTCGGCGCCGCGGGCGAGGTCTGGGCGCTGCCGCACCCCGGCTTCGTGGCCGGCGAACCGCTGCCGCGTTCGGCGCAGGCGCTCATCGGCGCTCAGGCGGAGACGGCCGTCGAACTCGCGGCCGGCCGACCGATCGTGCTGCTGGGCCGCTCCTCCGGCGGCTGGACGGCCCACGCCGTGGCCGAGCACCTGGCCGCGCTCGGCACCCCCGCGGCCGCCGTCGTCCTGGCGGACACGTTCTCCCGGACGGCGGACGGGTCCAGCACCCGGCTGATGGTCTCGCAGCTGCTGGAGAACGAGGAGGCCGCCGAACTCCTCACCGACCAGCGGCTGGTGGCGATGGGCGGCTACTTCCGGGTCTTCGCGGACTGGACCCCGAAGGCCCTGGAGACGCCCGTGCTGCTGCTGCGCGCCACCGACGAGGTCCCCGGAGCGGCCCCCGGCGAACGCGGGGCCGGCTGGGAGTACGCCCACCACGTGGTCGACGTGCCCGGAGACCACTTCTCGATGCTCGACGAACACCATCGGACAACCGCCGACGCCATCGCGTCCTGGCTGCGCACGGAGGTACGGGGATGACGAACGCCCTGGCTGCACAAGAACTCTGGATCCGCCGCTACCACCCGGCGCCCGAGGACACCGACGTGTCGCTGGTCTGCCTGCCCCACGCGGGCGGCTCGGCCAGCTACTTCCGCCCGCTCACGGGCGCCCTGGCCTCGGTCGCGGAGGTGCTGCCGGTGCAGTACCCGGGCCGGCAGGACCGCCGCGCCGAACCGCCGATCACCTCGATCCCCCTGCTCGCCGACGAGATCCTCGCCGTGCTGGAGTCGCTTCCGCGGCGCCGGCTGGTGCTGTTCGGGCACAGCATGGGCGCCTGTCTGGCCTTCGAGGTGGCCCGCCGCATCGAGCAGCGCTCCTCACTGGAGCTGCTGGGGCTGGTCGCCTCGGGCCGCACCGCCCCGCCCAAGCTGCGTGACAGCGGGGTCCGTTCGATGGACGAGGACGGCGTCGTCGCCGAGATCCGCCGGTTGAACGGCACCGACGACCGACTGCTCCTCGACGACGACGTCATCCGGATGATCATGCCCGCCATCCGCGGCGACTACGAGGCGGTGGAGTCCTACCGGTACGAGCCGGGCCCCCGCCTGCGCTGCCCCATCAGCGTGTTGGTCGGCGACGACGATCCGCAGGTCACCCTGGCCGAGGCGGAGGAATGGCGGGACCACACCGAGAGCGACTTCACCCTGCGCAGCTTTCCCGGCGGCCACTTCTACCTGGCGGAGCAGAGCGCCCAGGTGACCCGGGCGCTGACCGAGGACCTGGCGCGCTTCCGCTGACGACCTTCCCCCGGCCGACGCCATCGTCGCCGGCGATTCCCCCCTACACAGAAAGACTGGTATGGCAAACGAACCGGCTACCCCGACACGCCCGTCGTTCGGACTGACCGTCCTGGCCGTGTCCCTGCCGATGTTCATGGTGGCCCTGGACAACCTGGTGGTCACCAACGCCCTGACGTCCATCAGACGCGATCTGGGCGCCTCGGTCCAGGGCCTGCAGTGGGTCACCAACAGCTACATCCTGGGCTTCGCCGGGCTGCTGCTGGTCGCGGCCGGCCTCGGCGACCGGTACGGACGACGCAAGGTGTTCGTCTCCGGACTCTCGCTGTTCGTGCTGTTCTCGATCGGCTGCGCGCTGTCCACCTCGACGGCGGCGCTCATCACCCTGCGCGCCCTGCAGGGCATGAGCGCGGCCGCCGTGCTGCCGCTGTCGCTGACGATGCTGACCCTGGCCGTGCCGCCGGAGAAGCGGGGTGTGGCGATCGGAGTCTGGTCGAGCATCAGCAGCCTCGCGGTCGGCGTCGCCCCGCTGATCGGCGGCGCCATCACCACGGGCATCGGCTGGCACTGGCTGTTCTGGCTGAACGTTCCGATCGGGCTCATCGCCGTGCCGCTGGTGCTGCGCGTCCACGCCGAAAGCCGCGGCGCGGCAGCCGGACTCGACTTCCCCGGGCTGCTGTTCGGCGCCTCGGGGGTGCTCGCCCTCGTCTGGGCGATCGTGGACAGCAGCGAGTACGGCTGGACTTCCGCGCGGGTGCTCGCGATGTACGCCTCGGCGGCCGTCCTGCTGGTGCTCTTCGTCCTGTGGGAGCGCCGGGCCCCGCAGCCGCTGCTGCCGCTGCGCATGTACCGCAGCCGCGCCTTCACCCTGGCCAACGTCTCCTCCCTGGCCGTGTTCTTCGGCCTGTTCGGTTCGATCTTCTTCCTCGCCCAGTACCTCCAGGTGGTCCGCCACCACTCGCCGTTCGTGGCGGGTCTGTGGACCCTTCCGTGGGCCGTCATGCCGACGATCTGCGCACCGTACGCGGGCAAGCTCATTCCCAGGTTCGGCCCCAGCAAGCTGATCGCCGCCGGGCTGGGACTGGCCGCTCTGGGACTGGCATGGTGCGCCCTGATCTCCGACCCGGGCACCGCCGACTGGCAGATGGTGGCGCCGTACATGCTGTGCGGCATCGGCACCGGCCTGATCTTCGCACCGAGCGCGGTGGTGGTGGTCAGCTCCGTCCAGCCGCAGGACATCGGCAAGGCGTCCGGCACCAACGCGACCGTCCGCGAGATCGGCAGTGCCCTGGGCATCGCCGTCCTCACCACCGTGTTCACCAGCCGGGGCGGCGACTACCTCTCGCCGGCGGCCTTCAACGACGCGATGATCCCCGGCCTGTGGATCTGCGTCGCGGTCCTCCTGGCCGGCGGTGCGGTGGCGCTCGGCATCCCGGCGCTCACACCGCCCGCCCCCGCCCCTGCC
>NZ_JAHHIU010000218.1 GCF_024539815.1 Streptomyces hayashii
GGTTACATTCCGAACCCGGAAGCTAAGCCTTACAGCGCCGATGGTACTGCAGGGGGGACCCTGTGGGAGAGTAGGACACCGCCGAACAATCTTTCAAAGGGTTGGGATCTGAACTTCGGTTCGGGTCCCAACCCTTTTTTGTTTTCGGCCACTTGGCGTTCATGTTCCGGCTCCAGCATCCACCGCATGGGTACTGCTGCAATGCTCAGGGCCGCCGGAGTCGGAGTCGGTGACGAGGTCGTCGTGCCGGCCTTCGGGAACGTGGAAGTCGCCGGTGCGGTCGCCCTGGTGGGCGCGCAGCCGGTCTTCGCGGACGTCGACCCGGCGACTTACTGCCTTGACGCGGTAGCCGTCGAAGCAGCCGTGACGGCACGTACCGCGGCTGTCGTCGTCGTCCATCGTTTCGGGCGGCCGGCTGAGATCCGGCGGTTGCACGAAGTGGGGCGGCGGCACGGGTTGCTGGTGATGGAGCAGGCGGAGTCCGAGACGCCGTACGACGAGATCGCGCAGCGTCGGGAGCGGGCTGCCTTTCTGGACGGACGGTTGCGCGGCGTGCTGACGCCCGAGAGCGGTGTCGGGCACACCTACCAGCAGTACGTCGTACGAGTGCCGGGCAACGGCCGGCCCGACCGGGACGGTTTCGCGAGGGCTTTGCGGAGCAAGGGCATCGAATGCCGGGTGCCGGTGAGGACTCCGTCGCACCGGCTGGCCGAGTTCCGGCAGTGGGTCGCTCTCCCCGAGACCGAGCGGGCGGCCGACGAGACGCTCGCGCTGCCGGTGGACGCCTCGTTGACGAAACGGGACATGCAGCGGATCGTCTCGGCCTGCAACGCGCTCGGCGGACTGCTTGAGGTCGCCTCCTGAACGGGTTTGGGAACACCGGCTTGTTCGGGGTATGATCTATTCCGTTGCCGCGAGGGAAACCTCGAAAAGTGACCAGCCCCCTTAGCTCAGTCGGCAGAGCGTCTCCATGGTAAGGAGAAGGTCAACGGTTCGATTCCGTTAGGGGGCTCCACGAAAAAAGCCTCCGCCCTTTCGGGCGGGGGCTTTTCTCATGTCCGGCGCGTCCTCAGGCCACGCGCATCGCCAGGATCGCCATGTCGTCGGACGGGGCGTCGGAGGCGAAACGCTCCACTGCGCGCATGATGCGCGCGGCGACCGCGCCGGCCGTGAGACCCGTGCAGGTGGTGAGGACGTCGGCGAGTCCGTCGTCGCCCAGCATGCGGGTGCCCTCGCGGCGTTCGGTGACGCCGTCCGTGACGCAGAGCAGGACGTCGCCCGGATCGAGGGTGACCGCCTGCTCGTAGAGCTCCAGATCCTCCATGACGCCCAGGAGCGGCTGGGGTTCGGCGGCAGGCTCGACCGTGCCGTCCTGGCGGAGGCGCAGGGGGAGCGGGTGGCCCGCGCAGACCACCTTCAGCTCCGCGCTGCCGTCCGCCTGGGGGCGCATCTCGCCATAGAGGAGAGTGAGGAAACGGCTGCGTGCGCCCTCGTCGAGGATGGCGGAGTTCAGGCGTTCCAGTACGGCCGGGCCGCTGAGGCCCTCGCGGGCCAGGAGTCTGAGGGCGTGCCGGGCCAGGCCCGTCACCGCGGCGGCGTTCGGGCCCGTGCCGCAGACGTCGCCGATGGCGAAGCCGTACGCGCCGTCGCTGATCGGGAAGACGTCGTAGAAGTCGCCGCCGACCTCGTTGCCCTCGCCGGCCGCACGGTAGATGACCTCGACCTCGACGCCGTCGATCGACGGAAGTTCCGGGGGCAGGAGGCTGCGCTGAAGGGCCTGGCTGATGGCCGTGCGCTCGGAGTAGAGGCGGGCGTTGTCGAGGGCGAGGGCCGCTCTGCGGCTCAGGTCCTCGGCCAGTTCGAGGATCTCCTGGCGGAAGTGTTCGTCGGTGGGCTTGCCCAGGGTCAGCATGCCGATCACGCGGTTGCGGGCGACCAGGGGGAGGACCACGGTCTCGCCGCCGACCGCGGAGGCCGTGGCGAGCGTGGGGCCGATGCCCGAGGCCACCTGGTGGGTCGGTCCGCCGGTCAGGCCGAGGCTGCGCATGGAGCTGCGCAGGGCCGCGTCGTGCGCGGCTTCGGCGGGGGCCGCCCAGACCCGCGCGCCGGGGGTGGGGACCGGGTCCGGGGGTGCGACCTTCGAGAGCAACGACTTGATGCCGTCGATGAGTTCCTCGTCCTCGTGCAGGACGTACGACAGGTAGGGGTCGGACGCCTGGTCGGCGATCGTGTAGACCGCGCACCAGGTGGCCAGCGTCGGCACCGTCATCTGGGCCATCAGGGCCAGGGTCTGGTCGCGGTCCAGGGTGCCCGCGAGGAGGTCGGAGGCTTCGACGAGGAAGCTGAGCGAGCCCCGGCGCAGGCGTTCCAGCTCGCCCAGGCGGGCGGACTCCACGGCCAGCGCGATGCGGTCGGCCGCGAACTGCAGGCGCAGGGCCTCCTCGTTGGAGTACCGGCCGGCGGCTTCCGCGGCCACGCCGAGGGAGCCCGTGAGGCGGCCTTCGACCTTGAGCGGGACGGTGACGACGGAGCGCATTCCCGTGCCGCTCAGCAGCGGGACCGCGCCGGGCACGGCGAGCAGGTCCTCGTGGACGGCCGGCATCCGGGCCGAGCCGTAGCGGCCGGGTCCGGCCTCGACGGGCACGCGCGCGAAGCGCTGGCGGGCCGAGGGCAGACCGGTGGAGGCGCGGACCTCCAACTCCGTCTCGTCGTCGGTGGCCAGGAGGAGGAAGGCGGAGTCGGCGTCGAGCATGTCGCGGGCACGCTCGACGGTGCGCTGGAGGAGGCCGTCGAGGTCGTCCGGCGCGGGGGAGCCGATGAACACCTCGAAGGGGTCCGTGCTCTGGCCGTCGGAGCCGGTGCTCGTGTCGGAGGCCGGGACGCGCAACGGGGTCTGCAGGACCGCGCGTTCGTGGTCGCGGACGAGCAGGCAGACGGTGGAGGGCTCGCCGTCGGTGTCGCGGACGCGGAGGTGGGAGGCGTAGACGGGGGTGACGCGGCCGTCGGCGCCGCGGATGCCGTAGCTGCCCTCCCAGCGGGAGAGCTGGAGGGCTTCCACGATGCCGGTGCTGGTGCCGGGGGTGTGCGGCCAGGCGGCGAGGTCGGTCAGGGGCTTGCCGGTGACCTGGTCGGCGGGGTAGCCGAAGAGTTCCTCGGCGTCCTCGTTCCAGGCGGAGATCGCGCCCGTGCGGTCGATCTGGACGACGGCGACGCGTACCCGGCTGTCGGCGAGCGGGAGGAGGTCGGCCGGGAGCGAGGGACCTGCCGCTCGGGTGCCCACCGGGCGGTCGGGGAGGTCGAGCCGGAACCAGACCTGCTTGTGGGTGGGGGTGTACTCGACGCCCCAGCGGGCGGCGATGGCCGCGCACAGCTGGAGTCCGCGGCCGCCTTCGCGGTCGGGGCTGCCCATGGTGGCGAGGGAGCCCTGGAGAGGGATCTCGCGCTCGGGATACCGGTCGGCCACCTCGATGCGGACGCCGTCGTCGCTGCGCAGACACAGGACGTCGGCGTGGGTGCCGGCATGGACGACCGCGTTGGTCACCAGCTCACTGGTGAGGACGACGGCGTCGTCGATGATGTCGGCGAAGCCCCAGCCCTGGAGGGTGTCGCGGACGAAGGACCGGGCGGTCGCCACCGATCGCCCTACGGGCTCGAAGCTGGCGGCCGCGCGCGCGGTGATCACAGAACTCCTCGGCCGGTTGTCTGCGGACAGGGCTCCCCGGCCGTCCAGGTCGCGCCGCTGGTGGGGCGGGCGCGCGCCTGAGGGCCGGGGGTCCGGGGGATGTCCCCCCGAGATCAGTCCGGTGGTCATGTGTGCGGCCGCCCCTCCGATGCCCGCTCGTGCTCGTGCCACCGCCCAGACCGTCGGACCGGTGTGGCTGGACAGCCGCATGCAAGGTTACTTACCTTCCGGGGCCGTGCGGATGCCGGTCACCGGTGTTTCCGCCCGAGGGTGTGCGGACCGTGTGCGAAGCTGCCGAACTGTTATGGCCTGGTTCGGCAAGGGTGAAACACTGGGCAAGCTTCTTGTGAAGGTCCGGGCAGAGTGGGTGTCGTCCGGGCTCAGGGGGCAGCAGCCCTCCGGGCCCGCCTGGTTCCATCGGGCGCGACACCGGATGGCGCCGGGAACGGCGACGAGCGGCACCCGGGCACAGTGGTAACGGTCGACCCCTGCGGGAGGGACAACGTGGAGTCTGGCGCAGCGACGCGGGGCACTAAGACGCGCGCGAAAGGCGGACAGTCTCTGAGCAGGCCACGCACCCCACGCGGGGGTACCACTGTCGTGGACACGGCGGCTTTGGACCGTTTGCTCGTGGCCCTGGCGTCCATGCGGGACGGGAACTTCCGCAAGCGGCTCACGGTCTCCGGCGACGGCGTGATGTCGGAGATCGCTGCCGTGTTCAACGAGGTCGCGGACCGCAATCTGCATCTCACGGGTGAGCTGTCGCGTGTGCGGCGCATGGTGGGGCGTGAGGGGAAGCTCACCGAGCGGCTGGAGACGGGGGCCTGCGAGGGCTCCTGGGCGACTGCCGTCGACAACTCGAACGCGCTGGTCGACGACCTCGTACGCCCGGTCTCCGAGGTCGGACGGGTGCTGTCGGCGGTGGCCGAGGGCGATCTGTCGTCGCGGATGGAGCTGCGGACGCACACCCCGGAGGGGACCGGGCATCCGCTGCGCGGGGAGTTCCTGAAGGTCGGGCGGACGGTCAACAACCTGGTCGACCAGTTGTCGACGTTCACCGACGAGGTCACGCGTGTGGCCAGCGAGGTGGGCACCGAGGGCAAGCTGGGCGGGCAGGCCCAGGTGCGCGGTATGTCGGGTTCGTGGAAGGACCTCACGGAGTCCGTCAATACGATGGCGTACCGGCTGACGGCGCAGGTGCGGGACATCGCGCTGGTGACGACGGCGGTGGCCAAGGGTGATCTGTCCCGGAAGGTGACGGTTCACGTCGAGGGCGAGATGCTGGAGCTGAAGAACACCGTCAACACGATGGTGGACCAGCTCTCCGCGTTCTCCTCCGAGGTGACCCGGGTGGCCCGCGAGGTGGGCACCGAGGGCATCCTCGGCGGCCAGGCGCAGGTGTCCGGCGTGGACGGGGTGTGGAAGGAACTCACCGATTCGGTGAACACCATGGCCGGGAACCTCACGGCCCAGGTGCGCGGGATCGCGGAGGTGACGACGGCGGTCGCCAACGGTGATCTGTCGCAGAAGGTGACGGTGTCGGCGCGCGGTGAGGTCGCGCAGCTCGCCGACACGATCAACCAGATGACGGAGACGCTGCGGACCTTCGCCGACGAGGTCACGCGGGTGGCCAACGAGGTGGGGGCCGCGGGGCAGCTGGGCGGCCAGGCGAACGTGCCGGGCGCGGCCGGCACCTGGAAGGACCTGACGGACTCCGTCAACACCGTGTTCCGCAACCTGACCACGCAGGTGCGCGACATCGCGGCCGTGACCACGGCGGTGGCCAGCGGCGATCTGTCGCAGAAGGTCACGGTGGACGTGGCCGGCGAGATGCTGGAGCTGAAGAACACCGTCAACGGGATGGTCGACCAGCTGTCGGCCTTCGGCGCCGAGGTCACGCGGGTGGCGCGGGAGATCGGCGTCGAGGGTGAGCTGGGCGGTCAGGCGCAGGTGTCGGGTGCGGCCGGCACGTGGAAGGACCTGACGGACTCCGTCAACACGGCGTTCAGGAATCTCACCGGACAGGTGAGGAACATCGCGCAGGTCACCACGGCGGTGGCCAACGGCGACCTGTCGCAGAAGGTCACCGTGGACGTCTCCGGTGAGATGGCGCAGCTGAAGAACACCGTGAACACGATGGTGGACCAGCTGTCGTCGTTCGCCGACCAGGTGACGCGGATGGCCCGGGACGTGGGCACCGAGGGCCGTCTCGGCGGTCAGGCGCGGGTGGACGGCGTGTCGGGCACCTGGAAGGAGCTGACCGACTCCGTCAACTCGATGGCCGGGAACCTGACCTCCCAGGTGCGCAACATCGCGCAGGTGACGACGGCGGTGGCGCGGGGCGACCTGTCGCAGAAGATCGACGTGGACGCGCGCGGGGAGATCCTGGAGCTGAAGAACACCATCAACACGATGGTCGACCAGCTCTCCGCCTTCGCCGACCAGGTGACCCGGGTCGCGCGGGACGTGGGCACCGAGGGACGGCTGGGCGGGCAGGCGCAGGTGCCCGGTGTGGCCGGTGTGTGGCGTGATCTGACGGACTCGGTGAACGGCATGGCCGGCAACCTCACCGCGCAGGTGCGCAACATCGCCCAGGTCGCCACCGCGGTGGCCCGCGGTGACCTCTCCCAGAAGATCACCGTGGACGCGCGCGGGGAGATCCTGGAGCTGAAGAACACCCTGAACACGATGGTGGACCAGCTGTCGTCGTTCGCCCAGGAGGTCACGCGGGTGGCCCGCGAGGTGGGTACGGAGGGGCAGCTCGGCGGCCAGGCCGAGGTGCAGGGCGTCTCCGGCACCTGGAAGGACCTCACGCAGTCCGTGAACTTCATGGCGAACAACCTGACCATCCAGGTGCGCCAGATCGCGGAGGTCACGACGGCGGTCGCCAAGGGCGACCTGTCGAAGAAGATCACGGTCGACGCCAAGGGCGAGATCCTGGAGCTCGTCACCACCGTCAACACGATGGTCGACCAGCTGTCGTCGTTCGCGGAGCAGGTGACCCGGGTGGCCCGTGAGGTGGGCACCGAGGGCATCCTGGGCGGCCAGGCGCATGTGCCGGGCGTCACCGGCATCTGGAAGGACCTCAGCGGCAACGTCAACCTGATGGCCAAGAACCTGACCATGCAGGTGCGCAACATCTCCCAGGTCGCGGCGGCCGTCGCCAACGGCGACCTGACGCGGCAGGTGACGATCGAGGCGCGAGGCGAGGTCCAGCAGCTCGCCGACACCTTCAACACCATGGTGAAGACGCTGAGCTCGTTCGCCGAGCAGGTCACCAAGGTGGCCCGTGAGGTGGGCACGGACGGCATCCTGGGCGGTCAGGCGCACGTTCCGGGTGTGGCGGGCACCTGGAAGGACCTCACCGACTCGGTGAACGGCATGGCGTCGAACCTGACCGGTCAGGTGCGCAACATCGCCATGGTCACGACGGCCATCGCCAAGGGCGACCTGACGAAGAAGATCGACATCGACGCCCGCGGGGAGATCCTCGAACTGAAGACGACCATCAACACGATGGTCGACCAGCTGTCGTCGTTCGCCGAGGAGGTCACCCGCGTGGCCCGCGAGGTGGGCACGGAGGGGCAGCTGGGCGGTCAGGCACGCGTGCGTGACGTCGACGGCACCTGGCGCGACCTCACCGAGTCGGTGAACGAGATGGCCGGGAACCTGACCCGGCAGGTGCGTGCCATCGCGCGCGTGGCGACCGCGGTGACCCGCGGCGACCTGAACCTGAAGATCGACGTGGACGCGTCCGGGGAGATCCAGGAGCTCCAGGACTACATCAACAAGATGATCGCGAACCTGCGCGACACCACGATCGCGAACAAGGAGCAGGACTGGCTCAAGGGCAACCTCGCGCGCGTGTCGGCTCTGATGCAGGGCCGGCGCGACCTTCAGGACGTGGCCTCGCTGATCATGAGCGAACTGCCGCCCCTGGTGGCCGCGCAGCACGGCGCGTTCTTCCTGGCGATGCCCCCGGCGGACGGTGACGCGGATCTGTACGAGCTGCGGATGCTGGGGTCGTACGGCTACTCGATGGGCTCCATGCCGTCCTCGTTCAGGCCGGGTGAGGCGCTGGTGGGGACGGCGGCCGAGGAGAAGCGCACGATCCTCGTCGCGAACGCCCCGAGCGGCTATCTGAAGATCTCCTCGGGGCTCGGGGAGGCGCCGCCCGCGCAGGTGATCGTCCTGCCGGTGCTGTTCGAGGGGCAGGTGCTCGGGGTGATCGAGCTGGCGTCGTTCACACCGTTCACGCAGATCCAGAAGGACTTCCTCAACCAGCTCGCCGAGATGATCGCGACCAGCGTCAACACCATCTCCGTGAACACCAAGACGGAGCAGCTGCTGAAGCAGTCGCAGGAGCTGACCGAGCAACTGCGGGAGCGTTCGGCCGAGTTGGAGCAGCGGCAGAAGGCCCTCCAGGCGTCCAACGCCGAACTGGAGGAGAAGGCCGAGCTGCTGGCCCAGCAGAACCGCGACATCGAGGTGAAGAACACCGAGATCGAGGAGGCGAGGCAGGTCCTGGAGGAGCGGGCCGAGCAGCTCGCGGTGTCGATGCGCTACAAGAGCGAGTTCCTCGCCAACATGTCGCACGAGCTGCGCACACCGCTCAACTCGCTGCTGATCCTGGCGAAGCTGCTCGCGGACAACGCGGAGGGCAACCTCTCGCCCAAGCAGGTCGAGTTCGCGGAGACGATCCACGGGGCCGGTTCCGACCTGCTCCAGCTGATCAACGACATCCTGGACCTGTCGAAGGTCGAGGCGGGCAAGATGGACGTCTCGCCGACGCGTATCGCGCTCGTCCAGCTGGTCGACTACGTGGAGGCCACCTTCCGCCCGCTCACCGCGGAGAAGGGCCTGGACCTGTCGGTGCGGGTGTCGCCGGAGCTGCCGGCCACGCTGCACACGGACGAGCAGCGGCTGTTGCAGGTGCTGCGCAACCTGCTGTCCAACGCGGTGAAGTTCACCGACTCCGGGTCGGTCGAGCTGGTGATCCGGCCGGCCGGGGCGGAGGTCCCGGTGGCGATCCGGGAGCAGTTGCTGGAGGCCGGTTCGCTGGCCGACCCGGACGCCCCGCTGATCGCGTTCTCGGTGACCGACACCGGCATCGGGATCGCGGCCAGCAAGATGCGGGTGATCTTCGAGGCGTTCAAGCAGGCGGACGGGACCACGAGCCGCAAGTACGGAGGCACGGGCCTCGGGCTGTCGATCTCGCGCGAGATCGCGCAGCTGCTCGGCGGCGAGATCCATGCGCAGAGCGAGCCGGGACGCGGCTCCACGTTCACGCTGTACCTGCCGCTGCACCCGAGCGAGCTGCCGCCGCAGGGCTATCAGCAGGTGGTGCCCGCCCTGGAGGCCGGCGATCTGGTGGCCTCGGAGAACGGGGCGCGGGAGCTGTCGGAGCTGTCCCCGGCGGAGATCCAGACGCCGGCCGAGGTGCGGTCGTACCAGGACGCGCAGAACGGTCCGGCGGCGCTCTTCAGGCGACGGCGGCGGCTGGTGAGCGGCGGTGAGCAGGTCGGCCGGCCCGACCAGTGGCCGGCCCGCACCCAGCAGGCGGGGACGCCGGCGCGCGCGGGCATCAAATTCGGCGGCGAGAAGGTGCTCATCGTCGACGACGACATCCGCAACGTGTTCGCGCTGACCAGCGTCCTGGAACAGCACGGCCTGTCGGTGCTGTACGCGGAGAACGGCCGGGAGGGCATCGAGGTCCTGGAACAGCACGACGACGTGGCGGTCGTCCTGATGGACATCATGATGCCCGAGATGGACGGCTACGCGACGACGACGGCGATCCGGCGGATGCCGCAGTTCTCGGGGCTGCCGATCATCGCGCTCACCGCGAAGGCGATGAAGGGCGACCGGGAGAAGGCGATCGAGTCGGGCGCCTCCGACTACGTGACGAAGCCGGTCGACCCCGATCACCTGCTGTCCGTGATGCAGCAGTGGATGAGGGACGAGTGAGGCGTCACGCGACGGGAACCCCGGGCGTGCGGGGAACCTTCGGAGCAGGCCGGGAGTTGCTGACCCAGGGTGGCCGTCGCCGTGTAGCGAGGCGGAATTCGGGGAACCTTCTGGTCTCCTGCTGCGTTCCTGCTACGTGCACAGTGACATCACGGTGACAGGGTGTGGCGACGGTCGGGGTACGGCTACCATGACCGGCACAAGGAAGGGCGGCGCAAAGGAGTCGTCCCCAGGGGCGGCGCCCGGTGCACTGCCGGGGCGAGGAGGGCGGGCCATGGTGCAGAAGGCCAAGATCCTCCTGGTCGATGACCGGCCGGAGAATCTGCTGGCGCTGGAGGCGATCCTCTCTGCGCTCGATCAGACGCTGGTGCGGGCATCGTCCGGGGAAGAGGCGCTCAAGGCACTGCTGACGGACGACTTCGCGGTCATCCTGCTGGACGTCCAGATGCCGGGAATGGACGGCTTCGAGACGGCCGCGCACATCAAGCGGCGGGAGCGGACCAGGGACATCCCGATCATCTTCCTCACCGCGATCAACCACGGGCCGCACCACACCTTCCGCGGGTACGCGGCGGGCGCGGTGGACTACATCTCCAAGCCGTTCGACCCGTGGGTGCTGCGCGCGAAGGTCTCGGTGTTCGTCGAGCTGTACATGAAGAACTGCCAGCTGCGCGAGCAGGCGGCGCTGCTGCGGCTGCAGTTGGAGGGCGGCGGCAAGGCTGCCGCGGGCGGTGACGCCAAGGAGCCGGCCGGGCTGCTCGCGGAGCTCTCCGCGCGGCTCGCGGCCGTCGAGGAGCAGGCGGAAGCCCTGTCCAAGCAACTGGACGACGAGTCGGCGGACGCGGCGGCGGTGGCGACGGCGGCCCACCTGGAGCGCAAACTCACCGGTCTGCGCCGCGCGCTGGACGCCCTGGAGCCGGGCACGGGCGGCGGGCCCGCCTCGTTGCCCTCGCCGAACTGAGCGGTACTGAACGGAACTGACGTGTGCGGCGCAGAGGTTGTGCATGAGGGCGCGTCAGTTCCCCCGCTCCGCGGACCGCACGCGTCAGTCCCGCGCCCCGGCAGGGGCGACACGAACGGGTGAAGCACCGGCCACACGTGTCCCCAGTGGTCTCCACCGGTAACCTCACACCATGGCCTCACGTCCCTCCGCAGCCAAGAAGCAGCCCGCCAGGAAGGCGGCTGCTCCGGCGAAGGCTCCGGCGAAGAAGGCCGCCGCGAAGAAGGTCCCGGCGAAGAGGGCGCCCGCCAGGAAGGCCGCGGCCAGAAAGCCCGCGCCCGCGCCGGCCCCCAGCCCCACGGGGGGCGTCTACCGGCTCGTGCGCGCCGTGTGGCTCGGCCTGGCGCACGCCGTCGGCGCCGTGTTCCGCGGCATAGGGAACGGCGCGAAGAACCTCGACCCGGCCCACCGCAAGGACGGCGTCGCGCTGCTGCTGTTCGGCGTCGCGCTGATCGTCGCCGCGGGCACCTGGGCGGACCTGCGCGGCCCGGTGGGCGACCTCGTCGAGATCCTGGTGACGGGGGCCTTCGGCCGGCTCGACCTGCTGGTGCCGATCCTGTTCGCCGTCGTCGCCGTGCGCTTCATCCGCCACCCCGAGAAGCCCGAGGCGAACGGCCGGATCGTGATCGGCCTGTCGGCTCTCGTCATCGGCGTGCTCGGGCAGGTCCACATCGCCTGCGGCTCGCCCGCCCGCAGCGCCGGCATGCAGGCTATAAGGGACGCCGGCGGTCTCATCGGCTGGAGCGCGGCGACCCCGCTCACGTACACGATGGGCGACGTCCTCGCCGTACCGATGCTGGTGCTGCTCACGATCTTCGGCCTGCTCGTCGTCACGGCCACCCCGGTCAACGCCGTCCCTCAGCGGCTGCGGCAGCTCGGGGTGAGCCTCGGAGTGCTGCGCGACCCGGCGGAGGACGAGTACGACGAGTTCGGCGACGACGAGGCGCGCTACGACGAGCAGTGGCGCGAGGCGCTGCCGGGGCGCCCCCGACGGCGCGCGGGCGCTTCCGAGCCGTACGACCCCGACGGCGCCGAGGAGGAGGCGCTGACCCGGCGCCGCGGCCGCCCCCGGCGCTCCGCCGTGCCCCAGCCGGCGATGGACCGGCGGATGGACGCCGTGGACATCGCCGCGGCCGCTGCGGCCGACCTCGACGGCGCCGTACTGCACGGCATGCCGCCCTCGCGGATCGTCGCCGATCTCACCCAGGGCGTGAGCGCGGGCGACGGGGAGCCGACCACGCCGACCCCGGTGCCGACGCCCGTTCCCGCGCCGGCCTCCCGCCCTCGGCAGGAGAAGCTCAAGACCGGGGGAGCAGTTCCGGACCTCACCAAGGCGGCCCCCGAGGCGCCGCGCGAGCTGCCGGCGCGCGCCGAGCAGCTCCAGCTGTCCGGCGACATCACCTACGCCCTGCCCTCGCTCGACCTCCTGGAGCGCGGCGGCCCCGGCAAGGCGCGCAGCGCCGCCAACGACGCCGTCGTCGCTTCTTTGACGAACGTCTTCACCGAGTTCAAGGTGGACGCCGCCGTCACCGGCTTCACCCGCGGGCCGACGGTGACACGGTACGAGGTCGAGCTCGGGCCCGCCGTGAAGGTCGAGCGGATCACCGCGCTGGCGAAGAACATCGCGTATGCCGTGGCCAGCCCCGATGTGCGGATCATCAGCCCGATCCCCGGCAAGTCCGCGGTCGGCATCGAGATCCCGAACACGGACCGCGAGATGGTCAACCTCGGCGACGTGCTGCGGCTCGCCGAGTCCGCCGAGGACGACGACCCGATGCTGGTCGCCTTCGGCAAGGACGTCGAGGGCGGCTATGTCATGCACTCGCTGGCGAAGATGCCGCACATACTGGTCGCCGGCGCCACCGGATCGGGCAAGTCGTCCTGCATCAACTGCCTGATCACCTCGGTGATGATCCGGGCGACCCCCGAGGACGTCCGGATGATCCTCGTCGACCCCAAGCGCGTCGAGCTGACGGCCTACGAGGGCATCCCGCACCTGATCACGCCGATCATCACCAACCCCAAGCGGGCCGCCGAGGCGCTCCAGTGGGTCGTCCGCGAGATGGACCTGCGCTACGACGACCTCGCCGCCTACGGGTACCGGCACATCGACGACTTCAACCGCGCCGTCCGCGAAGGCACCGTCAAACCGCCCGAGGGGAGCGAGCGCGAGCTCCAGCCGTACCCGTACCTGCTGGTGATCGTCGACGAGCTCGCCGACCTGATGATGGTCGCGCCGCGGGACGTGGAGGACTCCATCGTGCGCATCACGCAGCTCGCGCGGGCCGCCGGCATCCACCTGGTGCTCGCCACCCAGCGTCCCTCGGTCGACGTCGTCACCGGCCTGATCAAGGCGAACGTGCCCTCGCGGCTCGCCTTCGCCACCTCCTCGCTGGCCGACTCGCGCGTCATCCTCGACCAGCCGGGCGCCGAGAAGCTGATCGGCAAGGGCGACGGGCTGTTCCTGCCGATGGGCGCGAACAAGCCCACCCGTATGCAGGGCGCCTTCGTGACGGAGGCCGAGGTCGCGACGGTCGTCCAGCACTGCAAGGACCAGATGGCGCCCGTCTTCCGGGACGACGTCACCGTCGGGACCAAGCAGAAGAAGGAGATCGACGAGGACATCGGCGACGACCTCGACCTGCTGTGCCAGGCGGCCGAGCTGGTCGTCTCCACCCAGTTCGGGTCGACGTCCATGCTCCAGCGCAAGCTGCGGGTGGGCTTCGCCAAGGCCGGCCGGCTGATGGACCTCATGGAGTCGCGCAACATCGTCGGACCGAGCGAAGGCTCGAAGGCGCGTGACGTTCTCGTGAAGCCGGACGAGTTGGACGGCGTCCTCGCCGTGATCCGGGGGCACTCTGAGGGGTAGACGTCCGTCGAGGGAAGAGGCGCCCGGCCGTGACTCACCCGTTAGAGAGCAGTGGGCAACCGTTTCCCTTTGGCGTACGTCCAGTTGAGCGAGAGGACAGGTGCGGCTCCCCGCCGGGGCCGCAACCGGCCCGTCATCGGTATGACCGGCCATACCGATGGCGTACAAAGTCGTACCGCCCGGTTGCCCCTCCCTTCGGCACCCCCCCTAGACTGAACCTCCAGCACAGGTGGCTATACGCTCGAAAGGCGCCCCCGTGTCCATCGGCAACTCCCCTGAAGACGAGCGTCCGTTCGAAGACCCGTCCGAGGAAGCCCCCGTCTCCATCGGTCGCGCCCTGCGTCAGGCGCGCATCGAGGCCGGGCTGACGGTCGACGACGTCAGCACCGCCACCCGTGTGCGCATCGCCATCGTCCACGCCATCGAGGCGGACGACTTCGCCCCCTGCGGCGGGGACGTCTACGCGCGCGGGCACATCCGGACGCTGGCCAGGGCCGTCCACCTCGACCCCGCCCCGTTGATCGAGCGGTACGACGCCACCCACGGCGGCCGTCCCGCGCCGACCCCGGCCGCGCCCCTTTTCGAGGCGGAACGTATCCGCCCCGAGCGGCGCGGGCCGAACTGGACCGCGGCCATGGTCGCCGCGATCGTGGCGGTCGTGGGCTTCGTCGGCTTCACCGCGTTCAAGGGCGGCGACGACGGCGGGGCGAGGGAGCAGGTCGCCGAGGGCGCCACCCCCACTGCCGGAAAGAGCGCCTCGCCCACGCCGAAGACCGACAAGCCCGTCGACCGGAAACCGGGACCGTCCGACAGCGCCATCGCCGCGGCCCCCCAGGACAAGGTGACCGTCCAGGTCAGCGCCGCGGACGGCCGCAGCTGGGTCGCCGCCAAGGACCACAACGGCCGGCTGCTCTTCGATGGACTGCTCAAGCAGGGCGACTCCAAGACCTTCCAGGACAGCGAGAAGATCAACCTCGTGCTCGGCGACGCCGGCGCGATCGATCTGTTCGTCAACGGCAAGAAGCTCAACGACGACTTCCGGCCCGGAGCGGTGGAGCGGCTGACGTACACGAAGGGCGACCCGCAGACCGGATGAGCCCGGCGCGCCAGGGTGCGACGGGGTCGGCGAAGATCGTCAACCCCGTCGACGAGGGCTGTCGGTGAGACGAAGTAGTCTTGAGCCCATGCCTGAACGCCGTACCGTCGCACTCGTCACCCTTGGCTGCGCCCGTAACGAGGTGGACTCGGAGGAGCTCGCAGGCCGTTTGGAGGCGGACGGCTGGCAGCTCGTGGAGGACGCCGAAGAAGCGGACGTCGCCGTCGTCAACACCTGCGGCTTCGTCGACGCCGCCAAGAAGGACTCCGTCGACGCCCTGCTGGAGGCCAACGACCTCAAGGGTCACGGCAGAACCCAGGCCGTCGTGGCCGTGGGCTGTATGGCCGAGCGGTACGGCAAGGAACTCGCCGAGGCCCTGCCCGAGGCGGACGGCGTGCTCGGCTTCGACGACTACGCCGACATCTCCGACCGCCTCCAGACCATCCTGAACGGCGGCATCCACGCCTCCCACACCCCGCGCGACCGGCGCAAGCTGCTGCCGGTCAGCCCGGCCGAGCGCCAGTCGGCGGGGGACGTGGCTCTTCCCGGGCACGGCGCGCCCACGGACCTGCCCGAGGGCATCGCCCCGCAGTCCGGCCCGCGCGCGCCCCTGCGCCGGCGGCTGGACGGCGCCCCGGTCGCCTCCGTCAAGCTCGCCTCCGGCTGCGACCGGCGCTGCTCCTTCTGCGCCATCCCGTCCTTCCGCGGCTCCTTCATCTCGCGTCGCCCCAGCGACGTGCTGAACGAGACGCGCTGGCTCGCCGAACAGGGCGTGAAGGAGATCATGCTGGTCTCCGAGAACAACACCTCCTACGGCAAGGACCTCGGCGACATCCGTCTGCTGGAGTCGCTGCTGCCCGAGCTCGCCGAGGTCGACGGCCTGGAGCGGGTGCGCGTCAGCTATCTCCAGCCCGCCGAGATGCGGCCCGGTCTCATCGACGTGCTCACCTCCACGCCGAAGATCGCGCCCTACTTCGACCTCTCCTTCCAGCACTCCGCGCCCGGCGTGCTGCGCGCGATGCGCCGCTTCGGCGACACGGACCGCTTCCTCGAACTGCTCGACACCATCCGGAGCAAGGCCCCCCAGGCAGGCGTGCGCTCCAACTTCATCGTGGGCTTCCCCGGTGAGTCCGAGGCCGACCTGGCCGAGCTGGAACGCTTCCTCGACGGCGCGCGGCTGGACGCGATCGGCGTCTTCGGCTACTCCGACGAGGAGGGCACCGAGGCCGCGACGTACGACGGCAAGCTCGACGTCGACGTGGTGGCCGAGCGACTCGCCCGGGTCTCCCGCCTCGCCGAGGAACTCGTCTCGCAACGGGCCGAGGAACGCGTGGGCGAGACCGTGCACGTGCTCGTCGAGTCGATGGACGACGAGGGCGTGCGCGGCCGAGGCGCGCACCAGGCGCCGGAGACGGACGGCCAGGTGGTGCTCACGTCGGGCGAAGGTCTGAGCGTCGGTCGTATGGTCGAGGCGAAAGTGGTCGGCACGGAAGGCGTCGACCTCGTCGCCGAGCCCCTGCCGGGTTCGTTCGGGTGTAGTGAGGAGGCGGGCAGATGACGGGTGTTCCGGCGTCGGCCGCCGACGGCTCCTCCCGGGCCCCGGCTTCGCAGCCTTCGGCCCCCCCGGCCTCGACAGCCCCTCAGGCCGCGCAGGCGGAGGCGATCGCGGCAGAGCCCGCGGGCGCGACCGCCGTCGCGGACGTCGAGGGGACCGCCGGTGGGCAGGAGGCCGCCAGGCCGCCGCGGGGCGCGAAGATCGCGGCCGCCGCTGTCAACCAGGCCAGCGTGTGGAACATCGCCAACTTCCTGACGATGCTGCGGCTGATCCTGGTGCCCGGCTTCGTCGCCCTGATGCTGGCCGACGGCGGCTACGACCCGGCGTGGCGCTCGTTCGCCTGGGCGGCCTTCGCCATCGCGATGATCACCGACCTCTTCGACGGTCACCTGGCGCGGACGTACGACCTCGTCACCGACTTCGGGAAGATCGCCGACCCCATCGCCGACAAGGCGATCATGGGAGCGGCGCTGATCTGCCTCTCCTCGCTCGGCGACCTGCCGTGGTGGGTGACGATCGTCATCCTCGGCCGCGAACTCGGCATCACCCTGCTGCGTTTCGTCGTCATCAGGTACGGCGTCATCCCGGCCAGCCGGGGCGGCAAGCTGAAGACGCTCGTCCAGGGCATCGCCGTCGGGATGTACGTCCTCGCGCTGACGGGGTGGCTGGCCACCCTGAGGTTCTGGGTGATGGGTGCGGCGGTCGTCCTGACCGTGGCGACCGGGCTCGACTATGTGAGACAGGCCATTGTGCTGCGCCGTCAGGGAATCGCGGAGCGTCAGGCCGCGTCGGAGGAGACCGAAGCGTGAATTCCACGGCCGCCGACGTGGTGCGACTACTCACAGCGAGGAACGAGACGCTCGCTGTGGCCGAGTCGCTGACCGGTGGTCTGGTCGCGGCGGAGATCACATCGGTCCCCGGGGCGTCCAAGGTCTTCCGCGGCTCGGTCACGGCGTACGCCACCGACCTCAAGCACCGGCTGCTCGGTGTCGACGCCGGCCTGCTGGAAGCCCGAGGGGCGGTGGACGCGCAGGTCGCGGCCCAGATGGCGGCCGGAGCCCGCAGCACGCTCGGAGCCGACTGGGCCGTCGCGACCACCGGCGTCGCCGGCCCCGACCCCCAGGACGGACAGCCCGTGGGGACGGTCTTCGTGGCGGTGGACGGGCCGTCCGGGGCGGATTCCGGTTCCGCCGGCGGCGGAAAAGTGGAGGCCCTGCGGTTGAACGGCGACCGGGCGGAAATTCGTAGAGAGAGTGTACGGAGCGTACTCGCACTGCTCCTGAGAGAGCTTGCGGGCGAACACACCGGGAACGAGCGGGCACAGGATACGGAACAGAACGGGGGGTTTTGATGTTTGCAGCCCTGAGTGAACACGACATCGCTCCCCGCACGGCCGCAGCGCAAGGCGGTACGGTGGGGCGTGAAGGATGCGGCTACGCGGTCCGAGGAGGGAGCCACCGATGATTCTGCTCCGTCGCCTGCTGGGTGACGTGCTGCGTCGGCAGCGCCAGCGCCAGGGCCGTACTCTGCGCGAAGTCTCCTCGTCCGCCCGAGTCTCACTCGGCTATCTCTCCGAGGTGGAGCGGGGGCAGAAGGAGGCTTCCTCCGAGCTGCTCTCCGCCATCTGCGACGCGCTGGACGTACGGATGTCCGAGCTCATGCGGGAAGTGAGCGACGAGCTCGCCCTCGCCGAGCTGGCACAGTCGGCAGCGGCCACCCCCAGCCAGCCTGTGCCCACGTCGGTTCGTCCGATGCTGGGTTCCGTGTCGGTGACCGGTGTGCCACCCGAGCGGGTGACCATCAAGGCGCCCGCCGAGGCGGTGGACGTGGTCGCCGCGTGAGATCCGTCCGCGTGGGCCCCTGAGGGCCCGGGCAGACACGTTCGCAAGGTACGTGCACAGGCAGTGTGAGGCCCCGGCCGGGGCTTCTCCGGATGGACCCGGAGAAGTGCGGTCGGGGTTCTTCGCGTTCCGGGCGGGTCCCGGGCGTGTTCCGCGATCGTTCCGAGTACGGCCCGGTCACGGCCGTGGTCCGTTTGCCGGTGCTGGTCGCCCGCGCCATCGTGGAGGGGCACGGCGGGGGCCGAGACACCGGAGGTACGGATGTACGTCGTGAAGAGCCCCCTGTCCGACACCGACCTGCGGACCGTCTCCGAGGCGTTGCAGGGCGCGCTCGTCGACCTCGTCGACCTGTCGCTCGTCGCCAAGCAGGTCCACTGGAACGTCGTCGGGCCGCGCTTCCGGTCCGTCCACCTCCAGCTCGACGAGGTCGTGGACGTCGCCCGCACCCACTCCGACACGGTGGCGGAGCGCGCCTCCGCGCTCGGCGTCCCGCCGGACGGGCGTGCGTCGACGGTGGCCGCCGGCAGCGGGATCAGCGCCGTGCCCGCGGGCTGGGTCAAGGACTCCGACGCCGTCGGGGCGCTGGTCGCCGCGCTCGGGGCGGTCATCACCCGGATGCGGGAACGCGTGGGGGCGACGGGCGACGCGGACCCCGTGAGCCAGGACATCTTCATCGGCATCACCGCAGACCTGGAGAAGCATCACTGGATGTTCCAGGCGGAGAACGCGTGAGTCCTCGGGTCCTCGGGGCGATCCGACGCCCCGGCGGACTCGGGGACCGGTTGTCGAGCGCGCCCACGGGGCCCGCGGATGCGGGAGTGCGCGGCGGCGGCCCCGCCCGGAGACGAGGCCCGGCTTTCTGACGTCGTGGACGGACACCGGGTGTTCCACATGATCCGCGTGATCCGTGTGATCTGCGTGATCGCGTGATCCGCGTGAGGCTCAGCTGGAGGTGACGGCCATGGCAGGGCGAATAGCGGGGCGCGGGGCCGTCTCCGCGCCGGGCGTGGTGCTGAGCCTCGGGCTGGGCGCGTTGTGGTGGTGGGCCGTGGTGAGGCTCGCGGTCACGCCCGACGCCGGAGCGCTGGAGGGGACGGTGGCCGCGGGAGGCTGGGGGCTGAGCCTGCTGCCGGTGCACTGTGTCGCCAAGGCGCGGGCGGTGGGGGTCGTGGCGCAGGGGCGGTGG
>NZ_JAHHIU010000219.1 GCF_024539815.1 Streptomyces hayashii
GGAGGGGAGGGGAGGGGAGTGGTCAGGGAGTGAGGACGGTGAAGGCGGCTGCGGGGAATCGGCGCCCGTTGACCTGGAGGGCGATCGAGTAGTCGCCGGGTGTCAGCTTCGCGGTGGCCGTAGACCGCAGCACGTGGTCCTTCGTGAGCAGGAGTTCGCTGTGGGGCTCGGCGGTGCCACGCAGAAGGAAGTACACCTTCTCGCGCGGCTTGCCGGTCGGTGTCGTTGACGAGATCACGAACATCACGTGCACTGGGACGGCCGCCGTGGTGGTCAGCGTGGCGGAGAAGCTGAGCGTGTCGCCGTCGGCGAGCTCGGTGCGCTCCAGAGTGAGGGGCGACAGGTCGATCGGTGCGTCGTGGGCGTAGCCGAGGAAGGCGTACGCAGCGGGCCAGCCCTTCTTCAACCTGCTTCGCAGGGCCTGCCGGGCGATGAAGGTGAAGTGCTTGTCGGCAGCTCGACCGGAGTCTTTCCAGCGCTGAAGGGTGGCAAGTACCAGATCCGGCTGCGTATCGGACAGGTCGTGGAGGTGGTTGGCGACCGACGTGCGGACGTAGGGGCTGGAATCGCCGTAGAGCTGTTCGAGTACGGGCAGTGCCGCATCAGCCGGCAGGGAGATGCGTGGGGCGCAGGGCAGCAGCGGACGGGTGGCTTCGCTCGCGAGCCGGCGGGTCCGGTAGTCCTCGTCGCGGGCCCAGGTGTCGACCGCCTTCATCGTCTCCTCGGGGAAGTCGTTGAGGAAGTGCCGAGCGGCGACCTCTGCCGAGAAGTACCGGGTGAGGCGCGGGAGTGCGGCCAGGGCCTGGTCCAGGTACTCGCCGGTGCGAAGGTAGCGCGCCACGAAATGGGAGTGGGACGAGTAGGTGTGCAGGCCGAAGTCGTTCGGCACGCCGGCCGCTTCCGGGGTCGGCGGCAGGGAGCGCAGCAGCACGTCGAGGGCCTGGGAGCCGGTGACCGGAAGGTAGGTGTGCAGGCCCTCGCTGGTCCGGGCGATCCGGGCGCCCAGCTCCAGCCGGGGAAGGTCCGCCATCACCGAGGTCACGAACGCGTCGGTGTCGAACTCGGGGCATACGGCGTGGACTTCGCGGCCGATGCGGGCAATCCGATCAGCGTTGAGAGCGGTCTCTTTCAGGGGAACCTTCGCGGTCATGGGCACACCCTAGGGCCGACTACGGGGGCAACCTCGTGTTCTCGCCGCAGGTCATCCGGCGGTGTGAACGTGAGGGCTTTCGGCTATCGGACGGCGGCGCGGTACAGAAGCCGGCGGTGGCGGGAGCTGTCGCAGGGGGAGGCAGTGTGGAGGGTGGCGAGGTTGTCCCACACGACCAGGTCGCCATGCTCCCAGCGGTGGCTGTAGACGTACGGCGCGCTGGTCGTGTGCTCCAGCAGCTCCTCCAGCAGCGCACGACTCTCCTGCTCGGCGAGCGTGCTAACGCCGCTGATCACCATGGAGCCGAGCAGCAGGGATCGGGTGCCGGTTGCGGGGTGGGTCAGGACGAGCGGGTGGACGACCTCGGGGCTCGCGGCCAGACTCCCGGCCGCGATCGACGACTGACCGCCACTGGCCTGGCTCTGGAGCGCGCCGAGCTGCTCGATGGAGTGCACCGCGCGCATCGCCTCGATCCGCTGTCGCACCGCCGGGGGAAGGTCGGCGTAGGCGCGGGTCGCGTCGGCGAAGCGGGTCTCGCCGCCGCGTTGGGGGGTGATGACCGAGTAGAGCATCGTCGCCGAGGTGAGCTGGGGCTTGAAGCTGTTGTCGGCGTGCCACTCCTCCTCGTTGTCCCCGTCGTAGACGCCGATGTGCTTGCCGTCCTCGACGATGTTGCTGATGACGGTCAGGCCCGGGAAGCCGCCGACGGCGTACCGGCGGTCGACGCTGGTGTCCACCGTCCCGAAACAGGAGGCGACGGTCAGCAAGTCGGCGTGGTTCAGGTGCTGGCGGGGCACGATCAGCAGCCGGTGCTGATGCAGGGCCGCGGCCAGCTGGGGCGCGAGGCGCTCGGCGTGTATCGCGAGGTTGGCATCGACGATGGCGCCGAAGCCGCTCTCGTCGAGCGGGCGCAGCGACAGGTCCATCGCTACTCCTTCCGGACGGTCAGAACTGGGGCGAGGGCTGGAAGACGCTGATGTCTTTGACTCCGGAGGCGGCCATGCACAACCGCTCAATGCCGATGCCGAGTCCGACGCTGCCGCCCGGCACACGTCCCGCGTCGATTGCCTCCCTGGCCAGGGCCTGCTCGTCGTCGTACAGGTCCACCGCGCGGGCCCGTTCGACGAACGCGGCCCCGTCGGGCTCGTCCTCGTAGCCGTGGACGACCTCGATGCCGTCGACCAGGACCTCGAAGCGGTTGAGGACGGCCGTCGTGCCGGGTGCCAAGCGGGCGCACGGCTCGTCCCCGCCGACCGGGTACTCGGTCAGGAACAGCGCGGCGCCGGTGCTCTGGACCTCCACCTCGCGCTCCACGTACTGCCCGAGCACCGTCTTGAACGGCACGTCTATGCTCATGCCCAGGCGGGCGGCCATTTGAACGGGAAGGTCCCCGAGGGGCTCGCGGCGCAGGTCGATGCCGAACTGGTCGCGGACGTGGCCGGCAACGGAGACGCGCTGCAGGGTGTACGGGAGGTGCGGGCCGATCAGCCTCTCGGCGAGCGCCAGGAGGAAGCCGAAATCCTCGTCGGCGGCGTAGAGGTCGAGCATCTGGAACTCGGGCGCGTGCAGCTCGTCGGGCTTCTCGGGCCGGAAACACGCGCCGATCTCGAAGATGCGCCGGTGATGCTCCAGGTTCACGCGCAGGGCCGGCCCGATCATCGCCCGCAGGAACCGTCCGCCGTCATGGTCCACCGGCAGACGGCGCCCTGGGCCGAGGTCGGCTCTGCGCATGGTCGGGGTGGTCACCTCGACGAAGGCCTCTACGCGAAGGGCGTCCCGCAGGCTGAACAGCAGGTCGGACTTCATGACGACGGGGTTGAGCACGGGTACTCCTCAAGGCCGTTGTTTCCGGGCGGAGTTCGAGGGAAGCCGGGCCCCACGGTGATCTGGCGTTCGGGTCCTCGGCGGGGCCACAAAATAGCCGCGCCCGAACGAGCAGCAGAAGCCCTCCTGCCCGTCCTCCCGCGTCCAATGGGCCCGAAATGGGGCCCGCTCACGAACAGGGTTTGGCGTTTCACCAGGTCAACCAGGATTCGCGCGCAACGGTGGCGCAACGGTCACGTGCAACCGGCGCAACGGGCAGAGCCGTTGCGGCCCTCCTCGGCCGAGTCCTAGCGTGACTGGCCAAGCGCCCGGCGTGACCGCCACGCAATGCTCCTTCACAGGTGGAGGGGCAATGCCCCGGCGCGGCCCTCTCCACCGGCATGCGCCCACGCCACGGCGTGCCGAGCCGACGGTTCAGCACCTCACCGGACCCGCGGCCCGGTAGTTCCACAGCCCGATCACCCGGACTCGCGGATCACCCGCGACCGAGCAGGGAGAACTCGATGACCGCTACCGCAGGAATGACCCCGGACACCGGCATGAAGGCCGGCATGCGGCCGGACGCCGCGGACCTGAAGCTCGGCATGCGCCCCGACGCCCCGGTGCTGAAGGCCGGGATGCGCCCGGACGCCCCCAGCCTGAAGGCCGGCATGCGGCCGGACGCCGCGGACCTGAAGCTCGGCATGCGCCCGGACGCCCCCAGCCTGAAGGCCGGCATGCGCCCGGACGCCCCCAGCCTGAAGGCCGGCATGCGCCCGGACAGCGCCCTCGTCGCGGCCTGACCCGCGGCTGATCCACCCCTTCGTCGTGCTCCGGTGCGCCCGCCCAACGGCAGGTCGCCCGTGCTGCCCGCCCTGCGGAAGGCGCGCCGGAGCTCGGCCCCTTTCATCCGCACCGCGTCGACTGGAGAACCTGATGGGCAGCCCCGCCGCCGGCAGGACCCGCAACGGCACCGGAGCCTCCGGCCCTGTGCGTAAGGCCCTCGGGCAGCAGCTCATCGCCGACCTGGAAAAGCTCTGCGGGCGCCCGACCATTGGTCTGTGGGACGTCGCCTGGGACCTCATGGCGATCGCCGCCGTAGCGCTCGCGGGCCACCTCATCGGTCACGTCGTCGGCCCCCTGCTCGCGGTCTGCTACATCGGGGTGCGTCAACGCCACCTGTCCAACCTCGGCCACGAGTGCGTGCACTCCAAGCTCATGGCCACCCGCCGCGCCAACCGGATCGTCGGCTACCTCCTGACCGGCCTGCTCGGCGAAGGCTTCGAGCCCTACCGCAGCAGCCACTACGTCCACCACGCCAAGCTGGGCTCGGAGGACGACCCGATGTTCCAGTCCTACCGCGCCGGCAACATCCGCGCCGCTGGCCAGGCGCCCACCCGCCGCGCCTTCGTCTTGCGGGTCATTGTGCGCAACGCCCTGTGGCGGCTGCCGAAGACCGCAGTGCTGACCCTTCTCACCCGCGCGCCGGGGGAGAGCTGGCGGGCCCTCGCCACCCGGGCCGTGCTGTGGGGCGGCGCCCTCGCCGCGCTGTGGCCTGTGGGCGGCGTGCCCTACGTGCTGCTCTACTGGCTGCTCCCCCTCGTCCTGGTGCGGCCCGCCGTCACCTGGATCACCGATCTCGGCAACCATGCCGGGCTGATCGAGAACGGCGACATCCTCCTGCAGACCCGCGGCTGGACGTCCCACTGGCTCACCCGGCACCTGCTCGGCGGCCACCTCGACGACATGTTCCACCCCATCCACCACTGGTGCCCGCAGATCCCCTGGCGGCGCCTGCCTGAGGCCCGCGCCCTTGCCGCGCAGCACCTGCCGCGCTTCGGCGAAGTCCCGTGGTGCTCCGGCTACTTCTTTCGGCGCCGCGCCACCCCCGACCAGCCGTGCGTGATCGAGGACATCATCACCCGGCTCGCCGCTGCTTCCGACGCCGCCTGCACCCCGTACCGGCACGCCTCGGCCGCCTGACCTCGTCCTCACCTGACCTCCGAACCCCGTACGGCACCGCCCACCCCGGCCGCGCACCCGCGCGCCGGAGACAGGGGCCCGCCGTCGCCCGCCGCCGAGGAGGCGGCCCACCATGCCTCAGCCCGCGCCCGCCTCGCCGCTGGCCCTGAACAGCTTCGACGAGTTCACCCGGCTCGAGGAAGTCGTCCTCGGCCGCGCCGATCACTACGACGCCCACCACACCGACACCTCGTGGCGGCTGTTCTTCTACGACAACGTGGCCCCGGTCCTCGGCCAGCACACCAGCCCGTCGGGGGAGGATCTCCTGCCGATCCCCGCGCAGCTGGTCGACGAGCTCAACGAGGACATCGCCGGCCTGGCCGAGGCCCTGACTGGATGCGGGGTGAAGGTCCTGCGGCCGGTGGCGCCCGGCAAGGACGTCGACATCCGCTCCCCGCACTGGGATGCCAGGGCCACCCCGCCGCTCAACGTCCGCGACCAGACCATCATCCTCGGCAACACCATCGTGGAGACCGCGCCCCACGTCCGCGCCCGCATCTTCGAGAACGACCTGCTCAAGCCCGCCTTCTACCGCTACTACCAGGACGGGGCGAACTGGCTGAGCATGCCGCGCCCGGCCCTGACCCGCGACTCCCTGGACACCGCCTACTTCACCCGCCAGAACCTGGATGTCCGCCGCGCCACCGACGGCGAGTGCGCCGGCGCGATCGAGGGCCTGGGTCTGGAGATGGTCTTCGACGGCGCGCAGTGCATGCGCCTGGGCCGCGACGTCCTGGTCAACGTCGCCAACCACAACCACGAACTCGCCCTGCGCTGGCTGAGGGACAACATCCGCGACCTGCGGTTCCACCGCCTGGACGCCATGGCCGACAACCACATCGACAGCGTCCTGGTCCCGCTGCGCCCCGGTCTGATGCTGCTGCGCTCCCCGGCCTACCTGAAGTACCTGCCCAAGACCATGCAGTCCTGGGATGTGATCTACGCCCCCGAGACCGACGACAGCAACTTCCCGGACTACAGCGACCTCGGCTTCGTCATCCCCATCGGCAGCCGGTACATGGACATCAACCTGCTGTCCGTCGACGAGAACACCGTCCTCGTCAACTCTCTCTACCCCGAGCTGATCAAGGTCTTGGAGGCCCGCGGGTTCACCGTCGTCCCGGTCCGCCACCGCCACCGGCGGCTGTTCGGCGGCGGCTTCCACTGCTTCACCCTCGACACCGTCCGCCGCGGCGGCCCCGAGGACTACCTCGGCTGACCCCGGCACCCCCTCGCGACCGCCCCCGGCACCCGAATACGGCAGTCCGCCCCGACGTCAGGAGATCCTTGATGGACACCGCCTACCCCTGGCCGCCCGACCGGACCTTCTGGACCGGCACCTTCCCCGACCACACCACCGGGCGGACCACGCCCTTCCTGTTCAAGGGCATCATTCCCGCCACGGCGGCGGGCCCCGACGACGTCCTGACCGGGTTCGAGGCCATCCGCCGGGCCCACGCTGCCGGCACCGATATCAAGGCGCATGCCCGCGTCTACGTCGGCGAGGACCGCCGCGACGACCTTCTGCCCCCGGCGCTGACCGCCCCGTCCTGGGACGGGGGCGTGGACGCCTTCGTGCCGTGGATGCAGGACCTCGCCGGCGCCGAGCGGTTCTCCCTGGTCATCAACAACCTGGAGACCGTCAGCCCCGCCCTCGCTGCCGGCCTCGGCACCTTCCTCAAGACCCTCATCGACGGGTGGGGTCTGCCGCTGGGCGGCGCCGAACAGGTCGCCTTCGCCGGGAACTACGCTGGCACCGCCTTCGGGATCCACGAGGGCTACGAGGACGCCTTCCTCGTCCACCTCGGCCCCAACGCCAAAAACTTCTACTGCTGGCCCGCCGAGCAGTACGAGAAGCTCACCGGCGGCAAGGAGCCCACCTACGGCGACTATCGCGCGCTGCTGGAGGAAGCCGAGCACTTCCTTCTGGAGCCGGGCGACGCCCTCTTCCTGCCCCGCCGGGTCTTCCACGTCGGCACCCAGGACTCCTTCTCCGTTTCGGTGGCCATGCCGCTGTACACCTACCCGTACGCGCAGATCCTGCAGAGCCGCATCATCCCGGACATCCTCGCCGACCTGGCCGGGGACGGGCCCGACGACCCGCTCAACGAGCCGTCCGTGATGGCGGACACGGCCGCAGGGCCCGGTGCCGTCGCCGATCGGCTGGCCGGCGTGGGCCGCGAGCTCCTCACCGTCGCCGCCGATCGCGTCCGCGGCGCCGCCCGCCAGCACGCCGAGCAGCGGTGGGCCACCCTGCTGAGCAACGGCGGCTGGGAACTCGTCGAAGGCGACCTCTCCCGCCAGGAAGCCGCGGACGCCTTCAACCCCAAGCGGGTCACTCCGGGCGCCAGCATCCGCGTGATCGCCCCGTACCAGGTGACCACCCTGCTCGACGGCGACGGCGACTCCCATCAGGTCCTGCTGCGCGGCCACCAGGTGGGCGTCGCCCTCGACGGCGCGGGCCTGGACCGGGACACAGTCACCGCTCTCAACAGCGGCGACATCGTCGTCCTGCCCGACAACGCCAAGCTCCTGACGGCCGTCCGTGCCCTGGGAGCCACCGGCGGCCTGCGCCTGACCCCCCACCCCTCCGACCCCAAGGACGCCGACGTATGACCCCCGACAACAGCCTCGTCCAGGCCTATCTGAAGGCCCACCCCGAAACGCAGAGCGCCGTCAACGGCACCCTCCTGGGCAAGTTCACCTCCGGCACCGCCCTGGTCACCGCGCACCTGGCCCCGCTGGTCGACTGGGCGTACGCGCGGATCGCCGAGAAGGTGGGCGCGGCCGACCTCAACGAGCGCCAGGCCCGGATGTACATCGAGGAGCTCTCGGTGTTCGCCCGCTACAACGCCCAGTACCTCAAGGCGGCCGCCACCGCCGTGGAGGGCTACTGCCCCGAGCTCGCGCACGAGCTGCGTCGCAACCACCTGGAGGAGGGCGGCGAGCGCGGCAAGGTGCCCGCGCACTACGTCCTCTACACCAACGCGCTCCTCTCCGACCTCGGCCTGCTCGTCAACGGCCACGTGCCCGCGCCCGAGACCGAGACGCTGGTCAACCTCCATCAGTGGATGGTCGGCTCGCACATGCCCAGCCACATCGCCGGCGCCTACTACGCCACCGAGGCCGTGGCGATCGCCGAGACTGAGATCCTGCGCGACATCACCAACCGCTACGGCGAGCTGACCATCGGCCGCAGCGGCAGCGAGCTCAAGGCCCTGCACTACTACTACGACCTCCACCTCGACGACGAGCACGAGGCCGCCCAGGTCGGCGGCATGAGCGTCGAGGCCGCCCACATCGAGGGCCTGGCCAGGTTCATCAAGGAGAGTGAAACCTTCCACGTCGACCTGCCCCAGGCCCTCGACGGCTGGCTGACGATCACCGAGGGGATGACACACTGGTGGGCTCAACTCGCCCACCGCGCCTCGGAGATGAACTGATGAACGCCACCCCCGACATCGTCGCCGCCGCCCAGGAGCGATCCGGCGGATGCCTGTGCGGCAAGATCCGCTTCACCGTCAAGGGCGAAGCCGTCTACCCGCACACCTGCAGCTGCCAGCACTGCAAGAAGCTCGGCGGCGGCCCGATGATGTGGTGGGCTGGCTTCGCTCCCGAGGCCGTCACCTGGACCGGTGAGAGCGAGCAGATCTGGTTCGAGACGTTCGAGGGCGAGGCCAAGCGCAGCTTCTGCCCGACCTGCGGCACCCGCCTCGCGGCCATCGACAACGGCGTCCCGGAGCTCGGCATCGTCGTCACGGCCCTGGACGACACCAGCGGAGCCGACCTCGTCCCCGTCAACCAGTCCTTCCGCGACGACGCCGTGCACTGGCTGCCCCAGGTGCCGGACACCCAGAAGAAGAGCCCCGTCGGCTGACCCCCGCGAGATCTCCGGGGCCGGCAGTCCTGACCTGCCGGCCCCGGACCCGCACCCTCCTGGGACCGTCTGCGCCGCGTCCGGCTCGCCTCCGACCCGTCCCGCACCCCGCCCAGGAGACCCATCGTGCTCACCCCGCACGCCACCAGCGAGTACGGCACCCTGCGCCACGTCGCCATGCGCTACGCGAGCGACGTCACCCCCAACCTCGACGGCCCCGGCGTCCACCCCGTCCTGACCCGCCAGAAGACCACCAGTTCCTGGAAGCCGTACGACCCAGCTACCGTCCGCACCCAGCAGGACACCCTGATTGACCTCCTCCGCGGCCGCGGCACCGAGGTGACCCTCCTCGACACCGCGCCGGGCTGCCCGGTCCAGCACTACCCCCGCGACATCGCCTTCGTCATCGACCACGTCCTGGTCATGGCGCGCCTGAACGCCACGCAACGCCGCCCCGAGGCCGACGCGCTTGCCCCGCTGCTGACCGGCGCCCCGCACGTCGCCCACCTGGACGAGGGCACCATCGAGGGCGGTGACGTCGCCCTGCACACCGGCACAGTCCTGGTCGGCCTCGGCGAAGAGACGTCCCCCAAGGGTGTCGGGGCACTGCAACGGGCGCTGGCCCACCACGGCGTCGACCGTGAGGTCCGCCCGGTCCGCTTCGCTGTCGACGGCATCGTCCACCTGGACGACCACTTCACAATCGTCGCGCCCGACACCGCCCTCATCCACCGCGAGGTCTTCCCGCTCGGCGAGCTGCGATTCTTCGAGCAGCACTTCGCCCTTGTCGACGTCACCGACGCAGAAGCGCGCGCCGTCCAGGCCAACGTCCTGGCGATCGCTCCGGACACCGTGATCGTCACCGCCGGCAGCGACCGAATCGCAGGGCAGCTCGCCGCACGCGGACTCGAGGTCCTCGCCGTCGACTACAGCGAGGTCACCCGAATCCCTGGCTCACTGCGCTGCACCACCCTGCCGCTGACCCGCGCCTGATCCACCCCCGGTTCCCGCCCGGCCGCCGCACCGTCGTGCGGTCCATCGCCCGACTCCTGGAGCTGTCGTGTCCGACCCGCTGTTGCCCGTGCTCCTCGCCGTCCCGGTCGTGATCCTCGCCTGCCAGGCCGGCGGGCGGGCCGTCAGGCTGCTCGGCCAACCGCCGGTCATCGGCGAGATCCTGGCCGGGATCCTGCTCGGTCCCTCGCTGCTCGGCTGGCTCGCACCCACCGTCCAGCAGCACCTCCTGCCGCCCTCGGTTCTCCCCGTCACCTCCGCCCTGGGCACCGTCGGCCTCCTGGCGTTCCTGTTCCTGATCGGACTGGAACTCGATCTGCGCAGCCTGCGCACGACCCGCGGCGCCGTCGCCGCGGTCAGCCTCACCGGCCTCCTGCTCCCCATGACCCTCGGCGCCGCACTGGCCGCTGCCCTCTACCCGCACTTCGCCCCCGACGGCGTCGGGCGGCTGCCGTTCACCCTGTTCGTCGCCGTCGCCCTGAGCATCACCGCCTTCCCGGTCCTCGCCCGGATCCTCGCCGACCGCGGCCTGGAGACCACGCCCCTGGGAACCTTCGCCCTGGCCTGCGCCGCCACCGACGACGCCCTCGCCTGGTGCCTGCTCACCGCCGCCGTCGCCCTGGCCACCACCGGCACCGCCATCTCGGCCCTGACCACCCTCGCCCTCACCGCCGCCTACGCCGCCGCCCTCGCCCTCATACGCCCTCTGCTGCGCACCCTGCTCGAGCGCGCCGGCCGCACCGGCGACGAACTCCTCCTTGCCCTCCTGTTCGCCGGGCTGTGCCTCAGCGCGTACACCACCGACCAGATCGGCGTGCACCCCGCCTTCGGCGCGTTCCTGTTCGGCGCCGTCGCCCCCCGCGGCCTTCCGACCGTCGAACGCAGCGCCGCGCGCATCCGCGCCGTCGTCCTGCCGCTCCTGCTGCCGCTGTTCTTCGTCGACGCCGGCCTGCACACCGACTTCTCCGTCCTACCCGCCGGACAATGGGGCTGGGGCGCGGCCATCCTCGCCATCGCCGTCGTCGGCAAGTGGGGCGGCGCGGCCTGCGCCGCCCGGCTCACCGGCTCCGACTGGCGCTGGTCGGCCGCCGTAGGCACGCTCATGAACTGCCGCGGCCTGACCGAACTCGTCGTCCTGGGCATCGGCCTGCAGACCGGCGTCATCACCGAGACCTTGTTCACCCTCCTGGTGATCATGACCGTCATCACCACCGCGGCCACCGCCCCGATCCTCCGGCGCGTGGCCGGCGGCGACCTGCGAATGACCCCGCAGGCACCCCACGACGATCCTGAGCGCGCGCCCGTCCGGGAGGCGACCCGATGACCCGATCCGCGAACCCGGTGCTGGACGCGGTCCTCACACGGCGCAGCGCACCCCGCCTGACTGAGCCCGCCCCCGGCCGCACCGACCTGGAGCGCCTCGTCCAGGCCGCGGCCACCGCACCCGACCACGGGCGGCTTCGCCCCTGGCGACTGGTCGCGGTGAGCGGCGACGAGCGGGCCCGACTCGGCGACGCGCTCGGCGAAGCCGCTGAAACCCCGGAACGGTCCCGCCGCGCCGCTGGAAAGCCGCTGCGCGCGCCCCTGCTCCTGTCGATCGTGCACCGGCCCGTGCCCGACCACCCGAAGGTCCCCGAGTGGGAGCAACTAGCCGCTACCACCGGCATGGTCACCACCCTCTCGCTGCTCCTGCACAGCCACGGCTTCGCGTCGATCTGGCGCACCGGCGCCGCCATCCAGGCACCCCAGGTACACAAGTACCTCGGCGTCGACGACGACGAACAGCTCCTGGGCTGGCTCTACGTCGGGACCCGGTGTGCCTCCGAAGCCGCCGTCCGGCGGCCGCTCGACACCCCGCCCAGGATCACCTGGCACACGACCGGCACCTGAGCCCGTCACCCAGCACACGACGCGCCGGCAGTCGCGGCAGCGGAGCTGGGCGGACCCCGAACCTCCGCGAAAGGCAGACCATGAGCGACATCCAGGACATCGAGATCCCCGGGCACACCGTGAGCGTGCGCGTCGACCCCGGCCCCGAGCGAGAGGGGCGCCCCGCTCTGTGGCCGAGCGTGGGCGAGTACCCGATCTACGACCCGTTCCTCTACACGACCATGACCACCGACGACGAGCGCAACCACCGGTTCCGCGCCGCACTGGCGCACCTGGCACCGAACCGGCGCATCCTGGACATCGGAACAGGCCAGGACCTGCTCTGGGCACGCGAAGGCGTGCAGGCTGGAGCCCGGCACGCAGTGGCCATCGAGGTCATCGAGGACGCGTTCCACAAGGCGGCCGCCAACCTGCCGGCCCATGAGCCCTCGGACCGGATCACGATCCTGCTTGGCGAGTCGACCAGCCTCCACTTCGCACCCAGCGTCGATGTCTGCGTCGCCGAGATCATCGGTTCGCTCGCCGGCGCCGAAGGCGCGGCAGCCGTCCTGGCCGACGCCCGCACCCGCCTCCTGGAGCCCGACGGCTTGGTCATCCCCCACCGCGCGGTCACCTTGGCCGCTGCGGTCCGCCTGTCCGACCTGCTCCCCGACCAGCCCGTGGCGTTCGCAGAGGCCGCACTCCCGTACCTGCGAAGCATCTTCGACTGGCACGGCAGGCCCTTCGACGTGCGACTCAGGGTCGAGAACCCGCCCGCCGACGCGCTGCTCTCCGAGGGCGCTCCCGTCGAGGTGCTCGACTTCAACGGTGACCTGCAGACGCAGCAGCGTACGACCACGCTCTTGACCATCACGCGGCCTGGCCTCGTGGACGGCGTGCTCACGTGGCTCAACCTCTGGTGCCTGCCCGACGAAGAGCCGCTCGACGCGCTGCGCATGAAGACGAACTGGGCCACCATCTACTTGCCGCTCTTCGACAGCCCCGTACCGGTCGAGCCCGGAGACGCCCTGGAGCTCACCTTCGCGGCCGCCCTCAGCGACGACCGTGTTCACCCGGACTATCAGCTCCAGGCCTCCCTGCACACCGCCGAGGGGCAACAGCACCGTGGATCGCTGATCTCCCCGCACCACGGCGGCGCCTTCAGGTCCCACGTGATCTACCGGGACCTCTTCCCCGCGGGCTGACCCGCCACCGGGCCGCGCGCTCCGGCACATCGCGGCCCCGGGCGCGGGGCGTCCTGGCGGAGGCCGAGAAGCTCAGAAATCGCGCAGCGGCTCGCCCGCGTTCAGGCGGTCCAGGCGCTCGGAGAGCCGTCGACTCATCAGGTGCTGCGACGCCTGGGAGGCCCGCCTTGCCGCCGCCGTGTGCTCGGCCGAGTCACCGCGCAGCCGCGCTAGCTCGGCCTCGGTGATCAAGAGTTCCACCATGTCGCGCGTCCGGTCCGACGGAAGGGCCGCCGCCTCCTTCAGGGCCTGAGCGCCCTGCTCGGCCAGGCCGGCGACGGCGAACGCCCACGCCGCCTGTCCTTCCAGCTCGCGCAAGTCGAACCACTCGAGCCAGGCCGGGCCCGTGCTGCTCAGCGCGCGGACGAAGAACTCGCGGGCCCGCTTCACCGCCGCCACAACCTGGTCCACCTGACCGTTCAGCGCCCACGCCCGGGCTTCGGTCACGCACGCGTAGGCCCTGACCAGAGGCGGCGCTCCCTTGGCCGCCAGCACAGCGCTACGCGCGTGAGCGAGCACATCCGCCTGCCCTCCCTGCGTCGCCGCCAACCGGGCCTGGTGGATGTGGACCCGGGTGATGCGGGCGCGGTCGCCGATCGCCTGGGCCAGCCGCATCGCCTGAAGGTCGTAACGCTGGGCCAGGCCGGGAAGCTGGTCGTCGTAGGCCATCGAGGCCATCGCGAGGACGGCGTCGACCACGCTGCCGTACAGCCGGTGCCCAGTCCGGGCGGAGAAACTTCCGTTCAACATCGGCGTGGCGTGCGTGTCCATCATCGACGCGAACGCGCCGCGGAACTTGCCCCCGCCGTGCTGGGAGTCGAGCTTGCCGAACAACCGCGTCTGCTCGTCGAGAAGGTCGATATCCGCCGCGGTCACCTTGTGCTGCCCGTGACCACCGATCACGGCGTCGGCCGGCATGACGAGCGCCTCCCTCGATGCGGGGCCGAAGACGCTCGGTGAGAATGCGCTCTTGACGACGTTGCGCCGGCGCATGGCGTCCAGGGCCCACAGCTTCGAGAGCATCCGCACGGCATGAGGGACGTCCAGGTACTCCAGCGACTGCGCCGCGACCAGGCCGGTGTCGGACGGCCAGCCCAGGCTCTCCGGCGTCACCACCCGGTGCAGGGCATTGGACAGAACATGGCACGCTGCGGCCGCGAGGTCGTCGCTGGGGGTTGCGCCCTTGCACCATCGCGAGACAGTGCTCGTGACCACCGTGTAGGGCAGGTGGATGGCCTCGCATCGAGCGGCGATCCGGCGGGCGAAGCCGCTGATGGACCAGTCCAGCGTCTCCAGATGCTTGAGTAAGACCTCGTTGCGCTCCGCCTTCGCTGACCCCCGCTTCGTCATCGCGCCGCCCATCGTCGTGAGGTCAGTGGAGAGGTCGAAGTGGTGCCAACCGGGAAGGTTGGTGCCCACGCCGAGGGAGGAGAGGAAGTATGGGTGGGACCGGTGGCGATCGCCTTGGCCGCCGAGACGAGCAGGATGATCAGAGCGCCCAGCAGAAGCACGGCAAGGCAGCCGCCGAGATCGTGGAGCATCGACTTCAGCGGATCCTGGTACCAGGACCACCCGTCGTCCTGATCCGGGTCGTGCTCCGCCTGGGCCGCCGGGTGGTCGAGGATCGAGCGGCGGCGGACGAACGTGTCGATGGCGGACGGCGCGTACCCGAAGTGCCTGCCCCGCTCAGCGTCGTTCCTGGGCTCGCACGGACCCCAGTTGACCGTGTGGCAGGTGTCTCGGTGGACCGACAGGCCGAGTCGGATGCGCGGGAATCCGGGTCGGCCCCGCAGGGCCGCACTTACGCGCACGGCATCGGCCACGTTGCCCACCGGCAGGTAGCCGCCACGGCGGCTACCGCCGACGGGCACCGCTAGGAGTACGGCGCCGTCCACCTTCACCCCAACCGCGCCGTCGAGGAGATTCGGGTCGGCGAGGCGTGCCCGGAACCAGGCGTAGTCCTCAGCGCACTCCTCGGGTGAGGGGCGGCAGAGCGGAGCGGCGATTCGCGCCAGCGGGAAGCGCGGCATAGGAGGTGCGGGCCTCGCGTCGTGGACATCGGTCACGCCGCCCGGGTGAGCGGGTGGTTGAGGATCTCGGTGAGGGTGTCCCGGTCCAGGCGCACCACGACCGTGTGGTGGTCGGACAGGCCCTTCATGTCGACGACCTCGACCTCGCGGACGGCGGGCAAGAGCTGATGGCTGGCGTAGATCCGGTCGATGCGCGCGTCCGGGCCGTGGGTGTCGCAGGCGTCGACCGTGGGCGCGACCGCGCTGGTGTCACCCGTGGCCGCGACGAGGTGTCGGGCGACGTCCTGGAGGCCGGCGGTGCGCAGGGTGTCGTCCGGGCGGTCGTCCATCCGGCGCACGCCGTCCGGCCCGAGGTAGGAACGGTGCGCCTGGTGGGGTTCGTCGCGGATCTCCTCCAGGACGGGCAGGGCGGGGTCTCCCGGAGTGCCGACGGCGGGGTAGCTGTTGTTGTCGCCGCCGAGCAGCGCAGGGTAGTGGACGTACCGGTCGCCGTCCTTCACCCACTTGTCATTCCACTTGGTCAGCCACTCGGCCTCCGCCAGGCGCGTTGTGGTGGAGCAGTAGTTGAGGTGGTAGGAGCCCACGATCAGCGGGGTGGCGTCGGGAGCCGTTCCGGCGAGCTGGAATCTGCACACGGTCGGCGGGAGCGCCCACACGGGACCGGAATTCGGGTACTCGCTGACCGGGATGAAGAGTTTCGGGTCGTGGTAGACGGCGGTGCAGCACTCGCGGCCGATGGAACCGACCATACCCAGCACGGCTTCGGCCGCGTCCGCGAGCGCGTTGCCGTTGTCGTGGGCGCCCCACATCTCCTGCCGCAGGAGCAGGTGCAGGTCGAGCGAGGCCAGGCGGTCGTGCATGCGCTGCCACAGGTCGCGGTCGCCGCAGCCGTTGTTCTCGAAATTGCAGATCGCCACGTTGATGAGCACGAAGGTCTCCCCGGAGGTAGAGGTGTCAGCGGGTGGGCGTGAGGGCTCGGCGGAGGACGTCGAGGTCGAACCGAGCGAGAAGCAGGGCGTGGTCGGAGACCGCTCGCACGTCGTCGTTCGCCAGGACCTCGAAGCCGGTCAGGGCCGGCGCGAGGTCGGGGGTGCAGTACATGCGGTCAATGCGCTGGGCGGGCCCTTGGTCGGTGCGCTTCAGGCTCGCCGTAGCCGCAAGCGCGCCGGGCTGGCCGAGGGCCGTGGCGGCGTGCAGGCCGAGGTCGGTGAAGACCGGGTTGCCGCCGGAGAGGATCTCGTCCGGTCGAGTGTCCGAGACACGTCGGCCGGCGCGCTCGATGGTGCGGTGCTGGTAGTGCACGCGGTCCTCGACCTTGTCCCAGTCCGGGAGCGCCACGGATTCCAGGTCCGTGCGGTGCGGGTAGCTGTTGGCGTCCATCCCGACCAGGGCGCTGCGGGAGTTGTCGGCGAGGGTGGTGAGCCGCCGCGCCTCGGTCGCGCGCAGGTCCGGGTCGAAGTGGCACAGGTGCGCCGAGGCGAGGTCGATCGGCTTCGCGCAGCCCTTGAGGCGGACGCGGGGATTGCAGATCGGCTTCCACGGCATGTCGTGCTCGAACTCGCCGTCGACGAAGAACAGGTTGGGGTCGACCATCACGCCGACCGGGTTACGGCTGCGTCCTTCCCGCGGGGCGGCCATGAACGGCGTGAGGCCGCCGAGCCGGTTGGCCTCGGCGTACAGGTCCCCCTTTCCTCGGTCCCACGCGCCGGTCAGCTCCTGGCGCAGCACGACGTGCGGTTTGATGGAGACGAGGATGTCGCGGGCCAGGTCGCGGTGGTCTTCCCCTCCATGCCGACCGCGGCCGTTGTGCTCGACGTTCCAGCACACGATGCGGATTTCGTTGTCGAAGGTGGGCTCTGCAAGGGACAAGAGGGCATCTCCTTGGGCGGGTTGCGGCTCGGACCGACTCGGGCTGGGGTGGTGGCGCGGTCACGCCGCGCGTGCGTCGGGTGCAGGAGCGGGCCCCACCGCAGCGGGGGCGGATAAGGATGCGATTGGCCCGTGCCGCGCAGACGGCGGGCCTGTTCGGTGTACGGCGGCAGGCCCGCGTCGGCCCGGCGGGCGTCGAGCTGGGCGGGATCGGTGATCGGGTGCGGTTCGAGGAGCCCGTCGGGGCGGTACCAATGCTGGGTTCCGTACAGCTGCGCCTGCCCGCTGTTGACGAGCATCCGGTCCCGCACGTGGGCCCACTGGGCGCCTCGCCTTGCTGCGCCGCCTCGTGCAAGGCGGCGAGGAACCGGCTCTGAAGCTGGCGGTCCTGATCGGCGTGAACAGCAATGGCCACTGCGGCCTGGCATCCGTTCTCACCGACCTGGGACCACCCTGGCCAGCCGTACCGGACCACGATCTCCCCTAGGGAGAGGGCGTTGTCGGCGTCTGCCTTCCGGGCCGCCGCGAACACGTCCGCAGGCGTGGCGGACCGGCGGTGGGCGGGCGTGCGCCACGACTCCCTGGCGATCTCGGCCCGCGTGGTCAGGTCGCGGCCGATGGCGGGCCAGTTGGGCGGGCTGCCGGGCGTAGTCATCGTGATGCGTCTGCCTCTCGATTGGTTGGGCTGGTCAGATGTCGGTCTCGGCGCGCACCAGCCACAGCCCGCCCGACCGAGCGGCAATCCAATGCAGTTGGGCTTCGTAGATCCGGTCGATGGGGGATACCGAAGTGCGGCTGACGGCGATGACGCCGCGGACGGGCGAGGCCGGGTCGGCGAGGAGGCGCAGCGCACGGGCGTAGCCGCGCCGCAGGGTGGGGTCGTCGCCGTCCCCGTGGCCGTCGCGCGTGTCGACGATCCGGTCGGCGACGGAGAAGGAGTGCCGGGCGGCGTGTCCCTGGGCGGCGGCGAGGTCGTCGTGCGGGTCCAGGTCTGCACGGGTGAGGGCATACAGGACCACGTGCGGCGGCCCGTCGACTTGCCGCAGTGCGGCCTGGTTGATGGCGGTCCTCTGCCGAGCGAGAGCCTGCGCTCCTGCGGGGCGCCACGGCGGCACGGGTGCGGGGCGCTGGCTGCGGGCCCGAGGGGTGAGGGTCCGGACACCGTCGGGCGGCCGCTGGCGCGGGTCGGCAGCGGCAGACAGGGTGGGTGCATGGGTGTTCATCGGGCGCTCACCTCCGGCAAGGGGAGTGCGTCGTCAGCAGCGGAGATCGCCACGGTGGGAGCGGGGCGCGGCTCGGCGCGCAGTCGCAGAGGCGTGATGCGTTCGCCGTCGGCGCGGCGGACAGGCGGCAGGTCCTCCCATCCAAGATCACGGAGCAGGGCCAGCAACGTCGCGCGGGTCTGGGAGTCACTTGGGACCTCCCACCAGACCCACTCCAAGCCGTGCTGTGCCGCGTGGTCGGCGAGCCACAGCGTGAGCAGTCGCGCCGCCTGGTCGTCGTGTCCCGGCACCGGCGGGACCAGGGACACCCAGATCCCGGGGCCCGGGCAGCCGTGGCTCCAGTGCGGCAGATCCGCGCCGGGGTGTACGACGAGACATCCGGCGAGTTCGCCGTCGTCGTAGAGGCCGGTGACGGTGGCCTGCGACTGGATGAGGGCGACCAGCTGATCAGCAGGATGGTCGATGCCTTGCTCGGCGAGTCTGCGGGTGGTCTCCTGGGCGAGTGCCGCGGCCTCAGCTCTTGCCGCGCCGGTGCGGACCGGAAGCATCGCGTACGCCGGTGTGCCCACAGTGGCCATCACGCTGCTCCTGCCGTGGCCTTGGCCGCGGCGGGCACGGGCTGGCTGCGGAGGCGGGGCGGGGCAGTGTCTGTGAGGATGCCCCAGGCGCGGGCCAGGCCGACGAGGTGGACCGCGTTGTGGGCGCCCGCCTTGGATACGACGGCGTCGATCTCCGCGCGCGCGTCGTCGGCGCGCACTCCGATCGCACCACCGATCTCGCTGTTGAGCGTGTGCTCGGCGACCGCGCGGATGACCTGCCGGTCGTGCTCGGTGAATTCCGGTGCCGGCCCGGTGGTGGAGGGCGGCGGCACTTCCCGAGCCGTGAGCAGGGCATGGGTGAGGACGGCGCGCGAGGAGTTCGGGACGTCAAGCTTGCGGCGGGCAGCGGCGAGGTGGCTGGCCACCGTGAACACGGTCAAGTTGACCTGGCGAGCTATCAGTTGGTTGGAGGCTCCGTAGACGAGTCGTGCGGCGACGCGCTGCTGGTCGTGAGTGAGGAGGGCGGGCGAGGGC
>NZ_JAHHIU010000220.1 GCF_024539815.1 Streptomyces hayashii
GGGTGGAGATGCTCGCGGTGGTCATCCGGCCGGTGCGCTCCCGTCGTGCCGGGCGGTGGTCTGGTCGGGGCCGGGGCGGCCCAGTGCGTCGCGGGCGCCGTACGCCTCGGGCGGCGCGGCCGCGTGCCCGGGACGCGGGGCGGATATCCCGCTCCGGTGCGTCGGGCCGCCGTCGGCGGGCGGCGACAGGGGCGGCAGGAGCCGGACGCCGTCCGGGACGTGGACGGGGACGCCGGCCCCGCCGGGGAAGCGGTGCAGTGGGTCGGACGCCTCCGGATGCGGGACCCCTCCCGAAGTGCCCGGCGGGTACGACGGGTTCGACGGTTCCGAAGGGTCCGGCGGGAAGGACGGGAAGGACGACGCCGGGTCCAGGGTCCACGAGGACGACGACGGCGACGAGGACGACGACGGCGACATCGGTGGCGGTGTCGGGGTCGAGGTCGAGGTCGGGAACGAGGGGGACGGCGACCGCAGGGAGTCCTGCGGGTCGTCGGGCACGGGATGCGGGGACGGTTGCGCGACGTCCGTCTCCAGGCTCTGCTGGGCCTCGGCCAGGCCGATGCCCCGCTGGAACGCCGCCATCAGGCCGGGGTCGTGCCCTGCGGGCTGCTCGGTGTCCTGCCGCGGGGCCGGTCCGCCGCGCAGTTGGGGCACGATGTGCTCCTGCGCCCGGCGGCGGGGCAGCTGGGGCTTGCCCATGGTGCCGCGCACCGGGCCCACGCGCGGGGTGGGCGCCAGTCCGGCGTGCTCCTCGACGACGGGCCGGTCGTCCTGCCGGATGCCGGGGGCGGCCTCGGCCGGGTTGGGCCGGGTCTCGCGCGCGCCGCGGACGGGCAGCGGCGCCGGTCGGCGGCCGTTCGCACGCTGCTCGTCCGGCGGCTGCGGGCCGGGGCGGACGGGGTCCGGGGCGCCCTGCGTCCGCGACGGGAGCGGCGCTCCCGCGGCGGGCGCGCTGCCTGCCTGCGAGGGGACGGACGAGGAGACCGGCGAAGGGGCGGACGAGGGGTGGGCGTCGGCTGAGTCCCAGGCGCGCTGCGATCCGCCGGACGGGCCCGGCGGCGGGGTCTGCGGCACGTGCGCGGCGCCGAACGAGCGCCCCGCTCCGTCGCTGCCGTCCCGCGCGTGCGCCGGCGCGGCTTCTCCGGTGGCCGTCACCGAGGGACGGCCCGCTCCGTCGGTGTCTCCGGCGTCCTGCCGGCCGACCGGTGCGGGCAGGTCGCCCGGGGGCCGGTACGCCGGGTCCGGGTGGTGGACCGCGCCGGTGTGCTGCGGGAGGTGCGGACGTGCGGGGTCGGGGGCAGGGCCGCCCTCGATCGTGGCGTGCGACCCGGTGCCGACCGTCGGGGGGCGGGGAGCCGGTGGCAGGGTGGGCCGGCCCGAAGCGACGGCGAGAGGACTCGGAGCGGGCACGAGGGGCAGGCCGCCGCCGTCGGTGTCCGGTCCCCGGGAGACGGCCCCGGGAAGGGCGGGCGCGGAGCCCAGCAGCGCCTGCGGGACGACGAGGACGGCCTGGACCCCGCCGTAGATGTTGCTCTGCAGCCGGACCCGGATGCCGTGCCGCCGCGCCAGCTGGGAGACGACGAACAGACCGATCCGCCCGTCGGCGAGTAGGCGGCCGACGTTGACCTGGTCGGGGTCGGCGAGCAGCGCGTTCATCCGGCCCGTCTCCTCGGCGGGCATGCCGAGGCCCCGGTCCTCGACCTCGACGGCGAGTCCCGAGGTGACGAGGTTGGCCCGCAGCAGCACCTGGGTGTGCGGGGCGGAGAACACCGTGGCGTTCTCGACCAGTTCGGCGAGCAGGTGGATGACGTCGGCGACGGCGTGGCCGCGCAGTTCGCCGTCGACGGGCGGCACGAGCTTGACCCGCGAGTACTGCTCGACCTCGGCGATCGCGGAGCGCAGCACCTCGGTCATGGAGACCGGGTTGCTCCACTGCCGCCGCGACACGGCCCCGCCGAGGACGGCGAGGTTCTCCGCGTGGCGGCGGATGCGGGTGGCGAGATGGTCGACGTGGAAGAGGCCCTTGAGCAGGTCGGGGTCCTCGATCTCGTTCTCCAGCTCGTCCAGGATCGAGATCTCGCGGTGCACCAGGGACTGAAGGCGCCGCGCGAGGTTGACGAACACCTCCAGTTTCTGTTCGCTGCCGGTCTGACTGGACAGCTGTGCGGCCTGCACGACGGCGGTGACGGCCCCGTCGTGGGCGCGGGCCAGGTCGGCGGCGAGCAGCTCGAAGTCGTCGGCGTCGCCGGGCGGCCCGCCGCGCGCCCGGCGCGGTGGCGGGGCCTCGCCACGGCGCAGCGCCTCGATGACGCCGAGCAGTTCGGCCTCGCCACGCGCGCTGCTGCGGCGCAGGGCCGCCACGCGGTCGCTGACGGAGCGGGCGGCGCGGTCCGCGGCGACGGCGGCGATCACGAGGCCTACGCCGGTCACCGCGACCGCGCCGGCGAGGACCGCCCACAGGGTGGGTCCGGGCCGGACGCCGGAGGAGCGCACGGTGAACAGGACGACCGCGCAGGCGCTGAGGGCGACCGCGGTCGGGGGCAGGACGGCGAGCCGCAGCAGCTGGGGCCGTATGGGTGTCTCGGACGGCGCCGGTGCGATGCGGGGGGCCGGCCGCCCGTGCCGCCCGCCCTCACGGCGGTCTGCGCGTGCGGCGGGTGCGCGGAGGTGAGACATCGGTGTCCTCGTACTGGTCCGTCGAGCCGGGTCGTCGGTCGGAAGAGCCGTCGGTCGCGAGAGCCGGGGAATTCGGCCCGGTGTCGCCCCGACGGCCACTCACAGTAGTCGGCAACCCATCATGTGCGGTGGGCAGTTGACAAAGTCCCCCACACAGCGTCCCGCTCTGGTATGAGGCTTCGCACGACAGATCGATAAGTCCGCACGGTGCCGGCCATAGCGAGGAAGGAACTCGATCGATGCTGGTCAGAGGCGGTCAGAAAACGACCCAGCGGGCGAGGAGCTTTCCGCGAGCCTCGCACTCCCCGGCCCGCACGGGCCACACCCTCACACGTCCGCCTGCCCCGATCGGCTCGCCGGGACCGCCTTCAGCACTTCGCCGCCGTCGGCAGCGTTCGTCGGAATGTCACTCTCGGTATCGGCTTTGGCCTGCACTGCCGTCTCGTCCAGAGGCCGCCACCCACACTCGGCGCACGTGCCACACCGCACCACGGCGGCCCGTCGGTCCACGCGTGCGTGTCGAGATCGCAAATCCTTGGATTCCTTGGGTTTCTTGGATTACCAAGCCTTGCCGGAACCTCCCAGGATGGCTAACCTGACGCCATGCCAGAAACCACGCAGACCACCAACCTCTGCTACTGCGGATGCCGAACCCTCATCGGATACGGCCGCACCTTCGCGGCCGGCCACGACAAAATCGCCGAAGCCGCCTACCTGGCCGTCCACCACAACGGATCCGTCGCCGAACTCCTCGTCAGCCAGGGCTACGGACCCGACAACCCCGTAACCGACGCAGCCGTCGCGACCGGCAAGTGGAAGAAGTGCGAGCACTGCGACTACAAGGGCGCCCCCGAGAGCATCCGCAACCACATGGCCAAGGTCCAAAAGGCCGAACACAACCAGCGGGAGTCCCTGGAGAAGTCCCTCCGCGCGCTCGGGGGCACCTGGGACACCAGCCGCGGGATGCAGACTCTCCGCGACGCCGGCTACCACCCCTCCGAGAAGTACATTCGCGAGGTGTACCGACGGCTCGCGGACAGCGGCCTGCTGGAGAAGGTGGACGAGAGCAGGGCCATCTACTTCGTCACCGAGCAGTAAGGACTGCTCAGCCCTGGCCGTCCGCTGCAGCTGAGCCCCGGACAGCACGTGGCAGTGCGGCACAGCACCGCAGCCGGCCCGTTCTCCAGGCTCGCGGCGCTGGAGGAGACAGGACGAGCGGCGAGGGAGCGCGTCAGGGTCCCAGGTGGACGATCCCGAGGAAGGGTCTGTCCGAGGGCACGTCGGCGCCCAGGTCCCGTACGACCTGGTGCAGGGCGAGAGCTGCATGGTCCGGACGGAGCTCACCGTCCGGGCCTGCCAGCTGTCGATAGAACTCGTGGGCGACGCGTCCGGCGAGGTCGTCCGGGAGGGGCCCCAGCACGGCGATGACGTGGCGGCATCCGGTCGCCTGGAGACGCGCGGCGACCGACCAGAGATCGTTTCCCGGCCCGTCGATCGACAGGTACACCAGGGCGGCCTCCAGGACGTGCGGGAAGGACGTGATCCGTCGGTGCTCCGAACCCAGGATCGCGAGACTCCCCGAGTGATCGAGGTGATCGCCGGCATGGCCTACGACGTGCAGGAAGGAGTGCTCGGACAGCAGCTGCGGCAGGTTCACCCGGGCGGACCCCTGGACGAGAAGGGAGCGCGGCACCGTCCGGGCGACGCGTTCCGCCTCCCTCGACCCGTGCCCAGGATCGGCGTCGTTCCCGGTCACCACCAGCATCCGAGGGGGTCCGTCCCGGTGACGCGAGTGCCTTTCGTCGTGGCGGGCGTTCAGGAGGGCACGGATGTCGGGCGTGTAGGAGGACACGACGTGATCCGTCGTGGACTCGCCGCCCCCGCCCGCCAGATGCAGGGGAAGTCCCGCGAAGGCGCCGGTGGGACACCACCAGAGGCGGGGCAGGATCTCCGACGACGGGAAGCGAGGGAGCCGTGTGTGCGAGTCGTCCGGCGCACGGCCGTACTCGTACAGCCCCAGCGCAACCAGGACGGGCCGTACCGTCGTGTGCCAGAGCCAGTCCAGGTCGAGGCGGATGCGGTCCTGCGTCTCACGCGTTCCGCCGTACGCCTGCCGGTAGCGTTCGGCGCGCGCTGTCACCTTTTCCAGTCCGACGTCCGGCAGCGGAACGACCACGGTCCCGTTCCTGGTCAGCAGGAGCGCGTCGCATCGTCGGCGGGCGGCGTTCAGGACGACCAGTGGGCCCTCGGCTGCCGCATGGCTCAGCACGGCGTCGGGGACAGGTCGCAGGAAACCTTCGAATCCGGGCAGACCACGCACTGTTGCGATCACCGCGTCGAGGCGGCTGCGTCCACGGTTCCGCGACCCGGGTTGTCCGACGTGGCCGGGGGCGAGATCGGCGATGGTCCACAACTGCGCGACTTCCGCGGCGAGACGAGGCGAAGCCGCTTCCAGTCGCGCCATTTCGACGTGCTGGTCTCCGTGCCATGCGCCGATCACGGCGCTGCGCTGTTCCAGGAATACCAGGGCGCGCTGAGGACGGCCCGACTCGATCGCGTATGCCGCGGCCTCCCGGCAACGCTCCTCGAAGCCTTCCAGCAGACGCGGGGGGCCCCCGGCGGCCGGCAGGGTGAACGCCAGGAAGAGCTCTCCGAAGATCAGTTCATGGCTCCGCATGACCTGCTCGGAATCCTGGAGGCGGATGGCGAGGTCCGACCACGCCATGGCCGCCCGGAAGCGGCTCAGCAGCCCCAGGCCGGGCGTCTGCGCCACCTCCCTGAGCACCGCGGCCGCGTGTCCCGCCCGCCTGATTCTTTTCATGACGGGCCGGCGTGCCAGCACATGGGCGGCGGCGAGCAGTTCAAAACGAGGACGTCCGGAGGTCTCCGTGGGCTCCCAGAGGCTTTCGTCGTACGGCGCGTCGAGCACGGTGAGTGCCTGGTCGAGGAGTGCGGTCCGGCTCCCCGTGATCTCCTCGACGAGCAGGGCCGAGGCGTACTCCTCCGCCAGCCGCACGCCCCACTCCGACGAGGCGTTCGCGGGCAGTTCTTCGAGTGCGGCACGGAAACAGCCCACGGCGCGGTCGAGCGCCTCCGGACGGGTGTTGTGCTCGAACTGCAGCGCCCAGCACTCGCCGAGGAGGGCGCGTCCTTCGTGTACGCGGACCGGGGGCGCGACGACCAAGGGCCCGAGGGCTCCCCAGCGAGCGGTCCGGTCGGGCTGGTCCCCACGGACCTCAAGGGCGTGAGTGACGGCGTCCTCGGCGACGGCGGTGGCCCGCTCCAAGTCGGTCTGGCTACCGCGCGTCCGGAATCGGGCGACCAGACAGCGCGCCAGTGCGAGTAGCGCGGGCTGTCGCAGCACCGACCGCTCGGGGAGGGTGTTGAGGCACCGTTCGGCGAGCGTGACGGCTTCGTCGATCGTCTTCGCCCCCGCGTCGACGGCATGGACGGCATGCCGGAGGTGGAGAAGTCCGCTCAGGGCGAGCCGCAACCGCGCCCTCGGAAACCTGTTGTCGACCGGGACCAGGCGAACCGCCGAACGGGATCGGGCGAGGGCCCGTTCGAGGGAGTCAGGGTGCGCGCCGTCCCAGAAATGGGCCACTTCGACCGAGGAGCGCACGGCCTCCCACTCGGCGCGGCGCGACGGATGCCCGTCCTCCGAGCGCGCGGACAGCAGTCGCTCGGCCCGGTCGAGTACACCCGCTTCGGGGTCGACGGTGTGCAGCGCGACCAGAACGCGGGCCAGCGGCAACTCCACCGAGGGCCAGGGCAGGGGGCGCCGGGACAGCGCGTGCTCACCCAGCTGCGTCGCCCTTCTGAGCAGCGCGGGCTGTGGGTGGCACTCGTGGAGCGACAGGCATACGTCGAGAAGTTCACCGACGAGACGTCCGGCGCCGGGCTCTCCTGCGACGGCGGCGGCGAGGTCCCCGTCCACTCCGTCGGCCAGGATCTCCAAGGCGTCGGCCAGATGGCGCGGCCGGCCGCTCTGGAGGAACCGTCCATGGGCGGCGGCGCCCACGACGGTCCGTGCCCAGGTGTCCGTCCGCCCGCCGCGACCGATTCGCGGCTCGCCGAGGGCGACGGCCTGGTCCAGGGCACGCCGGGTGGCGGTCCGACGGCCGTAGACCGAGAAGACCTCGGCGATCGTGAGGAACAGCTCGGTGTAGAAGTCCGAGTCGGACACGATCGCGGCCAGATCTCCGGCCGTCGTGTACGCCTGCCGCAGGGCCCCGAAGTCGTCGTCGCGCTCGAAGGCGTCCAGCGCCTCGCGCAGCGTCCTGGTCAGGACCCGTCCCGCGTCCTGCGACATCCCGTGTTCCTGGACCCGGTCCAGGACGGCGGTGATCTCAGGGACCGGGTGCTCGCCGCTCGCCGACGCCTCGGGCGCCGTGGACGAGGCGGCCGGGCCGATCTCGTACACCCGCCCCGCCCCCGTGCGCAGAGTCACCGGTCCCGGCCCGACCGACAGGCTCCTCTCCTCACCGTCGGCCAGCCGGACGGTGCGGGTGCGGCCGTCCCACCCGACCTCGACCACCCGGGGATGGGTGTCCGGGACCAGGATCGCCGCCGCGGCGCGTCCGCGGGGCGGGCCGAGCCAGAGCCGTCCGCCCTCGCGCAGCACACCGAGGCCGGTCTCTCCCACGGCGTCGGCGATGGCCGCCACCACGGCCAGATCGACATCGGAGCCCGAACCGGGTTCGAGCCGCGGTCCGTGCGGCCGCACGGCATTGGCGAAGGCCCAGGCGCCGCCACTCGAACGGACCTCTTCGGGCAGCCGCTCCCAGGCGCCGGCGAACCAGTCGGCCAGACCGGTACGGCCCTCCCGCACCAGGGCGTGCAGGGCCCGCCCGAGGTAGCGGTCCGCCGCGGCCGGGTCGCCGGTCAGACATGCCCAGGTGATCCGCTCCTCCAAGGCGAGCGCGGGAGAGAGTCCGCTGTGCAGCCGGGTGACGATCTCCTCGACCTTCCTCAGCCCGGGTTCGCCCTCCAGCCTCGCGACCAGCGCGGCTCGCAGACTCGGCAGGCACTCCGGCAGCAAGGCGACCGCCTCGGCGGATCTGGCGCCGATCCAGTCGCAGAACCACAGGTCGGCCTCGTCGGCCGCGGTCAGATGCGGCAACAGGTCCAGGCGGACGGCCCTGATCAGTTCGGGCTCGATCCGGGTGGCGAAACTGAGCAGCGTGGCCAGTTCGAGCGCGCCGGAGGGGGGCGGGGGCGGCAGCTCGAAGTGTGCCGCCGTCGGCATTTCGGGTGACCCGTGCGGCCGTCGGCGCGCGGATGCCGTCACCGCCCGCTCACCCCTGTCCGTCCGGCCGGGGTGGCACGATCCCAGTGGATCACCGGGCAGAGCCGGGAAACCCAGTCCGGCCGCCGTTGCGGTGGATACGGGCACAGCGCGGCGATGTCGCACCCGGCCCGGGTGACGACGGCGGCGAACTCCTCCCACTCGTCCCGGGCAGCCCGGCGGGGGTCGTCCGGGGGGCCTCCGATGCCGAAGTCGGTGAGCAGCAGCACGGGCCGGCCGGGCTCGGGCGGACGATAGCCCGTCCGGGTCCAGCGGGGGCCGGGACCGGTCCCGCGGAGCGGCACGTCGGAGAAGAAGCCCACCTCCACCAGCCGCTCGCCCACCACCGCACGGATCGTCTCGGCCAGCTGGTTCTGGTCGCGCCGGAAGGGCTGCATCCCGCCGCCCCGGTCCACCAGCACCTGCACCCCGTAGCGGAGGGTCGGCACGGCCAGTCGCGGAAATCGGTCCACCGGCCGGCCCCGGGCGATGAGGTCGGTCAGGGCGGCGACGTCCACCGGGCCGTCGTGCACGCGCCGGGACACCGCCGACCGCAGGATGGCGCCGGTCCAGCGCGGCACCAGCAGAGGCAGGTGCGGCAGTCGGGCCGGTTGCGCCGCGGGGACCGGAAGCAGCTCGTCCGGGCTGTTCGGCAGGACGACCGGTTCGACGCGCACCGGGCTCAGCAGCGGCGGACCCGCTCCCTCGGTCTCGGGGCCGGACGGGGCGTCCGCCGCCGGCCCGGGGGCGTCCGGGTCGGGTTCCGGGGCGGGTTCGGATTCTCGACGTGGCCCGGGCGCGGACGGCCGCCCGGCGGTGTCGGGTTCGGGAGAGCTGTCGCCCGGTTCATGGTCCACGGGGGGGACAGGTGACGGAACGGCGACGGAGGCGAGTCCGAGGAGTTCGAGCACGCGCGCCTGTTCGGCCTCGGTGCGGGCGACCGCGAGGGCACGGACGGCGTCGCCGGTCCAGATCGCCGGACGCATCCCGTCAGCCCTCCTGCTGCGAGGATTTGGCCAGGGTCAGGTTCTGCACGCGGAGCCAGTCGGGGTCCCCCGGCTTCTTGTTCAGGGCGCGGCAGGCCCGGAGCGCGTCCAGGTACTCGGCTGTGCTGGGCAGCCTCTCCCGCCGGACCGACGCGTCCTCGCGGGCCTTGAGCAGCGCGCCGGCCAGCGCGTCCATCAGGTCCAGCGTGGCCTCGTCCAGGAGGACGCCCTCGTCCCGCAGATGCAGTTCGGCGATCCGGATCAGGCTCTCGCGCTTCGGCCCGGGCAGCGTGTAGGTCACACAACGGCGCAGGAAGGCCTCGGGCAACTGCCGTTCCCCGTTCGTGGTGATGACGACGAGCGGCGGGCCGGACGCCGTCTCGCGCCGGACCCTGGTGCCTGTCTCGACGACAGTGAACTCCTGCGAACCCAGCGGCACGAGGAGGCTGTTGGGGACGTCCGGGTCGGCCTTGTCGATCTCGTCGATCAGGACGACGGCACCGCGCGTCTCGTGCTCGTCCCGCGACCGGTCGTACGGATCACCGTACGGTTCGCTGTGCGGCAGGGACTTGAGCAGACCGCCCCTGGTGCGGGCGGACTCTGGGGCGAACGCCCACCACAGGACGCCGGGCCGGACGTAGACGCCGTCATGCAGGCGGCCCTGGTGGACCTGGGCGTCGGCGAGCCTGCGCACGCTGTCGAAGGTCCACAGCAGATCGGTGGCCTGGGTCCGGGAGGTGACCACGTGCTCGTAGTAGCGCAGTCCGTGCTGCCGTGCGTAGTAGGCGGCGAGGGAGGACTTGCCCGATCCGGGGTCGCCGCTCAACAGCAGTGGCCGATCGGTGGCGAGGGCGACGTCGATCGCCAGCCCGAGATCGTCCGACAGGTCGTAGACGCGGCCGTCCCTGCGGTCGGGCCCATGGGAGACGAAGGAGGTCACGAGGTTTCCTGACTAGTGGCGGCCGGTGAGCTTCTTGCGGATCCTCGCCAGCTCGGTGTTGCGGTGCCTGGCGTAGTTCTCGTCGTCCGGACTGAGCGGCGGGCTCACCACGGTGGCGTTGCCGAAGGCTCGCACCGCTTCCTCCTCCAGCGGCGCGGCGCCGGTCGTCACCAGCAGGATCAGCCAGGAGAACTCGCTGTGCAGCAGCCGGGCCGCTTCGGCGAGAGTCCGGTTCGGAGGGCGGCGCCCATTGATCACCAGGTAGTGGGTGGCGCGTCGGGCGATGTCCGGCGGAAGCCATCTGTCCTCCTCCGCGTCGATGTCGAAGAGGTCCTTCCACATCGCGTTCTCCAGGTCGGCCTTCAGCTCCGCCGCGGTCCGCTCCCCGGTGGGCATGACCCCGTAGACGGCTGTCTCGTAGCCGGTGACGGCCGCGCAGGTGGCCCGGCGTATGTACTGTTCGGCGGTCCTGTCCTGGCACGCGTTCAGCAGAATCGTCATCTCCTGAGGCGTCGTGCCGGGTCCTGGCAGCAGCCCGCGGGCGGCCTCGGCGTCCACCCACGTGACGGCCAGCTCGGCGCAGAGGCGTTCGAGTGTCTCGTCGCTGAGGGCCGGAGCCACCTTGCCGACCGCCTGGATCACACGGTCGGCGGGGGCCACCAGGAACTGGTGAGCCAGGAACAGGTGCGCTCCGTGCCGGTCGGTACAGGACCGGTACTCGTCCCCGGAGAACAGCTCCCGCGCCGCGTCGTCGATCAGGTGGGGGTCCCTGGCCGCCTTGGCCAGATATGCCGCCAGCCGCCGCAGCCAGTCGCTCATCGGATTCCCCGGGTCCCCGCCGGCCAGAACCGCCGGCATCTCGGCGAACCGATCCAGCACCTGCCGCGCGAGATCGTCCGCGTCCGGGTCGGCGCCGCGCGGGGTGCGGGCGAACTGAATGGGGTTCAGTTCCTCCAGTCCGGCCATCTTCACGTCCTTGGACCGCAGGCCGTCCATCAGGACCGGTACGACGAAGAGGGGCGCCCCCAGCGCGCGGCGCCACATCAGGATGTTGACCTCGCGCCGTACCCAGGTCGATTCCAGCGCCTTCCTGTTCAACAGGACCACGGCCGCGTCGCAGCGGGCCAGCCAGTCGACCACCACGGGCCGCCACTCGTCGCCCGACGGAATGTCGTTCTCGTCGACCCTCGCGATGTGGCTCTTGGCCGTCAGACCGTCCACGACGGCCTTCAGCACGCCCTCGGCGAACACGTCGCCGCGCGCACTGTGACTGATGAAGACCTCCCCCATCCCACAGATTGTGATCCATGGACGGCCGCGAGGCTACGGACTCTCACAATCCGGCGTCGAACTCCGGTTTGGCGACGATGATCCGCCAGCGACGGTTCTCCTCGCCGAGGGTCGCCTCGGTCCGCAGGACCAGCGCGCGGAACTCTGCCTCCGCGCCGGGGCGTCCGGCGTCGGCGAGCAGGGCGCCCAGAGCCTGCTCCCGCTCCAGCAGTTCCCGCCGGGTCTCCCGGTAGGAGACCGCGAGCCGCTGTGAGGCCAGCAGGTCCTGCACCGCCAGCGCCAGATTGCACAGCGGCGGAAAGCCCGCCGCCAGCAGCGCGACCGCCGAGGCCGCCGTCGACGGCCCCTGCCCGTTCCGGCCTGCGAGCAGCAGTGCCCCGTAGACGATGGCGACGCCCACCGCGCCGAGCACGGCGGCCTTGGCCACACGGCCCGTGGTGCTCTCGCCGCGGTCGCACTTCTCGGCTGCGAGTTCGAGGAACAGCGCCTGGCGCCGGATGCGGTGGTCGAGATAGGTGCGCATCGTCTCGACGGATGCGGCGGGGCCGGTGGCGGCGACGCTGTCCCGTCGCCGCCAGAGCTCATCCCGCCAGTCTCGCTCGCTGCCGTCCGGAGCGCGGTCGCCGAGGCGGGCGAACGAGAGCAACTCGGCCAGGTCCGCGGCGGCCAGCCGGGCGAGCCGGGCGTCGCGGATCCGCTCGGTCTCCTGACCGGACCGATCCAGATACGGGCCGACGGCGGTGAGGAGCAGGAACATCTCCCGGCGGAACAGCTCGGCCCGGACCCGGCTGGTCACCCAGGGCCGGGACGGGTCCTGCTCGGTCCACACCGTCCAGACCATCCAGAACAACAGCAGGCACTCGGCGCACACGAAACCGACGCCCAGTCGGCTGTCGTTCAGGAAGACCGTCTGCACGGTGAGGAAGACCACGGCCAGCGCGGGCAGCGCGGCGAGGCGGATTCCCTTGGCCCGGAACCGGCCTTGATGATCCACCGGGTCCTCGCCCGCCGGACGGCGCAGGACATAGGGGTAGTCGATGGGCCGCCGCACGGAGGCGTCCGGCTCCCAGGCCCGGCGACGCTGCCGGCTGGACCTGCGGCGCGCCCGGTGCGCCAGCTCCCGGCCGAGCAGGTATCCGCAATCCAGGCAGACCAGCAGCCACACGGCGCCCACGACCGGGAGCGAGACCAGCCAGAACGTCCCCCTCAGCCATACCGTCAGCGTCACCCAGCCGGCGAGCACCACGCAGGCGCCCGCGATCACACCGATCCGAACGGCAGTCCGCACACTTCCTCCCCAGATGTTGCGACGGGGGACGGTATCGCAGGCGCCGACGCCGCCGGGAGGGGATCACTGGACGCCCGGTGCGGTGCGGGAGTCCTCGGCACGACCGGCTGCCGTCCCGGGCCGTTCAGGCCACCGGGTTCTCCAGCAGCGTGATCCGGTTGCCGTCCGGGTCGTGCAGAGCAGCAAACCGGGTGCGCGTTCCCCCCGTCTGCACCGGCCCGGTCTGCAAACCGCGTTGCTTGAGCTGCGCCAAGGCCTCGTCCAGATCAGGCACTTCCAGATTGAGAAGCGTCGAACCAGCACGTTCGGCGTCCTCGAAGACGTGGAGCCAGCCGCCCACCGTGAGATGCCAGTCCGCCAGTGACGGCATCGGCCGGGTGTCCGCCGGGCGTCCCAGCAACGTCTCGTACCAGACCACCGCCTCGTCGGCCTTTGTGACAGGGGCAACCATCAGTACGCGGGCGATATCCATGAACACCACCATCTTCCCAGTCGTCCTTTTCGCGTCTCCTCCATAGACGGCTGGAGACGACAGAACTCATCGCACGACGCCAAACAGCCGGTGAAACCACGACGTGAAGCAGTCGGTGAAACAGGGATCGGGCAGCGAGTCACCAGGGCACCTCTCCCTCGTCGTCGAAGAAGCGGCCCGTCGGCCCGTCGGCCGATACGGCGGCCAGCCGGATCGCCGCGGCTGCGCCCTGCTGGGGGGTGCGCACTCCCCGGAAGTCGTTGAGGTCGGTCGCCGTGTAGCCGGGGCAGACGGCGTTGATCAGGATGTGGGTACCGGCCAGTTCCTTGGCGTACTGCACGGTGACGGCGTTGAGGAACGTCTTCGACGGAGCGTAGGCGATGGAGATGGGGCCCGTCTCGGCGCCGGGCGTGGTCTGGAGCGTCAGGGAGCCGACGCTGCTGGAGACGTTCACGATCCGCGGCGACGGCGAGCGGCGCAGCAGCGGAAGCAGGGCGTTGGTGACGCGGATGACGCCGATCACGTTGGTCTCCACGGCCGCCCGCACCCGGTTCACGTCGACCGTGGTGGGCTCCTGAGGTCCGCCGCCGGTGATCCCCGCGTTGTTGACGAGCGCGTCGAGCCGTCCGGCCCGCTGCTCGATCGACCGAGCCGCCGCTGTCACGCCGGCGTCGTCGGTCACATCCAGCGGCACGCCGAACGCGTCGGCTCCGGCCGCGCGCAGCTTCGCCACAGCGGCCTCGCGCCGCTCCTCGTTCCGCGCGCCGATCCCGACGGACCAGCCGAGGGCCCCGAGCCCGGCGGCGATCTCGTATCCGATGCCCTTGTTGGCCCCGGTCACCAGCGCGACCTTGTGGTGGTTCATGGTGTTCGTCTCACTCATGACCTCGATACTTCTCCCCCGTCGGACAGGGCGTCCAAGACCGACTGGGTGGACGGCGATACCGCCCGGGTATCGCTCCTGGCCGTGCCGGTTAGGCTGCCGGGGTGGAGACACGTGAGCTGCGGTACTTCGTCGCGGTCGCCGAAGAGCTGCACTTCGGCCGGGCCGCCCGGCGGCTCGGGATCGCCCAGCCCCCGCTGTCGCGGGCGATCGGCGGGCTCGAACGGCGCCTGGGCGCCCTTCTGCTGGAGCGCGGCAGCCGGGGTGTCACCCTGACCGGGGCAGGGGCGGTGCTGCTGAGGGAGGCGCGGGCGGCGCTGGACGCCGTCGAGGCCGCCGAACGGCGCACCCGCCGGGCCGCCCTCGCGGCGACCGGCCGCCCCGCCGTGGTCCTGGCCGCGAAGGCGGGCGCCTCCGGTGAACTGCTGGCGAAACTCCTCGACGCCTACGCCGCCGAGCCCGGCGCCGTCGTCGTGGACGTCGTGCTGTGCGGGCCGGGCGAACAGGCACGGCTGCTGCACGACGGCCGGGCCGACGTGGCCCTGCTGCATCGGCCGTTCGACGACACGGCCGGTTTTGACACCGAGGACCTGCACTCCGAAGGCCAGGTCGCGATCCTCCCGGCGGGCCACCCTCTCAGCGCCCGCCCCCATGTGCGGCTCGCCGAGGTCACCGGCCTTCCCGACCTGCCCCTGCCCCGCTGGCCCCGCCCGGACGGCACCTTCCCGGACGGCCTGGGACCACAGGTGCGCGACCACACGCAACTCACCCAGCTCATCGCCCTCGGCCGCGCCTGCGCGGTCGTGCCGGAGTCGGGCCGCACCGGCCTGCGCGAGGACCTCGCCGTCGTACCGGTCCCCGACGCCCCGCACGTCACCACGGTCATCGCCTGGCCCCCGCACAGCCGCTCCACGGCGGTCGCGGGACTGGTCCGCGCCGCCACTGCCCTGTGACCGACGGCGGTGAACGCCGGGACACCGTGCTGGATTTCGAAGACAGCGTCCGGTCTGCGATCAGCTCCCGACACATCGCGCGGTACGAGGCGACTGGCCTGCACCGGGCGTTGCGGGAACCGCGGCGGCGGGGAGGAGGCGGGATCCTGCGCTTCGGCCGGGAGATGCTCCAGCATCCGCACCGTCACCGCCGTCCCGTCCCCGACCGACGTCACCGCTCACCGCTCACCGCTCACCGGCCAGATCGAGATCCTTCCTGCTCGTCCCGGCCGCACCCTCAGCACTGCGAGGACGCCGCCAGGGATGGGCGATCGGACGGGACACCGCCCGCCACCACGGCTCCACCGGCAGCTTCCCCGCCGGCTCGAACGGCTCGCCCGGCCTCGGGAACGCCACCGCCTGGCCGACCTCCTCGGCCGCGTCCTTCATCCACTCCCCCGGCTCCGCCCACGCGTGCAGCGCCAGGTTGAACGTCGCCCAGTGGATCGGCAGCAGAACCCCGCCCGGACCGCCTCCCTGGAGGTCGAGATGGGCCTGCACCCCCTGGGCCGGGGACATGTGAATGTCCGGCCAGGCACCGGGCAGCGGCGTGTGTTCCGTGCGGTCCTCGGGCCAGAAGTCGGAGTAGGCCCCGATCTGGATCATCGTCGCGTCGAACGGCCCGTGGGCGGCTCCGATCTCCTCGAAGCCGTCGAAGTAGCCGGTGTCGCCGCTGTGGTAGATCCGGTGCTCCTCGCCTGCCACGACCCAGGACGCCCACAGGGTGTGCTGGGTGTTGCGCAGGCCGCGGCCGCAGAAATGGCGGGCCGGGGTGGCGGTCAGGGTGAGGCCGCCGACCTTCGTCTCCTCGTGCCAGTCCAGCTCGCGCAGCCGGTCGGCGGACACGCCCCAGTGCTCCAGGTGGGCGCCGACGCCGAGCGGCACGGCGAACAGGGTGTCCGTGCCGGCCAGGGCCTTGATCGTGGGCAGGTCCAGATGGTCGTAGTGGTCGTGCGAGATGACGACGACGTCGACCGGACCCAGTGCGGCCGGCGGCAGCGGGGCCGGGTGCAGCCGCCTGGGACCGGCGAAGGGGAACGGGGAGCAGCGCTCGCCCCAGACGGGGTCGAACAGGACGCGCTGTCCGTCGATCTCCACGAGCACGCTGGAGTGCCCCATCCAGGTCACCCTGAGCCCGGTGGCCGGCGGCTTGGCGAGGTCGGCGAGGGTGGTGGCGTGCACCGGAACGGTGCCGACGGGAGAGCGGCGGGGACGCTGCTCCTTGTCGAAGAAGGCCTTGGCGAAGTCGAGCGCCGAGCCCGAGGGGCGGATCCGCGCCGGACCGCCGGGGTTCACGAAGACCCCGTCCTTGTAGTGGGGCGATCTGCGGATGCGCGCGAGGCGCTCACCACTGGGATCCGCACCGAAGGCCTCGGGCTGCAGAGCGCGGAGCCCGGAGCTCAGGGGACGGAAACCGGACACGGTACCTCCAGGTGGAGTCGCTGAGGCATTCCATTATGGTCGCCCCCTCCGACAACGCGTTGACAGGCCTCGCCCGGGCTCCCGATACTGACCCACTGTTCAGTAACCGTTCCGGTCGAGGAGCCCGTGTGACCTCCCCCTTCCTGTCGCTCACCTGGACCGACCACCTCACCGGCCGCCAGGGTTTCCTGGTCGTCGACCGGCTGGTGCGCGGGGTCTGCAGCGGCGGCCTGCGCATGCGGGCGGGCTGCACCCTGGAGGAGGTGACCGGACTCGCCCGCGGCATGAGCCTCAAGGAGGCGCTCCACTACGACCCGGAGGCCCGCTACGTCCCGCTGGGCGGCGCCAAGGGCGGCATCGACTGCGATCCCCGGGACCCGCAGGCCCACGGGCTGCTGGTGCGCTACCTGCGCGCGATGCGACCGTACGTGGAGAGCTGCTGGACCACCGGCGAGGACCTGGGGCTGTCCCAGGACCTGGTGGACCGGGCGGTCGCCGAGGTCGGGCTGGTGTCGTCGGTGCAGGCGGTGCACCCGCTCCTCGACGACGAGGCAGCCGCCCGGGCCCGGCTGGCGGCCGCGTTCGCCGTCGACGTCGACGGCATCGGCCTGGACGAGCTGGTCGGCGGCTGCGGGGTCGCCGAGTCCGTGCTGACCGTCCTGGACCGGGCCGGGGTGGCGTACACGGGGACCCGCGTCGCGCTCCAGGGCTTCGGCACCATGGGCGGGGCCACCGCGCGCTTCCTCACGCGCGCGGGGCTGACGGTGGTGGCCGTCGCCGACGTCAAGGGCACCCTCGCCAACCCGGCCGGACTCGACGTGGAGGCGCTGCTCACCGCACGGGACGCCCACGGCGCCGTGGACCGCGCCGTACTGCGTCCGGGCGACCGCGAGCTGCCGGGCGACGCCTGGCTGTCGACGGAGGCGGAGGTGCTCGTCCCGGCCGCCGTGTCGTACGCGATCGGGGTCGAGGAGCAGGGGCGGATCCGCGCCCGGTGGATCGTCGAGGCGGCCAACATGCCCGTCCTGCCGGAGGCGGAGGCACTGCTGCACGCGCGCGGGGTGGGCGTCCTGCCGGACGTCGTCGTCAACTCCGGTACCAACGCCTGGTGGTGGTGGACGCTGTTCGGCGACATCGGCGCGGAAGCTGAGGAGGCGTTCACGCACACGCGCCGCTCCATGCGCGCCCTCGTGGAGCTGGTGCTGACCCGAGCGGAAGCGGACGGGACGACGCCACGGGCCGCCGCGCACGCGATCGCCGAACAACGCCTGCCGGTGATCACACACCGATTCGGAACACACCGCCGGGACTGAGGCGGCGCGCCTCGCACGAGCCCAAGCCCGATCCCGGTCCCGGTCCCGGCTTCCCGCATGCGGCTCGCGGCGATCGACGCCGCGATCTGTCCGGGCTCCCCGCTCCGTCGGCCAGGGCCACGGACTAGGGTGATCGGGTGGCGAGGGTCCGGTTGGGTGTGGCCGAGCGGCGCGAGGAGCTGCTGCGGGCGGCCATCGAGCAGATCGAGGCGCGGGGCGTGGCGGCGGTCAGGATCGCCGACGTCGCCTCGACCCTCGGGGTGAGCAACGCCCTGGTGCTCTACCACTTCTCCACGAAGGAGCGGCTGGTCGCCGAGGCGTTCGCCCACGCGGCCCAGGACGATCTGGCGCACCTGCGCAAGCTCGTCGGCCGCCGCACGACGGCGCTGCGCCGGCTGCGCGCGGCCGTGCGCTGGTACGCGCCCACGGGGCAGGCCAAGGGCTGGCGGCTGTGGATCGAGGGCTGGGCCGTGTCGCTGCGCGAACCGGCGCTGCGAGAGGTGGCCCGGGGTCTCGACCAGGAGTGGAAGGCAGCGCTCGTCGAGCTGATCGCGGAGGGCGTGGCGACGGGCGAGTTCTCCTGCCCCGACCCGGCCGGTACGGCCCTGCGCCTGACGGCCCTGCTGGACGGGCTCGCCGTGCAGCTGACGTCCTACGAGGGCTCGGTGCCCCGGGCCCGGGCACAGGAGTGGGTCGACACGGCGCTCGACCGGGAACTGGGCCTGGCCCCGGGGACGCGGGGCGTCTCGGCGCACTGAGCGGTCGGGGGCCGCCGGGGGGACCAAGGGGCCGCCGGGGCGGCAGCCGGCCGAGCGACCGGCCGCGGATCAGTCGAGTTCGTAGACCGCCGTCACCGTCGCCCCCGCCCGGATCTCGCCGGGGGCGACGGGCACGGCGCCGACGCCGGCGCCGGAGGTCTCCCCGGTCGGAGAAACGGGGCGCGGATAGGTGGAGGCGTCCTCGCTCAGGGAGACCAGCGGGCCCAGACGACGGCCGCTGAGGCGGGCGTACTGCTCCGCCTTGGCACGGGCGTCGGCATGCGCGGCCTCACGGGCGCGGGCCTGGAGCGGAGCGGGGTCGGAGACGTCGAAGACGACGGAGTCGATGCGGGCCGCGTCGCCTGCGGCGTCGGTGACCGCCTGCAGGACCGCGCCGGTCCTCGCCACCTCGCGCACCTTCACCGTGAAGTACTGCGCGGCCTGATACCCCGTCAGCCGCGAGACGCCGTCCGCGTAGTCGTGGAGAGGGGTGAGGGTGACGCTCCGCGTGCGGATGTCCCGCTCGGCGACGCCCTGGGCGCGGACGGCGGCCAGCAGCGCGGTGGTCGCCCGGTTCTGCGCGTCCAGCGCGGACTGCGAGGTCTTGGCGGAGGTCTCGACACCGGCGTCGACCACGGCGACGTCGGGCGGTGCGCCGGCGCTGCCTTCACCGGTCACCGTCACGGTGGCAGGAGCAGAAGCTGGGACGGGGGCCGGGACGGGGGCCGGGGCTGAGG
>NZ_JAHHIU010000221.1 GCF_024539815.1 Streptomyces hayashii
CCACCGCCCCCGGCGCCCCGACCGCCTCGGCGGTGACGGCGACCTCGGCCACCCTGTCCTGGGCCGCCGCCACCGACGACGTCGGCGTCACCGGCTACGACGTCGTGCGGATCGACGGGACCACCGAGACCGCAGTAGCCGCCTCGACCACCACCACCGCCGCCGTGACCGGCCTGACGGCGAACACGGCGTACACCTTCGCCGTCTACGCCCGTGACGCCGCCGGCAACCGTTCCGCACGCTCGACCGCCGTCAACGTCACCACCGCGAGCGCGCCCGCCGTGGCCTGCTCCGTCGGCTACCGCGTGGTGGGGGAGTGGCCGGGCGGCTTCCAGGGTGAGATCACCCTGCGCAACACCGGAGCCACCCCGATCAGCGCCTGGCGGCTCGCCTTCGCCTTCGCGGACGGCCAGACCGTCGCCAGCATGTGGGGCGGAACCGCCGCCCAGAGCGGCGGCTCGGTGACCGTGACCCCCGTCGCCTACACCTCCACCGTCCCCGCCGGAGGTTCGGTCACCGTCGGGTTCATCGGGAGCAAGGGCGCGACCAACACCGCACCGACGGCGTTCACCCTGAACGGCGGTGCGTGCAGCACGGTCTGACGGCCCGTAGGTTCACGGGCCCGCAGGGTCGTGCCGCCGACCGGCGTGAGGCGCTCGCCGCCTCCGCCGGTCATCGGCGCCCGGCGCCCGGCCGCCCCCGGCGAACGGGAGCGGCCCGAGCGCCCGAGCGCCCGGGCGGCCGCGTCCGGACACCGCCCCCGTGCGGTCGCCCCGGTGACCGCCGCGTCAGGACGCCGAGCCCGTCCGCACGCGTCCCGGCGCGACCCGTCCGGACGTCGGGCACGCCCGGACGGATCCCGGGGCGCGGCCTCCTCGTCCGCCGGTTTCGCCGACTCCGGTCCCCTGGTCGGGCACCCCGTACTGTGTGCCCATGTCCACGACGCCCCGCTGGCTCAACGCCGACGAACGCCGAGCCTGGCTGGCCTACGTCGAGTTCTCCACGCTGCTCGCCGACCACCTCAACCGCCAGCTGCGGCGCGACGCCGGGATGACGCACGCCGACTACAGCCTGCTGGCCTACCTCTCCATGGCCCCCGACGGCACCCTCGGCATGTCGGACCTCGCCGAGCGTCTGAAGATCACGCGCAGCCGGCTCACCCACGCGGTGAGCCGGCTGCGCGAGGTCGGTCTCGTCGACCGCCGGGAGGATCCCGCCGACGGCCGTGGTCAGCTCGCCTTCCTCACCGACGAGGGCAGGGCGCTGCTGGAGGAGGTGGCCCCCGGTCACGTCGAGGCCGTGCGCCGGGCGGTGTTCGACGTCCTCACGCCCGAACAGGTCCGTCAGTTCGCGGACATCGGCGAGGCGATCAGCCAGGCCCTGCACCGGGCCGAGAGCGCCGAGGCCGACCCCGCGGCGCTGCCCTGGCGTCGCCGGTAGCCGGACGGGAAGCGCGGCGGTCCGTTCGCGGCGGGGTGCGGCGGCGCGGTCCGGTCGTGAAGCGGCGGCCCCGGACGGCGGGTGGGGCGGGGTCCACGCCGAAGCGGGCCAGGGGCAGGTCCGGTCAGGGAATCCGCGGGGAATCGAGAAGAACCGGCCGGCGGTCCGTACCTGGGGGTACCGGGGGCCGCCCGCCCCTCCGACCGCGCCACCGATCCAAGGGACGTACCTCGTGAACGCAACCGCCGCCATCGGCGTCACCGGCCTCGGCGTGATGGGCCGCAACCTCGCGCGCAACTTCGCCCGCAACGGCTACACCGTCGCCGTCCACAACCGCAGCGCCGGCCGCACCCGTGCGCTGGTCGAGGAGTTCGGCCACGAGGGCGCCTTCGTCCCCGCCGAGTCGGCCGCCGACTTCGTGGCGGCACTCGAACGTCCCCGACGGCTGATGATCATGGTGCAGGCGGGCGAGGTCACCGACGCGGTCATCGAGGAGTTCGCCCCGCTCCTGGAGCCCGGCGACATGATCATCGACGGCGGCAACGCCCACTACGCGGACACCCGCCGCCGTGAGGAGGCCCTGCGCGAGCGCGGCCTGCACTTCGTCGGCGCCGGCGTCTCCGGCGGCGAGGAGGGCGCGTTGAACGGGCCGGCCGTCATGGTCGGCGGTTCCCCCGAGTCGTACGACGTCCTCGGGCCGATGTTCGAGTCCATCAGCGCGAAGGTCGACGGCGAGCCCTGCGCCACCCACATCGGCACCGACGGCGCCGGGCACTTCGTCAAGATGGTGCACAACGGCATCGAGTACGCCGACATGCAGCTCATCGCCGAGGCGTACGACCTGCTGCGCCAGGTCGCCGGCTACACCCCGGCCGAGATCGCCGGCATCTTCCGCACCTGGAACGAGGGCCGGCTCGGCTCCTACCTGATCGAGATCACCGCCGAGGTGCTCGCGCACACCGACGCCGACACCGGGCGGGCGTTCGTCGACGTCGTCGTCGACGCCGCCGGTCAGAAGGGCACCGGCCGCTGGACCGTGCAGACCGCGCTGGACCTCGGCTCTCCGGTCACCGCCATCGCCCAGGCCACCTTCGCCCGGGCCGCCTCCGGTCAGCGCGAACTGCGCGCCGCGTACGCCGGACTTCCCGGCGGCACCACGCCCCCGCTCAGCCGCACCGAGGCCTCGCGCTTCACCTCACAGGTCGAGCACGCCCTGTACGCCTCGAAGGTCATCGCCTACGACCAGGGCTGGAAGATGATCCAGGACGCGGCCGAGGAGTTCGGCTGGAAGATCGACCTGGGCGCGGTCGCCCGGATCTGGCGTGGCGGCTGCATCATCCGCGCCTCGTTCCTCGACCGCATCCGCGCCGCGTACGCGGCCGACCCGAAGCTGGTCAGCCTGCTCGGCGAGATGGAGTTCGCCATGGAGATCACCGACGCCCAGGTGCCCTGGCGGGAGACCGTGGCCTCCGCCGCCCGCCGCGGCATTCCGGTGCCGGCCTTCTCCGCCGCGCTCGCCCACTACGACACCCTGCGCGCCGAGCGGCTGCCCGCCGCCCTGCTCCAGGGGCAGCGCGACTACTTCGGCGCTCACACCTACGGCCGCACCGACCGTCCCGGCGCGTTCCACACCCACTGGGCCGAGTCCGGCCGGCCGGAGACGTCCGCCTGACGGTTCCGCGAACGGCGAGAGCGCGAACGGCGGGGGCGGGGCACTCCAGGAGTGCCCCGCCCCCGCCGTCCGGTGTCGCGGGGTGCGCTCAGAGGCTCGTCGCCGGGTACGTCGGGTACTCCACGCCCGAGACGTGCTGGACGACGCGGACGACCTGGCAGGAGTAGCCGAACTCGTTGTCGTACCAGAGGTAGAGGATCGCGTTGTCGCCGTCGACCTTGGTGGCGCCGGCGTCGATGATCGAGGCGTGGCGCGAGCCGATGAAGTCCATCGAGACCGCGTCCGGCGCCGTGGTGAAGTCGATCTGGCGGCGCAGCGGCGAGGTCAGCGAGACGCCGCGGAGGTACTCCAGGACCGTCTCACGGTCCGTCTCGCGGCCGAGCCGCAGGCTCAGGATCGCGATCGAGACGTCCGGCACGGGGACGCGGATCGAGCTGCCGGTGATCGGCGCCTTGAGGTCGGGCAGCGCCTTGGCCACCGCGGACGCGGCGCCGGTCTCGGTGATGACCATGTTCAGCGGCGCCGAACGTCCGCGCCGGTCGGCCTTGTGGTAGTTGTCCAGCAGGTTCTGGTCGTTGGTGAACGAGTGGACGGTCTCCACGTGGCCGCGCAGCACGCCGTACTCGTCGTTCATCGCCTTCAGCGGCGGGACGATCGCGTTGGTGGTGCAGGAGGCGCAGGACAGGATCTGCTCCTCCGGCTTGATCGTGTCGTGGTTGACGCCGTGCACGATGTTCGGGACGTCGCCCTTGCCCGGCGCGGTCAGCACCACCTTGTCGATGCCGGGCCGCAGGTGCTTGGAGAGGCCCTCGCGGTCGCGCCACTTGCCGGTGTTGTCGATCAGGATGGCGTTGTCGATGCCGTACGCCGTGTAGTCGACCTCGGACGGGTCGTCGGCGTAGATGACCGTGATCTCGTTGCCGTTGGCGATGATGCGGTTGTTGGCCTCGTCGACCGTGATGGTGCCCTGGAACTGGCCGTGCACGGAGTCGCGGCGCAGCAGGGAGGCCCGCTTGACGAGGTCGTCGGCGGCCCGGGTCCCGCCGCCGCGCACCACGATGGCGCGCAGCCGCAGGCCGTTGCCGGAGCCGGACTTCTCGATCAGCAGCCGGGCGACGAGCCGGCCGATGCGGCCGAAGCCGTACAGGACGACGTCGCGCGGCTCGCGGCGGTCGATCTTGCCGGCGCCCGTGGCGCCGGCGACGGCCTCGGCGGTGAAGTCCAGCACCGACAGCCCGCGGTCGTCGGCCCGGTGGCTCTCGGCGAGGATGCCGATGTCGATCTGGGCCGGACCGAGGTCGAGGGTGGTGAGGGCCTCCAGGAAGGGGAGCGTCTCGGTGACCGAGAGCTCCTCGCCCGCGATCTGCCGGGCGAACCGGTGGGTCTTGAGGATGCTGACCACCGACTTGTTCACCAGGGAGCGGCTGTGCAACAGGACGGTCACGTCCCGTTCGCGGTGCAGCTTCCCGATCATCGGGATCATCGACTCCGCGATCTCCTCGCGGTTCTTCCAGTCAGTGAACGAATCGTCGTTGAGCGTCACGGGCCTATCTTTCGAGCTAGGTGGCGCTCATATGCTAACCCTGTGGTCGTTCGATCATTCAAGCGGGCCTGTGCTCAGGTGTGCGGGCACGGTCGGGGGCGCTCCGCGCGGCGGACGCGGCGGAGGAGGACAGCGCCCCGGTGCGGGAACGAGGAGGGCGCAGGCGCGCCCCCCGACGTGGGTCACAGGGGTCATGCCTCTTCGCGGGACTGCCGGCGGCGCGGGATGGCCAGGGCGCACAGGGCGCCGGCGAACACCACCGCGACACCGACCCACACCGCGGGATGCAGTCCGTCCACGAACTCCTGTTGCCCGGTGGCGCCGCCGTGCGCCGTGAAGACGGTGCTCAGCACGGCGATGCCGAGGGCGCCGCCGATCTCGCGCACGGTGGTGTTGGCGCCGGACGCCTTGCCCGCGTGGTGCCGGGCGACGGAGCCGAGCACGACCGCAGCCGTGGGCGCGAACACGAAGCCCATGCCGACGCCGGCCACGATCATGGGCCCGACCAGCGACGGATACGCCGTGTCGACGTCGGCGATCAGGTTGATCCAGCCCAGGCCGACCCCCTGGAGGAAGAGGCCGAGAGCCATCAACCGCCCGCCGCCCACCCTGTCGGTGAGCAGACCGGCCACCGGGGCGACGAACATCGGCATCAGCGTCCAGGCCAGGGTGCGCACGCCGGCCTCCAGCGGGGTGCGCGCGGGCACGATCTGGAGGTACTGGGCCAGCAGGAACAGGGAGCCGAAGACGCCGAAGTACATGGTCGCCGAGACGATGTTGGTGAGGGTGAAGGACCGCGCCCGGTAGAACGACAGCGGCAGCATCGGATGTTCCGTCCGCGCCTCCCAGGCGACGAAGGCGGCCAGCAGCGCCGCGCCCGCCGCGAAGGTGCCCAGCACCTTCGCCGACGTCCAGCCGTCCGGCTCGCCGTGCACGATCGCCCAGACCACCGCGCACAGACCGGCCGCGGCCAGCGCCATGCCGACGAGGTCGAGCCGGACGCCGGGCAGCGAGCTCTCCCGCAGGGCGAACAGCACCAGCGGAATCGCTATCAGGCACACCGGCACGTTGATCCAGAAGATCCACCGCCAGTCCAGACCGTCGACGACCGCGCCGCCGACCACCGGGCCCATCGCCACGGCCAGACCGCTCACCCCGGACCACACGCCCAGCGCCATTCCGCGCAACCGCTCCGGCACGGCCTGGGACAGCAGGGTCAGCGACAGCGGCATCACGGCCGCCGCCCCGAAGCCCTGGACCGTGCGGAAGGCGATCAGCTGGGCGCTGGTGTCGGCGAGACCGCAGCCGACGGACGCCAGCGTGAACACGGCGATGCCGGCGACGAAGACCCGCCGTCGTCCGAACCGGTCGCCGAGCGCGGCGCCGGTCATGAGAAGGCAGGCGAAGCTCAGCACGTAGGCGTTCACGAACCACTGAAGTTCCTGGGTGTCCGCCCGCAGGTCGACGGCCAGGGTGCGAAGGGCCGTGGAGACGACGAGGTTGTCGAGGGCGACCATGAACATGGGCACGCTCGCGGCGATGATCGCGATCCACAGGGGTGTGCGGCGCTGCTCGGGCGGCGGGGCGGAGACCGCCGGTTCGTCCAGGACCGGGCTCTTCTCGGACAGCGTCATGAAACTGATGCCTTCTCTCCGGTGGCGCGGAAGAATATTGGATACCTCTACTATCCATGTTAGACAGTAGAGGTATCCAATATTCGAGGCAAGGCCGAACAGCGAACCGGAGCCGATCGCATGCGCATCTCCGAACTGAGCCGTCGTAGCGGCGTCTCCGTGACGACGATCAAGTACTACCTCCGCGAGGGGCTCCTTCCGCCGGGCCGTCAGACGGCGGCCACCCAGGCCGAGTACGACGATCAGCACCTGCGCCGGCTCCGGCTGATCCGTGCGCTGACCGGCGTACGCGGTCTGTCGGTCGGCGCCGCCCGGGAGGTGCTCGACGCCCTCGCCGAGCACGCCGACGACACCCACCGGCTGCTGGGCGTGACGCTGGGCTCCGTCCGGGTGGGCGGGAAGCCCCCCGAGGACGCTCCGGAGACGGCCGAAGTCGCCGAGCTCATCGAGGAGTTGGACTGGCGGGTGCATGAGGCGGCGCCGGCGCGCGCCGTTCTCGCCGAGACCCTGAGCTCCTTGCGCGCCCTCGGGGTCCCGCTCGACCGGCGCACGCTCGTGCCGTACGCGCGGCTCGCCGAGCGCACCGCCGTCCTCGATCTCGACCAACTCGAAGGCATCCACGACCCGTTGGAGGCCGCCGAGCGCGCCCTCCTGCTGACCGTCCTCCTGGAGCCCGCGCTGATGGCGCTCAGGCGCATGGCGCAGGAGAACGAGTCGGCCCGACGTCACCCGTCATGACCGCCCGGCGCCGGACGACCCCGAGGCCTGCCGCTCGGAGCGGGGGCGCGAGCCGCCCCGCGCGGCTGCGGGGCACATGCCGCTGAGCGGGCGCACATGCCACGGCGCGGCGCCCGTCACGAAGGGTCGCCGGGGAGACGCTGCGCGTCCGGGGTCCGACGATCGCGCGGCGGCCCCTCGGGCGGACGACGCGGCACACCGCGCCCGCCCGGGGGATTGAGGCCCGCACGGTCGGGTACGCGAGGCCGGACCGCCGCTACCAGGGAGCTTCCATGGAGACACCCGCCCACGACCGCTCGAACAATCCCGCCGCGCTCGCGCTGGACGCGCTGGCCCGGGACACCGAGAACACCGTCGCGCTGGACACGCTCGCGCACAGCGACGTGCTCGTCCCGGTGCCGGAAGACGCCACCGACGAGGACGTCACCAACCCGACCACGGTCGCCCTGCCGGTCCTCGAACAGCCCGGGGGCGCGCCCGTGGTGCCGGTGTTCACCTCCGAGCCGGAGATGGCCGACCTGCTGCCGGAGATCGACCGCTATCGGCTCGTGCCGCTCGCCGCGCTCGCCGCGCAGTGGCCGAGCGGAGAACTGTCGCTCTCGATCGACGGGGCCGGCGATCACCCGCTGACGCTGACCTCCGAAGGGGTGCGCACCCTGCTCGTGCGCTGAGACACGGGAGGCGGCGGCCCGCGCGTCCGCGGCACGCCCGTCGCGCTCGGAGCGGGCGGCGCCGGCGCCCCGGCGGGGAGCAGGTCGTCCCGAGGGCCGTCGCCCGGGCCGGCGCGGAGCGGGCGGCGGAGCCCGCCCGCTGTGGGCCGCGGGCCGCCGGGATCAGGACCCGGTCAGCATCCGTTCCAGCACCTGCCGCTGCAGCGGCAGCACCTCGGTGTGCAGGTCACGGCCCTTGTGGGTCAGGGCGACGTACACCCCGCGACGGTCCTCCAGACAGACGGACCGCTCCACCAGGCCTTCCTTCTCCAGGCGGCCTATGAGCCGGGACAGCGCGCTCTGGCTGAGATGCACGCGTCCGACCAGGTTCTGCACCCGGCACTGATCGCCTTCCCGGGGCGCCTCGGAGGCGAGGATGTCGAGCACCTCGAAGTCGCTCGCACCGAGGCCGTGCGGATGGAGCGCCCGATCGATCTCGCACATCGTGCGCGCGTGCACCGACAGGATGTCGCGCCACCGCTCCTCCAGGCCCGCCCCGGCCGTTTTCGCTGCCATACCCGCACGGTAACACCGATTCCGGGATTCATTGACGGTGCAACTAGTGCGGGTGCATGCGACCGGCGAAGCCGTGCTCAGGCAGCCGGATCCTGGAGCAGTCCCACCAGGTTGCCGTCCGTGTCCTTCACGAAGGCGATCAGCCTGCCGCCGCCGACGTCCTGGGCGTCCTGCACCAGCTCCGCGCCTGCCGCCAGCAGCGCCGCGAGCCGCTCGCGCAGGTCCGTGACGTGCCAGTACGGAACCGGTCCGGTCATGCCCTTGGCGTGTCCGTTGGGGTCGAGGCCGACGTCCTGGCCGGCGGCCTTGAAGCCGACGTAGTACGGCTCGTCGGCATACGGCTCGACCTCCAGCAGCGCGCTGAACAGGGCCTTGGCCCGGGCGATGTCCTTGACGGGGTAGATGATGGTCTGCAGGCCGGCGGCCATGGCGTCCTCCTCGGTGTGCGGTGCGCACGAACACGTCCGTGTCCTCGCACTCCTCACGCTAGGCCGGGGAGGGGCCGGACGGCTTCTCCGATCCTGACCCGTTAGCCCGACCTGACGCAGGAACCGCCCGCCCGCGCCCAGGCTCCTCACGTCCTCCCGGACCACGACCGACCCGGGAAGCGCGACAGAAGCGACCCCCGTCCCATCAGCCCCCGTCGCATCTGCCCCCCGTCGCATCGGCCCCCCGTCGCATCAGCCGCTGCCGCTGCGGCTCAGGGCCGGGGCCCGGGGCGGCCGGCTCCCCGACGTCAGGCCGACTCGCGTCTGACCAGCTCCGTCGGAAGGATGACCGCCGCCGGTTCCTCGCCCCCGATCTGGGCGAGCAGCACACGGACCATCTCGCTGCTGATGCGGTCCCAGGGCTGGCGGATGGTGGTGAGGGAGGGGCTGGCCGCGGTCGCCGCCGGGGAGTCGTCGAAGCCGCCCACCGCGACGTCCTCCGGCACCCGCCGTCCCGCCCGGTGCAGTGCCGTGAGCACACCCTGCGCCATCAGGTCGGACGCGACGAACACCGCGTCCAGGTCCGGCGCCCGGGTCAGCAGCAGCTCGGCCCCCGCCTCGCCGCTGGCCCGGCTGTAGTCGCCGGAGACGACGATCCGCTCGTCGTAGGCGACGCCCGCCTCGGAGAGCACCTCCCGGTATCCGGCCAGCCGCTCCACACCGCCCGGGGTGTCCAGCGGTCCGGTGACCACGCCCACGCGCCGACGGCCCTGGGCGAGCAGATGGCGCACCATGTCCCGGGCGCCGTCGCGGTCGTCGGCGGCCACATAGCTCACCTTGGAGCCGATCCCGATCGGCTTGCCGCACGCGACCAGCGGCACGCCCGCCTCGCGCAGCTCGGTCGCGATCGGGTCGCCGGAGTGACTGGAGACCAGCAGCACCCCGTCGACGTGCCCGGCGGTGATGTACCGCGTGATGCGCCGCCGCTCGTCCTCGGTCCCCGCCAGCATCAGCAGCAGGGGGACGTCGTGCGCGGCCAGCGCCTGGGTGCAGCCGCGCAGCAGGACGTTGAAGTTGGGGTCCTCGAAGAACCGTTCCTGAGGCTCCGTCAGCAGAAAGCCCACGGAGTCGGAACGGCCGGTGATCAGGGAGCGGGCGTGCCGGTTCACGACGTAACCCGTCCTGCGGATGGCGGCGTTGACCGCCTCGGCCGCGGTCGGACTGACGTAGTGCCCGCCGTTGAGGACGCGCGAAACGGTACCGCGCGAGACGCCCGCCTCCCGCGCCACGTCGTGGATGGTCGGCGGTTTGCGCCGGCCCCCGGCCCCATTGTTCATAATCATGACTTTACGGCTCCGGAGAGCAGATCCAGACTCCAGAACCGCTGAAGCACCAGGAAGAGCGCCACGAGCGGGATCACCGCGAGGAACGCGCCCGTGATCACCAGCGTGTACAGCGCCGGGGTGCTGGCGCCCTGTTCGAGAAGGGTGAACAGGCCGAGGGTGATCGGGAACTTCTCGTCGTCGCTCAGCATGATGTAGGGCAGCAGGAAGTTGTTCCACACTGCGACGAACTGGAACAGGAACACCGTCACCAGCCCCGGGATCATCATGGGCAGCGCGATCCGGGTGAAGATCCGCCACTCGCTCGCCCCGTCCACGCGGCCGGCCTCCACCACGTCGCCCGGGACGGCCGCGGCGGCGTAGATACGGGCGAGGTAGACGCCGTAGGGGGAGAGGATCTGCGGCAGCAGCACCGACCAGTACGAGTCGGTGAGGCCGGTCTTCGCCAGCAGCAGGTACTGGGGCACGGCGAGAATGATCGGCGGCATCAGCACGCCCGCCAGCAGGATGTTGAACATCGTCTCGCGGCCGCGGAAGCGGTATGTCGCCAGCGCGTATCCGCTGAACGCCGACACGCAGGTCGACAGCAGTGCGCCCAGACCGGCGTAGAGGGCGGAGTTGCCCATCCACCGCCAGTAGACGCCGTCGCGGTAGGCGTTGAGATCCCTCAGGTTGTCGGCGAAGCCCGTGCCCGGCAGGAACGTGAACGTGGTGAAGAGTTCGCGCCCGGACTTGGTGGACGCGATCACCACCCACGCCACCGGCAGCAGGCAGTAGAGCGCACCCAGCAGCAGCGTGAGCGTGGGGACCAGGGCGATCCGGCGGCGCAGCGGCGGGCGGCTGCGGGCCGTGCCCGCGGCGCCGGCCGCCGAAGGGGCCCGGTGGACGGCAAGGGAACTCATCGCGCTGCCTCCTGCTTGTTGCGACGGTTCGCGCCCCGCAGGAAGCCGAAGGACAGCACCAGCGTGGCGAGCGCGATGATCACGGCCTCGGCGGCCGCCTGGTAGACGTCTCCGGCGCCGAACGCGTCCCGGTACACCTTCATCAGCGGACTCCAGGTCGTGGACACGGAGTTGGTGAGCGGCTTGAGGGTGGTCGGTTCGCTGAACACCTGGAGCGTGGCGATGATCGAGAAGAAGAACGTCAGCACCAGCGAGGGCGCCACCATCGGGATCTTGATCCGCAGCGCGATCTGCAGCGGGGTCGCGCCGTCCAGCTTCGCCGCCTCGTACACCTCGGCCGGGACGGCCTGCAGCGAGGTGTAGATGACGATCATGTTGAAGCCGGTGCCGCCCCAGATCGCGATGTTCGACAGGGCGAGGTACAGCGGGCCGCCGTCCAGCAGGTCCGGCTGCGGCATGCCCAGCTTCTGCAGGACGTAGTAGAAGGGGCTGACGTCCGGCAGGTACAGGAAGCCCCAGAGCAGCGCCGCCACGACGCCGGGAACGGCGTACGGCAGGAAGATCGCGAGCCGGGTGAACGGGGCGAGCCGCACCCGGTCGGAGTCGAGCATCAGCGCGAACAGCAGCGCCAGGCCGAGCATCACCGGCACGACGATGCAGCCGTAGCCGAGGACGCGCAGTGCGCCGTCGAGCAGCTCGCTGTCGGTGAGGGCGTCGGTGTAGTTCGAGACGCCGGCCCACACCTCCTTGCGGGCGCCCGAGCCCAGGCCCAGCCCGGAGACGTGCACCTTGTGGAGGCTGAGCCACACCGCGTACCCGATGGGCAGCGCGAAGAACAGGGCGAACAGGACCGTCGCGGGGAAGAGGAAGGCGTACGGGGCCCCCTTGACCCCGTACGGCCTCCGGCGGTGTGCGGTGGTCACTCGGAGACCTCGAAGCCCTGCTTCTTCATGTCGGCGACGGTGACCGACTGCATCTTCGCCAGCGCGGCGGAGAAGTCCGACCGGTCCTTGGCGGCGGCGCCGAAGGCGTCGTTGAAGGTCGTGTAGGCCACGTTCACGTTCGGGCCCCAGGCCGAGGGCGCCGTCGTCCTGGCGATCTTGGCGGCCAGGGTGTAGAAGTCCGCCTGGTTCGAGAAGTAGTCCGGCGGGGTGGTGAAGGCGCCGCTGAGCTGGGCGGAGGTGGAGGCGGGATAGATGCCGCCCTCCTTGGCCAGCGCGCTCAGGGCGTCGCCGTCGGTGTTCAGCCAGGCGGCGAACCTCGCGGCGGCCTCCTTGTGCTTCGAGTCCGTCGTCACGGCCGTGGAGGATCCGCCCCAGCTGCCGGTGACGTTCTCGCCGTTCGACCACTGGGGGAGCGGGGCCATGGCCCACTTGCCCTTGGTGTCGGGCGCGGCGGTGGTCAGGGTGCCGGGGGCCCATACGGCGGAGACCCAGGCGATCTGCTTGCCGGTGTCGAGCGCCTTGTTCCAGGCGGGGGTGTACATGGGCTGGTTGTCGACGGCGCCCTCCTTGACGAGGCCGCCCCAGAAGTCGGCGACCTTCTTGGTGGCCGCGTCGTCGATGGCGACCTTCCACTTGTCCCCGGAGGTGGTCCACCACTTGGCGCCGGCCTGCTGGGCGAGGCCCGCGAAGAGGCCCGAGTCGTTGGCGGAGAAGGTGGTGAGGTCCGTGCCGGGGGACTTCTTCTTCAGTGCGCGCGCGGTCTCGGCGAACTGCTCCCACGTCGCGGGGACCGTCAGGCCGTACTTCTTGAAGAGGTCCGCGCGGTAGTAGAACATCATCGGGCCGATGTCCTGAGGCACCGCGTAGACGGCGTCCGTGCCGAGCGTCGTCTGCTGCCAGACCCCGTCGGCGAACTTGGCCTTCGCGTCCCCGACGTTCTTCGCTATGTCCGCCAGCGCGTCATTGCTGACCAGCGTCGGCAGCGCCTGGTACTCGGCCTGCACCAGGTCCGGGGCCTTGCCGGCCTTGTGCGCGGTGAGGATTTTCGTGATCAGGGTGTCGCCGGACGCCTGCTTCTTCACCGTGACGGTGATCCGGTCCTTCTTGCCCTGGCCCTTGTTCCACAGGTCCACGACCTTGTCCATGCCGGGCGTCCACGTCCAGTACGTGAGCGAGACCGGGCCGGACGCGGTGCCGCCGTCGTCGTCGGACGAGCCGCAGGCGGCGAGTGCGGTGGCGCCGAGGGTGACGGCGAGGGCGGAGGCCGCGCCTCTGACAAGGAGCCGCCGACGCTTCGTGTTGGGCATGGATCTCTCCCCTGACCTGGGTTTCCACCCGATGCGGAAACCTGCCATGCGAATCGCACGACCGGGGGCCCGGCTGTCGCGAGGCCCCGTCATGCTGTCTGTGAGCGTTCACAGTAGAGAAACATCCTGGACACTTGTCAATGGTTGTTGCTGTGCGGTTATGTTGGGCCTCGAACGCCGCAGCTGTGTGTGCACGTTCCCAAATGATCGATTAAACGGGAGACATCCATGCCGGAGACCAGCCCCAGGGGCCTCGCCAGGCTCGCCTTCGGGGGGGACTACAACCCCGAGCAGTGGCCGGAAACCGTCTGGAGGGACGACGTCCGGCTGATGCGGGAGGCCGGCGTCACCATGGTCAGCGTCGGGATCTTCTCCTGGGCGCTCCTGGAGCCGGCGCCGGGCGAGTACGACTTCGGCTGGCTCGACCGCGTCCTCGGCCTGCTGCACGAGAACGGCATCCGCGTCGACCTGGGCACGCCCACGGTCGCGCCGCCCGTGTGGTTCTACCGCGAGCACCCCGAGGCGCTGCCCGTCACCCCCGAGGGAGTGCGTTACGAATTCGGTTCCCGCGGCGCGATATGCCACAGCAACGCGGACTACCGCGCCGCCGCGGCGAACATCACCACACGCCTCGCCGAGCGGTACGCGGATCACCCTGCGCTGGCGATGTGGCACGTGCACAACGAGTACGGCGTCCCCGTCTCGGCCTGCTACTGCGACTCCTGCGCCGCCCACTTCCGCCGCTGGCTGGCGACGACGTACGGCACGGTCGACGCGGTCAACGAGGCCTGGGGGACCGCCTTCTGGGGCCAGCGCTACGCGCGCCTGGAGGACGTCAACCCGCCGCGCGCCACCCCGACCGTCGGCAACCCGGGCCAGGCCCTGGACTACAAGCGGTTCGCCGACGCCACCATGCGCGAGAACTTCTGCGCGGAGCGGGACATCCTGCACCGTCTGGCGCCCGGCGTCCCGGTGACGACCAACTTCATGACCGCTCTCAGCCAGTGCGACTCCGTCGACTACTGGGCCTGGGGGCGCGAGGTCGACATCGTCACCAACGACCACTACCTGATCACCGACGGCCGCCGCACCCACGTCAACCTCGCGATGGCCGCCGACCTCACCCGCTCCGTCGGCGCCGGCGCGCCCTGGATCCTGCTGGAGCACTCCACCTCGGGCATCAACTGGCAGCCCCGCAACCCCGCCAAGGCCCCCGGCCAGATGGCCCGCAACTCCCTGGCGCACGTGGCCCGCGGCTCCGAGGGCGCCATGTTCTTCCAGTGGCGGCAGTCCCGGCGCGGCGCCGAGAAGTTCCACTCGGCGATGGTCCCGCACGGCGGCGCCGACACCCGTGTGTGGCGCGAGGTCGTCGAACTCGGCGCCTCGCTCGACTCCCTCGCCGCCCTGCGCGGCACCCGCACCGAGGCCGACGCGGCGGTCCTGTGGGACTGGCACTCCTGGTGGGCGCAGAACCTCGCCTGGCGCCCCAGCGAGGACGCCGACCCCCGCGAGCGCGCCGACGCCTTCTACGAGGCCCTCTACGACCGCCACCTCACCGTGGACTTCGCCCACCCCGGGGCCGACCTGTCGGCGTACCCCCTGGTCGTCGTGCCCGCCCTCTATCTGATGACCGAGGCCGCCGGGAACAACCTCAGGGCGTACGTGGAGAACGGCGGCACCCTGGTGGTGTCGTACTTCTCGGGCATCGTCGACGAGCACGACGCCGTCCACGAGGGGGCCTACCCGGGGACCCTGCGGGACGTCCTCGGCCTGACGGTCGAGGAGTTCTCCCCGCTGCTCCAGGGCGAGAGCGTGCGGTTGACGGGCCCCGACGGCCGCGAACTCGGCGGCGACGTCTGGACGGAGTTCGTGGCGCCGCGCGGCGCCGAGACCGTCTGGACCTACGCCGACGGCCTCGCCGCCGGCCGCCCGGCCGTCACCCGGCACCGCCTCGGCGAGGGCGTCGCCTGGTACGTCTCCACCCGTCTCGGCCAGGACGGACTGGACGCCGTGCTCGGCCGTGCCGCCGAGGACGCGGGCATCGCCCCCCGCGCCCACCTGCCCCGCGACGTCGAGGTCGTGCGCCGATCCGGAGAGACGGGCAGCTACCTCTTCGCGATCAACCACACCGCCGCCGACGCCAAGGTGCCGCTGGAGACGCCCGGCGCCGAACTGCTGACGGGCGAACGCGCCGCGGGCCGCCTGGCGGTCCCGGCCGGAGCCGTGCGAGTCGTGCGACTCGACGGCTGAGCCGACTCCCCCTTCGCCCGTGGAGCCGCGAGCCGCGGGCGGAGGGGGTCCCTCCTCCCACGAGGGAACCCCACCCCCATCACGTCGAAGGGACGACGGACGACGATGTTCCATCCCAGACGCACCCTCAGGGCCCTGCTGCTGCCCCTCGCCGCAGGGCTCGCCCTCACCGCCCTGCCCGTCCTGCCCGTCCTGCCCGCGCAGACTGCGCAGGCGGCCACCACCCTCGCCAACGGCGGCTTCGAGAGCGACGCGAGCGGCACCGCGACGCCGGCCGGCTGGTCGACGTACTCGGCGGCCGGACAGAACTCCGCCTCCTTCACCGAGTCCGGCGGCCACGGCGGGAGTTACCGCCTGTCGCACTACTCGGCCTCCGCGTACAAGGTCGAGACGTACCAGTACCTGTCCGGGCTCGCCAACGGCGCCTACAAGCTCACCGCCTGGGTGCGCTCCGGGGGAGGCCAGAAAGCCGCGTACCTGGCGCTGAAGAACTGCGGCAGCGCGGAGCAGCGCACCGACCTGCCGGTGTCGTCGAGCAGTTGGGTGCGGATCGTCACGTCGATCAAGGTGACCAACAACCAGTGCACCATCAGCATCAACAGTGACGCGAACGCGGGTAACTGGATCAATGTTGACGACCTGACCTTCACGTCGGGCTCGACAGGCCTGTCCGTCAAGGGCGCGGACATCTCCTCCCTCGCCAAGAGCGAGGCCAAGGGCGGTGTCTACAAGACCGCTTCCGGTTCCACGGGCGACGCGGTCGCCATCCTGAAGAACGCGGGGATGAACTACGCGCGCCTGAAGGTGTGGGTGAACCCGGCAGACGGCTACAACGACAAGACGCGTGTGCTGGCCATGGCCAAGCGGATCAAGGCCGCCGGCATGAAACTGCTGGTCGACTTCCACTACTCCGACACCTGGGCCGACCCGGGCAAGCAGACCAAGCCCGCCGCCTGGACCGGCCACTCCTACAGTCAACTGAAGACCGACGTCTATCAACACACCTACGACGTCCTCAACGCCCTCAAGTCCCAGGGCACCACGGCGGACATGGTCCAGGTCGGCAACGAGATCAACGGCGGCATGCTGTGGTCCGAGGGCTCCACGGACGACTGGCCGCAGCTCGCCGGCCTCCTGAACGCCGGCTACAGCGCCGTCAAGGCGGTCTCCTCCGGCACCCGCGTCGCACTGCACCTGGCGAACGCCGGTGACGACGCCACGGTGCGCTGGTGGTTCGACAACGCCAGGACGTACGGCGTCGACTACGACGTGATCGGCCTGTCGTACTACGGCTACTGGCACGGCTCGGCGGCCGCCGCCCAGACCACCCTGGACGACGTTGCCTCCCGCTACGGCAAGCCGGTCTTCATCGCCGAGACGGCCTACCCCTTCCGTCTCGACAGCGACGACTCCCTCGTCAACCAGATCGACACCACGGGCGAGCTGGTCACCGGCTACCCGGCGACCGCCGCGGGGCAGCTCGCCTGGATGAACACCGTCGCGAACATCGTGGAAGCCGTCCCGAACGGCCGCGGTCTCGGCGTCTTCTACTGGGAGGCGACCTGGACGGCCGTCGCCGGCAACGGCTGGGACCCGGCCGACGCCTCCTCCGGCAACGGCTGGGAGAACCAGGCCCTGTTCGGCTACGACGACAGGGCCCTGTCCTCCATGGCGTGGTTCAGCCACCGCTGAGGCCCGGGCACGACCGGGCAGGGGTCCGTCCGCACCGAGCGGCCGGGCCCCTGTCCGTCTCTCCGGCAACACGGCGAACAGCCCTGCGCGGAAGGGGTGTTGGATCCCGGCCAAGGCTTCCGGAGTGGGGGACACGGCGGCCTCGGCTGCGCGAGAGTGGGTAGGCGCGGTACGACGGAGCCCCGAGTCGGGGGCGGAGGGGGGCCGAGGATGCTGAGGACTCCGGTGGGCGAGAGGCGACTGGACATCCTGGAGTGGCTGAAGGAGCCGTGCCGGAACTTCCCGTCGCAGCGTCACGGCGACCCCGTCGAGGACGGCGTCCCCGCCGACGTCATCGCGACGAAACTCGGCGTGCGCCGACAGGTGGCCGACACCCACCTCGCGCTTCTCGCGGACCTCGGCCTGCTGCGCGCCAAGCGGATCAGGCGCCGCACCTACTACCGGCGCGACGAGATGCGCATCGCCGAGGTGGCGCGCATGTTCGACAAGGGGTGGTAGCCGGCGTCGCGAAGGGGCTGCGCTCCCGCGGCGGGACGACCGTCCTCACCCGGCGGCGCTCCGGATCCCGCGTGGTCGCCGGCGGCTGCGAGACCGGCGGCCGGATGGTTCCGGGCAGCCTTGCGGAGCGGGGCGTCGCGGTCTGAGAGGCGCCCGTGGCGAGGTGGGGCGGGGTTACGCTGGTGCCGGCCGTGATCACCGCGAACGAGGTGGGTGGTCCCGGACCGGGCGGGAGACGTACGACATGACAGCTCCGGAGGCCGGCAGTCTCCGTACCGGCGCCCCGCGCGCGACCACCGGGACGGGGCAGCTCCCGGTGGTCGCCGTCGTGGCCGTCGGCGGCGGCATCGGCGCCGCCGCCCGCTACGCGGCCTCGCTGTGGTGGCCCCCGCAGGCCGGCGGGTTCCCCTGGACCACCTTCTGGGTGAACGCCGTCGGCTGCGCGGTGATCGGCGTGTTCCTGGTGCTGGTCACCGAGGCGGTGACCGCCCACCGGCTGGTGCGCCCCTTCTTCGGCACCGGCGTGCTCGGCGGCTTCACGACCTTCTCGACGTACGCCGTCGACATCCGCGGGCTGCTCGGCGCGGGTCGCCCCGGCCCGGCCCTGACCTACCTCGCCGCGACCCTGTTCGCGGCCCTCTTCGCGGTGTGGCTCGCGGCCACGGCGACCCGCCGCGTTCTCCTGTGGAGGCAGCGATGACCAGGCTGACTGGCAGTGCCCTGCGGCTGACCGTCCTCATCGGCGAGAACGACACCTGGCACCGCAAGCCGCTGTACACGGAGATCGTGCACCGCGCCCACGCCGCCGGTCTGGCGGGCGCCAGCGTCTTCCGCGGCATCGAGGGCTTCGGCGCGTCCTCGCGCATCCACACCTCCCGGCTGCTCTCGCTCAGCGAGGACCTGCCGGTGGCGGTGGTCGTCGTGGACACCGAGGAACGGGTGCGGGCCTTCCTGCCCCAGCTCGACGAACTGGTCACGGAGGGGATGGTCACCCTCGATCCCTGCGAGGTGATCAGGTACGTGGGCCGCGACGAGAACCAGGGCGATTCGGGCATGAAGGGTAAGAACTGGTTGTGAACTGGCTGGTGGTCGTCGTCGGCGGGATGATCGGCGCCCCGCTGCGGTACCTGACCGACCGCACGGTGCAGTCCCGGCACGACTCGGTCTTCCCCTGGGGCACCTTCGTCGTCAACGTCACCGGCTGCCTGGTCCTCGGCACGCTCACCGGGGCCGCCGGCGTCGCTCCCGACCTGCGATTGTTCCTGGGAACGGGCCTGTGCGGGGCGCTGACGACGTACTCCACGTTCTCCTACGAGACACTGCGGCTGACCGAGACCGGTGCGGGCCTCTACGCCGCGGCCAACGCCGTCGCGAGCGTGGTGGCGGGGCTGGGGGCGGCGTCCGCGGGGG
>NZ_JAHHIU010000222.1 GCF_024539815.1 Streptomyces hayashii
ACCCCGACCAGGACACCCCCACGACCAGCACGACCAGCACGGCCAGGGACGCGACCCCCGCCGCCCCCGCGGCGACCCTCACCCGGTGTGCGCGCCGCCCGGCCGACGGGCGCGCGGCGCGGCGCCGTTCCGCGCGCCCGCCCACCGCCTCGGGCGGCGGGACCCGGGGAAGCCGCTGCGTCTCGTCGTACGCGTTCTCCCACCCGTGGGCCGCCGCCGGGTCGGCGTACCGCTCGTACGGGGCCGGGTCGGCAACGGCGTACGGGAGGTACACGTTCGGCCCCACCCGGGGCGCGTCTTCTTCACCTGGCCTGGACATGACCCGGGACTGTAGGGACAGGCGTGACACCTGGGACGACCGTCGGCGATTCCGTCGGCGATAACGCACCAAATCACCCGTCTCGCGTGGCGGAAAACACGCCCCACGGAGCGTTACCGGGCCGTAAGCTCCCAGACATGCAGGTGATCCAGTCGACCAAGCTCGCGAACGTCTGTTACGAGATCCGGGGGCCGGTTCTCGAAGAGGCGATGCGCCTGGAAGCGGCCGGCCACCGCATCCTCAAGCTGAACACCGGCAACCCGGCCGCCTTCGGCTTCGACTGCCCGCCGGAGATCCTGGAGGACATCCTCCGCAACGTCTCCACGGCGCACGGCTACGGCGACGCCAAGGGCCTGCTGGCCGCGCGCAGGGCCGTCGTGATGCACAACCAGACGCTCGGCATCGAGACGGACGTCGAGCACGTCTTCATCGGCAACGGCGTCTCCGAGCTGATCGTCATGGCGATGCAGGGCCTGCTGGACGACGGCGACGAGGTCCTGGTCCCGGCCCCCGACTACCCGCTGTGGACCGCCGCCGTGTCGCTCTCCGGCGGCACCGCCGTGCACTACCGGTGCGACGAGCAGGCGGACTGGATGCCGGACCTCGCGGACGTCGAGCGCAAGGTCACCGACCGCACCAAGGCGATCGTCATCATCAACCCGAACAACCCGACGGGCGCGGTGTACGACGAGGCGATGGTGCGGGGGCTGACCGACATCGCCCGCCGCCACAACCTGCTGGTCTGCTCGGACGAGATCTACGACAAGATCCTCTACGACGGCGCCACCCACACACCCACCGCCAAGGTCGCCCCGGACCTCCTCACCCTCACCTTCAACGGCATGTCGAAGGCGTACCGGGTGGCCGGCTACCGGGTCGGCTGGATGTCGATCTCCGGCCCGCGCGCGCACGCCGACTCCTACATCGAGGGCCTGACGATCCTGGCGAACATGCGCCTGTGCGCGAACATGCCGGGCCAGCACGGGGTGGTGGCCGCGCTCAGCGGACGCCAGACGATCGACGACCTGGTGCTGCCGGGCGGACGGCTCAAGGAGCAGCTGGACACGGCGTACGAGCTGCTGACGCAGATCCCGGGGGTGACGTGCGTGCGCCCGAAGGGAGCCCTGTACCTCTTCCCGCGCCTCGACCCGGCCGTCTTCAAGATCAAGGACGACCGGCGGATGGTCCTCGACCTGCTGCGCCGGGAGAAGATCATGGTCGTCCAGGGCACCGGCTTCAACTGGCCCGAGCCCGACCACTTCCGGGTCGTCACCCTCCCCTCGGCGACGGACCTGCGGGACGCGGTGGGGCGGATCGCGCGCTTCCTGGACGGCTACAGCCAGCCTTAAACCCCGTTCCGGCAGAAACTTTGTGAGCGACGCAACTTTAGACGGAATCCAAGCTAGGATGGCTTCCTGACAGCACAGGAGGCCATCCTCATGTACGAGCCGATCCGCACCCCTGCATCCCGTGGGTCTGTCCACACGATGGCCGACACGCCCGCGGACTTCCCGCACCGCTCCCGCGAGGAGGAGCTGGACATCCAGCTCGCGGGTCACCTCGCGGCACTGCTCGCCGTCACCGACGAGCTGCGGGCGTCGTCGCCCTCCGCCGACCTGGACACCGCGGCCGCGCGGCTCGCGCAGCAGGTGTCCCGGCTGCGGGGAGGCCGGACGCCGGTCCGCTCGCCCCTCGCCGCCGACTCCGCGAAGCCGCGCCTCGCGGCCGCGCACGAGCGGGCGCACGCCCTGGCCGGTCGCGCCCTTCTGGTCGCCGCCTCCCGCGCCGACACCTCGGCGGCGATCCTGGCGGCCCAGCGCATGGACGCGCACGCGGCCGCGCTGGGCGAGACCGCGGAACTCAGCGCCACCGGCTGACCCCTGCGCAGGGGCCCCTCTACGGCCCCGGTCCGCGTGCACCCGCAGCGACGCGCGGACCGGGCGCCATTGTTCTCCGCACCATGTCGACGCTCCTCCAGGAGGAGCCCGAGCCGCTGACGGCCGGGCTCCGGGAGAGCGAGGCGCGACGGCTGGAGACGCACACCCGCCCCCTGGAGGACAGGATCCGGCAGGTACAGGCGAGGGCCCGTCGTCGTCCTCCCGTCGGGGCTGACGGGGGGACGGCGACGGGCCCGTGGCCGCGTACGCCGTTGTACGCGGCTCGCCGGTTCGCACCGCGGCCGGCCGTGACGATCACTGGTCAGGGCATCCGTGCGTGCCGGCCGCGGAGTCTTCGGTGCGGGTGTCAGCCCAGGCGCTCCACCAGCGCGCGGTACTCGTCCCACAGCTCCTTCGGGGTGTGGTCGCCGAAGGTGTCGAGGTGCTCGGGGACCAGGGCGGCCTCCTCGCGCCAGATCTCCTTGTCGACGGTGAGGAGGAAGTCGAGGTCCTCCTCGGCGAGTTCGAGACCCTTGGTGTCGAGGGCCTCCTTCGTCGGCAGGACGCCGATAGGGGTCTCGACGCCCTCGGCACGGCCGTCCAGGCGCTCCACGATCCACTTCAGGACGCGGCTGTTCTCGCCGAAGCCGGGCCAGACGAACTTGCCCTCGTCGTTCTTGCGGAACCAGTTGACGTAGTAGATCCTGGGCAGCTTCGCCTGGTCCCTGCCCTTGGCGACGTCGACCCAGTGGCCCATGTAGTCGCCCATGTTGTAGCCGCAGAAGGGCAGCATGGCGAAGGGGTCGCGGCGCAGCTCGCCGACCTTGCCCTCGGCGGCGGCCGTCTTCTCGCTGGCCACGTTGGCCCCGAGGAAGACGCCGTGGTTCCAGTCGAAGGACTCCGTCACCAGCGGGACCGCGCTCGCGCGCCGGCCGCCGAACAGGATCGCGGAGATCGGCACGCCCTTCGGGTTCTCCCACTCCGGCGCGATGATCGGGCACTGGGCGGCGGGGGTGGTGAAGCGGGCGTTGGGGTGCGCGGCCGGGACGCCGGACTCGGGGGTCCAGTCGTTGCCCTTCCAGTCCGTGAGGTGGGCGGGAGTCTCCTCCGTCATCCCCTCCCACCAGACGTCGTTGTCGTCGGTGAGAGCGACGTTGGTGAAGACCGAGTTGCCCCACAGCGTCTTCATCGCGTTGGCGTTGGTGTGCTCACCGGTGCCGGGTGCGACGCCGAAGAAGCCGGCCTCGGGGTTGATGGCGTACAGCCGGCCGTCCTCGCCGAAGCGCATCCAGGCGATGTCGTCGCCGATGGTCTCGACGGTCCAGCCGGAGATCGTCGGCTCCAGCATGGCGAGGTTGGTCTTGCCGCAGGCGCTCGGGAAGGCCGCTGCCACGTACTTGGACTCACCGGTGGGCGGGGTGAGTTTGAGGATCAGCATGTGCTCGGCGAGCCAGCCCTCGTCGCGGGCCATGACGGAGGCGATGCGCAGGGCGTAGCACTTCTTGCCGAGCAGGGCGTTGCCGCCGTAGCCCGAGCCGTAGGACCAGATCTCGCGGCTCTCGGGGAAGTGCGAGATGTACTTGGTGGAGTTGCACGGCCAGGGGACGTCGGCCTCGCCCTCGGCCAGCGGCGCTCCGAGCGTGTGCACGGCACGCACGAAGAACCCGTCGGAGCCGAGTTCGTCCAGCACCGGCTGTCCCATGCGGGTCATGGTGCGCATGGACACGGCGACGTAGGCGGAGTCGGTGATCTCGACGCCGATGGCGGAGAGGTCCGAGCCGAGCGGGCCCATGCAGAAGGGCACGACGTACATGGTGCGCCCGCGCATCGAGCCGCGGAACAGGCCCTTCTCGCCGGCGAAGATCTCCCGCATCTCGGCGGGGGCCTTCCAGTGGTTGGTCGGGCCCGCGTCCTGCTCCTTCTCGGAGCAGATGAAGGTGCGGTCCTCGACGCGCGCGACGTCGGTGGGATCGGAGGCGGCGTAGTAGGAGTTGGGGCGCTTGATCGGGTCGAGCCTCTTGAAGGTGCCCTTCTCGACGAGCTCCCCGCACAGGCGCTCGTACTCGGCCTCGGATCCGTCACACCAGACCACGTTGTCCGGCTGCGTCAGTTCGGCGATCTCGTTCACCCAGGAGACGAGTTCCTGGTGGTCGGTGGGGATGACGGGGGGAGCCGCGATGTCGCGCGCCACGATTGCTCCTAAAAAGAGGGATTTTTTGTTGGAGGCCCCGTGGGGGCTGCGACCCGGATGCTTCTCGGTGTTGACCTTGGGCGCTCATCCGGTGTCGACCGCACTCATTTGATCATCCGATGGTACCGCCCATATGTCCAGAGGGCCTCACAGGTGAGCGGAGTGAGGATGGCCACGTGTAGAGCCGTCACTTTGCGTCCACTTGACGTTCAGCCGATCGTCCGTTGACCGAACTCCCCTGAGACGCCCGCCACTACCGGCGATCGCCCGACCGCGACGAGCGGGGGCCTACGGGCGCGTAGGTACGATTGAGTGCATGACTGCGCCCGTTCCCGACGCGCCCACGGACACGCCGGTCGCCGGCCGCGGCCCCGTGGCGCTCTCCCTGCCGCATCCGGTCAAGCCCAAACTGCGCGGCTGGCTGCATCTCGGAATGTTTCCGGCCGCCCTCATCGCGGGTCTCGTGCTCACCGCCCTCGCCGACTCCACCCGCGGCCGCATCGCGTGCGGCATCTTCGCCCTCACCGCCTGCCTGCTGTTCGGCGTCAGCGCCCTGTACCACCGGGGCGACTGGAGCCCGCGCACGGACCGCATCCTGCGCAGGCTCGACCACGCGAACATCTTCCTGATCATCGCGGGCACCTACACCCCGCTCGCCCTGCTGCTCCTGCCGAGCTCCACCGGGCGCTGGCTGCTCTGGGGCATCTGGGCGGCGGCGCTCGCCGGGATCGCCTTCCGCGTCTTCTGGGTCGGCGCCCCACGCTGGCTCTACACCCCCTGCTACATCGCGATGGGCTGGGCGGCCGTCTTCTTCCTGCCGGACTTCATGCGCACCGGCGGCGTCGCGGTGCTGATCCTCGTGATCGTCGGCGGACTCCTCTACAGCGCGGGCGGTGTGATCTACGCCATCAAGCGCCCCAATCCCTCTCCGCGTTGGTTCGGCTTCCACGAGGTGTTCCACTCCCTCACGCTCGCCGCGTTCATCGCGCACTACATCGGCATCTCCCTGGTGGCGTACCGGCACGGCTGACGCCCCCCACTCCCTTCCGGCCACGGCTTCCTCGCCGTGGCCGCTTTTCGTATGCCCGGGAGCGCCTACTGATTGACATGAACTTCTTTTTGAGAGTTACTCTCATTTCATGGCTACTGTCACCGTACCGTCCGGGACGCAGCGCGACCCGCGCCGCTGGTGGGCCCTCGCGGCCCTCGTCGCGAGCATGCTCGCGCTCGGCTTCGACACCACGATCCTCAACGTCGCCCTCCCGACCATGGCCGAGGAACTCGGCGCCACCACGGGGCAGCAACTGGGGGTCCCCCCAGGCGCTTAGCACTGGGGGAGGATGGCCGACGCCTACGTCGTCGTCTTCGCGGCGCTGATGCTTCCCGCCGGCCTCCTCGGCGACCGGTTCGGCCGACGCCGGATGCTGATCGTCGGGCTCGGGATCTTCCTCGTCGGCTCGCTGGCCGGCGCGCTGGCCGGGAACGTCGACGCGGTGATCGCCGCCCGGGCCGCCATGGGCGTCGGGGCGGCCCTGGTCACCCCGCTCGCCCTGTCCGTGCTGCCCTCGCTGTTCGCGCCCGAGGAGCGGACCAAGGCCGTCGGCATCGTCTCCGCCGGCTCGACGCTGGGCCTGCCGCTCGGACCGATCATCGGCGGCTGGCTGCTCGACCGCTTCTGGTGGGGCTCGGTCTTCCTGATCAACCTGCCGATGGCCGCGGTCGCCATCGCCGCCTGCGTGTTCCTGCTGCCCGAGACCCGCGACCCCGCCTCCCCGCGGGTCGACGTCGTCTCCGCCGTGCTCACCGTCGCCGGGCTCGGCGCCCTCGTCTACGCGATCATCGAGGCGCCCACCCGCGGCTGGGGCGACCCACGGGTGCTCGCCGTGTTCGCCGCCGCCGCGGCCCTGATCGCCGCCTTGGTGCTGCGCGAGCGTCGGGTGGCCCGGCCCATGCTCGACATGGCGCTGCTCGCCCACCGCGGCTTCCTGTTCAACACGCTCGCCGCGACCCTGGTGATGTTCGTCCTGTCCGGGCTGCTCTTCGTGCTGCCCCCCTACCTCCAGTCCGTCCTCGGCCACGACGCCCTCGGCACCGGCCTGCGGCTGCTGCCCCTGATGGCCGGCCTGGTCGTCGCCGCGCGGGCCGCGCAGCCCCTGGTGGCCCGGTTCGGGGCGCGGGCCGCCGTCAGCGCGGGCCTGGTGGTGCTGGCCTTCGCCGCACTGCTGGGCAGCCGCACGACCCTCGACTCCGGTTACGGCTTCACCGCGCTGTGGCTGACCGTCGCCGGCGCCGGCTTCGGCTTCGCCGTCGTGCCCGCCATGGCCGGCGCCCTGGAGACCCTGCCCGCCGACCGCGCCGGCAGCGGCTCCGGCCTGCTGATGACCCTGCGCCAGGTCGGCGGCGCCATCGGCATCGCCCTGCTCGGCAGCCTCCTCGCGGGCGTCTTCCGCGACCGGCTCGACGTCACCGGCCTGCCCGCCGGCGTCGCCGACACCGCCACCGGCTCGGTGGTCGCCGCCCATGTGATCGCCGAGAAGGCCCACGCGGCCCAACTCGCCGCCTCCGCGAACGAGGCCTACGTCCACGGCATGGACGTCGTCATGCTGGTGTGCGGGATCGCCGCCCTGGTCTCCGCGCTGCTGGCTGCCGCGTTCCTGACCGGCGCCCGGCCCGGCCGGGCCGCCGACGCCGAGGATCCCGAGGCCGCCGAGGACTCCGGTCCCGACGTGGTGGCCGCGAAGGCCGATGCCCGACAATGAGTTCCATGACGGCCGCACGCACCAGCCCTCCTGCCGACCGCACCCGACCGGGTCTGCGTGAGCGCAAGAAGATCAAGACCCGCGAGGCGATCCGCGCCGCGACCTACGCGCTGGTCGAGGAGCAGGGCTACGACGCCACGACGATCGACCAGATCGCCGAACGCGCAGAGGTGTCGCCGTCGACCGTCTTCCGCTACTTCCCGACCAAGGAGGACATCGTCCTCACGGACGAGTACGACTCGGTCTTCCTGGAGGAACTGCGGGCCCGCCCGAAGGACGAGGCGTGGACGGACTCCATCCGCCACGTGATGCTGGCGGCCGCCCGCGTCGGCGTCGAGGACGACATCGAGGTGGCCCGGCTGCGCACCCGGCTGCTCGTCGACGTCCCGGCCGTGCGCTCGCGGATGATGGAGAGCATGTCGGTCACCGGCCGGATGCTCTGCGTCGCGATCGCCGAGCGCACCGGCCGCGACCCCGACGGCCTGGAGGTCCGCGTCCACGCGATGTCGCTGATCGGAGGCCTGATGGAGACCTCCCTGTACTGGGCGGAGAAAGGTCACCAGGGCGACCTCGCCCCCCTCCTCGACCGCGCCCTGGACGTTCTGGAACACGGCCTGGGCGGGGAAAAGAGCTGAGCCCCGGCGGCTCCCCCGTGCCATCCTGACCAGGTGAACGCACACCGGATCCGCGTCGAAGTCGCGCCCGAGCTGGCCCTGTTCGTCCCGCACTCCCGGCGCGCCGGCGCCACCGACCTCGCCGTCGACGGCGTCTCGACCCTCGGCCATGTCGTCGAGTCGCTCGGCGTGCCCCTCACCGAGGTCGGCGCCCTGCTCGTCGACGGGCAGGAGAGGCCCGTCTCGCACATCCCCGCCGACGGCGAGTCGGTGCGCGTGCGCCCGGTCGCCCGTCCCCAGCAGGTGCCGGGCGCCCCGCTGCGCTTCCTCCTCGACGTCCACCTCGGCACCCTCGCCCGCCGGCTGCGCCTGCTCGGCGTGGACGCGGCCTACGAGTCGACCGACATCGGAGACCCGGCCCTCGCCGCCCTCTCCGCGGCCGAACAACGGGTCATGCTCAGCCGCGACCGGGGCCTGCTGCGCCGCCGTGAACTGTGGGCCGGCGCCTACGTCTACAGCACCGCCCCCGAGGAACAGCTCCGCGACGTCCTGGACCGGTTCGCGCCCCGGCTGCTCCCCTGGACCAGGTGCACCGCCTGCAACGGGCTGCTGCGGCAGGCCACCAAGGACGAGGTCGCCGACCAGCTGCGCCGAGGCACTCAGCAGTCCTACGACGTCTTCGCCCAGTGCCGGTCCTGCGGTCGCGCCTACTGGAAGGGCGCGCACCACGAGCAACTGGTCGCCATCGTGGAACGCGCCCTGGCGGAGTTCGCGAGCCGGCCGGAGCCGGGGCCCGTCAGCCGCTGAGCGCGTCGCGCAGTCGCTCCGGGTCGGTGGTCGGGGCGTCGCACGTGAAGCCGCGGCAGACGTAGGCGGCCGGCCGGCCCCCGACCAGCGGCCGGTCGGCGAGCAGCGGGAACTCGTCGCCGTCCGCGGCGCCGAACGCGACGACGGCTCCGGGCGCGGTGCCCAGAAGCGCCGTGCGGTGCAGCTCCTTCGCGGCCGGGTCGTCCGGACCGGCGCCGACGACCGCGACCTCGCGCGGACCGTCGAGCAGCGCCTCGGCCGCGGCCAGCCCCCAGCCGATGAACCGGGGGACGCGCGGCCCGAGCGCCTTCACCACGCCCAACGCCCGTTCGGCAGCCGAGCGATGAGGCTCCGAGCCGGTGTGCGCCGCATAGCCGAGCAGCGCCCCGGCGGCGGCCGTCCACCCGGAGGGCACGGCGTTGTCGGTCGGATCCTGCGGACGCCGGATGAGCTGCTCGGCGTCCGCGGCCGTGTCGTACAGGGAGCCGGACTCGGCGTCCACGAACCGGGTCAGGACGTGGTCGAGCAGGAACCCGGCGAACTCCAGCCAGACGCCCTCCCCGGTGACGGAGGCGAGCGCGAGGAACCCCTCGGCGACGTCGGCGTAGTCCTCCAGGACGCCCGCGTTGGCGCCGACCTGCCCGTCCTTGCTGGTGCGGGCGATGCGGGCCTGGTCGTCGAGGTGCAGCCGGACCAGGAGATCGGCGGCGGCGAGGGCCGCGTCGACGAGATCCGGCCGGTCGAAGTACGCGCCCGTCTCGGCGAGCGCGGCGATCGCCAGCCCGTTCCAGGCGGCGACGACCTTGTCGTCCCGGCCGGGGGCGGGGCGTTCCTCCCGGGCCCGAAGCAGCCGGCTCCTGATCGACTCGATCCTCGCGGCGTCGAACAGACCGTCCTGCTGCGGGAGTTGCAGAACCGACGAGCCGTGCTCGAAGGTGCCCTCCTCGGTCACCCCGAAGTGGCGGGCGGCGAGTTCGGCGTCCTCCTGCCCCAGCACGTCCTTCAACTGCCCGGGCGTCCACGCGTAGTACGCGCCCTCGACCTGCCGGCCGGCGCCGTCGTCGCTGTCGGCGTCGAGCGCGGAGGCGAACCCGCCCTGCTCGGTGCGCAGTTCCCGCACCATGAAGTCGGCGGTCTCCAGAGCGACACGCCGTGCGAGTTCCGAGCCCGTCGCGCGCCACAGGTGGGCGTAGACCCGGCACAGCAGCGCGTTGTCGTAGAGCATCTTCTCGAAGTGCGGCACGATCCAGTCGCGGTCCACGGAGTACCGGGCGAACCCGCCGCCGAGCTGGTCGTAGATCCCGCCGCGGGCCATCCGTTCACACGTGTCCCGGGCCATCTGCAGAGCGCCCTCGGCCCCGGTGCGCGCGTGGTGCCGCAGCAGGAACTCGATCACCATGGACGGCGGGAACTTCGGCGCGCCGCCGAACCCGCCGCGCTGCGGGTCGTACTCCCGGGTCAGCCCGAGCAGCGCCTGCGACAGCTCCTGCTCCCCCGGGGCCCGGCTGTCTCCGTAGGAGATCTCCCGCCCCGCCAGATCCCGGACGATCTTCCCGGCGACCTCGGCGACCTCGTCCGGCCGGTCCGTCCAGGCCTGCCTGACCCCTTCCAGGACCTGCTTGAACGAGGGCATGCCGTGGCGGGGCTCGGGCGGGAAGTACGTGCCGAAGTAGAAGGGCTCGGCGTCGGGTGTCAGGAACACGGTCATGGGCCAGCCGCCCTGCCCGGTGGCCGCCTGCACGGCCTCCATGTAGACGGCGTCGACATCGGGCCGCTCCTCCCGGTCGACCTTGACGCTGACGAAGTGCTCGTTGAGGCGGTCGGCGGTCTCCTGGTCCTCGAAGGACTCGTGCGCCATCACATGGCACCAGTGACAGCTCGCGTACCCGACGCTGAGCAGCACCGGCACGCCCCGCCTGCGCGCCTCCTCGAACGCCTCCGTCGACCAGGGCCACCAGTCGACCGGGTTGTCGGCGTGCTGGAGCAGGTACGGGGACGTCTCATGGGCCAGTCGGTTCGGCATGCAGTCCATCCTGCCGCAGTACCCGGCCCGGGAGGCGGCAGGCATGTCCCGCCGGTGACGTCACCCCCGCGACGGCGACCGCCTCCCCTTGGCGCCGGGAGGGCGCGCGACCCGGCCGGGCGGCGCGGCAGCCGGGCGGCCCGGCGATCGCGGCCCCCGCCCCCTCGCGCCGCGCGGCCGACCGCAGCACACTTGACCACGGAAAGCGGTGACCGCCGGAGGGGGACGGTACATGCGGGACGGTCATAGGGCGGACGCCGAGCGGTTGTTGGCGCGGGCCGTGGAGGAGGAGGTGCGCCGGTCCGGCGGGCGGGCCGACCGGCAGTCGCTGATGACGCGGGCGCGCGGCGCGCTGGACGTCATGGCGCAGACGGCCGCCGAGGAGTACGAGGCGTATGCGCGCGCCCTGGACGAGACGGAGGCCCGGCGCGTCAGTTTCGGGCAGCGCTACGCGCGCGAGGGCGGCCGGACTCCCCTGCTGGTGGCGGGCGTCGCCGCCGTGACGGCCGCGGTCGCCGACCTCGCGCTGGGCACCGGACCGGGCACGGCGCTGGGCGCGGGGGTGACCGTCGGCGTCGTCGGGGCCGCCGCGACCGTCGTCAAGGTGGCCGGGTCGCATCTGCCGGCCGCGCACCACCGGGCCGGCGAGGCGGGACAGCCCGGCGGCGCCGAACAACTGCGGCTGCAGTGGCTCACGGCGCTGGAAGTGCGCGGCATCCGGCCCTTCCTGGACCAGCAGCGGGTGCTGAGGGCGACGACCGGCTCGAAGAAGCTCCCCGGGCCGCGGCTGCGCGGCACGGACAAGAGCGCGGCGGCCCGCGGACGCACCGTGCTGGAACAGTCGTTCGCCCAGCTTCCCGAGCTCGCCGACCCGTTCGCCGGACGCCGGACGGAGCTGGCGCAGATCCGGCAGTGGGTGCAGGCGTCGCGCGCCGGCACCGGGACCCGGCCCACCGTGGTCGTGCTGCACGGCGACCCCGGCAGCGGCCGCACCACGCTCGCGGTGCGGGCCGCACACGATCTGCGCGACCAGTTCCGCGGCGCGTGCGTGGTGGACCTGCGCGGCGACAGCGCGCAGGAGACGCCGCTGCCCACCCGGGACGCCCTGCTGCATCTGCTGAACCGTCTCGGCGCGCCCCGCGAGCAGCTCCTCTTCCGTGAGCGCTCCTCGGCGGAGCAACAGGTCAAGCGGCTGGGCGAGCTGTACCACCAGCACCTGACCGGGCTCCCGGTCACCGTGATCCTCGACGACGCCTCGGACCCCGAGCAGGTCCGCGCGCTCGTCCCGGAACGCTCCGAGAGCCTCGTCCTGGTCACCGCCCGCTCCCCGCTCGCGCTGCCCGCCGAACTGTCGCCCTGGGTGCACGAACTCGCCGTGCGGCCGCTGGAGGCGGCGGGCGCGGAGGAGCTGCTCGCCGCGGCGGCCCAGGACGTCTCCGGTCCCTACGACGCCGAGTCCGCCGACCGGATCACGCAGCTGTGCGGCGGCCTGCCGCTGGCGCTGCGCGTCGCGGGCTCCTCACTGGGCCCGCGTTCGCCGCGGGCGCTGGCGGCGGACCTCGGCGCATACGGCCCGGTGCAGCCGGTCGAGCGTGCGCTGTGGCTGCGCTACACCGACCAGCCGGACCCGACCCGCACGCTGCTGCGCCGGCTGGCGCTGGCCGGACGGGCCTCCCTCGGCGCGGCGGCGGCGGCCGCGCTGCTCGCCACCGACCGCGCGGAGGCGGCCCGCCACCTCACGGCCCTCGCCGACGCCGGTCTCGTCGACCACGTCCGCGGCGACCGCTACCGTCTGCACGACCTGGTCCGCGCCTTCGCGCAGGCCCGCCTCCAGGACGAGGAGCCGCAGAGCGAGCGCGCGGCGGCCCAGGAACGTCTGATCGTCAGCTACGCCGAGCTCGCCGACTCCGTGCTGCGGCTGGTCGACGGGAACATGTCGACCCGCTCGGACCGGTTCACCCCGCACGGCTTCACGTCCCTGGACGAGGCGCTGCGCTGGCTGGACGACGAGTCGAGCTTCATCACGGCGACGCTCCGGCACGCCGAGGGCGTCGACCAGAACGCCGTGATGAGTCTGCTGGGCGCGCTGTGCGACTACTGCCTGCTGCGCGGCGACCTCTACCGGCTCGGCGAGATCAGCGAACTGGCCCAGTCGGTCGGCCAGGACCTGCTGGTGCGGTCCGTGCAGTGGCGCACCGGCATCGCGGCGCGTCAGCTGGGCGAGCTGGACAAGGCCCGCACGACCCTCAGCTCCGTCGTCGACCTCTACCTCCAGGCCCACCACGACGCGGGCGCGGCGCGCGCCCTGTGCTCGCTGGGCATCACCCTGCACCATCAGGGGCAGCTCACGGAGGCGGCGGCGAAGCTGCGGGAGGCGATGGGCCTGCAGGCCGCACCGGAGCTGGCCACGGACCGCGCCTGGACGATGCACGCGCTGGCGGCGGTGGAGCGCGACCGGGCGCATCTCGCCGAGGCCCTGGACCTCCTCACCCGCTCGCTGGTCCTGCACCGCGAGGGCGGCTCCGTGCACGGCGAGGCCTGGGCCCACTTCCAGCTGGGTCAGCTGCACCTGCGGCGCGGCGACGTCGAACAGGCGCAGAGCGACCTGCGACGCGCCCTCGACCTGTACGGCCGCACCCGCGACGCACGGGGCGAGGCCTGGGCCCTCACCCAGCTGGCCCGGGCCCGGCTGATCGCCGGGGACCCCGGCCCGGCGGCGGAGGACCTGCGCCGGGCGTCGGCCCGCCACCGTGACAACGAGGACGCGCGCGGCGAGGCCTGGACGGTGTACTACCTGGGCCTGGCCCTGGAGGAGACGGGCGATCTGGACCACGCCGTCCGCGAGCTGGAACGTTCCCGCTCCCTGTTCTCCCGGATGCGGGACGTCTACGGTCTGGCCTGCGCCCGCCACCACTCGGCCCGGGTCACCCGCGACCAGCGCGCCGCCCAGACCGGCTCGCTGCGCAACTCCGGGTTCGCCCGCCAGCTCCTGGTCGACGCGCGCGCCGACTTCCAGCGCATCGGCGTCGCCCACGGCGAGGCCTGGACCTGCCTGGAGCTCGCGATCGTCGACGCGGGCAACGCACGCGCGCAGGCCGCGCTGGCCCTGTGCGAGGAGGCGGCGGCGCTGTTCGCGTCCTACGGCGACCGGCGCGGCGAGGACTGGGCGCGTTTCCTGCGCTGCACCCTGCTGCCGTACGCGGCGCCGGGCGGCGTCGAGGTCGGCACGGCGGTGGCCCAGGAGGAGCTGGCCCAGCTGACCCGGGCGGACCACCCGTTGCGCGACGCCGGGCTGACCGAGTGCCTGGAGGCCTACGGCCTGCTGCTGGAACGAGGCGTGCGCCTGGAGTCGGGCTGGCAGGCCTGGCGTCTCGGCCTGGTCCCGGGCCGACCCGCCCGCGAGGTGATGGGCGTAGAGGTGTCCGCGACCCCGGACCCCACAGCCGCACCCGGGACCGCCCCCGGCTGAGCGCGGGCCCGGGCGGACGGCCCCGGGGCGAGCGGCGGCGCGGGGCCGGGACGACGACCCCGGCGACGAGCGGGGGGCCGGGGACGCCGGCCCGAGCGGCCGGGCAGGCCGCAGACCGGACGCGAGCAGGCCGGACGTGAGGAGCGGTGCGCGCGAGCAGGGGTGCGCGTGAGCAGGGGTGGGCGGGTTGCCCCCATCCTTGCTCACGCGCTTCTCGTCCGCACGCCGGACCCGTCGACACCGCCGCACGCCGGACCCGTCGGGGCTGCCGCACGCCGGACCCGTCGGGGCTGCCGCACGCCGGACCCGTCGGGGCTGCCGGTGTCAGCGACTCAGGTTGCCGACGAAGGCTTGCCCGTCGTCCTGCCGCCGGACTTCGGGCCCGGCGCCGCGGTCGCGGTGGCGTTCGCCGTCATGTCGTCCGAGACGTTCTCCGGGTCCGCCGGGTCCTTGAAGTCGACCTTGTTCATGTGCTTGCTCATGGACCTCATCAGGCCCCACACGGCCACCGCCATCGCCGCGAAGACGATGAAGCCGAGGACGCCGGGGGTGACCTTGTTCTCGTCGACCTCCTTGGCGAGGGGGACGAGATGCGTCATTGCCAGGCTCACGCTTGCGCTCATGTCAGGCATTGTCGCGGATGCCCGCAAAGAGGTCGTCCTCGGGGAGGGAGGTATCGACGCGGGACTTCGCGAGCTCGTACTCCTCGGTCGGCCAGACCTCCCGCTGGACGTCCATCGGCACGCGGAACCAGCCGCCGTCCGGGTCGATCTGCGTGGCGTGGGCGATCAGCGCCTTGTCGCGGATCTCGAAGAAGTCGGCGCACGGGATGTGCGTGGTGAGCGTGCGCTCGCGCTGCCCGAACTCCGCCCAGCGCTTGAGCCACTCGCCGTAGGGCGACTCCATGCCGCGCTCGATCAGCGCGTGGTGCAGCGCCTCGGTGCGGGGGCGGTTGAAGCCCTGGTTGTAGTACAGCTTCAGCGGCCGGTACACGGGCCCGAACTCGCCCTCGGGGTACTTCTCGGTGTCGTCCGCACCCTCGAAGGCCACCATCGAGATCTTGTGCGTCATGATGTGGTCGGGGTGCGGGTAGCCGCCGTTCTCGTCGTAGGTGGTGATCACCTGGGGACGGAAGGAGCGGATCTGCCTCACCAGTTCGCCGGCCGCCTTGTCGACGTCCTCCAGGGCGAAGCAGCCCTCGGGCAGCGGCGGCAGCGGGTCGCCCTCGGGCAGCCCGGAGTCGACGAAGCCGAGCCATTCCTGCTTGACGCCGAGGATCTCCCTGGCCTCGTCCATCTCCTTCTTGCGTACCTCGTGGATGTGCTCCTCGATGTACTTGTCGCCCTGCAGCTTGGGATTGAGGATGGAGCCGCGCTCCCCGCCCGTGCAGGTCACGACCAGCACGTCCACCCCCTCGGACACGTACTTCGCCATGGTGGCCGCGCCCTTGCTCGACTCGTCGTCGGGGTGGGCGTGGACGGCCATCAGTCGCAGCTGGTCAGTCAAGACTCAATCCTCGGTAAGTCGGCGCCCGGAGTGACCCGGCGCGATCGCAGGCTTCTATAGTGACCGAATCGGGGGACGAAAAATTCCGCGCCGAGAGGACGATCATGAGCACGGCGAGCACGCGACTGCCCGAGGGCCGCTACGGCCGTTCCTCGGACGAGCGCGCCGACCACAAGCTCAAGATCGCCGGTGTCGTCCTGGGCGCGCTGCTCCTGGCCTTGATGGGCTATTTCGCCTATCACTACGTCGGCCAGAACAAGATCAGCGCCGAGGTGATCGCGTTCAAGGCGACCTCGGACGACGCCGTGGAGGTTCACCTCGAAGTCCGCAAGGACTCCGGCACGAGCGGCTACTGCACGGTGCGCTCGCAGTCCGCCGAGGGCGCCGAGGTGGGCCGGGCCGACTTCCGCTTCTCCGGTTCGGACTCGCGCATCGACAAGGTGGTCACGCTGCGCACGACGGCGAAGGGCACGACGGCGGAGCTGCTCGGCTGCCACGCGGACTGACTCCGGGCCGCTCCCACGACCGGTCTCCCCCGCAATACGTCCACGCTGACCAGCGCCGACGTAATTCTGGTGGCTTATGTCCTCCCCCTACGGCCGCTGAATTGTTAGGCTCGTGGTTTCGCCCATCACCTGAGGAACATGCTTCTGGGTAGGGCGATGCTTTGTATTCCCAGTACCGACGAGGAGCACCTGTGACCCAGACCAGCGAGTCCGTCACCTGGCTGACCCAGGAGGCGTACAACAAGCTCAAGGTCGAGCTTGAGTACCTTACTGGTCCTGCGCGCACGGAGATCGCCCAGAAGATCGCCGCCGCGCGCGAGGAGGGGGACCTGCGTGAGAACGGCGGGTACCACGCGGCCAAGGAGGAGCAGGGCAAGCAGGAGCTCCGTGTGCGCCAGCTGACCCAGCTCCTGGAGAACGCCAAGGTCGGCGAGGCTCCGGCCTCCGCGGACGGCGCGGTGGCGCCGGGCATGGTCGTGACGATCGCCTTCGACGGCGACGAGGACGACACCATGACCTTCCTCCTCGCCTCGCGCGAGTACGCGAGCTCCGACATCGAGACCTACTCGCCGCAGTCCCCGCTGGGCACCGGCGTCATCGGTCACAAGGTCGGCGAGGACGCGGAGTACGAACTGCCCAACGGCAAGAAGGCCTCCGTGCGCATCCTCAAGGCCGTGCCCTACGACGGCTGAGTGGCCGCTCCTACCTGGACCTTTTCTCTCTCCGGGCCTTCCCGACGAGCCCCCGGCGTCTCGTGCCGCCGGGGGTTTCGTCGTAGCGGGCCGCGTCTCACGCCGTCGCCGAGCGGTACTTGCGCACCGCCAGCGTCCGGAAGAGCAGGATGATCAGCACGGAGTAGATCAGCGAGGCCCAGACCGGGTGCTGCATCGGCCAGGCACCGGACTGCGACTGGCCGGGGTTGGCGAACAGCACTCTGCACGCCTGGACGGTGGCGCTGAAGGGGTTCCACTCGGCGACGTGCCGCAGCCAGGGCGTCATGTTGCTGGTGTCCACGAACGCGTTGGAGATGAAGGTGACCGGGAAGAGCCAGATCAGTCCGCCGGAGGTGGCCGCCTCGGGCGTGCGGACGCTCAGGCCGATCAGGGCGCCGATCCAGGTGAACGCGTAGCCGAGCAGGAGCAGCAGTCCGAAGGCTCCCAGCACGCGGACGGCGTCGGTCTCGCCGTCGGAGCCGACCCGCCAGCCGACCAGGAGCGCGACGATCGCCAGGACCAGCAGGGTGAGCGCCGTCTGGACGAGGTCGGCGAGGGTGCGGCCGGTGAGCACCGCGCCGCGCGCCATGGGCAGGGAGCGGAAACGGTCGATGAGACCTTTGTGCATGTCGTCGGCGATGCCGGCGCCGGAGCTCGCCGTGGCGAAGGTGACGGTCTGCGCGAAGATGCCCGCCATGAGGAAGTTCTTGTAGTCGGTGGCACTGGTGCTCCCACCGATCCGCATGGAGCCGCCGAACACGTAGGTGAAGAGCACGACGAACATGATGGGCTGGATGAGCCCGAAAATGACCACTTCCGGAATCCGTGCCATGCGGATCAAGTTGCGTTTGGCAACGACCAGGGAGTCGCGGATCGGCTGCCCGAGCGGGCGGGCGGGCCGGGGCGCCGCGCCGGTCGCGGCGTCGGTGACGGCACTCATCTGACGGTCTCCCTCTCGCTCTGTCCCATGTCCTCGCTCTTCTCCGCCTCCGCCTCCGCCTTCGCCTCGGCCACGTGCCCTGTCAGGGACAGGAAGACGTCGTCGAGGGTGGGGCGGCGCAGGCCTATGTCGTCGATCTCGATGCCGCGGGCGTCGAGCTCGCGGATGACCTCGGCGAGCAGCTTGGCGCCGCCGGCCACCGGCACGGTGAGCCTGCGCGTGTGCTGCTCGACGGTGGTCTCGCCCTTGCCGAAGCCGGCGAGAACCTCCTGAGCCACGGCGATGTGGTCGCGCTCGTGCACCACGACCTCCACGCGCTCGCCGCCGGTGCGGGCCTTGAGCTCGTCGGAGGTGCCGCGGGCGATGACCCGGCCGTGGTCGACGACCGCGATGTCGTGCGCCAGGTGGTCGGCCTCTTCGAGGTACTGCGTGGTCAGCAGGAGTGTCGTGCCGCCGGAGACCAGAAGCTTGATCACCTCCCACAGCAGCTGGCGGTTGCGCGGGTCGAGGCCGGTCGTCGGCTCGTCCATGAACATCACAGGCGGTGAGACCACCAGCGCCGCGGCCAGGTCGAGGCGGCGACGCATGCCTCCGGAGTAGGTCTTGGCGATGCGGTCGGCGGCGTCCGCCAGGTCGAACTGGTCGAGCAGCTCAGCGGCCCTGGCCTTGGCCGCGCCGGCTCTCATCTGGTAGAGCCGCCCGACCATCTGCAGGTTCTCGCGGCCGGTGAGGTATTCGTCGACCGCGGCGAACTGGCCGGACAGGCCGATCGAACGGCGCACCTCGTTCGGGTGCTTGAGCACGTCGAAACCGGCGACCACGGCCCGGCCCCGGTCGGGGCGCAGCAAGGTGGTCAGACAGCGGACCGCGGTGGTCTTGCCCGCGCCGTTCGGCCCGAGCAGACCCAGGACCGTGCCCTGCGGCACGTCCAGGTCGACGCCGTCCAGAGCCTTTACCTCACCGAAGGTCTTGACCAGGCCTTCGGCATAGATGGCGCCTGGCATATGAGTCTCCACGTCGTCGGGGATTCTTCGGGATCGGGATTCTTTCGGAAAGCCTAGATTTGCACTTTTCATTCCGCCTGATAGGGGAATCGACCGAGTAGCGCACGACACACACCATAACGCGATGTATCGCGTCTCGCAATGGACTTACCCGAACGAGTGATCGGAAGGTCCCTGACCTGGTCCGGGCCGTACCGGGCGATGCCGGGGCGGGGCACGGCGGGGCGGGGTAGGCAGGGCAGGCGGTTC
>NZ_JAHHIU010000223.1 GCF_024539815.1 Streptomyces hayashii
GGGGGAGGGAGTCGACCGCCGCCCGCGGACCGGGCCGATCCCCGTGGGGCGGCGTCCGGTGGGCCCCGGCAGGCGGTGCGAGCCCGCCGGGGCCCGGCCGCCGTGCCGGCGGCATACCGCTCAGTATGGGCCGCCGTGCGCCATCCGGGTACCGGTCGGGCGTCGCTCGTCCGCCCTCCTTGGGCCGCCGGTCGCACCCGGACGCACCCGGACGCGGCCGTGCGCGGTGTGCGACGGGCCAAAGCAGACGCGCGATCATGGCGGCGGACTGTCCGGGGGCGGCAACCTCGGCCGTGACAGGGCGGGTTGGCCGGCAGGGCGCACCAGGACCCCGCCGGACGGCCCGCTCCTACCCTCCAGTAATGTCGGACGCCAGGTCATCTGAGGAGGAACCGTGCCCCGGTCCGAACGCTCACCCCTGCTGCTGGCGGGCCTGCTGGCCGCGGCGGGCGCGGCCCACTTCGCCGTCCCGCGTCCGTTCGACGCGATCGTCCCGCGCGCCCTGCCCGGCTCGCCCAGGAAGTGGACGTACGCCAGCGGAGTCGCCGAACTGGCGCTCGCCGCCGGAGTCGCCCTGCCCCGGACCCGGAAGACCGCCGCCCTGGCCTCGGCCGCGCTCTTCGTCGGCGTCTTCCCCGCGAACGTCAAGATGGCGTGGGACTGGCGCCACCGCTCCACCCCGCTCAAGGCCGCCGCCATCGGCCGCCTCCCCCTGCAGGCGCCCCTCGTGCTGTGGGCCCGCAGCGTCGCCGCGGGCGCCTCCGCCGCCCGGACGACGGAGGGACGGGCATGAGCAAGGCGCTGGAGGTCGGCGACCTCGTGGAGGACTTCGCGCTGCCGGACGAGACGGGCGCCGTCCGCACGCTGACGAGCCTGCTCGCAGAGGGTCCGGTGGTGCTCTTCTTCTACCCCGCCGCCCTCACCCCGGGCTGCACCGCGGAGGCCTGCCACTTCCGTGACCTCGCCGCGGAGTTCGCCGCCGTGGGCGCCCGGCCCGTCGGCGTGAGCGGAGACTCCGTCGAACGCCAGCAGGAGTTCACCGGCCGGCACGGGCTCGGCATGCCGCTGCTGTCCGACGAGGACGGTTCGGTGCGGGAACGGTTCGGCGTGAAGCGCGGCTTCTCCCTGGCCCCCACCAAGCGGGTCACCTACGTCATCGGGCGCGACCGCACCGTTCTGGAGGTCGTGCGCAGCGAGCTGCGCATGAACACCCACGCCGACCGTGCCCTGGACGTGCTGCGCGCCCAGCGTCCCTGAGGGGCGCAGACCGCCGGAGGGGTCCGTGGAGCCCCCGGCAGCCGGGCCCTGGGTCCCGACCGGCCCGTCGCGGTTGATGCACCGGGCCTGAGGGACCATTCTGGACGACATGGAGCAAGTCGTCGCTGCGGCGGTCATCGATGCGCACGGCATCGTGACGGGCTGGAGTGAGGGCGCCCGCCTGCTGACCGGCCATCCGGCCGAGGAGGCCGTGGGCCGGACGGCGGCCGATCTGCTCGCCGAGGCGTTGCCGCACCGCGTGGACGGCGAGTGGACCGGTCCCGTCGTCGTGCGTCATCGCGACGGCCGCCCCGTCACGCTCATCGTGTCGGCCTGTCCGGTGCTGGGCCCGGACGGACGGCGCACCGGCTACACGCTCAGCGCCCGGCCGCCCGCCGCCGCCGAGCCGACCCTGGCCGGACGGGCCTTCCAGCAGGCGTCCATGTCGATGTCCGTCTTCGACCTCCAGCAGCACTATCTGCGGCTGAACGAGGTCGCCTGCAAGGTCATGGGCGTCCCCGAGGACGTTCTGCTCGGCCGCCACTTCCCGGACACCGTCGAGGAGGCCCGGCACAGCCGGGGCTTCAACTGGCACCTGCGCCACGTCGCCGAGACCGGCCGCCCGATCCGCTACGAGAGCTTCACCGGGGCCCCCTCCCTCAACCGCGAGCACGCCTGGACCACCGAGATGTGGCCCGTGCGGGACGCCTCCGGCGAGGTCGCCGGGGTCGCCCTGGCCGCGTTCGACAGCACCGAGCAGTACCTGGCCCGCCAGCGGCTGGCCCTGCTGAACGAGGCCGCGGCCTCCATCGGGACCACCCTCGACGTGGTGCGCACGACCGAGGAGGTCGTCGAGCTGCTGGTCCCGCGCTTCGCCGACTTCGTCAGCGTCGATCTCCTCGACTGGGTGCTGGGCGCCGACGAGCCGCCGCCCGTCCCGTCCGGCGAGGTCGTGCTGCGCCGGGTCGCCCACGGCTCCGCCCAGGAGGGCACCCCCGAGGCAGCCGTCCGCCTCGGCGAGACCGACGTCCATCCGCCGTTCAGCCCGCCCGCGCGTGCCCTGCGGGAGGGGCGTGCCGTGCGCATCCAGGCGGGCGAGCCCGACTTCATGAGCTGGCTCGCCGAACGCAACGCGCGCGCTCCCGAGGGCCGCCCCTTCCGCACCGGCGTCCACTCGGTGCTCTCGGTGCCCCTGAAGGCCCGCGGCACCACGCTGGGCGTCCTGGTCGGCGTCCGTATCGCCCACTCCGACGACTACGAGGCCGACGACGCCGTCTTCGCCGAGGAGCTCGCCAGCCGGGCCGCCGTCTGCATCGACAACGCCCGCCGCTTCGCCCGCGAACGCACCACCGCCCTCGCCCTTCAAAGCAGCCTGCTGCCGCGCGGGCTGTCCGGACAGGCCGCCGTCGAGGTGGCCCACCGCTATCTGCCCAGCGGCTCCACGGCGGGGATCGGCGGCGACTGGTTCGACGTCATCCCGCTGTCCGGCAGCCGGGTCGCCCTCGTCGTAGGGGACGTCGTCGGACACGGCATCCCCTCCTCGGCGACCATGGGGCGGCTGTGCATGGCCGTGCGCACCCTCGCCGACGTGGACCTGCCGCCGGACGAGCTGCTCACCCATCTGGACGACCTCGTGACCCACCTGGCGGCCTACGACGAGGGCGGCGAGGACGTCGCGGAACTGGGGGCCACCTGTCTCTACGCCGTCTACGACCCGGTCAGCCGCCTGCTGACCGCGGCGGCCGCAGGCCACCCCGCGCCGGCCCTGGTACGGCCCGACGGGACGGTGCAGCTGATCGGCATGACCCCCGGGCCCCCGCTGGGCGTCGGAGGGCTGCCCTTCGAGGCCGTCGAGCTGGAACTGCCCGAGGAGTCCGTCCTCGCCCTCTTCACGGACGGTCTGATCGAGGACCGCGACCGGGACGTCGACCGTGCCGTCGGCGAGCTGTGCAACGCCCTCACCGCGCCCGCCGCCTCACTCGACGCCCTCTGCGACGGCGTCCTCAAGGCCGTTCTGCCGGAGGAGCCGGGCGACGACGTCGCGCTCCTGCTCGCCCGCACCCGCGCCCTGGGTGGGGACCGGGTCGCCACCTGGGACGTCACCCCCGACCCGGCCCAGGTGGCCGCCACCCGGCAGGCCGCCACCGAGCAACTCGCGGCGTGGGGCATGCAGGAGGCGGCGTTCGTGACCGAACTCGTGGTCAGCGAGCTCGTCACCAACGCCATCCGCTACGGCGCGCCGCCGATCCAGCTGCGCCTCATCCGCGACCGCAGCCTCATCTGCGAGGTCTCCGACGGCAGCTCCACCTCCCCCCATCTGCGCCGCGCCCACGCCTTCGACGAGGGCGGACGCGGCCTGCTGCTCGTCGCGCAGCTCACCCAGCGCTGGGGGAGCAGACAGACGGGCCGCGGAAAGACGATCTGGGCGGAACAGTCGCTCGACTTCGAGTGATCACTCGAAGGGCGGCGGATCACCGCCCTCCGCGGCCCTCAGAACTCCTCGTGCACCTCGGGGTCGCCGCCCAGCCGCCGGTGCGCCCGGTGCGCGATCGCCGCCATCTGCGCCGGGCCGAGTTCGAAGCCGAAGACGTCGAGGTTGGCGCGCTGCCGCTGCGGACTGGAGGACTTCGGGATGGGGACCGCGCCGAGCTGGAGATGCCAGCGCAGCACGACCTGGCCGGGGGTCACGCCCAGCGCCTCCGCGACCGACACGACGGCCGGGTCCTGAAGGATCGCCGAGCCGCGCCCCAGTGGACTCCAGCTCTCCGTGCGGACGCCCTTGGCGTCGTGGAAGGCGCGCAGTTCCTCCTGCGGGAAGAGCGGATGCAGCTCGATCTGGTTGACGGACGGCAGGACGCCGGTCTCCTTCTCCAGCCGGTCGAGGTGTCCGGCGGTGAAGTTGGAGACGCCGACGGACCGGACCAGGCCGTCCTCCCGGAGCTTGATCATGGCCCGCCACGAGTCCACGAACCTGTCGACGCGGGGGAGCGGCCAGTGGATCAGGTAGAGGTCCACGTAGTCGACGCCGAGCCGCCGACGGGACTCCTCGAAGGAGGCGAGGGTCTCCTCGTACCCGTGGTGGCGGCCGGGCAGCTTCGTGGTCAGCACGATCTCCTCGCGCGGCACCCCGGCCCGGGCCACGCCCCGGCCGACCCCGGTCTCGTTGCGGTAGGCGGTCGCCGTGTCGACGAGCCGGAACCCCAGGCCGAGCGCCCCGGCCACCGCCTCCTCCGCCTCCGTGTCGTCCATCGGCCAGGTGCCCAGGCCCAGAGCGGGGAGCTTCGTGCCGTCGTTCAGAGAGTGCTGCGGGATGTCGATCACGATGGAGCCTTCCCTCGACTGTGTCGTCCTCCCAGCCTCGGGGAAGGACGGGGGATCGACCAAGCGGACACCCGGGCGGGGGCGGGAGGGAGCGAGGGGGTGTCGCCAGGCCGCCGATCCGCTGTCACGATCTTCCTGTCGCCGTGGCCCCGGGCCACGACGAGTCGCCGTGACCCACGGCCACCACGGGTGAAGACGAGTGAAGACGAGTGGAGAGCGCATGACGACGGACAGCCGGCCGGCCGGTCCCGACGACGCGGCGGCCGACGAGGCCGCCCGGGCGGCCGGCGTACGGGTGCAGCCCGTCGCCGGGCACATCGGCGCGGAGATCGACGGCGTCGACCTGGCCGCCGGACTCGACGACGCCCAGGTCGCCGCGATCAAGGGCGCGGTACAGCGCTGGAAGGTGGTGTTCTTCCGCGGCCAGAGCCTGGACCACGCCGGACACGTGGCGCTCGCGCGACGGTTCGGCGAACCCGTCGTCCTGCGCAGCCGCGGCGGCGCCTCGCCGCCCGGCTTCCCCGAGATCGAGACGACGGCCGACCGGCTCGAACTGGGCGGGAAGTTCGGCATGGAGCACGACGAGTGGCTGCGTCGGCGTCGGCACACCCTGCTGCGCGGCTGGCACTGCGACCACGGCGCCCGCGTCGACCCGCCGGCCGCCACGATCCTGCGCGCCGAGAGCGTGCCGCCCTACGGCGGGGACACGACCTGGTCCAATCTGGCCGCCGCCTATGCCGGGCTCTCCGCGCCGGTCCGGGAGTTCGTGTCGGGGCTGCGTGCCGAGCACCGCCTCGGCGTGGGCTACCAGCCACGCCCCGGCGACGACGCGTACGTGCGCCATCTCCTCGACCGCCAGGTCGCCTCGGTGCATCCGCTGGTGCGCGTCCACCCCGACACGGGCGAGCGTCTGCTGTACGTCAACGGCTACTACGTCGAGCAGATCACGGACCTCTCGCGGGCCGAGAGCCGCGCGATCCTGGACATGCTGCTCGACGAGGCGACCCGCGCCGAGTACACCGTCCGCTTCCGCTGGGAACCCGGCAGCGTGGCCTTCTGGGACAACCGCGCCACCATCCATCTCGCGCCGAGCGACAACGCGCACCTGGGCTTCCCGCGCGTCATGCACCGGGTGATGCTCGCCGGCGAGGTCCCCGTAGGGGTGGACGGCAAGCCGTCCGAGGCGGTGACGGGAACCGAGCCGGGCCGCTGGTGAAAAACCTCAGACTCCCGTGCCGGGCCGCCACCCCAGCGCCGGGCCGAGCTTCGTCGCCATGTCGGTGAGGATCTGGACGTAGTCCTCGTGCTCGAAGGTGAACGGCAGGGCGAAGGCCACCTCGTCGATCTCACGGAACGCGACGTCGGCGTGCAGGCGTTCGGCGATCTCGTCCGAGGAGCCCACCAGGTCCGGGGCGAAGAGCAGACGGGCCGGGCCTTGCGGAGACGCGGTACGGGGGAGGCGCGCGGCCGCGAACTCCTCGTAGCGCGCGCGTTGTCCGGGCGAGGCGGAGTCGGTGGGGACGACCACGAGGCCCTGGGAGACGCGCGCCGACTCCCCGTCGGCGTGGGCGGCCCGGAAGGCGCGGACGTGGGAGAGCTGGATCTGGGCGAAGTCCCTTGTGTCGTCCAGCCCTTCGGCCTTGACGACGCTGCTGGTGAGGAAGTTCATGCCCTGTTCCCCGGCCCGGCGCGCCGAACCCAGGCTGCCGCCGCCGTACCACATCCGGCGGCCCAGGCCGGGGGAGTGCGGCTGGACCCGGTCGGAGAAGACCTCGAAGCCCTCGACCCCGCTGAAGCCGGTGGCGGGCTCGCCCCGCACGAGGTCCAGCAGCCGTCGCACGCGTTCGTGGCTGAAGTCCTCGGCGTCGGCCGTGTCCGGGTACAGGGCCTCCTTCACCTGGTCGTAGTGCATCGGGGGGCCGACGCTCACGCCCGGGTTGAGCCGGCCCCCCGACAGGACGTCGACCGTCGCCAGGTCCTCCGCGAGGCGCAGCGGGTTCTCCCAGCCGAGCGGGATCACGGCCGTGCCGAGCTCGATGCGACGGGTGCGCTGCGAGGCCGCCGCCAGGAGGGCGACGGGGGAGGAGATGCCGTACTGCAGGTGCCGGTGGCGCACCCAGGCGCTGTCGAAGCCGAGCCGCTCGCCGAGCTCGATGATCTCCAGCGTGCCCTCGTGGCCCGGTCCCGGGTCGTCCCCGTCGAACAGCCCGATGGTGAGGAAGCCCAGCTTGCGCAGGGGGCGTGGGGTGGGGGACACAGCTCCTCCGTCGTTCTCGTCGTGCCCGCTCGTGCGGTGGTCCTGGCGGTATGGTCGCAGGCGGGCTCAGACCAGCGGGATGACGACCTCGTCCTCGACCGGCGGGTTCAGCTCCTGGGCCAGGTTGCCGGTGGCCGCGTGACAGCGCAGCCGGACCGACTGCGGTGAGACGTCCAGGCGCAGGAAGCACTTGAAGAACGGCGGGCTGTAGGTGGCCGAGCCGGGCGAGAACAGCTGGGTGTAGATCTTGCGCACCGGCAGCCGGAACCCCTTGCGGCGCTCGGGGCGGCCGCCCGCGCCCAGCAGTGAGGCGATCAGCCGGATCCGCCGTGTCACACGCACCCGGGGGCCCGGCGTGCGGGTGGGCGGGATGCCCAGCCGCTCGGCGACGACCGCCTGGGCCTCCTCCTCGGTGAGGGCGAAGAAGCGGGGCATGCGCAGCCGGCGCCCGTAGAGCCGGCTGTAGAACGCCAGGGAGTCGCCGCGCAGCGGATAACAGCGGAAGTCGCCCTCCGTGACACCGGCGACGGACACCCGGGGGATGGTGTGCGTGGCGTGCATGAAGGCGCCCCCGCCGCCCGCGACGACGTACTGCAGGGTCCGGCCGTCCGCGAGGCGCACCGGGTAGCGCTGGTAGTTGTGGATGTCGCCGCCTATCGCCGCCACGTAGTGGTGTGCGGGCGCGCTGACGATGTCGTCGACGGTGCCGCCGCCCTCGATGGGGCACGGGTGGTGTTCCCCGTCGACGTACAGGGGTGAGCCGGTGATCAGGATCTTCGGGCGCGGTCCCTGGGACACCTCGCGCAGCCAGGCGCCCTGTTCGGCGTCCAGTACGCCGAGGAGCCCGGTGTCGATTCCGATGATCCGGACCGGGCCGGCGTCGATCGCCCAGTACGGTCCCGGCTGTACGGCCTGTTGGACGGCGTCGCCGCGCAACTCCCGTGCCTGTGCGAGGCGTCGGCCGTCGTCCGGACGCGGCCGGTGCCACAGCAGGGAGCGCAGCCAGGCGCGGCTCGTGGGGCGTGGCGCGGGCTCGGCGGGCGGGGGCGGGGCGTCGCCGCAGAAGACCCGCATGAACGCGCCGAGGTCCTCGTACCAGTCGTGGTTGCCCGGTATCGCGTATATGGGGGCCCGGTAGTCGCGGTACGGGCGGAAGAACTTGGTCTCGTAGTCGTCGGCGCTGCCGACCGGGTAGATGACGTCACTGGCCAGGACGGCGAAGGACGTGCCCTGACTTACCCTCAGGAAGCCCGGGACGACGGCGTATTGAGGGTCGTCGCCCTCACCGGTGTCGCCGATGACCATGAAGGAGAACTCGTCCGGGTCGGTGCGCCGGATGACCTTGTCGACCGGTGCGCCGGCGGACGCCCGCTGCGCCACCAGGCGGCCGCGGGTGCGTCCGGTGGGATCGCCGAACCAGGAGGCGAGCACTCCGTTGCGGGCGGCCCACAGGAGTCTGGGGTTGAGCCACGAGATCTTCTCGACCCGGCCGGGCATGAGCTGTCGGTACGCGCCACGGTCGGCGTCGCCCCAGCCGGCGCCCGCGGCGCTGTCGCGTGAGGAGTCAGACACCGCTGCACCGTAGCAATGATCGACAGAGCGGCAGCAGGCGGGTGACCGGCGGCGACGCGGTGCGCGGCGGACGGCGCGCTCCGTCGCGCACGGCCCGGGGACCGGGAGCCGACGACCGTGTCCCGCACGGCCGACTCCGCTGAGAACGACGGCTGTTCCGGATGGGAACGGCTGCGGCCGAGGCCGGGGTGACGCCAGGCGTTCCGGGTGAATCGTGCGCGGAGGCCGCCGACGGGCCCGCTGTGTGCGGCCGTCGGACAGCGAACGCACAGGTGGTTCACAGCCCGGTCGGGTGCGCGGGCGTCGGACGTCCCCGGAACCGAGGGATAACCCTTGAAGCATCCCGGGCGTGCTGACATGCCACCGACAATCCTGTCATTCTCCCACCCAACTGCCGCACACCAGCGGCATGGTGCCCCCACCTGTTCACGGTCCCGCACCGCTCAGCTCGTCCCGGACAGCACACCCGTCTGCCCGGTCTGTCACCGGCCGATCCCACCGGCCGCAGCAGTAGGAGAACGAGTGAGACCCAACCCCCGCAAGCGGACCGCGGTCGGAGCAGCCCTGCTCTCCACCGCCGCCCTCCTGGCCCTCGGAGTCCAGTCGGTTCCGGCGACCGCGGCGCCCGCAGCGCCCCACCCCACCCCCCTGCGCACCGGCGGCCTGCCCGCCGACCTCACGCCCGCCCAGCACGCGACGCTGATCAGGAGCGCCGAGGCGAGGACGACGCAGACGGCGCGGACCCTGGGCCTGGGCGCCCAGGAGAAGCTCGTCGTCAAGGACGTCGTGAAGGACAACGACGGCACCGTGCACACGCGTTACGAGCGCACCTACGCCGGACTGCCCGTCCTCGGCGGCGACCTCGTCGTGCACACGCCCCCGGCCTCGCTGGCCGCCGGCACGGTGAGCACCACGTTCAACAACAACCGCCGTACCGTCTCGGTCAGGTCCACGACCGCCACGTACGGCAAGGCGGCCGCCGAGACCAAGGCGCTCAAGGCCGCGAAGGCCCTCGACGCGAAGGACCCGGCCGCCACGAGCGCCCGCAAGGTGATCTGGGCCGGTTCGGGCGCCCCGAAGCTCGCCTGGGAGACCGTGGTCGGCGGGCTGCAGGACGACGGAACGCCGAGCAAGCTGCACGTCATCACCGACGCCGCCACCGGCGCCGAACTCTCCCGGTACGAAGGCGTCGAGACCGGCACCGGCAACACCCAGTACAGCGGCGCGGTCAGCCTGTCCACCACGCTCTCCGGCTCGACGTACCAGCTGTACGACACCACGCGCGGCGGCCACAAGACGTACAGCCTCAACAACGGCACGTCCGGCACCGGAACGCTGATGACGGACGCGGACGACGTGTGGGGCAACGGCTCCGGCTCCAACACCCAGACCGCCGGCGCGGACGCCGCCTACGGCGCCCAGACCACCTGGGACTTCTACAAGAACACCTTCGGGCGCAGCGGCATCAAGAACGACGGCGCCGCCGCCTACTCGCGCGTCCACTACAGCTCGGGGTACGTCAACGCCTTCTGGGACGACGACTGCTTCTGCATGACCTACGGCGACGGCTCCGGCAACACCCACGCCCTGACCTCGCTGGACGTGGCCGGCCATGAGATGAGCCACGGCGTCACCTCCAACACCGCGGGCCTCGAATACACCGACGAGTCGGGCGGCCTGAACGAAGCCACCTCCGACATCTTCGGCACCGGCGTGGAGTTCTACGCCAACAACTCCTCCGACGTGGGCGACTACCTCATCGGCGAGAAGATCGACATCAACGGCGACGGCAGCCCGCTGCGCTACATGGACAAGCCCAGCAAGGACGGCGGCTCCGCCGACAGCTGGTACTCCGGCGTCGGCAACCTCGACGTGCACTACTCCTCGGGCCCGGCGAACCACATGTTCTACCTGCTCTCCGAGGGCAGCGGCACCAAGACCATCAACGGCGTCACCTACAACAGCACGACCTCCGACGGCGTCGCCGTCGCGGGCATCGGCCGGGCCGCCGCGCTCCAGATCTGGTACAAGGCGCTGACGACGTACATGACGTCCAGCACCGACTACGCGGGCGCCCGCACCGCCGCCCTGAACGCGGCCGCGGCGCTGTACGGTTCCAGCTCCACCCAGTACGCCGGGGTCGGCAACGCGTTCGCCGGGATCAACGTCGGCGGTCACATCACGGTCCCGTCGACGGGCGTCTCGGTCACCAACCCGGGCAGCCAGACGGCGAAGGTCGGCACCGCGGTGAGCCTGCAGGTCTCGGCGAGCAGCACGAACGGCGGCTCGCTGACGTACGCCGCGACCGGTCTGCCCGCCGGCCTGTCGATCAACTCCTCGACCGGCCTGATCTCCGGCACGCCGACCACGGCCGGCTCCTCCAGCACCACCGTCACGGTGACCGACTCGACCGGCGCGACCGGCACAGCGGCCTTCACCTGGACGGTCAATCCTGCCGGCGGCGGCACCTGCACGGCCACGCAGCTCCTGGGCAACGCGGGCTTCGAGTCGGGCAACGCCACCTGGACCGCCTCCAGCGGCGTCATCACCAACGGCAGTGGCCAGGCGGCCCGTACCGGCTCCTACAAGGCCTGGCTCGACGGCTACGGATCGACCCACACCGACACGCTCTCGCAGTCGGTGACGATCCCGAGCGGCTGCACCAACACGAAGTTCACCTTCTACCTGCACGTCGACACGGCCGAGACCACCACCAGCACCCAGTACGACAAGCTGACGGTCAGCGCCGGGTCGACCACCCTGGCCACCTACTCCAACCTGAACGCGGCCTCCGGCTACGTGCAGAAGTCGTTCAGCCTCGGGTCCTTCGCGGGCTCCACCGTGACCCTGAAGTTCTCCGGCGTCGAGGACTCCTCGCTGCAGACCAGCTTCGTCGTGGACGACACCGCCGTCACCACCGGCTGATCCGTTCGCGCTGACGACGGCGTCCCGCCCACGGGCTCCCTCCGCGGGCGGGACGCCGTCGTGTCCGCTCAGCTCAACGGGTCCAGCGTCAGGTAGCCCTGGCGCGGAGAGCCGTCGTGGACCAGCGACTCCTGGTGGCCGACGTCGTCGAAGGCGAACGCGTACGCCTTCCCGTCGGCCATCTGCGCGTGGATCTTGCGCGCGTAGTGGTTGGTCACGGCGTCCTGGTAGAAGTTCGCCGCGGTGGTGTCCGGCTGGTTGGGGTTGACCAGCAGCGTGGAACGGTTGAAGCCCGCGCACAGGGTCCGTGAGATCGGCCCGCGCACGGCGTCGTTGGGGGCGTCCAGCAGCCGGTGACAGCCGAAGACGCTGGCCGCGTCCGGCTTCTGGAAGCTGGTGACGACGGATCCGGAGGCGTTGGTGAAGTTCATGACCCCGCCCGAGACCCGGCCGTAGTACTTCGTGCCCGGCTGGTCGGCGAACGGTGTCACGGTGAGCGTCGCCGTCGCGTACTTCTGCCACACGCGGTTGACGTAGTCGTCCATGACGCCGGCCGGGAGCGCCCCCGTCTCCACCCCGTACAGGGGGGAGAGCGCACGCAGCACGGTGCCGTCGGAGCGGGTCTGGATCAGGTTCGCCCAACCCCCGGGCTGGCCGCGCAGCGCGTTGAAGAAGCCGGTGTAGCCGCCCGGCTTGAGATGCCCGGTGCTGACCGCGGTGCCGTCGGCGCGCTGCACGCCCACCGCGTAGGGCGCGGAGAACATGTCGACCTGGGTGCTGTTGAGCCACAGCCCCGAGTCGTCGAGCGTGTACTCCGACCAGTTGAACAGGATGGAGCGGTTGGGGTCGCTCGGGTTCTGCACGGCTGGCTGGACCAGCCCGCCGGTGGTCAGCCGGAAGTCGAGCTTGCGCCCGTACGAGAAGTAGATCCGGCCGGAGAACCTGGGCATCCGGATCGTGGTCGACTGTCCGGCGGCCGGCCCGGCCATCGACGCGTCCGGAGCCGGGGTCGGCGGGTTGCCGCCGGCGGGCCAGGCGTGGAAGCCGCCGTTCGCGTCCGCCCAGCCCTGGCGGCCCGACGACAGCTGGGTGCCGAGGTTGTACACGTAGACGGGCTCGCCGCGCCCCGAGTTGTTGGTGATCTTCAGGGGGACGGTGTCCGGGACGGCCGCCCGAGCGGCCTGCGGGGGCCCGAGGGTGAGCAGCGCGCCGACCAGGGCGACCGCTCCCAGCAGTCTGAAGGCGATCCTTGTGAGCACTCTCCACCTCCGTGGGGTAGGCCTGTCGGATTGGTCCGTACCAGTCTGAGAGCGCTCTCAACGTCGCATCGAGGTGTGCCCATGTCAACGTTTTCAACAAAAGAGAACGCCCGCGGCCCTTGAGGGGGCGCGGGCGTTCCGTGCGTTCCGTGGGGGCTATGGGCGGGCCGTGGGCGGGCTATGGGCGGCCCGTGCTCCGGCCGACGGTTCAGAAGGTCCGCTTCAGCAGGTCCAGCAGCGCGGTCCAGTGCCGCTCCGCGGCCGCCTCGTCGTACGAGGAGGTGTCGGCCTGCGTGTAACCGTGCTCGGCGCCGGCGTAGACCTCGCAGGTGTGCCGGACGCCGGCGGCCGTGAGGGCCTCCTCGAAGCGCGCGATCTGCTCCGGCGGCAGGCCCTGGTCGTTGTCGGCGTGACCGAAGTACACCTCGCACCTGATGTGCTCGGCGGCCAGATGCGGGCTGTCCGGCGCGTCGGTGACGAGACGGCTGCCGTGGAAACCGGCCGCAGCCGCGATCCGGTCCGGGTGGGCGCCGGCGGTGACCAGGCTGAGCCGGGCGCCCATGCAGTATCCGGTCACCGCGACCGGGCCCTCCGCGACCAGGGGACTCTCCTGCATCCACCGCAGATACGCGTCGGAGTCCCGGACGATCAGCTCGGGGGTGAGCGCCAGCACGTACGGGTACAGCGTCTCGAAGATCTCCGGGCGCGCCGCGGGGTCGATGAACTCGGGCAACTCCATCACGGGGGCACGTCCGTGGCGGTAGAACAGGTTCGGGACCAGCACCGCGTAGCCGGCCTCGGCCAGCCGGTCGGCTATGGCCCGCAGATGCGGACGCAGTCCGAAGGCGTCCTGGTAGAGCAGCACGCCCGGGCGGGGCGCACCGTCGTCGGGACGGGCGAGATAGGCGTCGGCGACGCCGTCCTCGGTGGGGATGTCCAGTGCTGTTCCCTGTACGGCGGTCATGGGGGGAGCTCCTCTGCGCGGTGCACGGCGACCAGCGGTCGATCGGGCCCGGCAGGGCCGGGCGGGCGACACGGCCTCATCGTTTCATGCAGCGTTCAACCGGTTGCGAGGGACCCCGGCGCTGGTCCCCTACTCGAACCGCGAGGTGTCGCCCGCCCCGTGCCGCACGATCTGCGCCTCGCCCTCGGAGAAGTCGATCACCGTCGTCGGCTCGGTTCCGCAGTCCCCGGAGTCGAGCACGCCGTCCACCACGTGGTCGAGCGTGTCCTTGATCTCCCAGCCCTGGGTCATCGGCTCGTCCTCGCCGGGCAGCAACAGGGTGCTGGACAGCAGCGGTTCGCCGAGTTCGGCCAGCAGGGCCTGGGTGACGACGTGGTCAGGGATGCGCACGCCCACCGTCTTCTTCTTCGGATGCTGGAGCATGCGCGGCACCTCCTTCGTCGCCGGGAGGATGAAGGTGTAACTGCCGGGCGTCGACGCCTTGATCGCGCGGAAGACGTCCTTGTCGACCCGGACGAACTGGCCGAGCTGCGCGAAGTCCTGGCAGACCAGCGTGAAGTGGTGCCGGTCGTCGAGGTCGCGGATGGCCCGGATGCGGTCGATGCCGTCCTTGCTGCCCAGCCGGCAGCCCAGGGCGTAGCAGGAATCCGTCGGATACGCGATCAGCGCGTCCGCCCGGATGGCGGCCGCGACCTGGGAGATGGTGCGCGGCTGAGGGTTGTCGGGGTGCACGTCGTAGTACTTCGCCATTGGTTGAGCTTATGCCGTGCCGAGGCGCGGGGCCGCCCGCCGCCCCTCGGACGTCGGCCCGCCCCGCGCCGGATCCGACGGCAGCGGTACGGCAGCCCCGCGCCTCGGCCCGGCGCACTCGCCCGGTCCCGCGATTCCTCCCGCGCCGCCGAAGGGCCACCGCGCGGCCCGCGCGGCCCCACGCCGGCCGCGTTCTGTGCGGCCGAGCCGTCGGCGCGGGCAGCCCGTCCGAACCGGCGATCCGGCTGCGCACCGGGCCGTCGCCGTCGCCGTCGGAGCCGACCCGTCCGGGGGCCTGGGGATTGCTCCTGCCCGGAGTCCGTTCAGCCGCGCAACCGGACCGGGATCTCCTGCCAGCCGCTCGCGATGAACGAGGGCACCTGCCGCAGTTCCCCGGCCGCGGTGTCCAGCCGCAGCCCGGGGAACCGCTCGAACAGCGCGGGCAGCGCCGTGAGCGCCTCCATGCGGGCCAGGGGCGCCCCGATGCACCGGTGCACCCCGATTCCGAACGCCAGGTGGTCCTCCGCGCCGCGGGCCGCGTCGAACTCCTCCGCGTCCGGCCCGTAGTGAGCCGGGTCCGCGTTCGCCGCCGCGTAGGTCGTGATGATGGCGTCGCCGGCCGGAATCGTCACGTCGCCGACCTTCAGATCGCTCACGGCGAAGCGCAGCGGCAGTGTGGCGATCGACGGGTACAGCCGCAGCGTCTCGTCCACGACGGCGTCCCAGCCGATCTCGCCCCGGCGCACGGCCGCCAGCTGCTCGGGCCGGCGCAGCAGCGCCACCGCCGCGTTCCCGACGAGGTTCACGGTCGTCTCGAAGCCGGCCCCGATGACCAGCAGCAACGTGTAGAGCAGTTCCTCGTCGCTCAGCCGGTCGCCCTCCTCGTCGCGCACGCGGATCAGCTCGGTCGTCAGGTCGTCGCCGGGCTGCTCGCTCTTGCTTGCGATGAGCGAGCCCAGCACCGTGCCGATCTGCTCCTGCACGAACGCGGCGTGCTCGGGACTCGGGTCGGAGGTGTCCATGATCGCCGCGATGAGCCGGCCGGTGGCCGGCCTCAACTCTTCGGGGACGCCGAAGAGTTCGCAGATGATCCGCATCGGCAGCGGGTGGGCGAACGCGGCCCTCAGATCCACCGCCTCCTCGGTGTCACCGTCCTGGTCGAGGGCGTCGAGCAGCTCCGTGGTGATCGCCTCCACGCGCTCGCGCAGCGCCTCGGTACGCCGGTGGGTGAAGCTCGGCGCCACCAGTCGGCGCAGTCGCGCGTGGTCGGGACCGTAGGTGGAGAGCATGTTGATCACGCCGACCCAGCCCAGGATCCAGCCCCAGGAGGGGTGCTCGCCCAGCTCCGCCCACTGCCGCCAGTGCCGTCGGGGATCCTTGCTGACCTGCGGGTCCAGGATCAGCGCCTTGAGGGTGTCGTACCCGGTGGGCGCCCAGGCAGGAATGCCGCCGGGCAGCTCGACGGGCACGATCGGGCCGAGGGCGCGCAGCCGGGCGCTCTCGGCGTGCAGGTCGGCGCCGAACGGGTCGAGGGCGATGCGGTCGGTCACGGTCACGTACGGACTCCTTGCGAGGGGGAGGAGACGGCGGCGGTGGCGGGGGAGCGGGGGCTGAAACGGACGGGCAGTGCGCTCAGCGAGCGGTGGAACGGGCCCGGGCGCCAGGCCAGCCGCTCGCGGGGCAGCACGGGGTCAAGGTCGGGCAGCCACTGGGTGAGTTGTTCGATCGCCTCGGTGACGAGCAGCAGCGTGTGCTGTTTGACCGGACAGGCGTGGGCCCCGGCGCCCCACGACAGGTGCGAGGCGTCGGCAGGATGCCGGGCGGAGACGTCCTCCCGCTCGGCGAACCGCCCGAGCGCCCCGTACGAGACCACGACCGGCACCGCGTCGCGCAGCCACACCCCGTGGAAGGAGACGGGTCTGCGGACGTAGTAGACGCCGTAGTTCGCCAGCGGCGTCTCGTGGTGCAGCACCTCCACCACCGCGTCCATGACCGGACGGGCGCCGCTGGTGAGCGTGGAGTAGTACGCCGGGTTGCCCAGGATCCTGGACAGGGTGTTCGACAGGAGGTTGGCGGTCGGCTCGTACCCGGCGCCGAGGGTGAGGAACACCTGCCAGGTGACCTCCTCCCGGGTCAGTCCGGCGGGATGGTCCAGCAGATGGCTGGGCAGGTCGTCGCCGCGCCGGACGGCCTTGGCGGCGATGAGCTCCAGCACGTACTGGGCGTACTGCGCCTCGCCCTCGGCGGCCTGCGCCCCGCCCTCCATCATCTTGCCCAGGCCCTCGTTGAGCCGGTCGCCCTGGCTGTCGGGCAGCCCGAACAGATCGTTGAGGACCAGGGCGAGCAGGGGCCGCGCGAAGTCCGCGACCAGGTCGGCCTCGCCGCGCGGACCGATACGGCCGGCCAGCAGCCGCACCGCCCGGTGCACCCGCCCGCGCAGGTCGTGCGGTTCGACCAGGTCGAAGACGTCGATGAGGGTGGTCCGGTAGCGCAGGTGCTCCGCGCCGTCGGCGAACAGGGCGTTGGGCCGCCACCGCATCATGCCCAGCACCGGCGAGTCGGCGGGCACGGTGGCCTCCCACGCCCGCGGATCGTGCGAGAACGTCTCCGTGTCGTGCAGCACGTCCAGCGCGGCCCGCCGGTCGGTGACCACGTACGCGGGCACCCCGGGCGCCAACTCGGCCCAGCCGACCACGCCTTGGGAGCGCAGCGCGGAGTAGTAGCGGTCCGGGTCCGACGCGAAGCCGTCCTCCCACAGCCGCACGGGCGCGGTGCGGGCGAAGTCACGCCGGTCGGGAGGATAGGCGTTCACCGGGCCTCCGCCGGGAAGCGTCCGACGAGATGGTCGACCAGCGCGAGCAGCGCGTCCACCGAGGAGTGCGCGTCGCGGGCGTCGCAGGTCACCATCGGCGTCCCCGGCTCCAGGTCCAGCGCGCGGCGCAGCCGTTCCTCGCCGTAGTGGCGCGGTGCGTCGGGGAAGGCGTTGAAGGCCACCGCGTACGGCAGTCCGCTCTCCTCGACCAGCCCCAGCACGTCGAACGACGCGTCCAGCCGGCGGCTGTCGACCAGGACGAGCGCCCCCAGCGCCCCGTAGGCGATGTCGTCCCACAGGGTCCGGAAGCGCTCCTGTCCGGGCGTGCCGAACAGGTACAGCACCACGCCGCCGGGCAGGCTGATGCGGCCGAAGTCGATGGCGACGGTGGTCGTGGACTTCTCCCGCACGCCGGCCAGGTCGTCCACCTCCGCGGAGGCCTCGGACAGGGCTTCCTCGGTGTGCAGCGGCCGGATTTCCGACACCGAGTCGATGAGGGTCGTCTTGCCCACCCCGAAGGGGCCCGCGACCAGGATCTTCACCAGGTCGCGGTCGGCGTCGGGCAGGTGGACGGCGCCGGTCGCGCCGGCGCTACGGGCGGAGCTTGAGGGCGCGGAGGCCATCGGCCACTCTTTTCAGCAGGTCGGGGTCGTACCGTTCGGCGGGCGGAATCGGCGCGCGGGCGAGGACCAGGTCCCGGTCCACCAGGTCGGCCGCCAGCACCCGCACGGCGGAGACCGGCAGGCGGAGCAGCGCCGCCGCCTCCACCACGGCGAGCGAGCCGTCCTCCAGACTGTCCAGCAGGGCGAGTTCGGCGGCGGGGAGGCCTGCGGGCGGTGGCTCGCCGCTGCGGGCGAGCACCGAGAGCCGCTCCAGATGCGGACGGCTGGGCCGGGCCACGCCGCCGGTCGACAGGTAGGCGGGGACCAGAGGCCTGCCGACCGGGCGGTCGGTCATGCCGGAGGGTTGTCGTCGGCTCCTCGGGCCGCGGCCGCCATGGCCTTCTCGCCCAGTCGCGCCACCTGCGAGTGCAGCCGGTGCGCCAGCAGGTCGAGCCGCACCTCCGCGTCGCCGTACGCGGCGACACAGGTGCCGTGGTCGGTCGGCACGATCAGGACGTAACCGTGGTCGGACTCGATGACGATCTGCCGTACGTCGGCGCTCTCCCGGTCGGCGAACGCGGCCGCGGCCGTACGGCAGGCGCCCTGCACGGTGCTGGTGATGGCGGCCACCCGCTCGGCCGAGGGCTGGGAAAGGGCGTCGGTGTACCCCGTCACGAGACCGTCCCGGGTCAGCATGACGGCGGCCAGCACGTGCGGCACCTGGAGGATCGGCTCCAGCACCCATGCCGTGTCGCCCGTGTTGCGGCTGGTCATCTGGCCGCGCCCCCTTCGTCGTCGATCTGCTCGATCTGGTCGATCTGCTCGATCTGGTCGGTGTGGTCGTTCTGGTCGGTGTGGTCGGCTGCGGCGTCCGGGTGGGCGCCCTCACCGGGGTTCCCGGCGGCGGCGCGCGCGGCCGCGGTGCCGGCCTGGAGCGCGCCGAGCGCGGCCGCGGCCTCCTCCGGGCGGCGTGCGGGACCGGGCGCCGGTGCCGCTGCCTGTGGTGGAACGGCAGTTTTGGTGCGACGGCGCCGGCGCTGCGGCAGTCCGTCGCCCTCGCCGTCCTGCGGCTCCCGGTGCCCCGGGGGCGGCTCCGGGGAGCCGGCCTCCGTCCCGTACGCGTGCGCGGGTGGGGGTGCGTGCGCGCGTACGGGAC
>NZ_JAHHIU010000224.1 GCF_024539815.1 Streptomyces hayashii
GCCTCCGACCCCGTGTCCGTCCCGGCCCCCGCTCGCCAACCGGATCCCCAGGAGCCTCACATGACCACCGCATCCGTTCCCGGGCCCGTTCCCGGCCGCAGCGGCCCCGGCGCCCCGGGCCCCGCCACCCTGACGGCCACCGACCTGTCCCTGCGCTTCGGCGGGACCCGGGCACTCGACGGGGTCTCGCTGGCGCTGAGCCGGGGTGTCACGGGCCTGCTGGGCCCCAACGGTGCGGGGAAGACGAGCCTGCTGCGGGTGCTGGCCACGGCCGTCCCGCCGGACGGCGGGCGGTTCACGGCTCTAGGCCACGACCCCGGCACCGCATCCGGGCGCCTCGCGCTGCGCCGCACGCTGGGCTATCTGCCTCAGAACCCCGGGTTCCATCCGGACTTCACGGCCTTCGCCTTCGTGGACTACGTGGCGATCCTGAAGGAGCTGACCGACCGCGCCGTCCGGCTGCGCGAGGTGCGGCGCGTGCTGGAGGCCGTCGACCTCTCCGAGGTGCGCGGGACCCGCATCAAGCGGCTGTCCGGCGGCATGCGTCAGCGCGTCGCCCTGGCCGCCGCGCTCGTCGGCGACCCCGGCTTCCTCGTACTGGACGAACCGACCGTCGGCCTCGACCCCGAACAGCGCATGTGCTTCCGCGAGTTGATCGCCGAGGCGGGTGAGGGCCGCACGGTCCTGCTGTCCACCCACCTGACGGAGGACGTCGCGATGCTCTGCCACCGTGTCGTGGTGCTGGCCCGCGGCCGTGTCCGCTTCCAGGGCGCACCGGCCGAGCTGACCGCCCGCGCGGCGGGCCGGGTCTGGAGCAGCTCCGAACGCGACCCGGACGCCCTGGCCGGCTGGCGTACAGGAACCGGCGCCTTCCGGAACGTCGGCGATCCCCCGGACGGCGCCGATCTCCTGGAGCCCACCCTGGAGGACGGCTATCTGCTCGCCCTCCACAGCGACGACGCGGTGGTGACGGCATGAGCACGGCGAACGTGACGATCAACGAGCCGGCGCCCGCGCTCGACGGGCCCCCGCGCGCGGGCCACCAGGTCCGAGCCGTCCTCGCCCTCGCCCGTTTCGAGGCCCGGGAACTGCTGCTGCAGGTCCCCCTGCTGCTGACCTTCGCCCTCTACGTCGGCTACGTCGCCCTGGGGCTCATGGACCGGGACGGCATGGACGACTATCCCGTCCTCAACACGATCGACCGGCAGACCCAGACGGAACCCCTGCTGTTCGCCATCGCCGTCTTCATCTGCTGCAACGCGGCCGCGCTGCGTTCCCGGAAGAGCAACACGGTGCAGCAGTTCGACGTCCTGGCGATGGATCCCTGGCGGCGCACCCTCGCCCATGTGCTGTCCGTGATCCCGTACGCCGCGCTCACCGCGCTCGTCGTCGCGGGCGAGTTCGGCCGGGAGGCGCTCAAGCCCGGAGCGATCGGACACGGCTCGGTGGGCGAGCTGGCCGTCGGTCCCCTGACCGTGCTGCTGGCCGGTGTCCTGGGAGTGCTGCTGGCCCGTCTGCTGCCCTCCTCCTTCATTCCCATACTGGTCTCGATCCCCCTCTACCTGCTCTTCATCCTCGCCTCCGCCGCGGAGGACTCGGGCCGGTGGGAAGGCTGGCTCTCGCCGGTCGTCTTCGTCGCCGGGAGCGGCGGCGACCCGGTCCCCAGCGATCTGCTCGGCCGGCCCGCCGGCTGGCACGCCCTGTACGTGACAGGCCTGTGCGCGGTGCTGGCCTGCGTGGCACTGCTGCGGTCCGGGGGCCGTACCCGGGCCGTCAAGGCGGCCACCGCCCTCGCGCTCGCGGTGACCGTGATCGGTGCCCTCGGCCAGTTCCCGCGTGACGCGAAGGCGCTGGACGCGGCTCGCAGGACGGCGGCCGACGCCCCGCAGAAGGTCCAGTCGTGCGTGCAGCACGGCCGCTCGACCTACTGCTCGTTCGACGAGTGGAGCGGGGTGCGGTCCGACTGGGCCGAGGTCGTCGACCGCGTCCGGTCCGCGGCCGGCGGCACGGCGGCGCAGGCACGCCTGACGGTCCGCCAGCGCGTCTCCGCCGACGGTCAGGTGGAGGGCGACGGCGCACTCGACCCCTCCTCCACACCGGGCGAGGTGACCGTCGGCACCCGCTGGGGCGGCAACCGCGTCCCCGAGTTCGCGGTCGGCGCCTCCGTGGTCCTGGTCGGGGGCTCGGAGGACATGACGACGCAGGAGCTGTGCGACGACGCGCGCGCGGTGACCGTCATGTGGCTGGTCCTGAGCACCGACCCCACGCCGACGGACACGTTCCGGAACGTGCGGCTCGACGACAGCCTCAGCGGCTCCGCCCAGGTCCTGGCTCCGACGAACGGACTGAGCCTGACGGGTCCGCAGACGACGGTGATCCGGGAACTGCTGGAGCGTCCTCGTGCCGCGATGACGGCGCGCGTCAAGGCTCACTGGGCGCAGCTGACGTCCGCGAGCACGACGACCGCGCAGGCCGCGAGGCTCCTGGGCGTCGAGGTGCCCGAGGAGGCCGAGAAGTGCGAGGAGTAGGGAAGCGCGTCACGTCTCCGAGCGGTACATCAGGTCCGTCTCGTGCGTGACGAAGCCCAGACGTTCGTACACCGACACCGCCGCCTTGTTGTCGGCGTCGACGTACAGCATCGCCGTGGGCAGTTCCTGCGCCGCGAGATGGCGCAGGCCGATCGTGGTGAGGGCCTTGCCGAGGCCGCCTCCCTGGGCGCCGGGGGCGACGCCGAGGACGTACACCTCGCCGAGCTGTTCCTCGGCGTGGACCTTCGTCCAGTGGAAGCCGACGAGCTGCTCGCCGCGGTGGGCGAGGAAGAAGCCGGCGGGGTCGAACCAGGGCTGGGACATGCGGTCGTCGAGGTCGCGCTGGGTGAGGGAGCCCTGCTCGGGGTGGTGGGCGAAGGAGGCCGCGTTGACGGAGAGCCACGCGGAGTCGTCCTGGCCGGGTACGAAGGCACGCACGCCGACGCCCGCGGGCAGCACCGGCTCGGGCAGTTCGAGGCCGGTCAACGGCCGTCGCATCTGGCGCAGTTCGCGGAACAGCGTCAGTCCGAGGACCTGGGCGAGGTGGCGGGCGGCGGGGTGGCCGCCGTGGGCCCACACCCGAAGCCGCTTGCCGGAGGCGGCGAGCAGGGCGGAGCCGAGCGCCCGGCCGTGCCCGTGCCCTCGGTGGGAGGGGTGGACGACCAGTTCGGCGGCGGGCGCCTCGACCGGGTCGGTGTCCTCCAGCTGGGCGTATCCGACGAGTTCGCCGTCGAGGGCGAGGAGCAGATGGGCGACGCCTTCGCGGGGGGCTCCGCGCAGCTGCAGCCGGCCCTGTTCGGACACCGCCTGCTGGCCGTCCGTCCTGGCGGCCGCCGCGAGGAGTTCGAGGACGGCCTCGGCCTGCGCGGGGGTGAGCTCGGAGTGGGTCTCGATGGATCGGGAGCCGGGGATCCGTGCGATGTCGTCGCTGGTCATGCGTACGAGGGTAAGGGGCGGACGCCGCAAAACGCGGGCAAAGGACAGGGCAAAGGATTGGGCAAAGGGAAACCAGGATGTAACCACGAACCCCCTGTCGCGCTACGCGCGTTGACCTTAGGCTGCGCCGGACGGGAGCCACCTATTCCCAGCCGACCACAGGGGGGCGCATGCCAGCCACTTCCCAGCCGCACCGGACCGACAGACGCGGCCGACGCCGTTCGTACCGTCTCGTCGCGGCCTCCGCGGTGCTCGCCACCGCCGGTGCCCTTGCCGCCGCGCTCCCGGCGGACGCCCACGAGGGCAGGCCCGGCAAGCCGTCGCCGAGCCGCTACCAGGACGTGCAACTGCTGTCCTTCAACGACCTGCACGGCAACCTCGAACCGCCGTCCGGCTCCTCGGGCCGGGTCACGGAGCTGCAGGCGGACGGCACGACGAAGACGATCGACGCGGGCGGTGTGGAGTACCTGGCCACGCATCTGCGTGAGGCCCGCAAGGGCAACAAGTACTCCATCACCGCGGCCGGCGGCGACATGGTCGGCGCGTCCCCGCTGATCTCGGGCCTGTTCCACGACGAGCCCACCATCGAGGCGCTGAACAAGCTCGACCTGGACGTCACCTCCGTCGGCAACCACGAGTTCGACGAGGGCGCGAAGGAACTGTCCCGGCTGCAGAACGGCGGTTGTCACCCGACGGCCGGCTGCTACACGGACAAGAAGTTCAAGGGCGCCGACTTCCCGTACCTGGCGGCCAACGTCCTGAACGAGAAGACCGGCCGGCCGATCCTGAAGCCGTACTGGGTCTGGAAGAAGAAGGACGTCAGGATCGGCTTCATCGGCGTGACGCTGGAGGACACCCCCGGCGTCGTCTCCGCCGAGGGCGTCAAGGGCCTGAAGTTCAAGGACGAGGTCGAGACGATCAACAAGTACGCCAAGGTGCTGCAGAAGCAAGGCGTGCAGTCGATCGTGGCACTGATCCACGAGGGCGGTCTGCCGGCCTCGGGGGCGTACAACTACAACTGCGACTCGCCGGGCGCGGGCGCCGGGATCTCCGGCCCGATCGTCGACATCGCGAAGAACGTCACCCCGGCGGTGGACGCGCTGGTGACGGGCCACACGCACGCGGCGTACGCCTGCACGATCCCGGACCCGTCCGGCAGGCCGCGCACGGTCACGTCGGCGGCCTCCTTCGGCCGGCTCTACACGGACACCACGCTGACGTACGACCGCTGCACCGGCGACATCGCGCGCACGGCGGTCAGGTCGGCGAACCACGTGGTCACCCGGACCGTCGCCAAGGCGCCCGACATGACCGAGCTGATCAGCAGGTGGAACACCCTGGCGGCGCCCGTCGGCAACCGGGCGATCGGCTACGTCTCCGCGGACGTCCCCAACACGGGCACCGAGTCCCCGATGGGCGACCTGATCGCGGACGCCCAGCTCTGGTACGGCAGGAAGCTCGACGCCGGAACGGACCTCGCGCTGATGAACCCGGGCGGAGTGCGGGCCGGCCTCACCTACGCGGCCAAGGGCAGTGAGGGCGACGGCGTGGTGACCTACGCCGAGGGATTCACCGTCCAGCCCTTCTCCAACACCGTGAACCTTCAGGACTTCACCGGCGCCCAGCTGGTCCAGGTCCTCAAGGAGCAGGTGAGCGGGGCGAACGCGAGCGCGCCGAAGATCCTTCAGCCGTCCGCCAACCTGACGTACACGCTGGACCTGACGAAGAGCGGCGCCGACCGCGTCGTCACGGACTCCATCCGGCTCGACGGCGCGGCGATCGACCCGAACGCCACCTACCGCGTCTCGACCAACAGTTTCCTCGCGGGCGGCGGCGACGGCTTCCCCACGCTGGGCCTCGGCACGAACGACCTGGTCGGCGCCGACGACCTGACCGCCCTGGAGCAGTACCTGACGGCCAACTCCTCGGCCTCGGGGCCGCTGGCCCCGCCGGCGGCGAACCGGATCACGATCGCGCAGTAGCTGCCCCTGAGGGACGACGAGGCGGCCGCGTCACCGACGCGGCCGCCTCGTCGTCGGTGACGCGGCCGCCTCTTTGTGCGTAAGCAGGTCTTCCTGCCCGATCGTGCTGCTCAGCAGGTCACTGGATGACCCAGCCGAACGCCTTGCCGCCCGCCGGGATGCCGCCCGCGCCCGGCCGGAGCACCGTGACGGGCTCGTCCGCGTCGGCGCTGCTCGCGTGCGAGAGCACGTTGTTCCACGGCACCTGGTAGACCGATCCGCCGGCTTGCGGACCGTTCGGCATGCCGATGGAGACATGGGACGGGGACGCGGAGATGTACTGGCCCATGTGCTGGTTGGCGCCCGGCGTGCCCGGCACGTTGTTGTAGCCCGCGTAGAGGACGTCGTCGTGGTCGCCGGGCGCGCCCACCAGGGAGAAGGTCTGCACGGAGCCCGCGCCGGCCACCGTGCCCTGGGACTCGCCGGAAACGCCCACCGCGAGCTGCAGGTCGGCCCAGCCCGGGGCGGCCTTGCCGGGGGCGAGGTTGACGGCGGCGAGGCTCTCGCCGAACCGGTCGCCGGTCTCGACTCCGCCGACCACGCTCGCCTGGTCCTGGTTGATCACCGTCTGCTGCTTCCAGTCGCTCTTGGCGGGGAAGTCGAGGACGAAGACGGATCCGGCGTTCGCCACGTTCGTGGTGGTGCCGGACGGGACGATCGACTCGCCCGGGGCGCCCACGGCGATGATCGAGTCGTCGTTCGTGCCCTTGGGGACGATGGCGACGGACTTGCCCATCTCGTCGCCCTTCTCCGCACCGCCGGAGATCTTGTCGAGGTCCTGGTCGATGCCCGCGCGCACGACCGGCTTGCCGTTCGGACCCAGGTTGTGGGTCAGGACGGCGAGGCCGCCCGCGTCGGCCTTGTCGCCGATGTCCTCGCCCGGTATGCCGATCACGATGTTGGTCATGTCGGCGGCGACGGCGGTGCCCACCCTGTCGCCGGCCTCGGGGGCGCCCGGCAGCCCGGCGTCCTGGGACAGGTACATGTTGGTGTCGCCCCGCACGTACACCACGGAGCCCGCGTCGACCACGGAGCCGACGTCCTCGCCCGGGTCGCCGATCACGAGGTAGGGCACGTCGTCGCGGGTGACGCCGGCGGCCAGGGAGTAGCCGAGCGTGTCGCCCTTCTCGGCGGACGCGCCCTTCAGACCGCCGTTGCCCTCGCCCTGGGCGTAGTTGTCGGAGGCGCGGCCCTTGCCCAGGCCGTCCGGGGAGCCGTAGATCACGGAGACCATGCCGACGTCCGCGACGGTGCCCCCGTCCTCGTACGGGGTGGAGACGGCGAGGTCGGTGTAGCCGTCCTTGTTGTAGTCGACGGTGGCCAGGGCGTAACCGAAGCGGTCGCCGGCCTCCGCGCCGCCGGGCACGACGGCCTGGTCCTGGTCCAGCTCGGCGGTGCCCTTGCCGCCGCCGTAGACGACGTGGACCGCGCCGGCCTCGGCGTCGCCGCCGATGACGGCCTTGGGGTCGCCGACGGCCGTGTCCTCGACGCCGTCGCCGTTGAAGTCGGCGAACGGGGCCGACTCGGTGGTCGACTTGATCCAGGCGGCGATGTCGTCGGTACGGGTGACGACACCGGTGGTGGAGGTCTGCGCGGCGTCGATGCCGAAGCAGCCGCCCTGGTTGGAGCGGGAGGCGACGCCGAGCAGGCCGGCGGAGGTGAAGACGGGCCCGCCCGAGTCGCCGGCGCAGATCGCCGCGCCGGAGGCGCCGTGGACGGTGAGGTCGGTGGCGCCGACCTGGTCGACCAGGAAGCTGTCGCCGTGGAGCTTCAGCGGCGCCCACTCGTCCTTGGTGCGTCCGTAGCCGGTGATCGACACGGTGGAGTCCTTGGCCGGCGCGGCGGCGGCGAGGCCGGGCAGGGCGATGCCGGCGACGGGCGCGGCCAGCCGGGCCAGGACCAGGTCGCGGTCGTCACGCGGGACGAGCTGCACCACTTCGCGGACGACGCCGGCGGTGGTGGTCAGGTCGGTGCGCCCGATGGTCGCCGTGGTCTTCAGCTTCGGGGCCCCGGCGGGGACCCTGACGGACTCGGCCGGGTTGTCGGCGAAGCACGAAGCGGAGGTGGCGAGCCACTGAGGGGCGATCAGGGCCGCGGAGCACGCCTTGGCGCCGTCGCCGATGTCGAGGCGGGCGGTGTAGGCGTGGCTGGTGTCGGTCTCGGGCTTGCCGGAGACGGCATGCGCGGAGAGGGCCGGTGCGCCGATGACGGCGACGGTCACGAGGGCTGCGAGCGCGGTGGAGCGCTTGCCTGTTGTCGTCATGTTGGTGGTCGTCTTCCCCGTTTCGGTGTTACTTGCTGGTGCGTATCTCGACGAGGACGAAGGCCCGCCCGTCCGGGTCGGCGGCCTCACCGGCCGCCTTCCACTCGCCCTTGCCGACGTTGAGGTTCTGCGTGGCTCCGTCGGTGGTGAGCTGTACGGAGGCCTCGTGGTCGGCCTCGCCCTTCACGCCGTAGACGGCGGGGATCTCCAGGGTCAGATAGCCGGAGGCGCCGGTGGCGCGGAAGCAGACCTTCTCGCTCTTGCGCGAGTACACCTCCATCAGGCCGGTGCCGGAGGCGCAGTCGGCGAGCACGATGTGGCCGTCGCCGCGCTTCAGCGTGATGCCCCGCTGCGCCTTGATGGCGTCGGCGCCCGGGTAGTTGAAGTCCTCGACCAGGTAGCCGGGCGCGTCGTCGACGACCGGGGCCGCGTGGCCGGCGGACGTGCGGGCGGCCGAGGCGTGGCCGGCGGGCGTGTGGTGGGAGGCGCCGTGGGCCGACGTGAGGACGACGGCGCCGGCGCAGGCCGCGGCGACCGCACCGGTGGCGATGATCCGCCGTGCGTGTTTCATGGTTGTCCCCCTGATGAGAGTTACCTTGCGTGCTCTTGGCGTTCCCTTTGGGGAACGGTGGCGCAATTCCGTGTACCGCCTGAGGACGCGCGGAGCGTCCGAGATCCGACCGCGGGTCAGGCGGCCCTGGAAGCCGGTGCATTCAAACAGCCGTGCGGGGGGAGCGCCACTGAATTGATCGCGGAATTCCGTGCCAAGGCGGACATATCGCGGTGTGGTCTTTGTCATTCCCTCCGTGACAACTGATGCCTGGTCAACTTGCGCGGCCATCACATAAGTTCGCCCCTGCAACAGCCAGGTGCGGCAGCAGCCGCCGTGTGCGCCCGGGTCCCGCCGCCCGCGCCGCGCCGGCACGGGCCTCGCACAGCTTCAGCCGACGACACCCGGCGGCCCGCCCCTGACCAGGACGCAGGCCCGGGTACATATCCATGGGGGATTCTTGGAAACCACGTACTGGAGCAGGCGCCGGCTTCTCACCGTCGCCGGAGCCGCCACCGCGGCCACCGCGGTCTCTCTCGCGGCGCCCTCCCGGGCTCTGGCAGCCGCCGCCACCGCCTCCGCCGGCTCCGCGGACCTGCCGAGGCTCCCTCAACTCCCGGACACCGACCGCGCGAAGGTCGTCACCGCGTGGAAGATCGGCGGACGGTCCGTCAAGAGCGCCGCCACCCGCGCGCTGACCGGCTCCGACGCCGACGTCGCCCGCTTCCTGACCGCGGACCTGCCGAGTGCCACCGCCGAGGACAACCGTTTCGCCGTGCTCAAGGCGCTGCCGGCCTCCGGCAAGGGCATCGCCCGTGACGCCTCCGCAGCGCTCACCGCCGGCGACGACGCCGTCGCCGCCTTCCTGTCCGGCGGTTTCAGGACGGCCGAGCTGGAGGACCTGCGCGTCACCACGCTGACCGTCCTGAACAGCGGCGGCACCGGCGTGAAGCGCGAGGCGCAGAAGGCCCTCGACACCGGCACCGGCGACGCCCTGACCGACTTCCTGCTGAACACCCAGATCACCGCCCGTCGCGAGGACGAGCAGGCCGAGGTGTTCAAGATCCTCGCCACCGCCTCCCCGGAGGTGAAGAAGTACGCCGAGCGCGCCCTGAACGACGGCAGCCCGTCCGCGATCCACTGGTTCCTGAACACCGGTCAGTACATCGCGCGCGCCCGGGACCAGGAGACCGCCACCATCGAGCAGTTGGTGGCGATCGTGGAACGCGAGGGCAAGCGGGCCCAGCTCACCTCCGACCGGGCCGTGGCCGCCTCCGCCAAGGCGAAGGAGGCCGCCGCCCAGGCCAAGAAGGCCGCCGAGGAGGCCGCCGCGGAAGCCGACGCGGCCCGCGACGACGTCCTCCTGTCCGGCAAGGCGGCCCGCAAGGCCGCGTCCGCCGCCCAGGGCGCCGCCGCCGCGTCGCGCACCGCCATCCAGGCGTCCGCGGCCGCGCACTCCGCGGCCCGCCGCGCCTCGTACGCCGCCACCGCGGCCGCGCAGGCGGCGGCGACCGCCGGACGGGCCGCGTCCGCCGCCTACTCCGCCGCCATCGCCGCGGCGAACGACGCCACCAAGGCCAAGGCCGCCCGGCTGGCCGCCGACGGGGCGAACAAGGCGGCGAGCCAGGCCCGTACGGCCGCCAAGGCGGCCGACGCGGCGGCGACCGCCTCCAACCAGGCCGCGGCAGCCGGTTCCGCCGCCGCCGGCGCGGCCCGCAACTCCGCCGCGGCCGCCCAGGCCGCCGCCACCGCCGCCGCCGCTTCGGGCGCCGCCGGGAGCGAGGCCGCCGCCGCCAAGGCGGCCGCCGCCGAGGCCAACGCGCAGGCGGCCCGCGCCACCAACGCCGCGAACACCGCTCAGTCGCTGGCCACCACCGCCGCGCAGGCGGCCGCCGCCGCCCGCGACGCGGCCAACTCCGCCGCCACGCACGCCGAGAACGCGGCGAAGGCGGCGAAGGCCGCGGCGGACGGCGCCGTCAAGGCGGCCGAGTACGCCGCCACGGCCACCAAGTGGGCCGCCGAGTCGGTCACGGCGGCCGAGGCCGCGGTGAAGGCCGTCCAGGACGCCGAGGCGGTCGAGAAGGCGGCCCGCGACTCCGAGACGCAGAAACTGGCCCAGGACCTCGAACAGTCCCTCGCCGAGGCCCGGGAGATGTCCCGCGCGGAGGCGGAGGACCGGGAGAAGGCCCGCACGGCCGCCACCCAGGCCGACGCCCTCGACACCGCGACCAAGGACCTCATCGCCAAGGCCGAGAAGGCGTACGCGGCCGGGGACACGGCGCAGGCCGTCTCCGTCGGCCGCCAGGCGGCGATGAACCTGATCTCCACGACGATCGGCACCTGGAGCCGGGACGCCGCCGAGCACGCCCTCGCCGGAGTCGACGCGGACCTTCTCGCGTGGGTCGCCGCCGACCGGCAGATCGCGCAGAACCAGGACGACCGCGAGACGCTCCTGGCCGTGGCGAAGACGTCCACCGAGAACGTCGCCAACGCCGCCGCGACGGCGCTCGACGCGGCCGACACGGGCGCCGTGGGCGCCTTCCTGACCACCGGGATCATGGCGGCCGCCGCCGAGGACCACCGGGTCTCCGTCCTGAGGATCCTCGACGCCAAGCCCGGCAAGGCGGTCTCGGCGGCGGCGCAGGCCGCGCTGGACGACGGCTCGCCCCAGGCCCTGCACGGGTTCTTCAGCACGTACGCCGCGAACGTCAGCCAGGACGACGAAGTCGCCGTCTTCACCATCCTGAACACGGCCGGGCCCTACACCAAGGCGGCCGCCCAGGTGGCCCTCGAAGGCCCCACCTGGATGCGCCGCGACTTCGTCAGCACCGTGTGCCACCGCACGGCGCAGCTCGACTACGACTCCGCCACGCACGTGGCGGCCGTCCGGGCCTCCATCGCGCGCGCCGCGAAGATCGCCCAGGACGCGCAGAAGGACGCCTACCAGGCGTCCAAGGCCGCGGCCGACGCGCGCAAGGCGTCCGCGGAGGCGGCGAAGTGGGCGGACAAGGCCAACGCGTCCGCCGAGAAGGCACGCGACTACGCCACCCAGGCCGACACCAACGCCACCGCCGCCGAGCAGTCCGCGAAGGACGCGCAGGCGTCCGCGGACAAGGCGAAGACCGCGGCCGCGTCCGCCCGCACCGCGGCCCGGCAGGCGAACTACTCGGCGAACCAGGCCGTGGCGTCCGCCGCTGCCGCCGCCGTGTCCGCCAGCCAGGCGCAGGCGTCGGCGAACTCGGCCCGTGCCTCCGCCGACGCGGCGGGCAAGGACGCCGCGGCCGCCGCCAAGGCCGCCAGCGAGGCCCGCGCGACGGCGGTCGCCAAGCGGCAGCAGGAGCTCGCCGAGGCCGCGCGCAAGGCGGCGGAGGTGGCGAGGCAGAACAAGCAGAACGGCGTCGACCCCTCCGCCGGCAGCGACAGCGACAAGGTCGACAGCGCCGACGGCTGGGGCAGCAAGAAGGACTGGCAGGAGTTCGCGCAGCTGCTGAACGGGGTCAGCGCCGTCTCCGGCACGGTCGCCGCGTTCAGCCTGCTCATCCCCCCGCCCGCCGGCGAGGTCATCGCCGGTGTGGCGGGGACGATCTCCTGGGTCACCGGCATCGGTTCGGCCGTCATCACCGGCTTCACCGACGGCTGGACGTCCGACGCGTTCTACGGCTCCGTCGCGGGCCTGGCCGTCGGCGCCCTCACCGGTGGTTTCGTCCTCGGCAAGATCAAGGTTCCGGGCATGTCCCACATGATCGAGTGGGGTGCGCAGGGCCTGAAGAGCGCCAGCGTGACCGCCTCGCGGATCGGCCACGAGATGGTCGGCCCCGCGATCACCTACGGCACCACTGCGTGGCACGCCGCCGGCGACTCCGTGTCGGACATCGGGGACGCCATCTCCGACGGCTGGGACTCGCTCTTCTAGGGCGCCCATGTTCCTCGCCCTGTCCACCGGCGTCTGGATCCTCATCGCGGCGGCGGCGACCGTCGTCACCTCGTCGCGATGCAGTGGATCATCCGGATACCGAGTTACAGGAAGAAGGAGTACTGGATGCCGGTCATCGGCATCGGCATCCTGGGCGTCCGGGGTCCGGCGCAGCACAGCGCACTGCCCGCGACCCTGTATCTCTATGCAGCGGTCATGGTCATGATGCCGCTCATGCCGGCCCCGGTCCGTTCCACGATCACCCGGGACCACTACCGGTGGGTCGAGGACCCGGCGACGAAGCCCAGTAAGGGCGCGATGGTCTGGATCACCGTCTCGGGGGTGGTCATGCCGACCGCGGTCGGCGTCGGCTACGCGGTGGGCGTGTAGCCGACGCCGGTCACGTCAGGACGGGCTGGGGGTCCAGTCCCCCAGCCAGTCCGCGACCTCCTGGCCGGCGGCCTGCGCGTCGCTGAGCTGCGGGCGGTCGGTGCTCGCGGCGCCGGCCCCCGCGCCCTTGTTCCGGTACTCGGCGAACCGGTCGTCCTTCCAGGAGAAGCCGCTCATGTCGGTCCAGGGCGCGGTCCTGATCGCGGCGCTCAGCGTGGTGTTGCGGACGGTGGCCTGCGGGTCGAGGCTCGCGTCGCCGCCGGCGTGCCAGGGGCGGCCGAGGTAGAAGCTGCGGTCGGACACGTCACCGCTCACCGTGGAGCCGTTGATCAGGATGCCCTTGCGGCCCGCGGCGGTGCTGGGGGCGGTGACGAACCCGGCCGAGCTGCCGTTCCAGCGCTTCTTCAGCGTGATGACCGACCTGTCGATCACCGCGGTGGCGCGGCCGAAGATGAAGTCGACGTTGCCGACGACATAGGAGTCGGCCATGTAGACGCGGCCCAGCCTGTCCTTGGACGCGGTGTCCACCAGCAGGGTGTCCTGGTCGCCGCTGACGATGACACCGTCCAGGAACACCTTGTCGGCGGCGGTCCGCAGGGCGACCGCCTGCCCGGCGATGTCCTGGTGGGCCCCCTCGTCGAAGTCGTTGGAGATGGTCAGGTTGCGGGCCTGGAAGTCGTCGGCCTCGACGGCGACGGTGGCGCTGCCGCCGGTTCCGTACGTGCCGCCGCCGGGCTTGGGGGTGCCCGACGCGTTGTTGTAGACGATCGTGGTGTCCTTGCGGCTGCCGCCGGTGCCCCGGATGGTGACGTGCGGCTTGTTGGACGGCACCTTGACCAGCTCGCGGTACGTGCCCGGCTTGACGGCGATCACGACGCGCGAGGGGTTGTTCGCCGGGACGGCGTTCACGGCGGCCTGCACGGTCGAGTACTGCCCGCTGCCGTCCTTGGCCACGGTGATGGTCGTCGCGGCGGCGGCCCGAGCGGTGGCGGCCTTCGGCGTGGCCGCGGTCGTGGTCCTCTTCGTGGCCGTGGGCGTCGTGCCGATCGAACTGCGCGGACCCGCACCCGACTTGAGCAGGGCGGGCACGTCCGCCGCCTTGTCGAGGGTGTACCGGTAGTACGTCTTCGGGTCCCAGGCCGGTCCCGTGCCGCCGCTCTCGTTACGGCCGCTCGTGCCGGAGAACACGTTGCCGCGCTGGACGAGGGTCGCGGTGGCGTCGCGGATGACGGGGTTGGTCATGCCCTGGAAGCTGGAGTTCTCCAGGACCATGTTGGTCCGGCCGCGCGCGTAGTCGCCGTACGACGACTTGATGTCCGTCCCGGCCACGTCCTCCAGGAAGTTGTTGTACAGGTGCGCGTGGGCGACGTTGTCCGTGGAGGGGTTGCGCTGCTCGGTCTCGCGGATCCAGTTGTGGTGGATCGTGATGTCGGCGGTGACGTTGTCGGTCCAGCCGATGCCGAACGCCTTGTTCTCCTGGCTGAGCTTGTTCCAGGAGACGGTCAGGTAGGTGGTGTCCTTGCGGCTGTCGATGAGTCCGTCGGCCATGTGCCGGATGTCGTTGTGGTCGATCCAGACGTGGTGCGCGCCGTCCATCTGGATGCCGTCGTAGTCGTGCTCCTTGTCGTTCCAGACGCCCTGGTAGGCGTCCCGGATCGTCAGGTTCCGGATGATCACGTTGTGGACGCCCTGGCCGAGGAAGAAGCCGCCGCCGACGATCTGCCCGGCCGTACCGGAGCCGACGATCGTCTTGTCCGACCGGACCTTGATCTCCTTGCCGACCGGGTCCATGGTGATCGTCGCGGCGACGACGATGACGTACGGCTCGGTGGCCGTCGCGTACTTCTCCAGGTCGGCGAGGGTCTTCACGGTGACGGTCCTGCCGTCCCGGCCGCCGTAGGTGCCGTTCTGCCCGAGGGCGTCGACGGACGCGAAGCCGTCGGCGGAGGCGGTGGCCCAGGCGGGGGCTGCGGCGGTCGCGGCGGCGGCCGTCGCCTGCCCGGCCGCCCCGAAGAGGCCGAGATCCGTGCCGTAGCCGAGGGCGCCGGCGGCGATCAGGGCGAGGGGGACGCCGAGCGTCAGCGCCTTCCTGCCTCGGCGGTGACGGGACCTGGCCGACCTGGCCGGCCTGTCGGAGTCGCCCGGGGCGGCCGACTCGGACGACGTGCGGCGATGCTCGCTCATACGGCGAACCCTTCCGTGCGGGGGTGGCTTGACTGCGGGTGAGTCGCCGCCCGGCACGGGAAGGTTGCCGAACCCGGAGTACTTCTAGGGAAGTTCCGCCGCGCCGGCGGGGGGATCCTCCGGCGGAGGCGTCGGAGCCCCCGGCAGCCGGACCGTCGCCACCGTGCCGCCGCCGTCCGCGCGGGCCAGGGCGACCTGGCCCCCGGCCTGTTCCACGGTGCGGGCGACGATCGACAGACCGAGGCCCGAGCCGGGGAGGGCGCGTGCGCCGGGGGAGCGCCAGAACCGGTCGAAGACGTAGGGGAGTTCCTCGGCGGGGATGCCGGGGCCGTGGTCGCGCACGGTCAGCGTCCCGGCCGCGAGCCGCACGTCGACCGTGCCGCCCTCGGGGCTGAACTTCACCGCGTTGTCCAGGACGTTGACCACCGCGCGCTCCAGGGCGGCGGGCTCCGCCCGGGTGTACCAGGGCTCCAGCGAGGCGGTGATGGTCAGCTCGGGCCCGCGCAGCCTGGCCCGGCGCAGCGCCGACTCGACCGTCTCCTCCAGCGAGACCACCTGCACGCGCTCGCCGCGCTGGCCCTCGGAGCGGGACAGCTCCTGAAGGTCGCCGATGAGCGAGGCGAGTTCGGTCATCTGCGCCTTGACGGAGTCGAGCAGCGCCTTGCGGTCGGCGGCGGGGATCGGCCGTCCCGTCTGCTCGCTGCGGGTGAGCAGCTCGATGTTGGTGCGCAGGGAGGTCAGCGGGGTGCGCAGCTCGTGCCCGGCGTCCGCGATCAGCTGCTGCTGGAGCTCGTGGGAGCTGGCGAGGGAGGCGGTCATCGAGTTGAAGGAGCGGGAGAGCCGGGCCACCTCGTCCTCGGAGTCCTCCTCGACGGGGATCCGCACGTTCAGGTCCTCGGTCCGGGCCACGTGCTCGACGGCTTCCGTGAGCTTGTCGAGCGGGCGCAGCCCGGCCCGCGCGACGGCGAGACCGGCGGCGCCGGCGCCGAGCACTCCGACGCCGGAGACGAGCAGGAGGATGAGGGCGAGGTCGTTCAGGGTCGACTTGGTGCCCTTCAGGGAGACGGCCACGACGAGCCCGACGTTGGGACCGGTGTCTCCGGTGACGGTGGTGGTGGCCAGCGGCTGGAGCATGACGCGCACGTCGTCGCCGTTCGCGTCGGTGCCGTCGCGGAAGTAGAGCCTGCCGGTGTCGCCGGTCCTGATCTCGTCCTTGTCGGCCTCGGTGACCTTGACCTTGCCGATGGAGGCGCCGAGGACGCAGACGGTCCCGTCCTCCTTGACCACCTGGATGTAGTTGTTGCGGTAAGGGTTGTTGGTGTCCTGCTGCGACGCCGGGCAGTTGTTGATCGCCGCGTTGATCATCTGCTCGGGTGCGCGCATGCCTCGTTGCAGGTCGTTGTTGACCTGGTCGTACAGCTTCCCCTGCACGATGAACCAGCAGGTCACCGACACCGCCGCCACCGCGAAGGCCACCGCGGCCGCGACCAGCATCGACAGCCGGGCCCGGATGGGCAGGGCCCGGAAACGCCGTACGACCCTGTTCACTCCGCCCCGCCCTGTCGCAGCACGTACCCCACGCCCCGCACGGTGTGCACGAGGCGCGGCTCCCCGCCCGCCTCCGTCTTGCGCCGCAGGTACATGACGTACACGTCGAGCGAGTTGGACGACGGCTCGAAGTCGAAGCCCCAGACCGCCTTCAGGATCTGCTCGCGGGTGAGGACCTGGCGCGGATGCGCCAGGAACATCTCCAGCAGCGTGAACTCCGTGCGGGTCAGCTCGACCGGGCGGCCGCCCCGCGTCACCTCGCGCGTCGCGAGGTCCATGCGCAGGTCGCCGAAGGTCAGGGCGTCGTCGTCCGCCAGGGCGCCCGCGCCGGCCGCCGCCGCGTAGGAACTGCGCCGCAGCAGGGCCCGCACCCGGGCGAAGAGCTCGTCGAGTTCGAACGGCTTGACGAGGTAGTCGTCGGCGCCCGCGTCCAGTCCCGTCACCCGGTCGCCGACCGTGTCGCGGGCCGTCAGCATCAGGATGGGAGTGGTGTCGCCGGCGCCCCGGATGCGGCGGGCCGCCGTCAGGCCGTCCATGCGCGGCATCTGGATGTCCAGCACCACCAGGTCGGGGCGGTAGGCGGTGGCCTTCTCCAGGGCGTCCGCGCCGTCGACGGCGACCTCCGTGTCGTAGCCCTCGAAGGCGAGGCTGCGCTGGAGTGCTTCGCGCACCGCCGGCTCGTCGTCGACGATCAGGATGCGCTGGGTCTCACGGTCGCCTTCGGCGGGGCTCATGGGCGTGGATTCCTCGGGTGTGGTGGGACGACGGGAGGCCGGTCCTGCTGAACCTGCTGAGTGCGTTCAGCGTCGCACGGTTCCCGTGGTGTGCGTGAAGGCCGGGGCGCGCGGGATCAGCCGCGCATCGCCGTGAGCCGGTTCAGCGGCACCTTGCGCTGGTGCGAGCGGGCCGCCGTGGTGCGCAGGCCCATCAGCTGCGGGGCCGCCACCTCGGGCGCGCGGGTCACGGCCGCCGGCGGGTGCAGCTCGTACGCCACGTCGAGGGCCAGGGCGAGGTCGGCCGCGCCGACGCCGGTCACCGTGTGCGAAACCTGCTGGATCATGACGTGCTCCCTGGCTCGGTCGGTGGTGGGTTCAGCTGTCGGAGCCGCCGGCCCGCAGCGTGGCGAGGTCGGCCTTGACGGTGTTGATGGGGATGGCGAAGCCGAGGCCGACGCTGCCGGCGTCGGAGGAGGACGAGTCCGCCGCGGCCGAGTACATCGCGGAGTTGATGCCGACGATGTTCCCGCCGGCGTCGATGAGCGCGCCGCCGGAGTTGCCGGGGTTGAGGGAGGCGTCCGTCTGGAGGGCCTTGTAGGTCGTCGTGGACGAGCCCGTGTCGCCGTTGAACTGCCGGCCGCCGAACTGGAACGGCCAGTTGCCGCCTCCGCTGTCCTGCTGCTGGCCCTGGTTCTCGTCCGTGGAGACGGTCACGTCCCGGTTCAGGGCGGAGACGATGCCGCTGGTGACGGTGCCGGTCAGCCCCTCGGGGGAGCCGATCGCCACGACCGTGTCGCCGACCTTGACGCCGTCGGAGTTGCCCAGGGTCGCCGGCTTGAGGCCGGAGGCGTTCACCGCCTTGATCAGCGCGAGGTCCTTCTTGCTGTCGGTGCCGACGACCTTCGCGGTGTAGGACTTGCCGTCGCTGGTCGTCACCTTGATCGAGTTCGCGCCCGAGACGACGTGGTTGTTGGTGACGATCTCGCCGTTGCCGGTGATGATCACGCCGGAGCCGGTGGAGGTCCCGTTGCTGAGCGTGGCGCTGACCTCGACGACGCTCGGACCGACCGTCGCCGCGATGGTGGCCACGTCACCCGTCTTGCTGGACGGCACCACGCTGGTGGTGGTGGACGAGGAGACCACCGTGTCCTTGCCGGTCAGCTCCTGGATGCCGTAGGCCGTGCCGCCGCCTATCGCGGCCGCGACGACCGCCACGGCGGCGAGCAGCGCGAACGGGCCGCGGGCGCGCTTCCTGCGCGCGGGGGGAGTGGGCTCGGCGGCCACCGGGGGGAGCGGGGCGGTTCCGCCGCCGTGGCCGTCGCCCGCGCCGCCGGCGGTCTGCGTCCGCCACACGGCGGTGGGCTCGACCGGAGCCTGCG
>NZ_JAHHIU010000225.1 GCF_024539815.1 Streptomyces hayashii
CGGGGGCCCGGGGGCGCGGGGCGCGACGACGGATGCGCGCGGAGGCCCGGACCTGCGCGCCGCGGGGATCACGGCGGGGTGCGCGGACGGCGTGCGGCGGGCGGACCGGCACGCTGCGGGACACCCGGAGGGGCGTGCCGACCCGGACGGGCGCGTGCCGCCACACGCGGGGGTGACGGGCCCCGGCGCCACTCGAAGCCTGGTGGGTGCTCCCCGCTCCCCGGCGTGCTCCCGCGTGCTCCCCGCTCGCCGGTGTGTCCGCCGGGCGTCGAGTCCGGCCGGGGTGGGCGGCTGCCGCGAGTCCGGTGCGCGCGGCGCGCCGACCGGTCACACCCTGCCGGCTGCGACCTGCGGTTCCTCCGTCGATCCCAGGGCGGGGTCGGCCGTCCCCGTGCCCCGCTCGTCGTCCGTCGTCGCACGCGTCAGTCGGAACGACGTCGGGCGGCGGCCAGGGTCCGCCGCAGCCGGCCCGGCCGCCGCAGTCGCTCCCTGAGCCGGTACAGCCACGGCCGGCGCTCACGCTGCTCGCGGCTGTTGCGGTCCAGCTCCTCCAGGAGCCGGCGGGACCGGTGCTCGGTGTCCAGCTCGTCGAGGATGCGGTCGACCTCGGTCAGCACCGCGCCGTGCAGCTGCCACTGGCGGGCGTCGTGCTGGAGCTGCTCCAGCAGCAGCTGGGCCAGCTTGTCGCGGCTGGTGGCGGCCTGCCGCAGCTCTGCGGTGAGCCTGGCCTCGGCGGCGTCCGCGTTCAGGCTGACATGCGTGGTCACCAGCACGGCGAAGCTGACCACGGCGTCGGCGATCTCGGAGAGCACCCGCTCGACGACCTCGCCGGTCGCGGGCGGGAACAGCGGATGCGGCTCGCGTTCCTTGGCGAGGTCGGTGAGGGACCGGGCGAGCACCCGCAGCACGACCGTGCAGATCTCCAGCGTGTCCAGGCCGGTGCGCAGCACCACCCGGTGCAGCAACCCCTCCCGCACCCGGGGATTGAGGCGCAGGCTCTCCTCGGCCTGCCGCAGGGCCGCGTCCACCTCGACGATGTCGTGGTCCAGCCGTCGCGCCTCGTGCAGCCGGGCGGCCGCCTGCTCGGCCGGGGTACGGCCCGCGGCCTCCTCGCCGATGCGCAGCATCAGCTGCCGCAGCCGCCGGGCCAGCCCCTCGATCGACTCGCCGGCCTCCTCCACCCACACCGGGGGCGGCAGCAGCAGATTGCAGCCGAGGCCGACGACCGCGCCGATCAGCGTCTCCACCACCCGCGCCCACGCCGTGTCCCCGACCGTGGTGACGCCCAGCACCAGCATGGCGCTGATCGCCACCTCCGGGACGTACTCGTCGACCCGCACCAGGTGCCCCACCCCCAGCGAGGCCACGATCAGCAGTCCGAGACTCCACCAGGTCAGGCCTACCAGGAGGCTGAAGACGATGGCCACGACGACGCCGGCGACCACCGCGGTCACCCGGCGCACGCCGTTGGTGAGGGTCGCGTACAGGGTGACCTGGACGACCAGCAACGCCGTCAGCGGCGCGGTGAGCGGCAGCGCCTCGGGACTCAGACGCAGCGCGACGACGTAGGCGATCGAGGCGGCGGCGGCCGACCGCAGAGCCTGGAGGACGACGGGTTCCCGATGGAGCCGGACCAGCCGCACGAGCGGGGCCGCACGTTGACGTACTTCTTGCATCCCCAGACCAGTTCCCCTTCCTCAGCGGCCTCGAACGTTTCTTCCACCCCTCGCTGGACCGGATGGCCGACTGACCGCGTCCCGCGCCGCCGGGGAGCGGGGAGCAGGGAAGCCGGGAAGCGGGAAGGGCTGCCGCGGGCGCCGGGCCGGCACCCACCGAATCGCCCTCCCGGCCGGCAGCGCCCGCCTCGCGTGCGGTCACTGCGTCGAGGCCCGGGCCCGCGGGGGTGTCCGGCTCGACCGGGGCGTGGAGGCACTGGTCAGCGGTGGGCGCGGGTCACCCGTCGCCCGCCGGGGACGGCGGCCAGACCCCCGTCGCCAGCACCCCCAGCGCATAGGCACGGGCCACCAGTTCGGTCCGGTTCGCCGCGTCCCAGCGCGTGGACAGACGCCGCAGGTGGTAGGTCACCCCGTCCGGGGTGAGGCCGGTCTCGCGGGCGGCCCGGGCCGTCGTGGCGCCCCCCGCGAGCAGCGCGAGGATGCGCGCCTCCACGGACGTGACCCGGGCCGGGGCGGCCGCGCGCGGGGCCGCCTCGCCGAGGACGCGCAGCATCACCAGCAGCGCGGGAGTCTCCTCGACGCTGTCGCTGACCGGGTCCGCCGTCAGCTCCCCGAGCCGCTCCGCGCCGCCGGGGTCCCGCCAGCGCACCGACACCTGGTAGCGCGAACGGTGCCGGAGCCGCAGCGCCTGCGCGATCCGCTCCACCTGGTTCGACTCCCGCGGCCGGAACAGCTCCAGCACCTCCCGCCCGCGCAGGCGTCCCGGACTCGTTCCGCACTCCGCGGCCATCGCCGGATTGGCCAGCAGGACCGAGCCGTGCACATCGCACACCGCGACCGGCACCGACACCCGGTCGAAGAGCGTCAGCGCGCGGTTGCGCCACACCACGGCACGCTGCGCCCCCTCGCCCGGCTCGCCCCTCTCACCCATGGACGGGATGCGCCGCCTGCCAGGCCAGCCGCAGGTCCGCCTCCTCGCCCAGAGCGGTGAGGAACTCGTCCAGGTCGAGGAACTCCTGCCACACGGGCCGCCCGCTCACCCGGGACAGCTCCGCCACGACCAGGTCCTCCAGGTCGGCGACCCGCTTGTTCTTCCACACCTTGTCGGCCAGGCTGACGAGCAGGTCCTCCAGCCCGGCGTCCGGGATCCCCCACGAGGCATGGGTCGCGGCGAACCGGGCCAGGCCCGGGCTCACCCCGTGGGCCAGCAGCAGGTCCCGCCCGGCCTCCTCGTGCCGGGAGCCGGGGCCGGACAGCTCGTCGGGGTACAGGGTCTTGCCGATGTCGTGGGTGGCCGCGCCGAACAACACCGCCCACCGGTCCACCGGCGGCGCCGGATCGCGGCGTCCGAACCGGTCGAGGAGCCGGGCCGCCACATCGTGCACGGCCCTGAGGTGAGCGACCAGCCGGGGCGGGGCGCCGATCTCGGCCAGCAGCGCCGCCACCTCCTCGGGCAGCGGGCGCAGCACGGGATCCGAGGTCTCGCCCAGGGCGATGGACAGCACGGTCGGGACAGTGGTCATCCGACAAGCCTAATAACTCCCGGTCGTCGGCCCCCGCAACCCCTCGCAGGCCTGTCCCACTGCACGAACATGTAGTGCGACGGCACGGACCGCCCCCGCGAGTGGATCACGCTGGACTCCGGCAGGCCGTACACCCGGTACGCCTGCCCCCGCACAGCGAAAGGCAGTTGTCGCGCCATGCCCCCCACCGCGCCGCGCACCCCCCGGTCCACCGACCCCGTCCCCGTGGCCGACGTCAGCGCCACCGGCCCCGGCCGTACGCCCGTCCAGCAGGTCATGGAACTGATGCGCGAGCACGGGCCGCTGCTCGTGCGGCGGTTGCACGGCCGCGACACCCTGTTCGTCGCCGACCTCGACCTGGTCGCCGACCTCGCCGACGAACGGCGGTTCGCCAAGCACGTCGGGCCCGCCCTGGAGAACGTCCGCGAGTTCGCCGCCGACGGCCTGTTCACCGCCTACAACGACGAGCCCAACTGGGCGAAGGCGCACGACATCCTCATGCCGGCCTTCGCCCTCGGCTCCCTGCGCGCCTACCACCCCGTGATGCTGAAGGTGGCCCGTCGGCTCATCGACGCCTGGGACCGCGCCGCACGCGCGGGCCGGCCGGTGAACGTCCCCGACGACATGACCCGCATGACCCTCGACACCATCGGACTCGCCGGCTTCGGCTACGACTTCGGTTCGTTCGAGCGGGACGAGCCGCATCCCTTCGTCGAGGCGATGGTCCGCTGCCTGGAGTGGAGCATGACCCGCCTCGCCCGCCGCCCCGGCGAGGACCACTCGGCCGCCGACGCCGCCTTCAGGGCCGACGCGGACTACCTGGCCCGGGTCGTCGACGACGTCATCGCCGCCCGCACCGCGGACGGCGGCGAGGGGGCCGACGCGGACGCCGACGACCTCCTCGCTCTGATGCTCGCCGCCGAGCACCCGTCCGACGGCGCCACCCTCGACCTCGCCAACGTCCGCAACCAGGTCATCACCTTTTTGATCGCCGGCCACGAGACCACCTCCGGCGCGATGTCGTTCGCGCTGTACCACCTGGTCAAGGACCCCACGGCGCTGCGGCTCGTGCAGCGCGAGGTGGACGCGCTGTGGGGCGACACGGCCGATCCGGAGCCCACGTACGACGAGGTCGGCCGCCTGACCTACACCCGGCAGGTGCTCAACGAGGCGCTGCGGCTGTGGCCCACGGCGGCCGCCTTCAGCCGGGCGGCGGTCCAGGACACCCTGCTCGGCGGGCGGGTCCCGCTGAAGGCGGGGGAGTCCGTGGTCGTCCTCGCGCCGATGCTGCACCGTCAGCCCGTCTGGGGCGACAACCCCGAGCTGTTCGATCCCTCCCGCTTCACGCCCGAGGCGGAGGCGGCCCGCCCGGCGCACGCCTTCAAACCGTTCGGCACCGGCGAACGGGCCTGCATCGGACGGCAGTTCGCGCTGCACGAGGCGACCATGCTGCTGGCCATGCTGGTCCACCGCTACCGTCCGCAGGACCACGCCCGCTACCGCCTCTCGGTGAAGGAGACCCTCACCCTCAAGCCCGACGGCTTCACTCTGACGCTCGGACCGCGCACCCCCGCCGACCGGGTCCACCCCGACCTCCCCGGCGTCGCCCGGGCCGAGCCCGCGCAGGCCGGCACGGGGGCGCTTCCCGCCCGGGTCCGCCCCGGCTCCGGAGCCCTCTTCCTGCACGGCAGCAACTACGGCGCCTGCCGTGAGTTCGCGGCCCGGCTCGCCGACGAGGCGGCCGGGATCGGCTGCGACACCGAGGTGGCCCCGCTGGACGCCTACGCGGGCCGGCTCCCCGCCGACCGTCCGGTGGTCGTGGTGGCCGCCTCCTACAACGGCCGCCCCACCGACGACGCCACCGACTTCGCCGCCTGGCTGGAGGGCGGGGACGACCTCTCCGGCGTGACGTTCGCCGTCCTCGGCGTCGGCGACCGCAACTGGGCCGCCACCTACCAGCACATGCCCGTGCGCTACGACCAGCGGCTCGCCGAACTGGGCGCCGCCCGCCTCCTCAACCGCGCCGCGGCCGACGCCTCCGGCGATCTCACCGGCGCCGTGCGGGAGTTCACCGCCCGGCTGCGCACCGCGCTCCTGGAGAGGTACGGCGACCCGGACGCCGTGGAACCGTCCGCCGGGCCGGACGCCGGACCCACGCCCGCCTACGAGGTCCGCACGCTGACCGGCGGTCCGCTGGACGCCCTCGCCGCCCGGCACGGGCTGGTCGCGATGCGGGTCACCGAGGTGCGCGACCTCACCGCCCCGGGCCACCCCCGCCGCAAGCGGTTCCTGCGCGTCGCCCTGCCGGAGGGGACCGACTACCGCACGGCCGACCACCTCACCGTGCTGCCCGCCAACGCCCCCGGCCTCGTCGCCCGCGTAGCCGCCGCGCTCGGCGTCGACCTCGACGACGTGCTGGACATCCGCCCCGGCCGTTCCCGCCGTGACGCACTCGCCGTCGACCGGCCCCTGACCGTACGTCAACTCCTTTCCCACCATGTCGAGTTGCAGGAACGGCCGAGCGCCGCCCGACTCGCCGCGCTGTCCGCCGCCAACCCCTGCCCGCCCGAACGCGCGGCCCTCGCCGCCCTCCCCGAGGACGATCCGCGCACCCTCGTCGAGGTGCTGGAAGCGTTCCCGGCCCTGCGCGGCGCCCTGGACTGGCCGCGACTGCTGGAGCTTTTCACCCCGCTGCGCCCGCGGCACTACTCCATCTCCTCCTCGCCCGCCGTCGACCCGCGTCACGTGGACCTGATGGTCTCGCTGCTGGAGGCCCCCGCCCGCTCGGGCGACGGCGTCTACCGGGGCACCGGCTCCGGGCATCTGGCCGGTCTCGCGCCGGGCGACACCGTGTACGCCCGCGTCCAGCCCTGCCGTGCGGCCTTCCGCATCGACGACTCCGCACCCGTGGTCATGGTGGCGGCCGGCACCGGCCTCGCGCCCTTCCGCGGCGCCGTCGCCGACCGCGCCGCGGTCCTCGCCGCCGGCGGACGACTGCCGCCCGCCCTGTGCTACTTCGGCTGCGACGCGCCGGACGCCGACTTCCTGCACGCCGACGAGCTGCGTGCCGCAGAGGACGCCGGCGCGATCGCCCTGCGCCCCGTCTTCAGCGCGGCCCCCGAGGACGGAATGGCGTTCGTCCAGCACCGCATCGCCGCCGAGGGCGACGAGGTGTGGCGGCTGCTGGCCGACGGCGCCCGCGTGTACGTGTGCGGCGACGGCTCCCGGATGGCTCCCGGCGTCCGGGACGCGTTCCGTACCCTGTACCGGGAGCGCACCCCCGGCGCCGACGACGCCCGCGCCGGGGCGTGGCTCGACGAGCTGATCGCGCACGGCCGTTACCTGGAGGACGTGTACGCGGCGGGCTGACCCGAGGAAGGGATGGGCGCACGGTGACGGACTCCTGGGCACGGGCCCGCGGTGTGCTGGATGCGGCGGGCCTCCCGCCCGGCCTGCTGGCCCGGCTCCGCCCGCTCGGCGGCGGCACCTACAACACCGTCGAGGAGCTGGTCCTCTCCGACGGCAGCCGCTACGTGCTCAAGGCCGAGCCGGCGGCCGTCGGGCTCAGCCACGAGAGCCGACTGCTGGTGGGCGAGGCGGAGTTCTGCCGAGGAGCCGCCGAGGCCGGGGTGGCGGCGCCGCGTGTCGTGGTCCTCGACGGGCCCTGTCTGCTGATGACGCTGTGCCCGGGCGAGCCGTGGGACGACTCGCTCTCCGTCGCCGAACAAGTCCCGCTGCGCACGGAGTTGGGTCGGCAGGTCGCCCGGCTGCACGAGGTGACGGGCCCCGGGTTCGGCTATCCGACCGGCGCGCTCGGCCCGCTCGCCCCCGACTGGCGCACCGCGTTCACCACGATGTTCGACGCCCTCCTCGACGATGCCCGTCACTACGGCGCGCCCCTGCCCCGTCCGGTCGACGAGGTCGCCGCCGTGGCCCGGACCGCCTATGACGCCCTCGACGAGGTCACCGTCCCCCGCCTGGTCCACTTCGACCTGTGGCCCGGCAACATCCTGGTCGACCGCGCCGGCGGCGAGCCCCGCGTCGGAGGCCTCATCGACGGCGAGCGCATGTTCTGGGGCGACCCGCTCGCGGACTTCGTCTCCCTGGCGCTGCTGGGCGACATCAGGAAGGACGAGGCGTTTCTCCAGGGGTACCGCGAGGCCGGAGGGAGGGCCGTGTTCGGCGCGTCCGCCCGGGCGCGTCTCGCGCTCTACCGCGCCTATCTGTACCTGATCATGCTCACCGAGACGGTCCCGCGGGCGGCCGGTCCCGATCACCTGCGCTGGGTGCAGGAGAGGGTCGCTCCGGAGCTGTCGGCGGCGCTGGACGAGATCGCCGACGTGGTCCGCTCTTAGCTCACATCGTGAACTAAGGGTTGGAGAATGTCGCGCGGGCCTCTCCCACGGAGGTATGTTGCAGGTCGGACAGGGCTCGGAGGGGAGCGACATGACGGGGCGGAACGGGCGCACGGTACGCGACCTGAGGCGGGCCAACCGCACGGCCGTACTGCAACGGCTGTACTTCGACGGACCCCTCAGCCGCTTCGAGCTGGGGCCGGCCACCGGCCTGAGCTCCGGCTCGGTCAGCAACGTCGTCGCCGACCTGGTCGCCGACGGACTGGTCGAGGAGGCCGGCAGCGTCGACTCCGACGGAGGCCGCCCCCGCATCCTGCTGCGGGTGGCCCCCGGCAGCGGCCACATGATCGGCGTGGACGTCGGCGAGACCCGGGTGCGGATCGAGCTGTTCGACCTCACGCTCACCGAACTCGCACGCGCCGAAAGGCCGTTGGAGCAGCGCCGGTACGAGGTCGACGGAATCGTCGCCCATGTCCGCGAGGGAGTCGCCGAGGTGCTGGCGACGGCGGGCGTCGCCGCCGAGCAGCTTCTCGGGGTCGGCGTCGGCGTCCCGGGCATCGTCGAGCACACCGCCGAGCGCGGCGCCGTCGTCCACGGCCAGACCATCGGCTGGGACGCGGTCCCCCTGGAGGCGCTCCTGCGCGAGGGCGCCTTCCTGCCCGAGAGCGTCCCCTGCTTCATCGACAACGGCGCGAAGACCCTGGGGCAGGCCGAGATGTGGTTCGGCGGCGGTCGGGGCGCGCACAGCGCGGTCGTCGTCCTCTTCGGCTCGGGCGTCGGGGCGTGCCTGGTGGCCCCGGAGGTCGAACACGGCCGGGCCGTCGAATGGGGCCATCTGACGGTCCGGGTGCGGGGCCGTCGCTGCCGCTGCGGCGCCCTGGGCTGCCTGGAGGCGTACGCGGGCGCGGAAGCGCTGCTGGAACGCTGGCGCGAGCAGGGCGGCCGGCCGCCCGAGGGCGTCGACGAGGAGACCGCCCTGACCGCGATGCTGGCCGCCGCCTACCCTCCGGCCGGACCGGACGACGGCCGGTCCTCCGACGGCCGGTCCTCCGACGTGGGCCGGTCCTCCGACGACGCGGAGACCGCCTTGGCGGGGCGGACGGCTGACCCCGTCGCGCTCGCCGTCCTGGAGGAGACCGCCGAGTACCTCGGCGCCGGTCTCTCCGATCTGATCAACCTCTTCCAGCCGGAGCGCATCCTCATCGGCGGCTGGGCCGGCCTGCAGCTGGGCGCCCGCTTCCTGCCCGCCGTACGCCGCCACGCCACCGCGTACGCGCTGCGCCACCCCGCCCAGAAGGTCACCGTCGAGCTGGGGCGGCTCGGCCCGGACGCCGTCACCGTCGGGGCGGCGATCCTCCCGCTCGCGGACTTCTTCGGCCGCGGCGGCCGACGCCCCGAGCCCGCGCCCACCGGCCCGGCGCCGGCCTGGCGCACGGTACTGGAGGACCGCGCCCCGCGCTGAACCCGTGGTGCGCCGCTCGTGCGGGGCGCTGTGGCGCGGCCGGGCTGTCCCTGTCCGGGCGTGCGCCCGTGCCCCGGGCTGTTGCTGCGCCCGGCGTCGACGTCGTGCCCGGCGCGGTGGCCCCGGCCCGCCCCGAACCCGCGCCCCGCGCGACGGCCCGCCTCCCCACGATGTGCGGCCGGTGCGGCCGGTGGGGCTCACGTTTCGCCGTCCTCGCGGGAGGTACTCGCGAGTCGCCCGGACGAACGCCGCCCGGGAACCGTCGCCCGCGTTCGACGTGGTGCGACCGCGAAGGGAGGACGTCGTGGCCGAAGACCGTCTCCAGGGTCCCGGCGGGAACGGCCTGCCGGTCCCGCGGGACCCGCCGGACCAGCAGGCCGACGGGAGCGACGACCGCTGGGACGCCGCCGAGCCCGAGGAGTCACCGCAGGCCGCCGAGGACGTCCCCGACACCGACGAGGCGGGAACGGGCCGACAGGGCGCCCCGGTCGCGGGAAGCGGCCGGTCCGACGATCCCGAGCCCCAGGAGCCGACCGCCTGACCGGCGTGGAGTGACGGGGCCGCGGGTGGGCGGGCGCCCGCGGCTGGGCGTCAGCTCGCCTTGCGGCCCTGTAGGGGGTCGGTCGAGGCGCCCGCTCCCTCGCGCAGGCCGAACAGGAACTCTTCCAGCACTTCCGGCGCGGTGTGCTCGGGACGCCAGCCGAGTTCGACGCGAGCGCGGGTGCAGTCCATGAGGGGGAGGCGCAGGACGGCGTCGAAAAGATGGGGCGAGGCGGGCAGGAGTCGGAGGTTCCAGGCCGCGGCGATGGCCGTGCGCGCCGCGGTGCGGGGCAGCCGCACGGGTCGGGCCCCGAACATCTCGCCCATCAGCTTCGCGTCCACGGTCGGCTCGGCGGCCAGGTTGAACGGGCCGCGCACCTCGGTGCGCAGGGCGAGCCGGTAGGCCTCGGCGGCGTCGTCGGTGTGCAGCGTCTGCATGCGCAGCCCGGGGACGTCCGGCAGGAAGGGCAGCAGTTCGGGGCGCGCGAGCGGGCCGGGCAGGTGTGTGCCGCCGAAGATGCGCCGCTGTTCGCTCGCCGACTCCCGCTTGAACAGGAACGCCGGCCGCATCCGCACCACCCGGGTCTGCGGACGGTCGCGCTCGAAGGTGTCCAGGGCGCGTTCCAGATAGGCCTTCTCCCGGCAGTACGCGGCGTCCGGCCAGCCGTGCGTCGGCCAGGACTCGTCCACCGCCCGGTCCTTCGGGCCCGGCGAGTAGGCGCCCACCGAGGACGCGTGCACCAGCACGGGCACCTGCGCTGCGGTCACGGCCTCGAAGACGCGCAGGCTGCCGAGGACGTTCGTCCGCCAGGTCGCCGCCGGGTCGTGCGTGGGCTGGAACGCCCACGCCAGATGCACCACCGCGTCGGCGCCCCGGAACACCGCTGCGAGATCCGACCGTTCGGAGGCCAGGTCGACGGCCGTCCACTCGGTCTTCCGCGGCGACCAGTCGGGGATCCGCCGCGCCAGCCCGCGGACCGAGGCGACGTCCGGATCCTCGGAAAGCCGGCGCACCACACTCGTGCCGACGTTGCCCGTGGCGCCCGTGACCACGATCTTGCTGCCCGTTGCGCTGCTCACCTTCGGCTCCTCTCGGGGGTCCTCGGGAGCCGACCGAGTACCCGGCCCGCGGCGGCGCACGCGGTCCCGGTCCCGGACGCATGACCTCGGGGGTAATCGACGCCCGACGGCCGCGAGGCAAGCATGGACGCCGTCACCCGTTCACCGCATCCGCGAGCACCGCAGGAGGACGTCCATGCCGTACTTCACGAGCCCCGTCGACGGCGCCAGGCTGCATCACGTCGACTACGGCCCGGCCGACGGGCCGGTGATCGTCTTCGTGAACAGCCTGTACTTCGGGTCCGAGATGTGGGAGTACCAGATGCTGCCGCTGGCGCGGGAGGGCCACCGCTGCGTGGGCTTCGACCGGCGCGGACACGGCCGCTCGGACGACGTCTGGGGCGGGTTCGACCTGGACAGCCTGGCCGACGACGTGCAGGGCCTCCTGGACCGTCTCGACCTGCGCGAGGTGACCCTGGTGGGTCACTCGGTCGGGGCGGCCGAGGCCGTCCGCTGTCTGACCCGGCACCGGGGCCGCGCCGACCGGGTGGCCCGGGTGGCGCTGGTCGCCGGCATGACGCCCGGTCCCGCCCGGTCGCCGAACCACCCCGAGGGCGTCGACCCGGAACTGCTGCTCGCCGGCGTCGAGGCCTTCCGGCGCGACCGCTCCGCGTTCTTCGCCGACGGCGCCCGCGCCTTCTTCGCTCTGGACCGCCCGGGCGACGACGTCTCCGAGGCGTACGTGCAGACCATGATCCGGCGCTGCCACGGCTCCACGGCACGGGCGGGCGTCGCCGTCGGAGAGCTGATCGCCGCCCTGGACGTCGCGCCCGAACTGGCCGCGCTGGACCTGCCCGTGCTCGTCGTGCACGGCACCCACGACGCCTCCGCGCCGATCGAGCTGACCGGCCGCCGCGCCGCCGCCCTCGCCCCGAACTCCACTCTGGAGGTGTACGAGAACGCCGGTCACGGCCTCTTCGCGACCCACGCCGAGCGGCTCACCGCCGACCTGCGCAGGTTCGCGGCGGGGGAGTGAGCAGGGCTCTATCCCTGGGCGGGGAAGGCGTTCACGCCCGTCAGCTCGGCGGACAGCTCCCACAGCCGCGCCGCCTGCTCCGGGTCCGTCGCCCAGTCCTTGACGCCGAAGCGCACGTCGCCGTCGACGGCGGGCTCGGCGACGTCGCAGTCCTCCAGGTAGAGGCCGCCCATGCCGGCCAGCTGCGGCGACGTCGCCGCCCACACCTGGGTGGCCGCGCCCTGCTCCGGGGTCTTGAAGCCGGCCTGGTTGAGCACGTTGCCGTCCTCGTCGATCCAGCCGCGCTCCACCATCTCCTCCTTGGGGATGTGGCGCTGGAGGGGCGTGATGATTCCGCCGGGGTGCAGCGAGAAGGCCCGTACCCCGCGGTCCCGGGCGAGCCGGTCGAGCTGGACGGCGAAGAGCACGTTCGCGGTCTTCGCCTGGCCGTAGGCCTCCCACTTGTCGTAACCCCGCTGCCAGTGGACGTCGTCCCAGCGCACGCCGGAGAAGTGGTGGCCGCGCGAGGACACCGAGACCACGCGGGCCCCGCCGGGCTCGATCGCGGACCACAGCCGGTTCACGAGCGCGAAGTGGCCGAGGTGGTTGGTCGCGAACTGGGCCTCCCAGCCGGGTCCGACGCGGGTCTCGGGGCAGGCCATGACGCCGGCGTTGCCGATGAAGAGGTCGATCGTGCGGCCGGAGGCGAGGAAGCGGTCGGCGAAGCCGCGCACGCTGTCCGGATCGGCGAGGTCCAGCTCGTCGACCTCGACGCCGTCGATGCCCTCCAGGGCCTCCCGCGCGGTGTCCGGCCGACGGGCGGGGACGACGACGCGGGCGCCGGCCCTGGTGAGCGAGCGGGTGGTCTCCAGGCCCAGCCCGGAGTAGCCGCCGGTGACGATCGCGAGCTGTCCGCTCAGGTCGATGCCGGCGAGGACGTCGTCGGCGGTGCTGTGGGCGTCGAACCCCGAACCGATCTTGTGCTGTGCAGTGCTCATGTCCTGAACGCTACGAATTGAAGTGCGCTCGAAGTCAAGCGCGCACCGGGATTTCGCGCGATCAGCGTGCTCGGGATCCCGCACGTCCGGCGTGTCCGCGGCCCCGGCGTTCCCCCCGGTGCGGGGTCGGCCGGACGAAGAGAAGCCCCGACCGGACGGGGGAATCACGGTCGGGGCGGTCTGTGCGTGGGCGCGGACGGCGGTCGCCTCTCGGCGAGACGCTCCACAGGGCTTCAGCCGGACGATCGTCCCTGTGGGCAGAAGGTGAGGCCCGGGGACACTGTCCCGTCCGCACCCACGGTTGGTTCAACGGGTAACTACCTATGCGTGTTCCCCGGTTCGCCGTGCCGAGCGGTGACGTCCGTCACCTCACGCCAGCGGACTCGTCGAGAGGGAGGCCAGGAGGTCGGCCGGGTCGTCGTAGACGGCTTCCGCTCCCGCCTCCACCAGGTCCGCCCGCGGAATGCCGCCGCTCAGGAGTCCCACACAGCGCACCCCGGCGCGGCGGCCGGCCCGCATGTCCCACACGGTGTCGCCGACGAACACGGCCCGCTCGGCGGGGGCGCCGGCCAGCTCCAGGGCGTGCCGCACCGGTTCCGGCGCGGGCTTGCCCTCCTCGACGTCGTCGGCGCTGGCCGTCGCGGCGATGACGTCGTCCGCGTCGATGGCGCTGCGCAGGGCCGACAGCTCGGGCCCGCTCGCCGAGGTGGCGAGCACGACCGTCCAGCCGTCGTCGTGCAGACGGCGCAGCAGCGAACCGGCGTCCCGCAGCGGCGGCAGCCGGTCGAAGTACTGTCCGTACAGGGCTTTGTGGGCGGCGCTGAGCTCGGCGTCCCCGTCCTTGTCCCGGTCGTCGCCGAGCAGACGGGCGACGAGGTCCTCGGATCCGAGCCCCACGGCCCGGAGCACGGCGTGCATCGGCACCCGGTGGCCCGCCTGCCGGAAGGCCTCCCACCAGGTGACGACATGCAGGTGGTTGGTGTCGACGAGGGTGCCGTCGACGTCGAACACGGCGGCGCGTGTCATCTGAGTCCCTTCTCCTTCTCCGGGCACCTCTGCATACCCGTGAGCGATCCCCCCGGGTACCACCTCACGGGCCGGCCACGCCCGCCGGCACCCGGCCCTCCCCCGTCCAGGCCAGCAGGTCGGCCAGGGGCCAGCCGGTCACGATCCGTTCCACGGGCACTTCGCACTCCTCGGCCCGGGCGCACCCGAGGATCTGCCAGTCCAGCTGGCCGGGCGCGTGCGCGTCGGTGTCGACCGAGAACAGCGCACCCGCGGCCACGGCCCGGCGTAGCAGCCGGCGCGGCGGGTCGAGCCGCTCGGGCCGGCTGTTGATCTCCACGGCGGTGCCCGCCTCGGCGCAGGCCGCGAACACCTCGTCCGCGTCGAACTCCGACTCGGGCCGCCCCCGCCCGGTCACCAGCCGCCCGGTGCAGTGCCCGAGGATGTCGGCGTGCGGATCGCGCACGGCGTTCACCATGCGGCGCGTCATCGCCCGGGACTCCATCCGGAGCTTGGAGTGCACGGACACCACCACCACGTCGAGCCGTTCCAGCAGCTCGGGCTCCTGGTCCAGCGACCCGTCGTCGAGGATGTCGCACTCGATGCCGGTCAGCAGCCGGAACGGCGCCCAGGTGGCGTTGAGCTCCTCGACCACGTCCAGCTGGCGGCGCAGTCGCTCGGGGGACAGGCCGCGGGCCACCGTCAGGCGCGGCGAGTGATCGGTGAGCACGGCCCACTCGTGACCGAGCGCGGCCGCTGTCCGGCCCATCTCCTCGATGGGACTGCCGCCGTCCGACCAGTCGGAGTGGAGGTGGCAGTCGCCCCGCAGCAGGGCGCGCAGCCTGGCCCCGGCGCCGTCCGTCAGCGGCCGTCCGGCCTCCTCCTCCAGCTTCTCCAGGTAGGTCGGCGTCCGGCCGGCGAGCGCCTCGCGCGCCACCTGCGCGGTCTTCGGGCCCACGCCCTTGAGCGACTCCAGCGTCCCGTCCGCCGCCCGCTGCCCGACCTCCGCCGAGGGCAGTCGCGCCAGCACCCGGGCCGCGGTCCGGAAGGCCCGCACGCGGTAGGTCGGCGCCAGGGACCGCTCCAGCAGGAAGGCGATCCGGTCCAGTGCCTCGACGGGCTCCATCGCCACCTCCTGGCTCCAGAGTTCCGCACCGCCGCCCCGACCGCACGACGAGCGGAGCGACCTCGGTGGGGGACATCCGATGATTCATACCGGTGCGTTCCGCTCTACCCTCTATGTCATGAGCGAAATCGCGAGCCTGCGCGTCTCCCGGCCGCGGATCATGGTGCTCGGAGTACAGCCGGGCCCCGCGCCGTTCCGCATCGTGGAAATCGACGCCGAGGTGGTCGGCGAGGCGAGGGACGTGACCGACGTCCTCCAGATCGCCGCCGCCTTCGGCATCACCATCCACGACCTCGACGACCCGGACACCGTGCGCTGGGTGGGCGGGGACAAGTACACCTGGAAGCCGCACTGAGCGGCGCCTGCGCTCCCCGTCCCGCGCCCGCTCACACGCGCTGCCTGCGCGCGTGCACCGCGCGGCTCACCCTGCGCCCCAGGAGCAGGTAGCCGATCAGGGCGCCCGTGGTGTTGAGGATGACGTCGTCGATGTCGAAGGCGCGTCCGGTCACCAGCGCGCCCTGGGCGAACTCCACGAGCAGCATGACGGTCGCGGTCAGCAGCAGCACGCGCATCAACCCGCGCGCCCGGGGCGCGACGACCGGCACCAGCACCCCGAAGGGCACGCCGAGCAGCACGTTTCCGCCGATCTGCTTCACCGCGTCGCGCAGCGCCGGTTGGTCCAGGTAGGCCCGAAGCGAGTCGCCGGGGCGCAGGTTGGAGTGCACCAGCGCCGTCGACGCCGGCGACGGCTCCAGGGTGATCCGGGCGAGGACGACGGCGAAGGCCACCATGAACGTGAACGCCACCAGCATCGCGAGCAGCCGGAGCGGGAACGGCAGCGCCCGGTGCTCGGTGCGCGCCGCCTCTGCCTCTGCGGCCCTCTCGGCCTTCCTGGCCTTGCGCGCGCTCCCTGTTCTCCGGCCCCGCTGTGCTTTGTCCGGCTCGGCGGGCTCGGCCTCGGGTGCGGCTGTCTTGGCGGTGCGCAGGCGGAACGTGGTGAGCGGACGTAGCGCTGCACGGGCCATGCGGTCCTCCAGTCTTCAACTTCCGGACGTCGTAGGGCGATTACCCTCGAACGGCCCGGGGATGCGGGCGGACGGCCCCGGGGGCGCCTCCCGCGGCCGTCACGTCCGCCGCAGTCGCCGCGGTCGCCCGCGCGTCCGCCCGCCGCCGACCGGGCGTCAGGCGCCGTAGGACACCTTCACCTCCTTGAAGCCGAGGGAGCGCAGCAGCCCCTGGAGCATGTCGGTGGTGTTGGTCTCGGCGCGCTTGGTCAGCTCGCTCTCCTTCGCCGCGTCCCCGATGTGCTTGACCGCGAGCTTCTGCACGGCCTGCTCACCGCCCGGGTTGTCGGAGAAGAGGTCGCCGAGGCGGTCGAGGAGACCGCGCTGCTTGGACACCGCGTAGGAGCGGTCGGGGTCGAGGGCCGGCTTGCCGAGCTGGGCGTGGGGCAGCCGGAGCGTGGCCGAGGTGCGGTCCTCGTCCACCGTCACGTTCTTGTCGCCGATCTTCCCGAGGTCGACGTAGGCGTCGACGGTGCCCGCCCCCACGTACAGGGTGCGGGTGCCGCGGATGGCGTCGGGCAGGTATTTGGCGTCCTTCTCCAGGTCCACCACGACCTGGAAGTTGCCGGAGGCGGCGTCGTAGCGGCTCATGTCCTGGATGGACTTGAGCAGGGCGGGGCCCGAGCGGTCGTTGGTCTCCGTGCCGAAGAAGTCGCGCAGCCCCGGCAGCAGGCTCAGCCGGATCCCCGCGAACATCACGACGAGCACGACCACGACGGCGGTGAGCACCTTGGCCCAGCCGGGCATACGGCCGGGCGGACGCCGGGTGGGCTTGGTCTCCCTGGTGGGCTCGATCGAAGTCGTCATGCGGACGGTCCTCTCTTCCTCTGACCGGATTCCCGCCAATGCCCGTGTCAGACCGTCCTGTTGAGGAGCTGTGACAGTACGGGCCCACGCGCGGGGCCCTGCCGTGGGACGTCGGCGCGACCGGCGGGACCCGGGCCGGCAGGGGTGAGCGGACGGCTCGGGGGCGCCGCAGACCTCGCCGGCCCTCACCGCGACCGGCGAAGCGCCTGATCGCAGACGTCGCGGGGGCTCTGGCCGGTTCGGGGCCCTCGGAGGCTCCCGGGCGCCCGGGAGGCTTCCTGCGGGTGGGCAAAACGGGCGTGGTCCGTAGCATGAGAGGTCCCGCCCCCGGCCGGACACGATCAGCGAGGAGCCGACCGTGCGAGACATCTCCGTGTTCAGCGGCAGTGCCCACCCGGAACTGGCGGCCGAGGTCTGCGCCCACCTCGGCGTGCCCCTGAGCCCCACCCGCCTCAGCAGGTTCGCCAACGACTGCCTGGAGGTCCAGCTCCAGGCCAATTGCCGGGAACGGGACGTCTTCCTCGTGCAGCCCCTGGTCCGGCCCGTGCAGGAGCACCTCGTGGAGCTGCTGCTGATGTGCGACGCGGCCCGCGGGGCGTCGGCGGGCCGGATCACGGTCGTCATGCCGCACTATTCCTACGCGCGCTCCGACAAGAAGGACGCTCCCCGCATCTCGCTCGGCGGACGCCTGGTCGCCGATCTGATGGCGGCGGCCGGCGTCCACCGCGTCCTCGCCATGACGCTCCACTCGCCCCAGGTGCACGGCTTCTTCTCGATGCCGGTGGACCATCTGCACGCCCACCGGGAACTGGCCGCGCACTTTCGCCGCTACGACCTCACCCGTACCACCGTGGTCTCGCCGGACCTCGGCAACGCCAAGGAGGCCGCCGCCTTCGCCCGGATGATCGGCGCCCAGGTGGCGGCGGGCGCCAAACAGCGCTACGCCGACGACCGGGTCAGCATCAGCGCGGTGATCGGCGAGATCGCCGGGCGGGACGTCATCGTCCTGGACGACGAGATCGCCAAGGGCAGCACGGTCCTGGAACTGCTGGACCGGCTCAGGGAGTCGGAGCCCCGCTCGATACGGGTGGCGTGCACGCACGGACTCTTCGCCGCCGGAGCGCTCAAGCGGCTCAGCGAGCAGCCGGACGTGCTGGAGATCGTGTGCACCAACACGGTGCCGGTTCCCGTGGAGGAGCACACCGACAAGCTGCGGATCCTGTCCATCGCCCCCGCCCTGGCGGAGGCGGTGCGCCGCATCCACAACGGCGAGTCCGTCAGCGCACTGTTCGACGCGGCGCGCGGTCGGTAGCGGGACGGGCGGCCGGGGCGGGGGCCGGTG
>NZ_JAHHIU010000226.1 GCF_024539815.1 Streptomyces hayashii
CCCGCGCCGCCCGACCCACCCCTTACGGCATCTCGAATCCGGGGTTCAGTCCGCCGAGGGCCTTCGTGCACAGGCAGTCCCGCTCGGCGTTCGGGGGGAGGGCGGCGAGCGTGTCGAACAGCACGTCCCGGAGCCGGTCCACATTGGCCGCGAACACCTGCATGACCTCCTCGTGCGACACGCCCTCACCGCTCTCGGCGCCCGCGTCCAGATCGGTGACCAGGTTCAACGACGTGTAGCAGAGCTCCAGTTCCCGGGCGAGCGCGGCCTCCGGATGGCCCGTCATGCCCACCGTCGACCAGCCCTGCGCCCGGTGCCACAGCGATTCGGCGCGGGTGGAGAACCTCGGTCCCTCGATCACGACGAGCGTTCCGCCGTCCACGGGCTCCCACTGCCGGCCGCGTGCCGCCTTCAGCGCGGCCGCACGTCCGGCGGAGCAGTAGGGGTCGGCCAGCGACACGTGCACCACGTGGGGCACCGTGCCGTCGGGGAGGGGCAGGCCGTCGAAGTACGTCCCGGTCCGCGCCTTCGTACGGTCGACCAGCTGGTCGGGGACGACCAAAGTGCCGGGCCCGTACTCGGGGCGCAGACCGCCCACCGCGCACGGGCCGAGGACCTGGCGCACGCCGACGGAGCGCAACGCCCAGAGATTGGCCCGGTAGTTGATCCGGTGGGGCGGCAGATGGTGTCCGCGTCCGTGCCGGGGGAGGAAGGCGACCCGCCGGCCGGCGGTCTCGCCGATGAAGAGGGAGTCGCTGGGAGGTCCGTAGGGGGTGTCGACCTGGATCTCGGTCACGTCGTCGAGGAACGAGTAGAGACCGGAGCCGCCGATCACGCCGATCTCTGCGTTCGCTGCCTTGTTCGCCATGTCCGGCACCCTAGGCCAGCCCCACGCCGTCGAGGAACGCCGGAGGCCCTGCCGTCGGGGACGCCCGGGGCCCGGCCCCGGGAACGCCGAGAACCCCGCCGTCGGACGACGGCAGGGTCCTGTGAGCAGGCGTCCTTACGCGGCGGAGCTGCTGCCGGCCGAGGTGCCGGTGCTCGACGACTTCGAGTCCGACGAGGACGCCGACGACTTCGAGTCCGACGAGGACGACGTGGTCGAGCTCGGCTTCGAGTCGGTGGTCGACGACTTCGACGACGACGGCGAGCTGCTCGACGAGGAGCCGCGGCTGTCGTTGCGGTAGAAGCCGGAGCCCTTGAAGACGATGCCGACTGCGGAGAACACCTTCTTGAGGCGGCCACCGCAGCTCGGGCACTCGGTCAGAGCGTCGTCGGTGAACTTCTGCACCGCCTCAAGGCCCTCGCCGCACTCGGTGCACTGGTACTGGTAGGTCGGCACTGTCTTCCTCCTGGCACTCTCACTCAGTGAGTGCTAACGACGGTCTATCTTGACGCATTCCCGGGGTTCAGTCCACTGTCACCGGCTCGCGGTGACCGACGCCACGTGCGACGGTGCGCGCGCGAGGGCGCGTCGCCAGCCGGGAACGCAGCGCCAGCAGGACCGCGAGGGCCAGCACGGTGCCGCCCATCGGCACCAGGAATCCGGCGCCGTCCCGGACGTTGTCCTCCAGCTGGCCGGCGACGGTGACGGCTGCCGCCTGGCCGAGCGCCACCGCGCCCGTCAGCCAGGTGAACGCCTCCGTGCGGGCCCCGGCCGGGACCAGGCCCTCGACCAGGGTGTAGCCGGTGATCAGCGCGGGCGCGATGCACATGCCGACCAGCAGGCCCAGGCCCGCCAGGACGAGCACGGAGTGCGCGGCCCACAGGCCGGAGGCGACGAGCGCGAGGGCCGCGTAGGCGACGACCAGGCGCCGCTGCGGTGCGGCCTTCCAGGCGATCGCGCCGCAGACCAGCCCGGAGAGCATGTTGCCCGCGGCGAAGGTGCCGTACAGGACGCCGTTCAGGCCGGGCTCGCCGATCGACTCGGAGAACGCGGCCAGGGAGACCTGCATGCCGCCGAAGACGGAGCCGATGCCGAGGAAGGTCGCGATCAGCACGCGCACGCCGGGGACGCGCAGAGCGGAAGCGTGCTCCACGCGCGTGTGCCCGGCGGGGGCGACCTGGGGCTGGGTGCTCTTCTGCGCGGCGAACAGCAGGCCGCCGAGCAGGGTCAGCGAGGCCTCGGCGATCAGGCCGGCGGCCGGGTTCACGGCGGTGCACAGGGCGGTCGCCAGCAGCGGGCCGAAGACGAAGGTGAGCTCGTCCGTGACGGACTCGAAGGCCGCCGCGGTGGTCATCAGGGGCGAGCCCTTCAGCTTCACGCCCCACCGGGCCCGCACCATGGGGCCGACCTGCGGCACCGAGGCGCCCGTGGGCACCGCGGCCGCGAACAACGCCCACAGGGGCGCGTGGGCGAGGGCGAGGGACGTGAGGGCGATCCCCGACAGGGTGTGCACGAGCACGCCGGGGATCAGCACCGCGCGCTGCCCGTGGCGGTCGGCGAGCCGCCCGCTGTAGGGCGCGCACAGCGCCATGGAGACGCCGGTGACGGCCGCGGCGGCGCCGGCCGCGCCGTACGAGCCGGTGGTGTGCTGCACGAGCAGCACGATGGAGATGGTGAGCATCGCGAACGGCTGGCGGGCGGCGAAGCCGGGCAGCAGGAACGTCCAGGCGCCGCGGGTGCGCAGCAGGTGCCCGTACCCCGGGCGGGAGGAGGCCGACGAGTCCTTCGACGGCTCGGTGGTGACCGTGGATGCCACGGCCCGTGCCTTTCTGCCGCCTGGTAGCGCGCCCGTGCGGGGGGCGCCGAGAGCTGTCCTCTTGCGCGTGCTGCGGTAGATGCCGGTGTCCGCTGCAGGAGGTGTCCCGGCCGCCATACGGTCGCGCCAGCTCTGCGTCAGGCAGAGTTGGTTCGATCAAAGTGCGCCTTCATCCTACAGGGATCAAGGCTGACGAGGCCTGTGAAAAGGAGCACCAGGGTCGCGGCCGCCTCCGAATGAAGGGGGTGTGAACGGTGCGAAACGCGCACTCAACGCGCCCCGCCGCCCGTGCCCAGCCACCCGGCGAGCTTGCCGCCGTGCCCGACGGCCCGCAGGCGCTTCTCCGCGGCGTCGCGGACCGGGTCGGTGGCCACGACGAGGAGTTCGTCGCCGCGCCGCAGGACGGTCGACGGCATGGGGACGAACGAGGTTCCGTCCCGCACGACGAGGGTGACGGCGGCTCCGGCCGGCAGCCGCAGTTCGTCGACCTCGACGCCGTGCATCTTCGACTCCTCCGGGATCGCGACGGACAGCAGATGCCCGCGCAGTCGCTCCAGGGGCGCGGACTCGACGCCGAGGTCGGCGGCCTCGGGGTCCCCGCCGAGGCGGAGCTTGCGCGCCAGCCAGGGCAGCGTCGGCCCCTGGACCAGGGTGTAGACGACGACCAGGACGAAGACGATGTTGAAGATCCGGCGACTGCTGTCGACGCCGTTCACCATGGGGATCGTCGCCAGGATGATGGGCACGGCGCCGCGCAGGCCTGCCCAGGACATCAGGGTCTGCTCCTGCCAGGGCACCCGGAAGGGCGTCAGGCACAGGAAGACGCTGACCGGGCGGGCCACCATGGTGAGCACCAGGCCGATGACGAGCGCGGGCAGCACGTCGTCGCCCAGCTCGTGCGGGGTGACCAGCAGGCCGAGCAGGACGAACATGCCGATCTGGGCGATCCAGCCGAGGCCGTCGGCGAACCCGCGCGTGGCGGGCCAGTGCGGCAGCTTGGCGTTGCCCATGACCATGGAGGCGAGGTAGACGCCCAGGAAGCCGCTGCCGTGCGCCAGGGAGCCCGCCGCGTAGGCGGTGACGGCGATCGCCATGACGGCGATCGGGTAGAGGCCGGAGGCGGGCAGGGCCACGTGCCTGAGGCCCCAGGAGCCCAGCCAGCCGACCGCCAGGCCGATGGCGGCGCCGATGGCCAGCTCCAGCGCTATTTCGCCCAGCAGCACGTACCAGTGCTCCACGGGGCCGGCCGTGGAGAAGGCGACGACCAGGATGACCACCGGGGCGTCGTTGAAGCCCGACTCGGCCTCCAGGGTGCCCGTCACGCGCGAGGGCAGGGGGATCTTGCGCAGGACGGAGAAGACCGCCGCCGCGTCCGTCGAGGACACCACCGCACCGATGATCAGCGCCTGCCGCCATTCCAGCCCCGTCACGAAGTGCGCGGCCGTGGCGGTGACGCCGACGCTGACCGCGACCCCGGCCAGTGCCAGCGCCGTGGCGGACGGCAGGGCCGGTTCGATCTCCTTCCACTTCGTGCCCAGGCCGCCCTCGGCGAGGATCACGACCAGGGCGGCGTAGCCGATGACCTGAGTCAGTTCGGCGTTGTCGAAGTGGACCTCGCCGATGCCGTCCTGGCCCATGGCGATGCCGATGCCCAGGTAGACGAGCAGGCTGGGGAGCCCGCTTCGCGAGGAGATCCGGACCGCCGCGACGGCGACGAGCAGGACGAGCGAGCAGACGAGCAGGAGCTGGTTGAGGTGCTGGACAGTCAGCGGCGGTTCCCTTTCACCGGCGCGCGCGCCTTGCGCGCGGGCGCACATGTGCATCGGATGCATCGGACACGAAGGGGTGTGCGCCCCGCACCCGACTACTTCGTTACCTTACCTAACTCTTGACGATTTCTTGACACTCGGTGGACGCAAGATCGAACACCCTTCCGCGCGTGTACCCGACTCCGCGTCAAGTGGCGCGAAGCCCTGCGCCTATGGTTGCTCCAGCGCTCATTCAAAAGGACAGCCCGCCCTGCCGCTCGCGTTAGGACAGCAAGGACAGCGATGCCCCCCAACACCACCGCCACATCGGGTGACAAGCCCGTCAAGTCCGGCAGGAAGAAGGGGCGCAAAGCCCGTTTGATCGTGCTTGTACTGGTGCTGGCCATCATCGGTGGCGTCGCCTACGGGGCCTACTGGTCCATCAGCACCGTCCGCGCGTCCTTCCCGCAGACCAAGGGTTCGATCACGCTGGAGGGCCTGTCCGGGCCCGTCGACGTGAAGCGGGACGGCTACGGCATCCCGCAGATCTACGCGGACTCCGACGAGGACCTCTTCATGGCGCAGGGCTTCGTCCAGGCGCAGGACCGGTTCTACGAGATGGACGTGCGCCGGCACATGACGTCCGGGCGGCTGTCGGAGATGTTCGGCAAGAGCCAGGTCGACAACGACGAGTTCCTGCGCACCCTGGGCTGGGACCGCGTCGCCAAGAAGGAGTACGACGACGTCCTGTCGGCCGACACCAAGAAGTATCTCCAGGCCTACGCCAAGGGTGTCAACGCCTACCTCAAGGGCAAGGACGGCGCGGACATCTCCCTGGAGTACGCGGCCCTCGGCTTCACCAACGACTACAAGCCCACCGAGTGGACCCCGGTCGACTCGGTGTCGTGGCTGAAGGCGATGGCCTGGGACCTGCGCGGCAACATGCAGGACGAGATCGACCGCGCCCTGATGACCAGCAGGCTGGGCCCGCAGCAGATCGCCGACCTGTACCCGGAGTACCCGTACAGCCGCAATCAGCCGATCGTCCAGGACGGCCGGTACGACAAGTCGACCAAGACGTTCGAGGACGGTGACGGGCAGGGCTCCGGCAGCGGCTCCGGCGACTCGTCGGGCAGCGGCTCCGGCACGGGCGGCGGCAGCGGCACGGGAGGCGGCGCTTCGGGAGGCTCCGGCTCGGCCGTGCAGAGCCAGCTCTCGGGCCTCTACGACGTCCTGGACGACCTGCCCACGGCCGTCGGAGTGAACGGCAACGGCATCGGCTCCAACTCCTGGGTCGTGGCCGGGAAGCACACGATCACCGGCAAGCCGCTGCTGGCCAACGATCCGCACCTGTCGGCCTCGCTGCCGTCCGTCTGGTACCAGATGGGCCTGCACTGCCGCAGCGTCTCCAGCAAGTGCGCCTACGACGTCTCCGGCTACACCTTCGCGGGCATGCCCGGCGTGATCATCGGCCACAACGCGGACATCGCCTGGGGCATGACGAACTCCGGCGTCGACGTCACCGACCTCTACCTGGAGAAGCTCTCCGGCGCCGACGGCTACCAGTACGACGGCAAGGTCAAGCCGTTCGGCACGCGCGAGGAGACCATCAAGGTCGCCGGCGGCGCCGCCAAGAAGATCGTCGTCCGGCAGACCGAGGACGGGATGCCGCTGCTGTCCGACCGTGACGACGAACTCGTCAAGGTCGGCAAGAAGGCCACCGTCGACACCGGGGCGCCCGACCGGGGCGACGGGTACGCGGTCGCCCTGAAGTGGACCGCGCTGCAGCCCGGCACCTCCATGGACGCCGTCTTCCTCATGGACAGGGCGAAGGACTGGGACGGCTTCCGCAAGGCGGCCGGGAAGTTCGACGTACCCTCGCAGAACCTGGTCTACGCCGACGCCGAGAACATCGGCTACCAGCTGCCCGGCAAGATCCCCACGCGCGCGAAGGGCGTGGACGGCTCGGTCCCGACGCCCGGCTGGCAGTCCAAGTACGAGTGGACCGGCTACATCGACTTCAAGGAACTGCCCCACGAGCTCAACCCCCCGCGCGGCTACATCGTCACCGCCAACCAGGCCGTCGTCGACAAAGACGAGTACCCCTACATCCTCACCACGGACTGGGGCTACGGCACGCGCAGCCAGCGGATCACCGACCTGATCAAGAGCAAGATCAAGGGCGGCGGCAAGATCTCCACGGACGACATGCGGCAGATGCAGCTGGACGACGCCAGCGAGATCGCGAAGCAGCTCGTGCCCCTGCTGAAGAAGATCAACCTCAAGGACGCGGACGTCCGCGACGCGCAGAAGCTGCTGGAGAACTGGGACTTCACCCAGGACGCCGACTCGGCGGCGGCCGCCTACTTCAACGCGGTCTGGCGCAACATCCTCAAGCTGGCCTTCGGCAACAAGCTGCCCAAGGAGCTGCGCGTCGAGGGTCAGTGCCTGTGGGTCGACCCGGTCAACACCACCGGCCCCGTCGACGACACCCGCAAGGTCCGCGAGTGCGGCCAGCGCGACGCGGACCAGGCGCAGCCGGACGGCGGCGACCGCTGGTTCGAGGTCGTGGGCAACCTCCTCGACAAGAAGAACAGCGAGTGGTGGACGACGCCCGAGTCGGGCACCCGCCCCGGCGCCGACCACGACCGGGACAAGCTGTTCGAGCGGGCCATGATCGACGCCCGCTGGGAGCTGACCGCCAAGCTCGGCAAGGACATCGACACCTGGAGCTGGGGACGGCTGCACCGGCTGTTCCTGAAGAACCAGACCCTGGGCACCAGCGGCCCCGGCTTCCTGCAGTACATCCTCAACCGCGGCCCGTGGAAGCTGAGCGGCGGCGAGGCGTCGGTCAACGCGACCGGCTGGAACGCGGCCGGCGGGTACGGGGTGGTGTGGGTGCCGTCGATGCGGATGGTGGTCAACCTCGACGACCTGGACAAGTCGAAGTGGATCAACCTCAGCGGCGCCTCGGGGCACGCCTTCAGCGCCCATTACACCGATCAGACGGGCAAGTGGGCCGACGGTGAGCTGCTGGACTGGTCCTTCTCGAAGAAGGCGGTCGACGCCGGCACCAGCGACACCCTGGTCCTCAAGCCCTGAGCGGGCGAGCGGTGCGGGCGCCCTCCACACGCGCGTGGAGGGCGCCCGCGCGTCAGGGCCGGGTTCCGGCGAAGCGGCGGACCGCCGACGGCGTCACCACGGCCTGCACCGGCCGGTCGTGCGCCTCGTCCGGGACGCGCTCGACGACCTCGGCGTCGTACAGGAGCACCACCAGGAAGGGGCGGTCCCCGCGCGCCGCCAGCCGGGCCAGCACACGGTCGTACGACCCGCCGCCGCGGCCCAGTCGCACACCGCGCTCGTCGACCGCGAGGCCGGGCAGCAGCACCACGTCGGCCTCGGCCACGGCGTCGGGGCCCAGGCGCGCGCCGGCCGGCTCCAAGAGGGCCGTCTTCCCGCCGTGTTGGACCGGTGCGAGAGAGCCCTCGCCGGCGTACGCGCCCCAGTCCAGGTCGTTGTCGGGCAGCAGGGCGGGGAGCAGCACGCGCACGCCCCGTGCGCGCAGCGCGTCCAGCAGCGCCGGGGTGCCCGGCTCGGCGCCCACGGAGACGTACGCCGCCACCGTGCGCGCCCGGGCCAGCTCGGGCAGCTCCAGGGCGCGCTCGGCCAGCGCGGCGGCGGCCGAGCGCAGGTCATCCGTCGTCAACCTGTTCCTCGCGCCGAGAAACCCGCGGCGCAGCGTCCGTTTGTCGGGCTCGGGTCCGCCTTCGAGGTGACTCATATGTCGCTCCCGCACCGGTCGTACATTGCTCTCACACAGCTTCAGTAAGTTCATATGATCATGAATTGGCCAGATCCACAGATTCGACTCAAAGCCAGCGGTTAAGGTGACCGGCATGACTCAGTCGCACCCCAGGATCAGCAAGGCTGTCATCCCCGCGGCCGGCCTCGGCACCCGGTTCCTGCCGGCGACCAAGGCCACTCCCAAGGAGATGCTGCCGGTCGTGGACAAGCCCGCTATCCAGTACGTGGTCGAGGAGGCCGTCTCCGCCGGCCTCGACGACGTCCTCATGGTCACCGGCCGCAACAAGCGGCCCCTGGAGGACCACTTCGACCGCAACTACGAACTTGAGTCGGCCCTGCAGAAGAAGGGCGACGCCGCCCGCCTCGCCAAGGTCCAGCAGTCCAGCGACCTCGCCACCATGCACTACGTGCGCCAGGGCGACCCCAGGGGCCTCGGCCACGCCGTCCTGTGCGCGGCCCCGCATGTCGGGCAGGAGCCCTTCGCCGTCCTCCTCGGCGACGACCTGATCGATCCCCGCGACCCGCTGCTCCAGCGCATGATCGAGGTCCAGGAGCAGCACGGCGGCAGCGTCGTCGCGCTCATGGAGGTCGCCCCCGAGCAGATCCACCTCTACGGCTGCGCGGCCGTGGACACCACCGTGGACAGCGACGTCGTCAAGGTGACCGGCCTCGTGGAGAAGCCGGACCCGGCGGACGCCCCGTCGAACTACGCGATCATCGGCCGCTATGTGCTCGACCCCAGCGTGTTCGGCGTGCTGCGCGAGACCGAGCCCGGCCGCGGCGGCGAGATCCAGCTCACCGACGCCCTCCAGCAGCTCGCACAGGACGAGAAGCTCGGCGGCCCCGTCCACGGCGTCGTCTTCAAGGGCCGCCGCTATGACACCGGCGACCGGGGCGACTATCTGCGTGCCATTGTCAGACTCGCGTGCGAACGTGAAGATCTGGGTCCGGACTTCCGGTCCTGGCTTCGCAGTTACGTCACCGAGGAGATGTAGCCACTTTGAGCACCGCCGCGCCCCGTCCCGCCGCCGAGGACCGCCTCTGGTCGGTGGACGAGCACCTGGAGGACATCCTCGCCACCGTCCGCCCCCTGGAGCCCATCGAGCTGCAACTGCCCGACGCCCAGGGCTGCGTCCTCGTCGAGGACGTCACGGTGCCGGTCTCGCTGCCGCCCTTCGACAACAGCTCGATGGACGGCTACGCGGTACGGGTCGCGGACGTCGCGGGCGCGAGCGAGGAGTTCCCGGCCGCCCTGGAGGTGATCGGCGACGTCGCGGCGGGGCAGGCTGCCGACCGGCTCCACGTCGGACCGGGCCAGACCGCCCGCATCATGACCGGCGCCCCGCTGCCGGCCGGCGCCGAGGCCGTCGTCCCCGTGGAGTGGACCGACGGAGGACTCGGCGAGGGCCCGGTCAGCGGGATGCGCGCCCGCAGCCTCGCCCCCGAGCAGGCCTCCGGGCACGTGCGCGTGTACCGGCCCGCCGGGGCACGCGCGCACGTGCGCGCCAAGGGCAGCGACGTGAGGGCGGGGGACCGCGCCCTCGACGCCGGGACCGTCCTCGGGCCGCCCCAGATCGCCCTGCTCGCCGCGATCGGCCGCGCCTCCGTGCGGGTGCGCCCACGCCCGCGCGTGGTCGTGATGTCCACCGGCAGCGAGCTCGTCCAGCCCGGCGAGGAGCTGGGCAGCGGCCAGATCTACGACTCCAACAGCTTCGCCCTCACCGCCGCCGCCCGGGACGCCGGGGCGATCGCCTACCGGGTCGGCGCGGTCGCCGACGACGCCGACACCCTGCGCTCCACCATCGAGGACCAGCTCGTGCGCGCCGACCTCGTCGTCACCACCGGCGGAGTGAGCGTCGGGGCGTACGACGTGGTCAAGGAGGCGCTGGAGCACGTCGGCGACGCGGACGAGGAGGGCGGCGGCGTCGAGTTCCGCAAGCTCGCCATGCAGCCCGGCAAGCCCCAGGGCTTCGGCTCCGTCGGCCCCGACCACACTCCTTTGCTGGCCCTGCCCGGCAACCCGGTGTCGTCGTACGTGTCCTTCGAGCTGTTCGTCCGCCCCGCCATCCGCACCCTCATGGGGCTCGCGGACGTCCACCGGCCCGTCACGCGCGCGAAGCTGACCGCCGACAAGGCGCTGACCTCGCCGAAGGGGCGCAGACAGTTCCTGCGCGCGGTGCACGCCGAGGGCGCCGTCCGCCCGGTCGGCGGCGCCGGCTCCCACCTGGTCGCGGCCCTCGCGCACGCCGACGCGCTCATCGTCGTCCCCGAGGACGTGGAATCCGTGGAGCCCGGCGCCGAGGTCGAGGTCGTCCTGCTCGGCTGAGCGCTCCGGGTTGGGGGTACCGTGTCGCGCACAACAGGCCCGTGCGCCGCACCGCGCCGGGCCCGGACCGGGAGCGCCACCAGCATGACTGTGCCTTCCCGGGGGGAGACCCCCGGACCCCCAGAGCAGAACCGACTGACGCACATCGACGAGGCGGGCGCGGCGCGCATGGTCGACGTGTCCGGCAAGGACGTCACCGCCCGCACCGCCCGGGCCAGCGGGCGGGTGCTCGTCTCGCCCCGCGTGATCGAGCTGCTGCGCGGCGAAGGGGTGCCCAAGGGCGACGCGCTGGCCACCGCGCGGATCGCGGGCATCATGGGCGCCAAGCGCACCCCGGACCTCATCCCGCTGTGCCACCCCCTGGCCGTCTCCGGTGTGAAACTGGAACTGTCGGTCGCGGACGACGCCGTGGAGATCACCGCCACGGTGAAGACGACGGACCGCACGGGCGTCGAGATGGAGGCCCTCACCGCGGTCTCCGTCGCCGCGCTCACCGTGATCGACATGGTCAAGGCCGTCGACAAGAAAGCGGTGATCACGGACGTGCGCGTGGAGGAGAAGACGGGCGGCAAGTCGGGCGACTGGAGCCGGGCATGACACGCGACGCATCGGCGACACGCGACGCATCGGCGACACGCGACGCATCGGTGACACGCGACGCATCGGTGACACGCGACGCATCGGTCGGCGGCGCCCTGCCCGCGCCGTACAGCGCCCTGGTCGTGACCGCCTCCAACCGGGCGGCCGCCGGGGTCTACGAGGACCGGGGCGGCCCCCTGATCGCCGAGGGGCTGCGCGGCTTCGGCTTCACCGTCGACGGTCCGCAGGTCGTCCCCGACGGGGACCCGGTGCAGGCCGCGCTGCGAGCCGCCGTCGAGGCCGGGTACGACGTCGTCGTCACCACCGGCGGCACCGGGATCTCGCCCACCGACCGCACGCCCGAGGCGACCCGCGCGGTGATCGACCGCGAGATCCCCGGCATCGCCGAGGCCGTCCGGGCGTACGGCCGGGACAAGGTGCCCACCTCGGCCCTCTCGCGGGGGCTGGCCGGACTGGCGGGCGCCACCCTGATCGTCAACCTGCCCGGCTCCACCGGCGGGGTGAAGGACGGCCTGGCCGTCCTGGAACCCCTGCTGATTCACGCCGTCGACCAGATCCGCGGCGGCGACCACCCGGGCTCCAGCCACGGGGGTGCGAGCTGAACAGCCCATCCTGGCCCGTCGAGCTGCGCGACGGCGACATCGTCCTGCGGCCGATAAAGCTGCGCGACCAGCGGGCCTGGCGCGAGGTCAACCGGCGCAACCGGGACTGGCTGCGCCCCTGGGAGGCGACCATCCCGCCGCCCGCGCCCAGCGGGCCGATCGCGCACCGGCCGACGTACCGCCAGATGGTCCGGCATCTGCGGACCGAGGCGAACGCGGGGCGGATGCTGCCGTTCGTCATCGAGTACCAGGGGCGGCTCGTCGGGCAGTTGACGGTCGCCGGGATCACCTGGGGGTCCATGTGCTCGGGGCACGTCGGCTACTGGGTGGACGAGTCGGTCGCGGGACGCGGGGTGATGCCGACGGCCGTGGCCATGGTCGTGGACCACTGTTTCCGCGTCGTCGGGCTGCATCGCATCGAGGTCTGCATTCGACCCGAGAACGGCCCCAGTCGCCGGGTCGTGGAGAAACTCGGATTCCGCGAGGAAGGACTGCGCCCGCGTTATCTGCACATCGACGGCGCCTGGCGCGACCATCTCGTGTTCGCCCTCACATCGGAGGAGGTCCCGGAGGGCCTGCTGAGCCGCTGGCGGCGCTCCCGCTCGCGGACCGCGCCCCGCGGGCACCAGAGCACGCCCCGGAGCACGCCGCAGAGCATGCCGGGGAATGCGGCGGGGAATCACCGGGATCCCGGAAATTGAATAAACGTTCGATGGAATAAGTGTTCGAAAGTGATCGGGTGGTGACCGTGTCGGGCGGGGAATTCGCGTCCCTGGCGGCCTGTTGATCGCATCGATCACAAAAAAAGTTAGAAATATCAGCCGGATCGTGCGACACACCGGCTCAATTGGCGGATGGCCTCACGTAAACCCCTCTACGGTGTGAGGCGTGAGCAGCAGCGGCCTCATCTACGCAGTCATCGTCGGGGCCTGGGCCGCCTACTTGGTGCCCATGTGGCTCCGTAGGCAGGACGAGCTGAACGAGGCTCGTCCGACGGAACGCTTCAGCACCGCCATCCGGCTGCTGTCCGGACGGGCGGGGATGGAGCGCCGGTACGCCAAGGACCTGCGGGCGCGCTCCGCCGAGGAGGAGCCCGACGCCGACGCTCCGGACGCCGTCACCGGCACGGTGGACGTCCGGGCCTTCGCCATGCCCCCGACCCGCCCCCAGGTGAAGGCGCCGGTGCACGAGCGCGGGCACGAGCGAGGTCAGGAACGCGGGACGGGGCGTCCGGACGGGGCGCGCGAGCCGGCGGCCGACCCGGGGCGGGAATCGCGCGAACCGGGCGTCAGGCCCACCCGCGACCATGCCTCCGCGCAGTCCGCGCAGTCCGCGCAGTCCGCGCAGTCCGGGGCGACGGGCTCCGGAGCCGCTCCGACTCCGTCGACGGCCCAGGCCTCCCAGTCGCTCCCGGCCTCTTCTGCTTCCCTGGCGTCCCACGCTCCCGCGGGTTCCGGGGCCTCCGCGTCCGCGCGGGAGGCGGGCCGGCGCGTGCCGGTCGCCCGGCACACGTCGTCCTCGGCACGGCCGCCCGCGCGGTACACGTCCGCCGCGCAGGCGTCGGCCGCTCAGGCGGCCGCCGCGCGCGCCCAGCGCTCGAAGTCGCTCGCTCGCCGTCGGCGCACCACGGTGATGCTCTTCCTCGCCTTCACGCTCGGGGCGATCGTCGCGGCCGTCGGCGGCCTCGCCTTCCTCTGGGCGCCCGGCGTGCCCGCCGTCCTGCTCAGCGCGTACATCGCCTATCTGCGCGCCCAGGAGCACCGCCGCTTCGCCTACCAGATGGACCGCCGGCGGGCCGAGGTCGCCGCGCAGCGGCTGCGCGAGCGCCAGCCGCGCCGGCGGGCCCCGGCGCCGGCGAGCGCGTCGTCCCCCGACACCGGCACCGACGCCGGCGCAGAGGAGCCGCACGAGGCCGCCGAGCCGGAGACCGACCCCGGCCTGCTGGCGCTGGCCGCGGACCGCAGGGCGCTCGTCGAGCAGACCGACCACGCCGAGTGGGTCGACCAGCAGCGCGAGCGGCAGCGCCGCCCCGGGCACGGCGAGAGCTGGGACCCGGTCCCGGTCCCGCTGCCCACGTACGTGACCGCACCGGTCGCCCCGCGCGCCACGTCCGACGTGGACCTCTCGGCGCCCGACGCCTGGAGTTCGGCCCGGTCGAGCTCCGTCGCGCCGGACCAGGAGACGGCCGACGCCGGCGACGCCCCGGCCGGGGAGCCGGAAGCGGCGGACGACGCCGAGGACAGGTCCGGGGAGGGCGGCGAGCGCAGCGACGCACGGCGCGCGGCCTCGGCCCGGCGCTCGCGCGAACGCGGCCGCACCCCGCTGTTCGACCAGTACGAGGACGGCGAGCGACCCCGCGCCGCGAACGAATAGGAGCCGCGGCGACCCCCCGCCCGGCCTCGGGGAACGGATTTCCAAGCAGGCCGATGGGGGTGCTAGAGTTTCACTCGTTGCAAGGGCCTGTGGCGCAGTCTGGTAGCGCACCTCGTTCGCATCGAGGGGGTCTGGGGTTCAAATCCCCACAGGTCCACTGCAGCTCAAAGCCCCGGTCGGGAATCCCGACCGGGGCTTTGGCCATGTTCGCGATCCGCGGCGTCAGGCGGCCGGCCGCGGGGAAGGCCCGCAGGGTCGCCGACTCGCCCTCCGGGCCCGGCCCTTGCGTGGCGCGGGGGTCGTCGTCCGGGTCGACCCGCATGTCGGGGAAGGCGGTTGCCGTGCCCCATCGCACGGGACGGTCATCTGCGCGTCGCACACCCGTCCCTGACGGTCCGGGCCCGTCACCGGCTTTACCCCGCAGCGCCGCGGGCGCCGTGTTCGCGGCGCTGCGTGAGACGAAGGGCCGTCGCCGTCGTGGTGAGGGACGCGGCCAGGGCGAGCAGTGCGCAGGCTCCCGTCGTGCAGCCGATCGCGGTCCAGGGCAGCACGGGCGCCGACGGCGCCGAGAGCAGCCGCAGGGCGGCGCTCATCCCGGCCAGGTTCACCGTCGTCACCAGCAGACCCAGCAGAGCGCCCGCCGCGACGACGGTCAGCGTCTCCGTGGCGGCCAGCCGCAGGATCTGCGCGGACGTCGCGCCCGCCAGCCGCAGGGCGCGCAGGGCTGGCCTGCGTTCGGCGGCCGCCATGACCAGGGTGTTGGCGAGCGAGATGCCGGTGTGGACGAGGGCGATGCCGAGGACGAGCAGCAGACCGAGCAGGGTCGTCCGGTTCGGCTGAGGGCGACCGGCCCGCGCCCACTGCGCGTCGTCCATGACGCGTACCCCGTCGACGGCCCGCAGGCCCGCCGCGACCGCCGCCGGATCGGCGCCCGGCCGCACCCGCACCGCCACCCGGTCCACGCCCGCTCCGCCCGCGTTCGCCGGGGTGACGTAGGCGCCGTCGTCGCCGGTGCCGACGGCCAGCACCGCCACGATCCGCAGGGTTCTCGCCGTGCCGTCCCCGAGCCACACCGGCACCCGCTGCCCCACCCGGTGCCGGGCCCACTCCCCGGTCACGACGATGGAGTCGTCGTCGAGGTCCGCGAGGTCGCCGGCCGTCACGGGCAGCCGCGCGGTGTGCGCGAGCAGGCGCGGATCGGCCGCGCGGGCCTGGGACTTCACCAGCGCCACGCCGTCCTCCAGGGTGTAGACGGACGTGGCGGACGTGGCCGACACCAGCGTGCCCGGGACCTGCCGCAGCCGCTCGACGTCCTTCGGCGGCAGCGTCGGCCCGTCCCGCGGCGTCACCACGAAGTCGGCGGTGGTCTGCCGCCGCGCCTCGCCCGCCCGTGCCTCGTCCAGCGTGGCCGTCGCGCCCAGCAGGGAGCCGGCCAGTGCCACGGCGACCAGCACGGGCGCGGCCACGGCGGCGCTGCGGCGGATCCCCGCGACGGCGTGCGCCCGCGCCAACGGGCCCACCACGCCCGGCAGTCGGGGCAGCAGCGGCCGTAGCAGCGCCGGCGAGAGCAGTGCGACCGCCGTGATCAGCAGCATCGGACGGACGATGTACGTCTTGCGGTGCAGCAGATCGCCCGGGTCGCTCGCCAGCGCGTACGCCAGGGTCGCCGCGGCCGTGAGCAGCAGCAGCGCACCGCACACCCCGCGGCCCCTGGTCAGCGCGCGGCCGTCGGCGGCGGCCTCGCGCATCGCCTGCGCCGGGGCGGTGCGCCCCGCCCGCCACGACGCGGCCAGCGCGCCGGCGAGGGCGACCGACAGGCCGGTCCAGAAGGCGAGATGGTACGGCCAGACCCCGGTCCCGGGGCCGCCGATCGCGTACCAGCCGGGCGCGAGACCGCCGTCGGTCACGAGGTCGCCGAGGAGCGGGCCGACGTACGCGCCCAGCGCGCAGCCCGTCGCCGAGGCGAGCACTCCGACGGCGAGGGCTTCCGTCAGGACCGTGCGCCGGATCTGGCCCGGGGTGGCGCCGGCGATGCGCAGCAGCCCGAACTCGCGGCGGCGGCGGTCGACGGCGAAGGCGAAGGTGGAGGCCACGACGAAGACGGAGACGAAGGCGGTCACCCCGCCGGCCGTGCCGAACAGCGCGTTCAACGCGGTCAGGGCCTCGGCGTCCCGGCCGGGGTCGGCGTCGGCGAGCCGACGGGAGTCGCCGGTGAGGACGCGCACCCCGTCGTCCCCGAGCGCCTCGCGCACCGCCGCCGCGTCCGCCTCCACGGCCAACTGGACGACGGGCGGGGCCAGTCGGGCGGCCCGGGCGTCCGAGTAGAAGACGGCGTTCTCGAAGCCGAGGCCGCGCACCGTGCCGGCCACCCGCAACGTGCCGTCCGTGGTGCGCAGTCGGGCGCCCACGGTGGTCCAGTCGCCGGAGACGACGACCTCGTCGGCCGCCTCGGGAGCACGGCCGGCGGTCAGCTCGTAGGGGGCGAAGCGAGCCGTCGACCAGGGATGGCCGACCAGGTTGCCCGGCGCGGCGGGGGCCCCGTCGGCCCCGCTCGTGCGGACGGGGAAGGACCGGTCCTCGGTGACGGGCCCGAGGGCGCGCAGGGCGGCGACGGTTCCGGCGGGCACCGGGCGCGGCCGCGGCAGCTCCGCCGTCCGCTCGCCCGCCGGGGTCGCGACCCGCAGGGCGTCCTGCCCCCGGACGACCACCGGCGCCGCCGCGAAGCGCTCCGGGGCGCGCACGGGCGCATCCAGCGACGCCGCCAGCGCCTGGCCCATGACGGCGAGCAGGGCGACGCCCAGCGCGAGGGCGACGAAGCTGCCGGTGAAGGCGGCCCAGCGGGTGCGCAGGGTGTGCCACGCGATGCTCAGCACGCGACGTCCTCCCATCCGGTCTCCAGGCACGCCATCCGAGCCGCGACGGCCTCGGCGGTCGCCTCGGAGCCGGCGAGCTCCCCGTGGACGCTGCCGTCGACCAGGAAGACCACCCGGTCCGCGTAGGAGGCCGCGAGCGGGTCGTGGGTGACCATCACGACCGTCCGTCCGTCGTCGTCGACCAGGGAACGCAGCAGTGTCAGCACTTCGCGGGCGGCGGCGGAGTCCAGCGCGCCCGTCGGCTCGTCGGCGAAGAGCACCTCGGGGCGGGTGATCAGGGCGCGCGCGAGGGCGACGCGCTGCTGCTGGCCGCCGGAGAGCCCGTCGGGCCGGTGACCGGCGCGGTCGGCGAGCCCGACCTGCCGCAGGGCCTCGCGCACCCGGGTTCTCGACGGGCGGCGGCCGGCCAGGCGCAGCGGAAGCGCGACGTTCTGCTCGGCGGTGAGCGCGGGCAGCAGGTTGAACGACTGGAAGACGAAGCCGATCCGCTCCCGGCGCAGCAGCGTCAGCCGCCGTTCGCTCAGCCCGGTCAGCTCGGTCCCGCCGATGCGCACCGATCCCGAGGTCGGCCGGTCGAGCCCGGCGGCGCACTGCAGCAACGTCGACTTGCCCGAGCCGGACGGACCCATGACGGCCGTGAAGGTGCCGTGGGGGAGGGCGAGGGTGACGTCGTAGAGCGCCGTCACCGGGGCGCCGGCGGCCCCGTACCGCCGGTGCACGGCGGTCAGCCGGACGGCGGGCGCGCTCCGGTGGGCGGAAGGGTCCGCCCGGCCGGGCGGGGTCCGGTCGGCCGGGGTTCCGTCGTGCGGGGTTCCGTCGTGCGGAGTGCGGTCCGTGGGAGGAGGCAGGGGCAGGGGCG
>NZ_JAHHIU010000227.1 GCF_024539815.1 Streptomyces hayashii
CCCCGTCCCCGTCCCCGTCCCCGCAGGTCGTGCTCGGCTTCGGCGTGGGGACGTGCATCGGCTTCCGCCGGGGCGAGGCGGAATGACCCACCACACCCCCCGTCTCCTCCCGTGGACGACCCCCGAGGGCAAGCCCGCGTACGTCGTCGGCGACGGCACCGGACACGTCTCCCGCGTCGCCGACGACATGGAGCGCGTCCAACTGGCCATGGCGGCGGAACTCCTGGGGCACGCGGAGGACCTGCTCGCCGACCGGGGCGCCACCGGTGCCCAGCTCCGCTGGCTGCTGGCCCGGATGTGCGAGTCGCTGACGGCTGTGCACCGTGTCGCGCAGAGCCGGGGCGCACGCGCATGACGGACGCCGACGGCCGCGCGCTGTCCGTCGAGTGCGCCCTGGCCCGCGAGCCGGACTACGAGGAGGTGCACGCGTGGTGCCGCCAGGCCGGCGACGTGCCGCTGCCGCACTCCAGGAGCGGTGTCCTGCTGGTGGCCCGGTGCCGGTGTCCGTGCCACGGGCCGGGAGACGGGCCGGGAGACGGGCCTGCCGGTCCCGGCCCGTCGGACCGGGCCGGGACCGGGGTCCGGTCAGACGGTTCGGTTACGGCGCGTTGACCAGGTCGACCGGCGGGACCGACACCGTGCGGGCGCCCTGGACGCCGCCCAGGACGACCTTGCGCAGGGAGACGTTGTTCTTGGTGTTCGTCTCCTGCAGGCGGTTGGCCGGGTTGGCGACGACCTGGATGTAGTAGGTGCCGTTGGGAAGGCCGGTGATGTCGAAGGACTGCCCGGGACGGTACTGGGTGTACGTGTCACCGGAGCCGACGTCGAGGACCTCGCGCACGGAGATGGAGTTCTGCTGGCCGCAGGCGGTCGACAGATCGGTGTTGTTCGGGTGCCAGTTGGCGTTCTTCACCGTGTAGTCGATCGCGTCCGTGTTGGCGAGGCAGAACGCCTCCTTGCCGCTCTTGACGATCTCGTGCTGGTCGGCGGCGAGCAGCCGGTAGCTGGCGAAGTCCGTGAAGTGCCAGTGCTCGTGGCCGATGCGCGGGTCCCACTCCATGGTGCCGGCGGGCGCGTAGCCGACCTGCTTGCCCTTGGCGTCGTAGAAGTACTGGTAGGAGTCCATGAGTTCGGCGCCGGGCTTGCGGAAGCCGTCCACGACGAGGGGGGCGGGGCCCGCGTTCCAGACGTTGGCGCTGAAGGCGAGGTAGTCCTTGCCGGGCGCGTCGCCGTCCTCGCCGTCGGTGACGGCGATGTCCCAGGCCGGCAGCGAACGCAGGTCCGGCTTGGGCACACCGGCGGGAACGCCCGCCCGTCCGGTGGGCCGCGCGGCGGCGGCCTTCAGCGCCGGCGCGATCCGGGAGCCGTCGGTGTGACCGGCGCCGTCGCCCGAACGGGCGAGGCCCCGGGCCTCCAGGGCGTGGGAGAGCGCGGACGGGGTGGGGGCGTCGGCGCCACGGGGGCCGTAGTGATGACCGGCGGCCATGCCGGTCATCCCCTCCATCCCCTCCATGCCGTCCATGCCCTGCATGCCCTGCATGCCGGCCATGTCGTGCGCGCCGCCGTGGGCGGTGTGGCCGCCGGACGGCGTCGAGGAGCGCAGGCCGACGCCGCCGCCCTCGCCGCCGCTCTCCTGTCGCACCGTCACCTTGATGGTCGGCTGGTCGTTCGGGATGCCGAAGAGGTCCCGGTACTTCTTGGCGACCGACACCTTGGCCGTGTACTCGCCCGGGGCGAGGTCCACCGGGGCGTCGTAGTCGACGGTGCTGGAGTTGGACGCCCAGCCCTTCTCGACGCCCCAGACGGAGCCGAGCGTGAACGGGTTGGTGGAGCAGCTCTCCGGATAGTGCGAGGTGGCCGGGGCGTCCGGACGCAGCCGACCGGAGGCGTTGTTGGGACAGAAGGCGCCCTGTGCCTTCTGCACCTCCACCCCGGCCGCGTTCTTGATGGACACCTCCAGGAAGCCGGGCAGCCCGCTGAAGTCCTTGACGGTGCCCGCCGGCAGCGTCCTCGTCGTCGTCTTCGTCCCGTTGCGCAGGATCTGCGTGGCGACGACGGGGTCCTTGTACGACTTGCGGGTCACCTTGAGCTCCAGCGGAGCGTTGTCCACGGTGACGTACGTTCCGAGGTCGAGGTAGACCCCGGGGTTCCCCTCGTACCGGTCGAGGATCACGGACTTCGACGCGGCGATCAGTTTGAGCTGCGGCTTGCCCGGCGTGCTCGCGGCCGCCGCGTCGGCGCCGGGAGCTGCCCCGGCAACGGTGAGCGCGGCCCCCGCGGCGAACGCCGCACGCTGAAGGCCCTTGCGATGGTGCTGTCTGGTCATCGGTTCCTCGTCTGCGAGTGCCATGGTCGGTGGCATCGGACTGGACAGCCCACACCCCGACCGCCTTGCGGACGCACCCCACGCGCCGAGCCGGACCTGTGAGCAACCTGTGAGAGGCCCAAATCACCGTCCGGGGTTGCCTGTTGAGCGGCAAAGAAGCGAACCGGGGCGCCGGTCCCGGGGGCCGACCGGGGTCGCGGGACCGGCCCGTGCGGGGGCCGCCGTCCTCCCGCCGTAGCATCTGCGCCATGGCGAACTGGGTGATCCGAGCGGCCACGGCGGCGGACGTCGAGCCCGTCGCGGAGGTGCGTGCGGTGGCGATGCGGGCCGATCTGGAGCGGCTCGGGCGCTATGACGAGCACCGGGTGCGGCAGCGGCTGCGTGACGCGTTCGTGCCCGCGCACACCCGGATCGTCGAGCTCGACGGCGTCCTCGTCGGCTGTGTGGCCCTGCGTCCGGGGGACGACGCGCACTGGCTGGAGCATTTTTATCTCGCCCCGCGCGCCCAGGGTCGCGGGATCGGCACCGCGGTGCTGCGGGAGGTGGCGGAGAGCGCCGACCGCGCGGGCCTGCGTCTGCGCCTCGACGTCCTGCGCGGCAGTGCGGCCCGCCGGCTGTACGAACGGCACGGCTTCACGCTCGATCACGAGGACGCCGTGGACGTCTTCCTGGTGCGCGAGCCCCGCGACCGTGCCGGTGCGGGCGCCGGGGCCCGTACCCGGTCCGGGTGGTTCGGCGCCGGTTCCGGTCCGGGGGAGGATGCGGCGGCCTCATCATGAGCCGGTGTTCCGCTTCCTTCGCGCCCGACGGGTCCCGCTGACCGCGCTGTTCGCCGCTCTCGCGCTGCTCGCCGGGCCCGCCTGCGTTCCGCTCGGGCGGGGCTCCGGGGCGCCGCCCGGAGCGTTCGGGGCGTACGTCGGGTACGACGACGCCGGCGTGCGGCGGATCGCCGGGCTCGACGCGTGGCTGGGACCGGCCGTGCCCCGGGTGGGGCACGCCTATCTGCCGGGGGACCGGTGGAGCAACGTCGAGGGCGCGCCCGGCTATCTGGAGCACTGGGCGCGGTGGCGGCACGAGCGCGCCGACCGGATGTTCGTCCTGAACGTTCCGATGCTGGAGCGGACCGAGGAGCACGTGCCGGACGCCGTCGTGCGCGAGGAGCTGCGAAGGGGGGCGCGCGGCGACTACGACGGGCACTTCAGGGCGCTGGCCCGCCGGCTCGTCGGGCTCGGGTTGCCGGACGCCGTGCTGGTGGTGGGGTGGGAGATGAACGGGGTCACCTACACCCATCGCTGCGGACCCGATCCGCGGGCCTGGAAGGAGTACTGGGTGCGGATCGTGGACGCGATGCGCTCCGTGGCCGGCCCGGAGGCGTTCCGGTTCGAGTTCACGCCCAGCCGCGGACGGGACGCCGTCCCGTGGACCGCGTGCTATCCCGGCGACCGGTACGTCGACGTCGTCGGCATGGACGCCTACGACCAGCCGCACGGCATGTCCTTCGAGGAGCAGGTCGCCGAGCCGTACGGTCTCGCCGCGCACGTGCGGTTCGCGCGGGCCCACGGCAAGCAGGTGTCCTACCCGGAGTGGGGGCTGTACCGCAACGGCGACGACCCCGACTACGTGCGCGGGATGCTGGACTGGTTCGCCGAGCACCGGCCGCTGTACCAGACCATCAGCGACTACTGTCCGCACGGCGTGTGGCGCTGTGCCGGCAATCCGCGGTCCTCGGCCGTCTACCGGGCCCTGATCGCTGGTCCGTCCGGCTGAACCCGCCCGGCCGTCCGGCAGGGCGCGCGGGTCGCGCGCCGCACCGGTCCGATGATCGCACGATGGGACGAGAACACCACGCGCGTCATCCGCGGACGTGGGCGCGCCTTCGCGCCGCGGCCGGGTCCGCCCTGCTCGCCCTCCTGCTGCTCGCCCTCGCCGCCGCGCCCGCGGGCGCCGAAGGGCCGGGGAGCGCCGGGAGCGACGGGTTGCGCAAGGACGCCGCCCGCGCCGTCCGCGCCCACGAGCAGGCCCGCGAGCGGGTCGACCGGCTCCGGGAGGCCGACGCCCTCCCCACGCGGATCGAGGACGCCGAACGCCACCGTAAGGCGCTGCGTTCCGAGCTGTGGGACCGGTTGCGGACCGGGGCGAGGGAGACCGCCGACCCGGTCGCCGTCGATCCGTCAGGCCGGCAGGGCCACTGCCCGTTCGGGGACCGCAGCCGCCCGCCCGAGCTGCGCGCCCACCCCTGGACGGCCCCGACCCGCCGCTACTGGCTGTCCGCCGGGTACGCCGCCAAGGGCTCCCGCTGGGCCCACCGCCACACCGGGCAGGACTTCGCCGTGGACTCCGGCACCCCGGTGTACGCCGTCGGCTCCGGCGTCGTCCGGATCACGACCTGCGGCGACGGCTTCGGCAACCAGGTCCTCGTCCGGCACGGCGACGGCTACTTCACCCAGTACGCCCATCTGTCCCGCATCGACGTGCGCAGAGGTCAGCGCGTGACCGCCGGTCAGCGCATCGGCCTCTCGGGCGCGACCGGCAACGTCACCGGCCCCCACCTGCACTTCGAGGTGCGGATCACGCCGTACGCCGGTTCCGCGGTGCCGCCGCTGCCGTGGCTGCGCCGCAAGGAGGTGCAGGTGTCGGGGACACCGGCGGCGCCCTGACCGCGGGGACCCCGGCGACCGCGGCGACCGTGGGGGCGTCAGCCCTGACGCGGTGACGCGGCGGGGTCGTAGGTGGCCAGGGCCCAGATCACGAAGACGTCGAGGGCGATCTGGACGACCGCCCAGAACGGCGCGTACGGCAGGAACAGGAACTGCAGGACCAGGCTCAGGGAGGCCAGCGCGATGCCGCTGACGCGGGCCCAGACGGCGCCCGTGAGCAGGCCCCAGCCGGTCGCCGCGGCCACCACGCCCACGACCAGCAGGACCCAGCCCCAGCCGGTGAGGTTCATCTCGTAGACGTAGCTGCCGAGCCGCGCGTACACGTCGTCCCGGGCGATCGCCGCGATGCCCTGGAAGGCGGCGAGGACACCGGTCACGAACATGAGCACGCCCGCGAAGACGACCCCGCCGGCGGCCACTCCCGCGCCGCCGGGCCCGTCCGGGGGCCCGGCGGGGGGCGTGCCGGTGCCCTGGTGGGAGGGGTCCCAGACCGGGGACCCGTGCGACGGCTGTGCGTGCGGCTGGTCGCTCATGGCGTACCCCGTCCCTCGTCGTCCTCGGTCGTCCTTGCTCGACCATCCGTCCGGCGGGGGGACGCCACCACGGGGGTGTGCCGTTCGGGTGAGCCGGCATGCGGGCGCGGCGGTCCCGTCCTTCACTGGAGGTCGGGTCCGCACCGGATCCGGTCAGCGACCTGGAGGAGAGATGGCAGCTCACCGCACCCGCCGGCAGAAGGGCGTGCTGGTGACGGCGGCCTGCGCGGCCGCGCTCCTCGGGCCCTTCGGGCTCGCCGGCTGCTCCGGCGACGACAACGCCTCCTCGGTGGCCAGCAAGGCCGCGTCCGCGGCGCAGTCGGTCGGCGCGCAGGCCACCGCGGCCGCGTCCTCGCTCGCCTCAGAGGCGTCGAAGGCGTACGAGTCGGCGACGGCGGAGGTGAACCGCCGGTTCGAGGAGATCAAGGGCGGGGCCGACGCCAGGGACGACGTGAAGCTCGGCACGCCCGGCTCCGACGGCGACCGCAGCACGGTCGAGGTCACGGCCTCCAACAGCACGGGGTCCACGAAGTCCTTCGCCGTCCAGGTCGACTTCGAGGACTCGGGCGGCAAACGGCTCGACACGGTCCTCGTGACCGTCTCCGACGTTCCGGCCGGCAAGACCGGCAAGGCGACCGCCCGCAGCAACCGCACGCTGTCCGGTGAGGTGAAGACGGAGGCGGTCCGCGCGGTGCGCTACTGACCCGGACCACCCCGGGACCGCCCGGGACCGGAAAGGACGGGACCCTTCGAGCGGGTCGGGCCGCCCGACCGGGTCAGGCCATCCAGAAGAAGACGGCCGTCATCCGCTTCTCCTCCAGCGTCGTGCCGCAGTAACCGGTGGCGCTGTGCACGAGGTTGGCGTGGTAGAGGAGCAGCCGGTTGGGCTTGTGCGGCACCCTCACGTCCTCCTCGAAGGCGTCCGGCGCGACGAACCGGGTGCCGAGAGCCTCGACGAGGTTGTTGTGCGGCGCCTGGACGACGTTGCCGCCGAGCCGGCCCCCGGGCAGGGACTGCCGGTAGAAGCTGGTCCCGCAGTCCTTGGGGACCGCCGGGTTGAGATACAGCACGGCCGCGTACCGGCACAGCGCCCGCGAGTCGGAGTGCGGACGCGGAGAGCTCTCCCCCTCGCCCACGACCTGGACGCAGTTGTGGTTGAGGGTGCCGCCGCCGGGAGCCTGCTGCACCCACAGCCTGCGCGCCCCCGTCGCCTTCCTCACCAGCCCTTCCACGCGTTCGAGTTCGGCGGGCTCCAGCCCGGGCATGGTGCGCAGTCCGGGCCAGCTCTCCGAGGTGTAGGGGTGGCCCTTGACCCAGTCGTCCTTGGCGAGACACCGTTCCCGGATCGCCGTGACGTCCGCCTCGGGGAAGACGTCGTCGAGGACCCAGTAGTCACGGCCTTTGGTGGGCTTGCGGTAGGGCAGGACCGGGAGCGTGGCGGCAGCCCTCGCGGGCTGGTGGGGCCGCTGTGGCATGGACATGCGGCGAATCTAGGCGGGGGGCCCGCCACGACTCGCCCTCCCGTTCGTCCGCACTCCTCCGCGAAGTGGTCAACATTTCGCCGGGCCGGTCAACGGTTCACCAACCGGGGGCCCCGGCGTCATCCGTTCGGATCGGCGAAGAGGTCGTCGGCGGTGGTGGCATGAACGGCGCGCTGCGACCAGACGGTGAGCTGATCGAGGTCGGAACAGGACACGACACGCTCGCGGACGGCGTCCGGCACGGAGATGCCACGCCACTCCAGGATCCGAAGGGTCATATCGGCCCGGTCCGCGACCCGCCCTTCTTCCCGCCCTTCTTCCCGCCCTTGCTCACGCACCTCTTCAGCGAGCGGGTGGCGCCAGAAGTACTGCATCGCGGTCATGAGATCCCTCCACATCCGTTGCGCCTGAGGGTCCGTCAGGCACGAGTCGACGAACTGCACGAGTGCCGCGGCACTGTCCCGGTCGATGGTCCGCAGGGCGGCTGCCAGCGATTCCAGTATGGCCAGGGCCTGCCGACCCCGGCCGTGCGTCATCGCGGAAAGCACCGCAAGGGGTACGTCACGCTCGGCCTCCTGCCGGGTCGCGATGACGGGAACGTTGTCCGGCCCCAGCACGAAGGCCGTACCGTCAGCGAAGGCATCCCCCGCACACCGAGGTGGACCGGCCCCGCTGCCCAGCGGGCCGTCACACTGTTCTGAGTGACGACGATCAGCACCGGTTCACAGCGGTATTTCTCGTAGAGATAGCTGAGGTAATACGGCCAACTGCCGCGCTTCCTCTCGTCCGGTTTGCCCTGCGACTCCACGACCAGGAGGTACGCCCCTTCGTCGGTCTCGGCCCTCAGCAGCGTGTCCACGCGCCGCTCGACGGGCTCGATCTCGGTGAGGTCGACGTTCATGGCGGCGAAGTCATGGGGCGTGGGAAAAGGAACGGACAACACCTGTTGCAGGGCACTGGTCAGGAGGCCGGGCTCCTTCTGAAAGATCCGGTGCAGTGCCTCGTGCGACGAGCCGACCATCGGCTCTCCTTTCTGTACGACGTGATCAACGAGCTACGCCGCGTTCAGTTCGCACCACACCAACTTGCCGCGGAGCCCCATCCGGGACAGCGGCTGCCAGTGCCAGAGGTCGGAGCAGGCCCGGACGAGAGCCATGCCCCTGCCGCCCTCGGCGTCGGCGAGATCCTCCAGCCGGCTGGGCGGCTCGGGCGGTTCGGGGTCCGCGTCCCATGCGCCGATCTGCAGGACCCCGTCCCGGAAGCGGAGGCGCAGACAGGCCGGGCCCTTGGTGTGCAGGACGGCGTTGGAGACCAGCTCCGAGGCCAGCAGCTCCGCGGTGTCCACCAGGTGGATCAACCCGTGCAGGGTCAGGACCAGACGCAGGGTGCGACGGCAGACGGTGACCGCTCTGGGGTCGGCGGGGATGTACAGGGAGTACTCCCAGGAGTCAGGGGTGCGGTCGGTTTCGGGCATGGGTCGGCTCCAGGCGGGGCGAGAGGGGCGTGGGCGCGCGTGCGGTGGCGTTGCCGCAGCCGTCATGGCAGGACGGAGCGGTGCACTTCCGCAACGTGTTCGGTGCGTCACCGACGGTAGACCTTAACGTTTCGGTGCCACAAGCGGATCACGTAATCTGGACCCGAACGGGTCGCGCGCTCGCGCGCGTTGGACAAGGGGTGTCGATGACGACCAGGCGCGAACCAACAGCACGCCAGATGCGCCTGGCGGTGGAACTCCGGAGGCTTCGCGAGGCGGCGGGACTCTCCGCCCGCCAGGCAGCCGCCCTCCTGGGCGTGAGCAACGTGCAGATCAGTCAGATCGAGTCCGGTGCCACGGGAGTGAGCGAGGAGCGGCTACGTCGGCTCGCGTCCCACTACGCCTGCACGGACGGCGAGTTCGTCGACGCTCTGGTCGCGATGGCCGTCGAGCGCACACGGGGCTGGTGGGAGGAGTACCGGGGCCTGCTGCCGACGTCGTTCCTGGACCTGTCCGAACTGGATCACCACGCCGGATTCCGAGACGAGGTGGCCGTCCTGTACGTGCCGGGCCTGCTCCAGACGGAGGACTACGCTCGCGCCGTCTTCTCCTCCCGACTGCCTGAACTGACTCCGAAAGAACTGGAGTTGCGTGTGCGCCACCGGTTGGCGCGACAAGAGATCACCATCCCGTACACGGTGGTCGTCCACGAGTCGGCGCTGCGCATCAGGGTCAGCGACCGCTCCGCCTCGCGGGCCCAGCTCTCGCGTCTCGTCGAGGCTTCCGAGGCGGACCACCTCACACTGCGGGTCATTCCGTTCGACCTCGACGGCTTCTCCCGGGCCGGCAGCTCCATGACGTATGTCGGCGGTGCCGTGCCCAAGCTGGACACCGTGGTCCGCGACGCACCCCACGGCACCGTCTTCATCGACTCCGAGTCCCAACTCGGAGCGTTCCGGGCCCTCTTCCGTAGTGTGGAGGCCGCGTCACTCGAACCCGACCGGTCGCGTGACCTCATCCACAGGCTCGCCAAGGAACTGTGAGGCGCACCATGACCCCCGACAACTGGCAGAAGTCTTCCTTCTCCGGCGGCGGCGACGGCAACGACTGCGTCGAGCTCGCCTCCACCCCCATCGCGCTCCATCTGCGCGAGTCGGACGCTCCGGCCGCCGTCCTTGCCGCCGACCTCGCCGCCGTCACGCATTTTCTTCACGCCATACGCACAGGAACTCCCGGAATTGTGGCCTCCGTCACAGCATGCGGGGGCCGGGCCTGCTGAAGTGACCGGATGATCGGTCTCGTGATCCGCGTTCTCCCCTTCTGGGTGCGCGAACCCCTGCTCGTCGCCGTCGGCGTTCCCTTCAGCGGCCTCCTCTTCTACGCGGGCATCCGTGATCACGAGTGGATCGGGATAGCCCTGGGGGTTGCCGTCGCCGTGTTCACCGCGATCCGCGTGCACACCATCAAGCGCGCCCTGGACGTCCGCCGTCGGACGAAGGCCCTTGAGGAACTGATGCGGACCCCGGGCGTGAAGCGCATCGAGGGCATCTAGTGGCTCAGCGCGGATAGTTGGCCGTGCAAATGGCTCCGTATGCCAGCTCGGCCGGCAGCACCGGGCGATGCGCGGCATGCCGACGAGTAGGGCGCTATCCGCCCTGGTGAAAGTGGTTTGCCGACTCGGATGGCGCGTGGGTAGCGTCGCCATCTGTGACCCCGACTCTTCGCACCGAGCGGCTGCTCCTGGAGCCGTACGTCCCCGAGGACGAAGAGGATTTCGTCGCTCTGTTCCAGGACACCGCGGTGTCGCAGTGGTTGGGTGACGGCCCTGCTTCCGAAACAGAAGACCGGGCCCTGTTCGGGCGGATCTTCACGAAGGTCTATGCCCAGGGCCTGTTCGATGTCTGGGCCGTTCGTCGCAACGGTCTTCTGGTCGGGCATGCCGAGATCAAGCCGATCGACGTCCTCGGAGGCCACGAGATCATCTACGCTCTGGCGCCGACGGCATGGGGGTCCGGCCTGGGGACCGAGCTGGCAGAGTCGATCGTCGCCTATGGCTTCGGCACCCTCGGATTGACCAGGGTGTATGCCACCGTGGCTGCACCGAACAAGGCCTCACTGACTCTGCTGGGCAGAATCGGTTTCGAGCATGTCCGGGATATCGAAGAGGACGACGGCAGCACCACCCGCGTACTGGCCCGCCGTCTGACCGCGAGCGACAAGTCGCCCCTCGCCCGGTAGCGGCGAGCTGAGCGTTGCCGTCGATTACCCGGCCGAGGATGCGGGACGAGCCGCTGGGCCCTGCCGTCCGGATCCGGTCACGGGGCGTCGGCGGGGCCCGTCGACGCCGGTGAGCGGGGCGCCCCCGACGACAGGCCCTGGATCTCGGCCGTGACCTCGTCGCCCACCGACACCCGGCCCGCCCGCCGCACCTCGAAGTAGGCGCCGAAGGCGAGGCCGCCGCCGTCCGCCCGCCGGTAGTCGGCGAGGGTGCGCAGGGGCTCCGGGCCGGAGCGCAGGCCGGTGCGCTGGTCGACCATGGTGACGGCACAGCGGATCGTTTCCTCGGTGAAGGCCAGTTCCGCGCCGCCGACGACGAGCCGCGCGACGCCGTCCTCGGTGTGCGGGGCGTCCCAGCCGTCCACCACGAGGTTCGGGCGGAAGCGGTCCATCGGCAGGGGTGCGGCTCCGCGTGCGGCGATCCGCCGGTTCAGGGCGTCCAGACTGGCCCGTGAGACGACGTGCAGACGGCCGCTGTTGCCCGCCGGACACCGGACCAGGGTGCTCGGCGCGCCCAGGACGTCGGTGAGCCAGGTGTGCACGTCCGCGCTGTCCGCCGGTATCGGGTCCCGGTCCGGGGCCCGCAAGGTCAGCCCGTCCGCGGTGAGTTGGGGCGCGATCACGGCGAGCGCGGGGTCGCCCCCCTGCCAGCGCAGGTCGCCCTTCTCGTCGGCGATCGCGTACGCGCGGTCGTGCGGCAGGCCCGCGCGGGTCAGCGTCGCCTCGGACAGCTCCGTCCCCGCGCATCCCTTCACCGGGTAGTACGTGATCCCGCTCAGCCTCGCGACCGTCATCCGCGGACCCCCTCGTCTCCGTCGACGGCGCCTGCCGCCCCGCGGCCCCTCTGGCCCTCCCTCAACTTTTCACGGATACCGGTGAGTCGGATGCGGATCGCAGCCGTACTCCTGTGTGTCCGCCCCCACCGGGCACGGCACATCGACATATCGGCGGAATCCCCGACCGGGCAGGAGGCACGGTGCCACTTTCGCGAAACATGATGGGAACCCTGTTCGTCGGCGGGGCGCTGGCCCTGACGCTCAGCGCACTCGCCTACCCATCGATGCTCGGACTTGACACCGTTTCGACCTCGACGGACCGGGTGATCGCCAACACCCAGTGGGGCCCGCTGACCGAGGGCGACCGGGACTTCGTGGTCAAGGTGCGGGCCGCCGGACTGTGGGAGTACCCGCTGGGCCAGCTCGGGCTCCAGAAGAGCCAGACACCTGCCGTCCGCACCGCCAGCAACCACCTGATCGACGGTCACGGAGCGCTGGACACCAGCTGCCGCAAGATCGCGCCGATGCTGAACATCACGCTGCCCAACGTGGCCAGCCCCCAGCAGGAGGGCTTCGTCACCCAGCTGAAGGCGGAGAGCGGCAAGCAGTTCGACTCCGACTTCGCCAACATCCTGCGCATGACGCACGGCTCGATCTTCAACACGATCGCCAAGATCCGGTCCACGACCAAGAACACGCTGGTCCGCGCGCTGGCCGACCAGGCCAACGACACCGTTCTGGACCACATCACGGTGATGGAGAAGACCGGTCTGGTCGACTTCGACACCACGCTGTTCAACCAGACGACGCCGCCGAAGCTGCCCAAGTCGGACCTGACCCCGCCGGTCCCGCCCGCCGGCCAGCCCATGATCGTCCTCAACCCGCCGCCGACCGCCACCTCCACCCCGCTGGACCTCAGCGCGGTCGTGGGCGGCAACGGCGCCCAGTAGCGGCGACGGGCCGGCACCGGCGGGAGCTACGCGAGCCAGACCGTCGTGTCCGGTGGCAGCAGACCGTCGTCGCCGAGGGGGGCGCTGCTCAGCAGCACCTCGCCCGGCGGCGACGGCACGGACGCGTCGGACAGGTTGGTCACGCACCGCCAGCCGTCGTGGCGGGCGAAGGACAGCACGCCCGGCGGGCTCTGCCGCGCCCAGACGAGTTCCTCCCCCTGGAGCAGCTTGCGCCGCAGCCGCAGGGCCGTGCGGTAGAGCTCCAGGGTGGAGCCCGCCACGCCGTCCTGCGCCGCCACGGCGTACCGCGCGAAGACCGGCGGCTGCGGCAGCCACGCGCCGGCCGCGCCGAAGCCGTACGACGGCCCCGTCGTCGTCCACGGCAACGGCACCCGGCAGCCGTCACGGCCCTTGCGGACGCGCCCGGTCTGCTCCCACACCGGGTCCTGGAGCACCTCCACGGGCAGATCGGCCACCTCCGGCAGGCCCAGCTCCTCGCCCTGGTAGAGGTACGACGATCCGGGCAGCGCCAGCATCAGCAGCGTCGCCGCGCGGGCCCGGCGCAGACCGGCCTCCTCGTCGACGCGCGGGGCGCGGCCGCCCGAGAGCAGCCAGGCGTCGCCGTCGGCGTCCGGCGGGAGCATGAGGCGAGAGGCGTGCCGCACGACGTCGTGGTTGGACAGGACCCAGGTGGCGGAGGCGCCGACCGTCCGGGCTCCGGCCAGCGAGTCCGTGACGACCGCGCGGATCTCCTCCGCGTCCCAACCGGATTGCAGGTACTCGAAGTTGAAAGCCTGGTCGAGTTCGTCCGGGCGGGCGTACAGGGCCCGTCGGGCGCCTGGCACCCAGGCCTCGGCCACGGCCGTGCGGGGCGGGGAGTAGGAGTCGAACAGCCGGCGCCAGTCGCGGTAGATCTCGTGGACCTCGTCGCGGTCGTAGAAGGGGTGGGCGCCCGGGGGCAGCCGGTGGAGGGCCTCCTCGCCGGACAGTTCCGGCGCGCCCAGATCGCGCAGGGGCTCGGCGAGGTCCTTGGCGAGGGCGTGGGCGACGTCGACGCGGAAGCCGTCGACGCCCCGGTCGGACCAGAAGCGCAAGGTGGTGCGGAAGTCCTCGCGGACCTCGGCGTGGTCCCAGTTCAGGTCCGGCTGCTCGCGGGCGAAGAGGTGGAGGTACCACTGGCCGTCGGGGACGCGCTGCCAGGCGCTGCCGCCGAAGACGGACTGCCAGTCGGTGGGCGGGAGCGCGCCGGCCGGACCGCGGCCGTCGCGGAAGACGTAGCGCTCCCGGGCCGGGGACCCGGGGCCGGCGGCCAGCGCCTCCTGGAACCAGACGTGCCGGTGGGAGGTGTGATTGGGGACCACGTCGACGATCACCTTCAGGCCGAGGCGGTGGGCCTCGGCGACCAGCGCGTCGAAGTCGGCAAGGTCGCCCAGCCGGGGATCGACGTCCCGGTGGTCGGCGACGTCGTAGCCGCCGTCGGCGAGTTCGGAGGGGTAGAAGGGGGAGAGCCAGAGGGCGTCCACGCCGAGGGCGGCCAGATGGGGCAGCCGGTCGGCGACGCCGCGCAGGTCACCGAGCCCGTCACCGTCGGCGTCGGCGAAGCTGCGCGGGTAGACCTGGTAGACGACGGCCTGGCGCCACCAGTCGGAGCGGTGGGAGGAGAAGTCGGTCACGAGGGAAAGTCTGTCCCGGTTGCCGGGAAAGTGAACGTCCGACCGTTCGGAGCTGATCGTTCCGCTCGTGATGAAGGTGTGACGAAATCTTGAACTCCCATGGGTTTGACGCAGGTTGACATCAGTCCGCCGTCCACATGACGATGGCCTCACACTGTGACGCCCGGGACCGATGGGCCCAGTGCTTCTCCTGAGACTTCGACTGATCCGACCCACCAGCCTCACCCCTGGCACTCGCCAAGAATGGGATTCGCATGTCCATAGCGAGACGAGTCACCGTGCGCCGCCTGCTGGGGACGAGCGCCGCTTCGCTCACCCTCTGCGCCGCCTCCGCAGCCGCCGCCTCCGGCGCCTTCGCCGGCACCGGGACGCCCGGCGGCGACGGCTGGAAGCCCGGCGGCCAGTACCAGCCGGGCACCGGCGCGGGCACCGAGACGGGGACCGACCGCTGCGAGTTCTCGCTCGACGGCACGCACTTCCAGGCCTCGGTCCGGGTCGACGACCAGAACCTGCGGCCCACCGGGGACGGCAAGGTCCACATCAAGGTGCGCACCGCCGGCGACGCCTCGACGTGCACCGCGTCCCTCGCCTCCTACCTCGCCCACGGGTCCAGCTTCCGCACCTCCGGCGAGCAGGTCTTCGTCGACTTCGACAGCGTGACGGTCAAGGCCGGTCAGACCGACGCCCTCGACATCGCGGTGCCCGACGCGGGCTGCTTCGCGCAGATCGACCTCTACCGGGGCGCGGTCAAGTTCGACGGCAAGCCCGACGCGAAGGACGGCTTCGTCCACGGCGACCTGCCCAAGGGGCCGGACCGTCCGGTCATCAAGGACAAGCTGATCGCGGCCTGGAACGGCGGCACGAAGGACTGCGTCGTCACCGAGCAGCCCCCCTCCAGCCCGCCGGCGCCGTCGGGCAGCCCCTCGGGCAGCCCCTCGGGCACGCCGTCGACCCCGGCGAGCACGCCGTCGACCCCGTCGGACAGCGACACGACCACTCCGTCGCCGTCCGCCTCCGACAGCGGCTCCCCGACCCCGGTCCCGTCTGCCTCCGAGTCGACGCCCGCCCCCGCCCCCACCCCCGACGGAGGAGGCGGCGGCCTCGCGGAGACGGGCGCCAGCAGCAAGACGCCCCTGATCGCGGGCGGAGCCGCGGCCCTGCTCGCGGGCGGCGCGGCGATCGTCGTCGCCACCCGGCGCCGCAAGGCGACGCGCGCCTGACGTCGTCACCGGATCCGATGTCGATGCCGGTGGGGGGCGAGCCTCAGCCGCCCTCCACCGTCGTCAGCCACAGTTTGACGTAGCGTTCCACGTCCACGTCCAACGCCACGTCCACGAGGGCCTGTTCGCGCACGCCCTCGTGGATCTCGGACTCGCCGGGGCGAGGGCGGCGGTCGACGACCGTCTGACCGCGGGCCGGGCCGGGAGCGAGACTCACCTCGACCGGGAGGAGCTCGGTCGTCAGACCCGCCGGGTCGGCCACCGCGCAGACCGCTCCCGCGTCGCCGAGACCGCCGGTCGGCGTGGGGTCGCCCGAGGTCGCGGGGTCGCGGTGGGCGAGCAGCTCGCCGGCCAGCCGCAGCCGCGGCTCCGGACTGGCCCGCAGCCGCGCCACGTCCGCCGCCGGGACCAGCACCCGCTTGAACACGTCCAGCCCGTACATCGTGATCGGCACGCCCGCGGTGAGCAGGACCGCCGCCGCCTCCGGGTCGTGCCACACGTTGAACTCCGCGACCGGCGTGGCGTTCCCGGTCGTCACCGCGCCGCCCATGAACACGATGCGCTCGATGTTGCCGGTCACCTCCGGGTGGGTGCGCAGCAGCAGGGAGATGTTCGTCAGCGGGGCGGTGGGGATCAGCGTGACCGGGCGCGGTGAGGCGAGGATCTCGCGGCGCAGCAGCGTCACCGCGTCCACGTCGACCGGACGGCGGGCCGGAGCCGGCAGGCCCAGGTCGCCCATGCCGTCGGCGCCGTGCACATGCCGCGCCACGCGGAGCGGCTCGATCAGCGGACGTTCGGCGCCGCGCGCGACCGGGACGTCCCCGGCGCCCGCCTGCTCCAGGACGGTCAGCGTGTTGCGGACCACCCCGTCCACGTCCGTGTTGCCCGCCACGCAGGTCACCGCCCGCACGTCCAGCCCGGGGTGGCGCACGGCGAACAGCAGGGCCAGGGCGTCGTCGACGCCCGTGTCGCAGTCGATGATCACGGGAATGGGCTGCTCGGTCACCTGGGGACTCCTTCCGCACCACGGTCGTCCCCGACCCTATGCGGGCGCGCCCCGCTCCCACAGCCGGACACCGCGCACCGCCGCCCGCTCCCCGATCCGGCGGACCGGCTCCCCCACGGGCAGGGGGACCGGCTCCCCCACGGGCAGGGCCCCGGGGCGACGGCCGTCGCGCAGCCGGACCGCCGCCGGGCCGTCCCCCGCCTCCCGCTCGCCGATCACCGCCGACCGTTTTCCCGCGCCGCCCACCCGCCCGCACCAACGCCGGTAACCCGTACGGACCGTCGCACTGGTCGGCGGGCGGCGCCGATGGTGCCGTGGGAGGACGCAGCCCGCGCGCACTCCTGGAGGCACCCCCCGATGACCCGTCGCACCCTCCTGGCCTCCACCGCCGCCGTCCTGACCCTGACCGCCCTCACCGGCTGCGCCACCCTCGGCCTGGAGCACCCGCCTACGGCCGCTCCGGCCCTGCCCACGGTCGAGCGGACCTCCGCCCGGCCCACCGCGCCGCCCGCCTCCTCCGCCCTCACCGACGCACAGGCGCAGGCCGCCCTCATCACCGAGACCGACCTCGGCCCGCCCTGGACCCCGACCCGCGGCGCGGCCACCTGGCGGGACGGGATGCTCAAGGCGACCACGTCGACCGCCGAGTGCCAGAAGCTCCTGGACGACCTCTACGCCGACGAGTTGCTCGGCGGCCCCGCTCGCGCCGTCATCGCCCTGGACGACCCGGACACCGGCGCCCAGCTCCGCTACCAGCTCACCGGCCACCGCCCGGCGGACGTCGACCGCAGACTGGCCTGGCTGAAGACGATGCCGCAGAAGTGCGCCCGGTTCGCGGCCAAGGCGACCGGCGACGCGGTCCTCGACGTGCAGGTCTCCGAGCTGCCCCTGCCGGAGGTGGGAGACGTCCGCCAGGGTCTGCGCGTGACGGCGACGATCTGGGCGAAGGCCGGCGGCGGCGACCCGACCGTCCTCACCCTGGACGTCGCCGCCGTGCGGTCCGGCCAGGACGCCTTCGCCCTCGTCGACGGCGGCCTCGACGACGCCCCGAACACGGCGACGCAGGCGGCGGTCCAACTCGGCGTGCGCCGACTGGCGGACGTCAGGAAGCAGCCCAAGGCCCAGGTCTGACCGCCCGCAGGTGACCTCCGGTCGCATGACGTGGGCGGCGCGGGAACCGGCGGTCGGCACGGGGCGGGGAGGAGACCGGCGGGGGAGGAGACCGGCAG
>NZ_JAHHIU010000228.1 GCF_024539815.1 Streptomyces hayashii
CCCCCGTACGGCACCCCCCACGCCCCCCTCCTCACCGTCCACGGCCGAGCCGAACTCGAAGTCGACCCCGAGATCGCCCGCCTCGCCGTCACCCTCACCGCCCGCGGCCGCGACCGCCGCACCACCCTCGACGACCTCACCCACCGCAACACCACCGCCCTCACCCTCATCAAGTCCTACGGCGAAGCAATCGCCGACCTCTCCACCGGCACCCTGTCCCTCACCCCCGAACTCGGCCAACACAGCCGAGGCGAACGCGTCCGCACCTACCACGGCACCGTCCACCTCACCGCCGACCTCACCGACTTCACCGCCCTCGGCGAACTCACCACCCGCCTCGCCGACCTCGACCTCACCACCGTCGACGGCCCCTGGTGGACCCTCCACCCCCACTCACCCGCCCACCGCCGCGCCCGGCAGCAAGCCGTGCACGACGCCCTGCAACGAGCCAGGGAATACGCCGAAGCCCTGAACACGACCCTGGCCGCACTGATCGAACTCGCCGACACCGGCTCCGCCGTCACCGGCCTGCACCCCCGGACCCACCGCACCCCACGCATGACCCGATCGGCCGCCACGGCCAAGGACGAACCCACACCCGAGCCCCTCGACCTCGAACCCCAGCGTCAGCAGGTCGTAGCAGAAGTCAGCGCCCACTTCACCATGAATCCACCACTGCTCTGACCGACCCCCGAATTCACCCATTCGAGAAAACGCTCATCAGAGCGGCCGAACGCACAATTTAGAAGTTGTCAACAGCCCTTCACTCAAAGGTTGTTGAGCAGCCATGTGCCACCAATTCCCTACCCGCCGGTAAGACATAAACTCGAAACATGCGCCGAGCGAAAATCGTCTGCACCCTGGGCCCCGCCACCGACACATACGACCAGCTCAAAGCCCTGGTCGACGCCGGAATGGACGTAGCCCGCTTCAACCTCAGCCACGGCACCCACGCCGAACACGAGGAGCGCTACCACCACGTACGCAAGGCCTCCGACGAAACCGGCCACAGCGTCGGAACCCTCGCCGACCTTCAAGGCCCGAAGATCCGCCTCGGCCACTTCACCCAGGGCCCCGTACTCCTCGAACGCGACGACACCTTCACCATCACCGTAGAAGAAGGCATCGCAGGCGACGGCAGCCTCTGCGGCACCACCCACGCCGGCCTCGCCCAGGACGTCACCCCCGGCGAACGCATCCTCGTCGACGACGGCAAGGTCTGCCTCGAAGTCACCCACGTCGACGGCCCACGCGTCCACACCCGCGTCATCGAAGGCGGCATCGTCTCCGACCACAAAGGACTCAACCTCCCCGGCGTCGCCGTCTCCGTCCCCGCCCTCTCCAAAAAGGACGAGGAAGACCTCCGCTGGGCCCTGCGCACCGGCTTCGACGTCATCGCCCTCTCCTTCGTCCGCACCGGCCGCGACATCCTCGACGTCCACCGCATCATGGACGAAGAAGGCCGCCGCCTCCCCGTCATCGCCAAGATCGAGAAACCGCAGGCCGTCGAGAACATCGACGACATCGTCGCCGCCTTCGACGGAATCATGGTCGCCCGAGGCGACCTCGGCGTCGAAATGCCCCTCGAACAAGTCCCCATCGTCCAAAAACGCGCCGTCAAACTCGCCAAACGCAACGCAAAACCGGTCATCGTCGCCACCCAGATGCTCGACTCCATGATCGAGAACTCCCGCCCCACCAGAGCAGAAGCCAGCGACGTCGCCAACGCCGTCATCGACGGCACCGACGCCCTCATGCTCTCCGGCGAGACCAGCGTCGGCAAACACGCCGTCCAGACCGTCCACACCATGGCCAAAATCATCGAAGCGGCCGAAGAAGACCTCCTCGCCAAAGGCCTCCCCGAACTCACCCAGAACAACAAACCCCGCACCCAAGGCGGAGCCGTCGCCCGCGCCGCCGCCGAGATCGGCGACTTCCTCGACGCCGAATTCCTCGTCGCCTTCACCCAGAGCGGCGACACCGCCCGCCGCCTCTCCCGCTACCGCTCCCCGATCCCGCTCCTCGCCTTCACCCCCGAACCCGCCACCCGCTCCCAGCTCAACCTCACCTGGGGCGTCGAGACCTTCCTCGGCCCCGCCGTGGCCTCCACCGACGCGATGGTCGACCAGGTCGACGAACTGCTGCTGCGCCACGGCCGCTGCCGCAAGGGCGACGTGGTCGTGATCACCGCAGGCTCCCCGCCCGGCGTCCCGGGCTCGACGAACCTGGTCCGCGTCCACCACGTCGGCGAGGACGACAGCCCGAAGTAGAGCTCAGTACTTGGGGCCGACGTGGGCGTCGAGGAGGGCGACGTGCGCCTTCTTGGCGACGGAGATGTTGTAAGGGTTTCCGTGGCGGGTGCAGTGCGTCCACTCGATGCCCAGCTTTTCGAGGGTGTCGGTGAAGAGCCGCCGGATGTCGTCGGAGACGTTGGTGAAGAAGTACCGGGGATACTCGTAGCGCTTGCGCTCCCCGGCGACGATGCGAGTCGTCCAGTTGGTGATGCGGCACCCGTCGGAGTGGATGAGACCCCGGATGAGTTCCCAGGGGTAGGCGTCGACGATGGCCTGCTGCCACGCTTCGAGCACGATGGGCCGCTCGTGTTTCTTGCCGGGACCGTGCTGGGGGAAGACGCAGTGCAGGTGCTTCGAGTAGACCTTCACATTGCTGCACCCCGTCCTGCGGACCCGGCAGACGGAGTTGTCGGGAAAGACCGCGCGCATGGCCTTCTCGCACTCCTCCATGAGGCCGGGCCATGATTCGGCACAGGTGATCATGAGGTTGGGCACACGGTGCTCCGAATATCGACTGATGTGGCCGTCGCCCAGATAGAGCCCGAGCAGATAGCTGTATGCCGTCTCGTCGAGCTCCCGCTCGTGGCACCGGGGGCATTTCGGATCGCGCGATCCCGGACACTCGCCGCGTTTCGCACGGTCCATGTGTTTCCAGTAGCCGACCGTGCCGAGCGGAACGTTCAACCGGCGAGCCACATCTGCGTTCCGCGTCCCGTCCCTCAGCAGTGTGATGGCCTGCTGCCGAACATCAGTGCCGTGAAAGTTCATGCGAACACTCTGTGTGACCGGCCTTGACCGTGTGCACTGAAAAGCGGAGGTTCACGAGAACGTGAACCTCCGCTTCGGGTGCCGGGTATGGGATTCGAACCCACACGTCCTTTCGGACAGAGGTGTTTGAGACCTCCGCGTCAACCAGTTGCGCCAACCCGGCCGGTCGACCCGAGAGGAGTGTACCGGGTGACCACGTTGAGGTGCAGCTAGGTAGGCTCTTGTCAGCAGTACCCGCCCCTGAACGAGGAGCCCCCGTGACCGCCCCCGAGTCGCCCCAGCCCGTAGACGCGCCCGACGACGACAAGTCGCACGTGCCTCCGCTGACGACCCGTGTCGTCATCGCCGAGGACGAGGCGCTGATCCGTCTCGACCTCAAGGAGATGCTGGAGGAGGAGGGCTACAGCGTCGTCGGCGAGGCCGGTGACGGTGAGCAGGCCGTCGAGCTGGCCCGTGAGCACAAGCCGGACCTGGTGATCCTCGATGTGAAGATGCCGAAGCTGGACGGCATCTCGGCGGCGGAGAGGATCGCCGAGGAGCGGATCGCGCCGGTGCTGATGCTGACGGCGTTCTCGCAGCGCGACCTGGTGGAGCGGGCGCGGGACGCGGGTGCGATGGCGTATCTGGTGAAGCCGTTCAGCAAGAGCGATGTCGTCCCGGCGATCGAGATGGCGGTCTCGCGTTTCACGGAGCTGCGTGAGCTGGAGAACGAGGTCGCGGATCTGACGCTGCGGCTGGAGACGCGGAAGCTGGTGGATCGGGCGAAGTCGATCCTGCAGACGGAGTACGGGCTGACGGAGCCGGCGGCGTTCCGGTGGATCCAGAAGACGTCGATGGATCGTCGGATGTCGATGCAGCAGGTGGCCGAGGCGGTCATCGAGGACGCGGACGAGAAGAAGGCGAACAAGGGTTAGTTCCTGCGGCGCTCTGTGCGCATGACGAAGGCCCGCGCCCGGAGAAGGGGCGCGGGCCTTCGTCGTGTGTGAGGGGGGTGGGTCAGTCCTCGCCGAGGTAGGCCTTGCGGACGGACTCGTCGTGGAGGAGGTCCTGGCCGGTGCCGGAGAGGACGATCTTGCCGATCTCCATGACGTGGCCGTGGTCGGCGAGCGAGAGGGCGGCCTGGGCGTTCTGCTCGATGAGCAGGATGGTCATGCCCTGGGACTTCAGCTCGGCGATGGTGGCCATGATCTTCTGCATCATGATGGGGGAGAGGCCCATGGAGGGCTCGTCCAGCATGAGGAGTTTGGGCTGGGACATGAGGGCGCGGCCCATGGCGAGCATTTGCTGTTCGCCGCCGGAGAGGGTGCCTGCGGCCTGTTTGCGGCGCTCTCCCAGGATGGGGAAGAGGTCGTAGGCGCGCTGGATGTCCTTTTCGATGCCTGCCTTGTCGGAGCGGAGGAATGCTCCGAGCTGGAGGTTTTCGGCGATCGTCAGCCGGGGGAAGATGTGGCGTCCCTCGGGGGAGTGTGCGAGGCCGAGGGCGACGATCTTGTGTGCGGGGATGCCGCTGAGGGGTTTGCCGTCGAAGAGGATGCGGCCGCCGGCGGGCTTGAGGAGCCCGGAGAGGGTGCGCAGGGTGGTGGTCTTGCCGGCGCCGTTGGTGCCGATGAGGGTGACGATCTGTCCGGCTTCGACGGAGAAGGAGATGCCCTTGACGGCTTCGATCTTGCCGTAGGCGACCTTGAGGTCTTCGACCTCCAGCAGCGCGGTCACTGGGCGGTTCCTTCCTTGCTGGTGGCGCTCTCCGCGTCGTTGTCGGCGGTGGCTTCGGCCGCTTCGACTTCGGCGAGTTCTTCGGCGCCGGGAGAGCCTTCGAACGGGGTGCCGAGGTAGGCGGCGATGACGCGTTCGTCGGCCTGGACCACTTCGGCGGGGCCTTCCACGATCTTCTCGCCCTGGACGAGCACGGCGACGCGGTCGCAGAGGTTCATGATGAACCGGATGTCGTGCTCGATGACGAGGACGGCGATGCCCTGGTCGCGGATGGCGAAGATGAGTTCTTCGGTCGCGCGTGTTTCCTGGGGGTTCATGCCGGCGGTGGGCTCGTCGAGGAGCAGCAGGCCGGGTTCGCTGGCGAGGGCGCGGGCGATTTCGAGCTTGCGCTGTTCGCCGTAGGGGAGGTTGCGGGCGAGGTGGTCGGCTTTGTGTGCGAGGCCGATGAACTCCAGGAGTTCCATGGCGCGTTCGCGTGAGGCGGCTTCGGCTTTGCGGAAGCCGGGGCCGCGCAGGAGGGCGGACCAGAGTCCTTCTTTGGTCCTGGTGTGTCGGCCGACGAGGACGTTTTCCAGGACGGTCATGTTGGCGAAGAGCCGGATGTTCTGGAAGGTGCGGGCGATGCCGGCGTCGGTGACGAGGTGGGGCTTGGGGGGGAGGACGGTGCCTTTGTAGGAGACCTTGCCCTCGGTGGGGACGTAGAGGCCGGTGAGGCAGTTGAAGAAGGTCGTCTTGCCGGCGCCGTTGGGGCCGATGAGGCCGACGATCTCGCCGGTGTTGACGGTGAGGTCGACGTCGCGGACGGCGGTGAGGCCTCCGAAGCGCATGATGACGCCGCGGGCTTCGAGGACGGGGCTGGTGGTTGTGGTGGTGGTCATGTGGGTTACGCCCCTGCCTTGGTGACGCCGACTGTGGAGGCGGGCAGGCCTTGTTCGGGGATGTCGAGTTGGTCGGTTTCGTGGAATTCGAGCTGGCGTCGGCGGTTGGCGATGATGCCTTCGGGGCGGAAGCGCATGAGGATGACGAGGGCGACGCCGAAGGCGAAGAGTTGGTACTCCTTCAGGAAGCCGAGCTTCTCGGGGAGGAGGTAGAGCAGGGTGGCGCCGAGGATGGGTCCGTTGACGGTGCCCATGCCGCCGAGGACGACTGCGGCGAGGAGGAAGGCGGAGTTGGGCGGTACGGAGCCGGCGAACTGGTACGGGGCGGGGTTGACGCTGTAGCCGACGTGGGCGCTGACCGTGCCGGCGAGGCCGGCGAGGGAGGCGCCGAGGGCGAAGGCGATGAGCTTGACCCGGAAGCCGTTGATGCCCATGGCGGTGGCGGCGGTTTCGTCTTCGCGGATGGCGATCCAGGAGCGGCCGATGCGGGAGTCGGCTGCGCGGTTGAAGACGATCACGACGATGCCGGTGATGATCAGCATCAGCAGGAAGTAGTTCGCGAAGCGGCCGAGGGTGATCGAGCCGATGTCGTGAGCGTTTCCGAAGTTGAACCCGAAGATGTTGAGGTCCGGGATCATCGAGATGCCGTTGGGGCCGTTGGTCAGGTTGGGTCCGGAGGAGCCGTCGAGGTTGTTGACGGAGATGCGGAAGATCTCTCCGAAGCCGAGGGTGACGATGGCGAGGTAGTCGCCGCGCAGGCGGAGGGTGGGGGCTCCGATGAGGACGCCGAACACGAGGGAGGCGGCCATTCCGGTGAGCATGGCGGCCCAGAAGGGGAACTGGACGCCGGAGAAGCGGGAGAACTCGGAGCCGGAGACGAGGGCCGCGGCGTAGGCGCCGACGCCGAGGAAGGCGACGTATCCGAGGTCGAGGAGTCCGGTGAGGCCGACGACGATGTTCAGGCCGAGGGCGACGGTGGCGACGACGAGGATGTTCACGCCGAGGTTGGCGTTGTGCTCGTTGTTCTCGACGAAGGGGAAGATCGCCGCGGCGAGGAAGGCCATGGAGGTGGCGAATCCCTTGTGGCGGGCGTTGAGTTCGGCGAAGCGGTCGAAGAGTCCGGCTGCCTGGAGTGCCCAGGTGCCGAAGATGACGAGCAGCAGGTAGCCGATGAAGGTCTCGCTGGCGTCCGGGTCGACGCCGATGCCGTAGGTGAAGACGATCAGTGCGACGGCGGTGGCGCCGGTGATGACGAGGCGCTCTGCCCAGCCGGGGAGGGTTTGGGCGGCGGGGATGCGGTCGGGCTTGCTGACCCAGTCCTTGACGGTGTCGCCGGGGCTGGGCAGGGCGAGGGCGCCGACGAGGGCGATGAGGGAGCCGATGGCTGCGAGGTAGGCGCCCGGGTCGAGGGCCACGAGGCCCTTGAGGTCGACCGCGATGGCGATGGCGCTGAACCAGCTGACGGCGAACGCGGAGGCGGTGGCGAGGACGACGGGCGCGGTGGCGTCTGCGGGGTTGAGCCAGCGCAGGCCGCGGACGTCGAAGAGGGTGAGCGCGAAGAGCAGGGTGAGTGCGCCGGCGACGAGGTCGAGGATCTGGAGGCCGGCGGGGGAGCCGTAGTAGGTGAGGTCCCCGGGGAAGTCGGCCGTGTAGGTCCACGACATGAACGTGCTGGCGATGGTGGCGATGGCGCCGACGGCGATGAGGCTGCGCGCGGCGGCCCGGGGGAGTGCGATCAGGCCGCGTGCGGGGGCGGTGATCTCGGCGGTGGTTTCGGTGGTTGCCATGGTGTTCACGCCCTGTCCGCGACGCGTTCGCCGACCAGGCCCTGTGGCCTGAACAGCAGTACGAGGATGAGGAGGACGAAGGCCCACACGGAGGACCAGCCGCCGCCGCCGAGCTGCTGCATGCCGGGGATGCCGTCGATGTAGGAGGTGGCCATGGTTTCGGCGAGGCCGAGGACGAGGCCGCCGATCATGGCGCCGTAGATGTTGCCGATGCCGCCGAGGACGGCTGCGGTGAAGGCCTTGAGGCCCATCTGGAAGCCCATGTTGTACTGGATCGAGCCGTAGCGCAGGCCGTAGGAGACGGCGGCGACGGCGGCGAAGAAGCCGCCGATGGCGAAGGCGATCACGATGATCTTGTTGGTGTCGATGCCCATGAGCTGGGCGGTGTCAGGGTCCTGGGCGGTGGCCTGCATGGCGCGGCCGGTGCGGGACATGCTGACGAAGAGTGCGAGGGCTGCCATGCAGAGGGGGGCGGCGACGATGACGAAGAGGGAGCCGCTGCTGATGCTGATGGACCCGAGGTGCCAGGGTCCGGCGTCGATCTGCGGGAAGTTGCGGTCCGTCTTGGCGTCCGGGTACCAGTTGAAGACGGCCTGCTGGAGTGCGAGGGAGAGGCCGATGGCGGTGATGAGGGGTGCCAGGCGTGGGGCGCCGCGCAGTGGTCGGTAGGCGAACCGTTCCGCCCCGACGGCGATGAGGACGGCGACGAGTCCGCCGCCGATGAGCATGGCGGGGAGGGCTATCCACATGGATGTGCCGTCGGGCAGGACGTACAGGTAGACCGTGAGGGCTCCGAAGCCGCCGGTCATGAAGATCTCGCCGTGGGCGAAGTTGATGAGCTGGACGATGCCGTACACCATCGTGTAGCCGATGGCGATCAGCCCGTACATCGAGCCGAGGAACAGCCCGTTGGCCAGCTGCTGCGGCAGGGTGTTCACCGCATGGCCTCCATGTGGGTGTGGAAGTGAACGGGGGGACATGATCGGGCCGCGCGGTGACGTGTGGTCTTGGCCGCGCGGCCCGGGGGTCTAGCTAGCGGCGGGGAGCTGTCAGCCGTTGAACGTGCCGCTCTTGACGGCCTTCCACTTGCCGTCGACGACCTGGTAGACGGTGAGCTGCTTGTTGGTGGTGTCGCCGTATTCGTCGAAGGAGACGGGGCCGGCGATGCCGTCGAACTTGGTCTTCTGGACCTCGTCCACGATCTTGGCGCGGGCGCCGTCGGGGATCTTGCCGTCCTTCACGACGTTGGCGATCGCCTTGATGATGGCGGTGGCGGCGTCGTAGGAGTAGCCGCCGTAGGTGCCGTAGTCGCCCTTGAGGCCGGAGGCCTTGTACTTCTTGATGAAGTCCGCGGCGGAGGGCAGGGAGTCGACGGGCTGGCCGACGGAGGTGGCCAGGTCGCCTTCGGAGGTCTTGCCGGCGGTCTGGATGTAGGTGTCGCTGAACATGCCGTCGCCGCCGAACAGCGGGACCTTGACGCCGCCGTCCTTGAGCTGCTTGGTGAGCTTCTCGGACTCGTCGTACTGGCCGCCGTAGTAGACGAGGTCGGCCTTGGAGTTCTTGATCTTGGTGACGAGGGCGGAGAAGTCGGTGTCGCCGGTGTTGACGTGGTCTTCGCCGGCGACCTTGCCGCCGCTCTTGGTGAAGCCGGCCTTGAAGAGCTTGGCCAGGCCCGCGCCGTAGGTCTGCTTGTCGTCGACGACGAAGACGTTCTTCTTCTTGAGCGTGGTGGCGGCGTACTCCGCCGCGAAGCCGCCCTGGAGGGCGTCGGTGGTGGCGGTGCGGAAGTACGTCTTGAACGGGCGCGTCTTCGACGTCTGCCAGTTCTTGCCCTGGGTGAGTTCGGGCGCCGTGTTCGAGGGCGAGATCTGGACGAGGTTGGCGGTCGCGAAGACCTGCTGCATCTGGGTGGCGACACCCGAGTTCAGCGGGCCGACGACGCCGAGCACCTTGTCGTTGTTGACGAGCGCGGTGGCGTTCTGCTGGCCGCTGGCCGGGATGGCCTTGTCGTCGAGCGCCTGGACCTTGAAGGTCACGCCGGGAACGGTGTTGTTCTTGTTGGCGTCGTCGACGGCGATCTGGACGCCGCCCTGGATGCCGAGTCCGGTGGCCGAGTTCTGACCGGTCAGTGGAGCATCAACGCCGATGATGATCTCGGTCTTCTTGTCGCTGTCACCGCCCTTGTTGTCGTCGCGTGAGCCGCAGGCGGTGAGGGTGAGCGCTCCCGCGGACAGTGCGGCGGTGATTGCGATGATCGAACGTTGACGCACGAATCAGGTCCTTTCCCTGGCACGGCGGTCCCCCCTGGAACGCGCCGAGTCGAGCGCTGGGCCGAATTGACTTCCAAACCGGTGGCGCGGTGACTGGGCGTGACTCTAAGCGGGTGGAGGGAACGTGGAGGAGGGTCTGACGAAGGCTGTGACGCTCTTGTTATGACACGAGGTAATGCAGAGCGGTACTTGGCGGGTGGAACAGCAGAATGTGGGGTGATTCGTCCTGTCCACATGGTGAGAATGTGCAGGACGGCTCCGGCTGGGGTCAGGTGTCTCAGGCTTTTTGCTGATTACCTGAAATCGTTGCTGCAGGCGACCTGCAGGGCTGCGGAGAGGTCGTGGGCATAGCGGGGACCCAGGGGGAATCGGCGGACCTGTATTGCGCGCGCATTACGTAGAGTTACGCCCACGAAAGCAAGTCCAGTGTTTCTCGGCGGTTTTCTGCATTCCGTTACGTGCAGGGTGATCACGATCTTGCGGGCGGCGCCCTTCTTCGTCCGGAACGGCGCCCGCGGGGCGGAGGTCAGCGTGAGGCCGGCGCCGGGCGGGGTCAGCGTCGTCACGGTGACCGGCGGGCCCGACCGCACGCCGAGCAGCACCTCGAAGTCGAACGTGCGGGGGCGGGCGCCGGGCGGAACGGCGATCTCGCCGAGGTAGCCGACGTCCACCGTCCGGGCGGGGAAGGGCAGTTCGGCCTTCGCGGGCCGGGCGGCGGGCGGCAGGGACGCGTACAGGCAGCCGCCGGCGAGGAGAAGGACCGCGGCGAGGAGGGCATGGGCGGCGCGACGGTGGGCGGCGTAGAACCGGGCGAGCGACCGGGCGGCGGGTGCGGCGGCCCCCGAGGCGTGCGGAGGGCGGCCTCGGGTGCCTGCGCCGGGCTCGACCGGGCCGATCCCGTTCACCGCGAAGTGCCCCTCGCGGGACGGCCGGAGCGGCCCCGCTGCACGCGGCCGCCGCGGGCACGAGGGAGCGCCGCCCCACCGGCCGCCGGCGCCTGCCGCGGTCCGGGCGGCCGTGCCGTCGCTCTCGCCGCCGCGGTGCTCGCCGTCGTCATGCCCGTGACGCCAGGCCGCCGGGGCGGCGCCGGGCAACGGGTCGCGCCGCACGGGGTGTCGGACGTCAGTTCGTGGCGGCGGGGGCGTCGCGCAGCAGACAGGTGAGCCGGGCGGTGCACACGCGCCGGCCCTCCTCGTCGCTGATCACGATCTCGTACGTGGCCGTGGAGCGCCCCCGGTGCACGGGTGTGGCGACGCCCGTCACCAGGCCGGAGCGGGCGCCGCGGTGATGGGTGCAGTTCAGGTCGACGCCGACGGCGATCTTGGTGCTGCCGCCGTGCAGCATCGAGCCGACCGAGCCGAGGGTCTCGGCGAGGACCGCGGAGGCGCCGCCGTGGAGCAGGCCGTAGGGCTGGGTGTTGCCCTCGACGGGCATGGTGCCCACGACGCGGTCCGCGGAGGCCTCGACGATCTCCACGCCCATGCGGGAGCCGAGATGTCCGGCGGAGAACAGCGCGACGATGTCGATGCCCAGGGCGGCGTACTCGTCGATGACCTCTTGCGGGAACTTCACGTGCTGCTGCTCGCCCATGGGCCCGGCTCCGTTCGTCGATCACATCCGGCGTCACTGAGCAAACGCTCAGTCGGTGCCCGATTGTTCCAGACGGACCACGACGGACTTGCTGGCCGGGGTGTTGCTGGTGTCGGCGGTGGCGTCCAGCGGGACCAGCACGTTGGTCTCCGGGTAGTACGCGGCGGCGCAGCCCCGGGTGGTCGGGTAGAGCACGACCCGGAAGCCGGGCGCCCGCCGTTCCACGCCGTCCTTCCACTCGCTCACCAGGTCCACGTACCCGCCCTCGGCGAGTCCGAGGGCGCGCGCGTCCTCGGCGTTGACCAGGACGACCCGACGGCCGTTCCTGATGCCGCGGTAACGGTCGTCGAGGCCGTAGATCGTGGTGTTGTACTGGTCGTGCGAGCGCAGCGTCTGCAGCAGCAGGCGGCCCTCGGGCAGCTTCGGGTACTCGACCGGGGCGGCGGTGAAGTTTGCCTTGCCGGTGGCCGTGGGGAAGCGGCGCTCGTCCCGCGGGGCGTGCGGGAGGGTGAAGCCGCCGGGGCGGCCGTCGGAGTCGCTCACGCGCGCGTTGAAGTCCTCGAAGCCGGGGATCACCCGCGCGATGCGGTCGCGGATCGCCGCGTAGTCCTTCTCGAACTCCTCCCAGGGCGTCGCGCTGTTCTCGCCCAGCACCCGGCGGGCCAGCCGGCACACGATGGCCGGCTCGGACAGCAGGTGCGCGCTCGCGGGCGCGAGACGGCCCCGGGAGGCGTGCACCATGCCCATGGAGTCCTCGACGGTCACGAACTGCTCGCCGCCGTCCTGCAGATCGCGCTCGGTGCGCCCGAGGGTGGGCAGGATCAGGGCGCGTGCGCCGGTGATCACGTGCGAGCGGTTCAGCTTGGTCGACACGTGCACGGTCAGCCGGGCGCGCCGCATGGCCGCCTCGGTGACGTCGGTGTCGGGGGAGGCCGAGACGAAGTTCCCGCCCATGGCGAAGAACAGCTTCGCCTCGCCGTCGCGCAGCGCGCGGATGGCGCGCACCACGTCGAAGCCGTGCGCGCGTGGCGGCGCGAAGCCGAACTCCTTCTGCAGGGCGTCCAGGAAGGCCGGTGCGGGCCGCTCGAAGATGCCCATGGTGCGGTCGCCCTGCACGTTGGAGTGGCCGCGCACCGGACACACGCCCGCGCCCGGGCGGCCGATGTTCCCGCGCAGCAGCAGGAAGTTGACGACCTCGCGGATGGTGGGCACGGAGTGCTTGTGCTGGGTGAGGCCCATGGCCCAGCAGACGATGGTGCGCTGCGAGGCGAGCACCATGCGCAGGGCTTCCTCGATCTGCGCGCGGGTCAGGCCGGTCGCGGTGAGCGTCTCGTCCCAGTCGGCGGCTCGCGCCGTCTCGGCGAACTCCTCGAAACCATGGGTGTGTTCGGCGATGAACGCCTCGTCGAGCGCGCCCTCGGTCTCCAGGACGAGCTTGTTGAGGAGGCGGAAGAGCGCCTGGTCGCCGCCGATGCGGATCTGCAGGAAGAGATCGGTGAGCGCGGCGCCCTTGACCATGCCCTGCGGGGTCTGCGGGTTCTTGAAGCGTTCCAGGCCCGCCTCGGGCAGCGGATTGACGCTGATGATCTTCGCGCCGCCCGCCTTGGCCTTCTCCAGGGCGGAGAGCATGCGGGGGTGGTTGGTGCCCGGGTTCTGTCCGGCGACGATGATCAGGTCGGCCTGGTGGAGGTCCTCCAGCAGGACGCTGCCCTTGCCGATGCCGATGGTCTCCGACAGGGCCGAGCCGGAGGACTCGTGGCACATGTTGGAGCAGTCCGGCAGATTGTTCGTGCCGAGTTCGCGGGCGAACAACTGGTAGAGGAACGCGGCCTCGTTGCTGGTGCGGCCGGAGGTGTAGAAGACGGCCTCGTCGGGGGAGGCGAGGGCGGCCGTCTCCTCGGCGATGATGTCGAAGGCGCGCTCCCAGGTGACCGGCTCGTAGCGCTCGGCCCCTTCGGGCAGGTACATGGGGTGGGTGAGCCGGCCCTGCTGGCCCAGCCAGTAGCCGCTGCGGCCGGCGAGGTCGGCGACGGTGTGCGAGGCGAAGAACTCGGGGGTGACCCGCCGCAGGGTCGCCTCCTCGGCGACCGCCTTGGCGCCGTTCTCGCAGAACTCCGCGGTGTGCCGGTGCTCGGGCTCGGGCCATGCGCAGCCGGGGCAGTCGAAGCCGTCCTTCTGGTTGACGCGCAGCAGCGTCAGGGCGGTGCGCTTCACGCCCATCTGCTGCCTGGCGATGCGCAGGGAGTGTCCGACGGCCGGCAGGCCCGCTGCCGCGTGCTGGGGCTCGGCGACCCGCGGCGCGTCCTGGACCGGATCACTCTTGGGCGGCTTGGTTGCCATCGGGCACTCTCCTTCGACCTGCCGTGTGGGCCGTATGTACGGGTGTGGCTTCCGGCGGGCGTGCCGCGCGTCGTGCCGTGCGCACCGCCACAGGGATCCTCGCACGCGGCGCCGACAACGATCCCGTGTGGTACTGGTCACGGACCCGGACCCGGACCCGGACCCGGGCACGGGCACGGGCTGCGGGTGAGGGATGCCGGGCCGGGCGGACGGCGGCGGACGGGCAAGGGGCGCGGGCTCGTGCCGCGGGCAGGGGCTCGGGCGGGGAGCGGCGGCCACCGGGTGCGCCGGCCGGGCGGAGTCGTCTGGAGCCGAGTGTCAGTGGGGCGTGGCAGGATCGGGGACGTGGCAGAGACAGCAGCGAAGAAGACCGACACCCCCACCGGCGCAAGCCGCCCGCGCCTGATGCTCATGGACGGGCATTCGCTGGCGTACCGCGCGTTCTTCGCGCTGCCCGCGGAGAACTTCACCACCGCGACGGGTCAGCCGACGAACGCGATCTACGGTTTCGCGTCGATGCTCGCCAACACGTTGCGTGACGAATCGCCCACGCACTTCGCGGTCGCCTTCGACGTCTCCCGCAAGACATGGCGCTCGGAGGAGTTCACCGAGTACAAGGCCAACCGCTCCAAGACGCCCGACGAGTTCAAGGGGCAGGTCGAGCTGATCGGCGAGCTGCTCGACGCGATGCACGTCTCGCGGTTCGCGGTGGACGGCTTCGAGGCCGACGACGTCATCGCCACGCTCGCCACCCAGGCCGAGGCCGCCGGCTTCGAGGTCCTGATCGTCACCGGCGACCGCGACTCCTTCCAGCTGGTGTCCGAGCACACCACGGTCCTGTACCCGACGAAGGGCGTCTCGGAGCTGACCCGGTTCACCCCGGAGAAGGTCTTCGAGAAGTACGCGTTGACGCCCGCGCAGTACCCCGACTTCGCGGCGCTGCGCGGCGACCCGTCCGACAACCTGCCCGGCATCCCGGGCGTCGGCGAGAAGACGGCCGCGAAGTGGATCAACCAGTTCGGTTCGTTCGCGGAGCTCGTCGAGCGCGTCGAGGAGGTCAAGGGCAAGGCCGGGCAGAACCTGCGCGACCACCTGGAGGCCGTCAAGCTCAACCGTCGCCTCACCGAGATGGTCCGGGACGTCGAGCTGCCCAAGGCGGTCGCCGAACTGGAACGCGCCCCCTACGACCGCACGGCCGTCGCGATGGTCCTGGACACCCTGGAGATCAGGAACCCCTCGCTGCGCGAGCGGCTCTACGCCGTCGACCCCGGCGGCGAGGAGGCCGAGGCTGCCCCGGTGGTCACCGCCGGCGTGGAACTGGACGGCACGGTGCTCGGCACGGGCGAGCTGGCCGGCTGGCTCGCCGAGCACGGCACGCAGACGCTGGGCGTCGCCACCGTCGACACCTGGGCGCTGGGCGCCGGCTCGGTCGCCGAGGTCGCACTCGCCGCGGCCGGCGGAGCCGCCGCCTGGTTCGACCCGACGGAGCTGGACGAGACCGACGAGAACGCGTGGGCGGCCTGGCTCGCCGCAGAGGAACGCCCCAAGGTCCTGCACGACGCCAAGGGCGCCATGCGCGTGTTCGCCGAGCACGGCTGGTCCGTCGCCGGCGTCCTCATGGACACCGCGCTCGCCGCCTACCTGGTCAAGCCCGGCCGCCGCTCCTTCGACCTGGACGCGCTGTCCCTGGAGTACCTGGGCCGCGAACTCGCCCCCGCCGCGACGGCCGACGGCCAGCTCGCCTTCGGCGCGGACGACGGCGCGGAGGCCGAAGCCCTCATGGTGCAGGCCCGCACGATCGTCGACCTCGGGGAGGCCTTCCGCGGCCGACTGGAGGAGGTCGGCGCCACCGACCTGCTGCGCGACATGGAACTGCCCACCTCCGTCCTCCTGGCCCGCATGGAGCGCCATGGCATCGCGGCCGACCGCGCCCACCTGGAGGCCATGGAGCAGATGTTCGCCGGCGCCGTCCAGCAGGCCGTGAAGGAGGCGCACGCCGCGGCCGGGCACGAGTTCAACCTCGGCTCGCCCAAGCAACTCCAGGAAGTCCTCTTCGGCGAGCTGGGCCTGCCGAAGACGAAGAAGACCAAGACCGGCTACACCACCGACGCCGACGCCCTCGCCTGGCTGGCCGGTCAGACCGACAACGAGCTGCCGGTCATCATGCTCCGCCACCGCGAGCAGGCGAAACTCCGCGTCACGGTCGAGGGCCTGATCAAGACGATCGCCGCCGACGGCCGCATCCACACCACCTTCAACCAGACGGTCGCGGCGACCGGCCGGCTGTCCTCCACCGACCCCAACCTGCAGAACATCCCCGTCCGCACCGACGAGGGCCGCGCCATCCGCCGCGGCTTCGTCGTCGGCGAGGGCTTCGAGTCGCTGATGACGGCCGACTACAGCCAGATCGAGCTGCGCGTGATGGCCCACCTCTCCGAGGACGCCGGTCTCATCGAGGCGTTCACCTCCGGAGAGGACCTGCACACCACGGCCGCCTCCCAGGTGTTCGGCGTCGAGCGCGACGCGGTGGACGCGGAGATGCGCCGCAAGATCAAGGCCATGTCCTACGGCCTCGCGTACGGGCTGTCGGCGTTCGGCCTGTCCCAGCAGCTGAACATCGAGGCGGGCGAGGCCCGCGCCCTGATGGACGCCTACTTCGAGCGCTTCGGCGGCGTACGGGACTACCTGCGGCGCGCCGTCGACGAGGCACGCGCCACGGGCTACACGGCGACCCTGTTCGGCCGCCGCCGCTATCTGCCCGACCTCAACAGCGACAACCGCCAGCGCCGTGAGGCGGCCGAGCGCATGGCCCTCAACGCGCCCATCCAGGGCACCGCCGCCGACATCGTCAAGATCGCCATGCTCAAGGTGGACGGCGCACTGCGCGCGGCGGACCTCGCTTCCCGCATGCTGCTCCAGGTCCACGACGAAATCGTCCTGGAGATCGCCCCCGGCGAACGGGTGGCCGTGGAGGAACTGGTCCGCCGCGAGATGGCCGGCGCCGTCCACCTCAGGGCCCCGCTGGACGTCTCGGTGGGCGCGGGCGCGGACTGGGAGTCGGCCGCGCACTAAGTCCGCGGCAGCCGGGCGGCCGTCACAGGCCCGGTGCGCATTCAGACGGTGAGGGGTCCTGTCCGCCCGGACAGGACCCCGCCCTCTTCCAATGCTGCCCTCTTGCACCCTTGCCGTCTGGGGCTGCACCGTTGCCGTCTGGCCCTTTTCCGGCCCCTGCCCCTTTCCACCCGCGCCCCCTTTCCTCCTGCCCTCACCCGTCTCTTCTCGCCTGTGCGACCCTCCGGCGAATCCGCCGCCCGCTGCCGACGTCCTTCGTCACCGCCGGTCATCCCCCGAAGAGCCCTCACCCGCGTGGCCGTCGAGAACAGGCCCCCGACCGTCGCCGACCGCCAGGATGCGGCCATGGGTATACGCATGCTTCACCGCCGCAAGGCCCACGCACGCGTTCACGCCACGGCCGCCGCCGGCACCCGGGCCGAACCCGGCACGGCGCCCTGGAGGCGTCCACGCCCCGCCCTCGCGCCTCGCGCCGCCACCGCCCGAGTCCCGAGAACACCCGCCGCCCCCTTCCTGCGCACCGCCGCGAGGATCCTGCACACAGCCGCCACGCGCCTGCGTCGCCCGGACCCCGACCGGCTCGTCCGCGCGCGACTGCTCCCGCTCGTCCTGCGGACGGCACGGCGGGTCGACGCCCGGCGCCTGCGGGCCGCGGCGGCGCACGCCCGGCAGGTACTCGCCCTCCGGGTCCTCGGCCGGCTCCTCAGGCCCCGCAGGATCCGCCGCATCCCCGTCCTGGTCGCGACCGCGCCACCGTTCACGGACCGCCAGGACCGCCCCGCCGCACACTGACCGCTCCCGCCTCCGCCTGCCCGAGGGCCTTCGCACCCGCACCCGTCTCGGCGCCCGCACCCGCCCCCGCACCCGTCCC